>JBBDIB010000019.1:0-11931 GCA_040880665.1 Planctomycetota bacterium
ATGACAACGATCTACGACGAATCCGATCGAATCGTGGTGAGGGAACCGGGCTAGATAAGATCTTGGCTGACGGGCCTACTCCGCTGGGCCTACTCCGCCCTTCCTGACGTATCCCGCGGCCTGGTTGTCGCTCTCCAACGACCACAGTTCGGTGGATTCGATCGCGAACATCGCGCCGACGCCGATCCTCGTCTTTCACAGCCCCGACGATTGGCTCGCGCCGATCGACCAAGGCCGCGCGTTGTTCGACGCCGCAGGCGAACCGAAGGAGTTCGTCGAAGTACCGGTCGCAGGGCATCCGGTGGTGACCCTTCGCCCGGCGGAGCGCGAGCGCTTGCTGCGGTTCTTCGACGAGTGCTTGGCGGAGTAGGCACAGCGGAGTAGGCACAGCGGCCAAGAGTCACGCGACGGATCGCCGTCGTCACCGCCGCGCTCAGCGTTTGGGCGCCACGGAGGCCAGGCCGCCGTCGATGCCGATCACCTGTCCCGTCACCCAGCTCGCCTCTTTGCGCGAGCGCGTCCACGCGCTCGTTGCGATTCGCGGAGCTGGCGGCGGCGGAGCGCGCGATCCAGCGCAACAACCTCGGTCAGCTGGGCCAGCTCGCTACGGGCATGATCGTCGAGGGTTGTGCGGCCGTCATGCTCGTGTCGTGCGAGTTCCAAGGGTCGATGGGTGAAGGCCGCTCGGAGGTAGGGACGCCCTCGTTGTGCGCAACGCTTTCTCGCTGGCTCGTAGCTGCCCGCGCCCGGCGGCTCGCACATCGTTCCAGCTGGGGTCGACCAACCTCCTCGGCACGCTGACGGTGCGTTCGCCGTGCCGACCCTGATTTTGCCCGGAACCGCGGCGCGCTTGATCAAGCAGCCGCTACCGAGCGGGAGGAGAGGTGCGCGGGAGTTCTGCGTGCGCCCGTCGGCGGGCCATTACTTAGAGGATATCGACATGCGAGTCACATCGCACTTTGGGATCGTTCTCTCTCTCTCGCTCGTTCAGCCGCTCCACGCACAGACCGCCTTCGAGGCCGCGGAGCTGAAAGCTGCTGCGGACCGCCTCACTCCCCCGATCCTCGTCGGGGGTAGTTGTCCAATCGTGGACGCTACCGGGCTCTGCGACCCGCTCGACGGCTCCTTCCTCGTGCCGGACATGAACGCCACGGGCGGTTCGGGGCAGGCTCTCGATCGCGAACGGAGACGCTGTCAACCGGTTCACGGTGACCTGGGACAGTGTCGGCTACTACAACGAGCACGGCGATCTGCGGAACACGTTCCAGGTGATCCTGACCCGGACTCGATCCGGCCATCGGACTCGGTAACAACGTCTGCTTCTGCTATCTCGACATGCAGTGGACGACCGGCGACGCGTCCAACGGCGTCGGCGGCGTCGGCGGCTTCGGCGGCATTCCGGCGACCGTGGGAGCCAACAAGGGCGATGGAGTCAACTACTTCCAGATCGGTCGATTCGACCAGCCCGGGGTCGCCTACGACGGTCCGGATGGCGCCAGCGACGGCGTCGACTTCCTCGACTTCTCGGACTTCTGCTTCAGTACGCTCGGCGACACCAACGTGCCCCCGATCGCGCTCGGGGTTCCGGCGGGCAGTCGCTACGACACGTACGTCGGCGTGCCTTTCCCGTTCTCGATCGACTTCATCGGGCCCGAGGGTGGGCAGACCGTCTCCGTGGTCGTAACCGACGGCGGGCTGGCGAACTTCTCCGCTATCACCACGCCGGGTAATCCCGCGAACGTCAGCGGCACGTTCACTCCGGATGCGTCGCAAGACGGGATGAGCTTCCCCGTCACGCTGGTCGCTACCGACGACGGCATACCCCCGTTGTCCACGACCGTTAACTTGAGCTTCAACGTCTCCTGTGCCGCAGCGACGAACACGGTGCGTCCCGGTTCCGACAACGCACAGACCTACGCGAGTTCGACGCCGCCGGTCTTCCTCGACACCTGGATCGGCACCGTCACGGACCCCGACTGCACACTCGTGTTCTGGGCCGTTGCGCCGGCCTTCCTCGGGGGCAGCCTCGATCCAGGCGTCGATGCCGGCTCCTTCGCAACGGGGGACTTCTTGATCAACCCTGCAGCAATCTGGACTCCGATCTTCATATCGATGAATCCTTTCGTGCCGGACGCGGCCACGGGAGTGGTAACCATCTCGTTCACGATCCCTGACCTTCTCTACCACTGCAGCGAGACCTGGTCCACGCAGTGCCTGTGCGTGCAGACGGACGGATCGTTCATCTTGACGAATGCCCTCGACGTGGTCCTCGGGCTGTAGGTACCAGAGATACTGTGCCGCACTCGCCTTGCCGTTTCCGGCAACGAAGGCAGTGCGGCACCGTCGTACTAGCCGCGGGTCCAGGTGGGTCCTTCGCCGCTGATGCGGAGGGCATCGACCAGGTGGGAGCGGGCGGCGCGGACGCGGGCTTCGGCGCGTTCGGGGTCGCTGTCGAGGACGGCGAGGTGGCCCATCTTGCGGCCGGGACGTGGCTCACGCTTCGCGTAGTGATGCAGGCGCACGCCGGGATCGGCGAGCGCGGCGCACCAGTCGGGTTCGGCGGGGGTCCAGAGGTCGCCCAAGAGGTTGGCCATCGCGGCGGCGGGCGCGAGGCGTTCGACGGAGCCGAGGGGCAGGCCCGTGATGGCTCGCACCTGTTGCTCGAACTGGCTGGTGCGGTGCGCGTCGAGCGTGACGTGACCCGAGTTGTGCGTGCGCGGTGCGACCTCGTTCACGAGCAGCTCGCCATTGGCGAGCAGGAACAGCTCGACGCACAGCACGCCGACCACGTCGAAACCCTCGAGCACGGCGCGCGCGATGGCGTGCGCCTCGGCGACCGTCGCCGGGTCGATCGGCGCCGGGACGAGCGTCACGTCGAGGATGTGGTTCGCGTGGTGATTCAAGAACGGCTCGAACAGCTCGATCGAACCGTCGAGCCCGCGCGCGCCGACGACGGAGATCTCGGCGACGAACGGGACCAAGCGCTCGAGCACGGCGCGACCACGCCCAAGTTCGGCGTAGGCCGGCGCGAAGTCCGCCTCTGCGTCCACGCGGCGTTGTCCCTTGCCGTCGTAGCCCCACGCCGCGGTCTTCAGGATCGCGGGAAAGCCCACGCCCGCCGCTGCGGCAGCGAGCCCCTCGATCGATTCGATCGCCGCGTGCTGCGCGACGGGCAAGCCGAGTTGGACCAGCGCCCGCTTTTCACGCAGGCGCTCCTGCGTCGCGGCCAAGAGCGCTCCGTTCGGGCGCACCGGTGCGTGACGCTCCGCGGCCCGGATGGTCTGGGCGGGAACGTTCTCGAACTCGAAGGTAACGACGTCGACGCCACGCGCGAAATCCTCGACGGCGTCCTCGTCCTCGAACGGCGCATGCACCGAACGATCGGCGACTTGGGCGGCGGGCGTGAAGGCCTCCGGCGAAAAGACGTGCACGCCATAGCCCATCTCGCGCGCGGCCAGCGCGAATATGCGGCCGAGCTGACCGCCGCCGAGAACCCCGAGGACGGCGCCCGGGAGGATCGGATCCGTCACTCCAGCTCGCTCTCCAGCGCCATGGCTTCTTGCTCGTCGCGGTAGGCCTCGAGCTTCGCGCGCAGCGCGTCGTCGTGCACGGCCAGCATGCGCACGGCCAAGAAGGCGGCGTTCTTCGCTCCCGCCTCGCCGATCGCGAGGGTTCCGACGGGCACGCCCGCGGGCATTTGAACGATCGAGAGCAATGAGTCGAGGCCCTGCAACGCGCGACTCTGAACGGGAACGCCGAGCACCGGCAACGTCGTCCACGCCGCGATCATGCCCGGCAGGTGTGCGGCACCGCCGGCGCCGGCGATGATCACCTCGAGCCCGTCGGCGGCGGCGCCGCGCGCGAAATCGCGCAAGCGCTCGGGCGTGCGGTGGGCCGAAACGACCTCGCTCGAGTGGGCCACGTCGAAGTGCCCGAGCAGCTCGGCGGCAGGCTTCAGCGTGGGCCAGTCGGACGCGCTGCCCATCACGACGGCGACGCGCGGAGCGGAGTTGGATGTCATCGGGAGGGGGGGCTCTCGGCCAGGGAACGGCGGTCACGCTACCAATTTCGAGCGCGTCACGCCCGCCCCTGGAGACCCCGCGTTCGCGGGATCCATTCGGTCGAGGACGCGCGAAATGCACGCGGAGGTCGTCAGGTCAGAGGGAAGCGCCGACGAATCATCGGGAGCCCGGGCGCGGCGGCCGCCTCGGAACGCGCCTCCCGCCCACGGATGACCCACGACGAGCAGCAAGCCCCCGCCTGGCACTCGCTCAGCATCGACGACGTGCTGGCGCGGGTCGATGCATCGCGTGATGGCCTCACGAACGAAGAAGCTCGCCGCAGGCTGGAGGAGCACGGTCCCAACCGCCTCCCGGTCACCAAACCGTTGTCCTGGCTGAAGATCTTCCTGCACCAGTTCGCGAGCCCTTTGATCGTGACGCTGATCGTCGCCGGCATCGTCGCGGCGCTGGCTGGCGAGACGACGGACGCCGCCTTCATCGCGGCGGTGCTGGTGATCAACGCGATCATCGGCGGCTTCCAGGAGTGGAAGGCCGAGAAGAGCAGTCATGCGTTGCAGAGCATGATGCACTCGCACGCGACCGTCAAACGCAGCGGGCACGTCGTGGATGTCGACGCGGAAGAGATCGTGCCCGGCGATGTTGCGACCATCGAGCCCGGCGTCCGTGTCACGGCGGACATGCGCCTGATCTCCAGCAACGGTCTCGAGATCGACGAGTCGCTCCTGACCGGCGAGTCAGTGGCGGTGGAGAAGGACGCGGACTGGATCGGCGGCGACGTGTCGACGCCCGTCGGCGACCGGCTCAACATGGCGTACGCGGGCTCGATGGTGAGTCGCGGACGCGGCAAGGCGGTGGTCGTGGGCACGGCGACCGACACCGAGGTGGGCCGCCTCGCGATCAGCCTCGGCGACACGACGGGCGGCAAGCCACCGCTGCTCATCCGCATGGCTCGCTTTTCGCGCGCGATCGGGATCATCGTCGTGTTCGCGGCGACGGCCGCGGCCGTGCTGGGCTCGGTGCTGCGCGGCTGGAGCCTTACGGAGATGTTCATGTTCGGCGTCGCGTTGGCGGTCGCGGCGATCCCCGAAGGCCTGCCCGTGGCGTTGACGGTCGCGCTGGCCGTCGCGACGAATCGCATGGCGCAACGCGGCGTCATCGCCCGGCGGCTGGCGGCGGTCGAGGGGCTCGGCAGTTGCACCTACATCGCCACCGACAAGACCGGCACGTTGACGCGCAACGAGTTGACGGTGCGGCTGATCGCGATCGCCGGAGGTCAGCGCTTTTCGGTAACGGGGCCCGGGAACGAGCCCGAGGGCGAGATCGAGCCCGAAGAGGAACGAGGCGATCCGTCGCGGCTCGAGGAGGTCGAGCGCCTCCTGCGAACCGCGGTCCTGTGCAACGAAGCGGAGCTGCGGCGCGGCGCGGACGGCTGGGACGCGGTCGGCGATCCGACGGACGTTGCGCTGTTGGTAGCTGGCGGCAAGGCTGGATTCGAGCGCGAGCAACTCCTGCGCGAGACGCCAGAGGTGGGATCCATTCCGTTCGAGTCGGAGAACCGCTATGCCGCGCTCTTCGTCGAAGCGCCAGGTCGCGAAGCCAATGTGATCGCGCACGTCAAGGGCGGCGTGGAGCAGGTGCTCAGCATGTGCGCGTTCGATGCCGAAGCCGACGCCGATGCCGCAGCAGAGCTCGCGACCGACCTCAGCGCCGAGGGCTTTCGCGTACTGGCGTTCGCCGCCGGGGCCGCTGATCGTCCGGCCGCCAAGGAACAGCCGGGACCGCCGCGTGTCCTCGGCTTCCTCGGCTTCGCGTGCATGATCGACCCATTGCGCGAGGGCGCCGCCGACGCCGTCGCGAGCTGCAACTCGGCGGGCATCGTGGTGACGATGGTGACGGGCGATCACCCGATCACCGCGCTCGCGATCGCGCGCGAGCTCGGCCTCGCAGACAGCATGCAGCAAGTCGTGACCGGCTCCGACATCGAAGTCGCCGGACCGGACGGTCTGCCGGGGTTGATCGAGGCGACTCGCGTCTACGCCCGCATGTCGCCGCACCAAAAGCTCGATTTGGTCAACGCCGCGCGCGAAGCGGGCCATTTCGTCGCGGTGACCGGCGACGGCGTGAACGACGCACCGGCCCTCCGCGCGGCCAACCTCGGCGTCGCGATGGGCAAGGCCGGAACGGATGTCGCGCGTGAGGCGTCGGACCTCGTGATCACCGACGACGACTTCACGACGATCGTCACCGGAATCGAACAGGGCCGCATCGCCTACGACAACGTGCGCAAGGTCGGCTTCCTGTTGGTGTCGACCGGCGCCGCGGAGGTGTTCTTGATCATGGGAGCGTTGGTCCTCGGGCTTCCGGTGCCTCTGCTCGCGGTGCAGTTGCTGTGGCTCAACCTCGTCACGAACAGCATCCAGGACGTGGCGCTGGCCTTCGAGCGCAGCGAAGGCGACGTGCTCGAGCGTCCGCCGCGCGCGCCGAACGAGCGCATCTTCGATCGCTTGATGATCGAGCGCACGCTCGTCTCGGCGGTGACCATGTCGGCGATCGCACTCGGTGTGCTGTGGTACGTGACGAAGGCCGGAATGGAGATGGACGCAGCGCGCAACATGGTGCTGCTCTTGATGGTGTTCTTCGAGAACGTGCAGGTGGGCAACTCGCGTTCGGAGCGCAAGTCGATCTTCCGCCATTCGCCGCTGAAGAGTCCCATCCTGCTGACGGGCACCCTGGCCGCTCTCGGCGTCCACATCGCCTCGCTTTTCATTCCCTTCATGCAGCGGGCGCTCGGTACGGCGCCCGTCGACTTCGGGGCGGCACTGATCCTGGCCGCGCTGGCAATGACGCTCGCAGCGACCAGCGAAGTCCACAAATGGTTCTACCGCCGCCGGCATCCACGGAAGAGTGACCCTGTGCACTGACCCCTCGACCCGCCCGCCGCTGTGCGCGCGTTGACAGGAGCCCTTGCGCGCGGGAGCATCGCGTCATGCATCTCCACGCTGCGGACCTGGCGGACGACATCCTCGATGCTCGGACGAGGACGTTGGCGGCGATCGCGGACCTGACCGACGAAGAGTTGATCGTGCCGTACCTGCCGGTGGTCAACCTGCTTCTGTGGGAGGTCGCGCACGCAGCGTACTTCCAGGAGGTGTGGGTGCTGCGCGAAGGCGCCGGCGAAGAACCGACGGACGCCGGAGTCGATCGGTTGTTCGACTCGATCACGATCGCGCACGAAGAGCGCTGGCGCCTCGTGCTGCCGCCACGGGCCGATGTCATCGCGTACGCGGGAACGGTGTGCGAGCGCGCGCTGGCGGCGCTCGAGCAGCATGCAGCGGACGAGCGCTTTCAGTACTTGGCGCGCTATGCGTTGTTGCACGAAGACATGCATGACGAAGCCATCACGATGACGCGCAACCTGCTGGGTCTCTCCGCGCCGACCTTCGCGGGCGCCGCCGCACCCACGGGCGAATGCGCCGGCGACCTGGAGTTCGGAGCGACGCGCGTTCAGCTCGGGTGCCAGCGCGACGGCTCGTTCCACTTCGACAACGAGTACGGCTCGTGCGAGGTCGAGCTCGAGCCGTTCCGTATCGCACGCTGCGCCGTCACCGAAGGCGAGTACCAGGCGTTCGTCGAAGAGGGCGGCTATCGACGCGGCGAGCTCTGGACGCGTGAGGGGCGCGAGTGGTGCGCCGCGACCGGCGCCGAACACCCGCTGACCTGGCGGCGGGCTGGCGACGGCTCGTTCGAGCGCCGCTGCTTCGATCGCTGGTCGCCGCTCGCCCCCGCCCGGCCGGTGATGAACGTCTCGTGGTACGAGGCCGACGCCTACGCACGCTGGGCCGGGCGGCGTCTGCCGACGGAAGCCGAATGGGTGGCAGCAGCCGCGGGCGCCGAGCCAGGCAACACGAACTGGTGCTCGACGGGTCCCTGCGACTCGCGCGCCGGAGGCGGCGAGATGCGCCAGATGCTCGGCAACGTGTGGGAGTGGACGGCGACGACCTTCGGCCCCTTCGACGGGTTCGTGCCGGACATGTACGCCGACTACTCGCGCACCTCGTTCGGCACGCGCAAGGTCCTGCGCGGCGGCTCGTGGGCGACTTCGCCGCGCATCGCTCACAGCGGCTATCGCAACTTCTTCCAGCCGTACCGCCGCGACGTGTTCGCCGGACTGCGTACCGTGGCGCAGTGAATGGCCAAGTGAGAGCGCTCGACATCATGCTCGTCGCGCCGGTGGACAGCGTGGACGGGGCTCCCACCGGCAACCGCGTGACAGCGGAGCGCTGGTGCAAGTTGTACGGAGAGCTGGGCCATCGCGTGCGCGTCGCGCGCGACCTCGACGGCGACCCCTTCGACGTCTTGGTCGCTCTGCACGCGAGCAAGAGCGCGGAAGCGATCGCAAGAGCCCATGCCGAGGATCCGCGACGCCCCATCGTCGTGGGGCTGGCCGGCACGGACATCTACGCGGACGAGTTCGAGCCCGAGACGGCGCGCTCCTTGGGACTTGCGACGCTCATCGTGGCTCTGCAACCCGCGGTCGCGCGGCAGCTCGACGACGAGCGCGTGCGCATCGTGCTGCAGTCGGTCGAAGTTCCCCGCGGCCTGGCGGGCCCGGCGCCGGGCAGCTTCGACGTCTGCCAGTTGGGACACCTGCGCGCCGTCAAGGATCCGCTGCGCGCGGCGGAGGCGGCGCGCAGCCTCGGTGCCGAGTCTCGCCTTCGCGTGCTACACATCGGCCGCGCGCTCGAACCCGCCTGGGCCATCGCCGCGCGCGCGGAAGAGCGCGAGAATCCGCGCTACACGTGGCTCGGCGAGCGACCGCGCGACGAGGCGCTCCGGATCCTCGCTCGCTGCCGCTTGCACGTTTCGACCTCGTTCAGCGAAGGCGGCGCCAACGCCCTCTCCGAAGCGATCGCCTTGGGCGTCCCCACCATCGCGACGCGCATCGACGGCACCCTCGGGATCCTGGGCGACGACTGGCCCGCCACGTTCGAGGTCGGCGACACGCGCGCCTTGACCGACCTCCTGGAACGCGTGGAAACCGACCCGGCCTTCCTCGCGGACCTGAAGATGCGCACGCGACGACTGGCGCCGCTCGTCGCCCCCGCGCGCGAACTGGCCACTTGGCGCGCCCTGTTCGACGAACTTCACGAGCCAGACAACGCGGGGTGTGGCGGCGTCGTGCTGTAGAGTGGCCGCCTGCGGGTCGCCCCCACCCGCGCGATGTGATTCGCTTCGACTCCGTTTCTCGAACGTACGCGGGCCGCACGGTGGTCGACGCGCTGTGCCAGGTCTCCTTCGAGGTCCAGCCGGGAGAGACGCTGTGCTTGGTCGGAGCGAGCGGTTCGGGCAAGACGACGGCTTTGCGCCTCGTGAATCGGATGGTCGAGCCCAGCGCGGGGCGCGTGTTCGTCGACGGTGTGGATGTCGCCCGGCAGGATCCGGTCGCGCTTCGTCGGCGTACGGGCTACGTGGTGCAGCGTGGCGGCCTCTTCCCGCACCTGAGCGTCGCTGGCAACGTCGGGCTCCTGGCGCGGCTCGACGGCTGGGACTCCGCGCGCATCGCGTCGCGCGTCGCAACGTTGCTCGAGCTGGTGCAGCTCGAGCCCGCGACGTTCCGCGATCGCTTTCCGCACCAGCTCTCGGGCGGCCAGCGTCAACGCGTGGGCGTCGCGCGCGCCCTGATGCTGGATCCACCGGTGCTCTTGATGGACGAGCCCTTCGGTGCGCTCGATCCGGCCACGCGGAATGAATTGCAAGCCGAGTTCGCGCAGCTCACGCGCGTCGGGCGACCGCGCACGACGCTGCTCGTGACGCACGACCTGGCCGAGGCGCGCCGGCTGGGCGACCGCATCGCAGTGCTGGCGGCCGGACGTTTGGTGCAGATCGGCACGCCTGCGGAACTGGCCGACGGGCCGACGAGCATCGCCACGACCGCTTTCTTCGGAAGCGATTCGATGGAGGTCGGCGGTGCTGGTTGAACTCGCGCTGGCGTGCCTGGCGGCGCGTCCGGCCGACGTGATCGTCGTCGGTTCGAAGAACTTCCCCGAGTCGCATCTCCTGGGCGAGATGCTGACGCTCCTCTTGGAGGAGCACGGCGAGGTCGAGCACCGCAGCGCACTCGGCGGAACGCTCGTGTGTTGGGCGGCCTTGACCAGCGGCGAGATCGACGTCTACCCGGAATACACCGGCACCGCCTGGAGCGTGATCCTGAAGGAGAGCGCGCCGGCCGGCGACGCGTTGACGACGTACTCGCTGACTCGCGCGTACTCGCACGCGCGCTTCGACGTCGAGTGGCTCGCGCCTTTCGGCTTCGACAACTCCTACGCGCTGGCGCTGACCTCGGAGCGCGCCCGCGAGCTGGGCGTGCGCACGATTTCGGACCTGGCGCCCTTCGCCGCTCGTCTCCGCGCGGGCTTCAGCGCGGAGTTCACCGATCGCCCCGACGGTTGGCCGGGCCTCAGCGCTGCCTATGGGCTCGAACTCGTCACCGTCCGGGCGATGGAGCACGCGCTGGCCTACGAAGCCGTCGCGAACGGAACGCTGGATCTCGTCGACGCCTACTCCACCGATGGCAAGCTCGTGCGCTACGGCTTGACGGTGCTCGAGGACGACCGCGGGTTCTTTCCGCCCTATCAGGCCGCGCCGGTCGTGCGCGGCCAACTGCTGCGCGAACGGCCCGAGGTTCGCGCGACGCTCGAGCGCCTCGCTTCGCGACTGGACGATGAGCGCATGGGCGCGCTGAACTTCGCCGTCGAGGTCGAGGGACGCGGCTTTCGCGAGGTCGCGCACGAGTTCCTCGTCGCGGAGGGCCTCTTGACTGCGGCTCGACCGGCACGTCGCGACGCGACGTCGCGCGGCAACAGCGGCTTCGTCGCGTTCTTCGCCCGCCGCTGGCGGACGACCTTGGGGCTGCTCCTCGAGCACGTGCGACTGACGGTGCTCGCGGTCGGAATCGGCAGCCTGATCGCGATTCCGCTGGGCGTTCTCGTCGCGCGCAAGCGCTGGGCCACGCGCCTCTCGTTGGGCGCGGCGGGCATCGTGCAGACCGTGCCGAGCCTCGCGCTGCTCGCGTTCCTGATCGCCGTACCGGGCCTCGGACTGTCCGTTCGTTCCGCGGTCGCGGCGCTGACGCTGTACGCGCTCCTGCCGCTCTTGCGCAACACGGTCAGCGGCTTGGCGTCCGTCGACGACGAACTCGTCGACGCCGGTCGCGGACTCGGCCTGACGGAAGGGCAGCTCTTGCGTCACGTCCGCCTGCCGCTCGCGACGCGCACGATCATGGCCGGCGTGCGCACGGCGACGGTGCTGACGATCGGCTTCGCCACCTTGGCTGCCTTCATCGGCGCGGGCGGCCTCGGCGAGCCGATCGTGACCGGCCTCTACTTGAACGACGTGCGACTGATCCTGGCGGGAGCGCTGCCCGCGGCCGTCTTCGCGATCGTCGCCGACTTCGCGCTCGGCCGCCTCGAGGTCGCGCTCACGCCCCGTGGACTACGAACCCAGGCATATGAACAGCTCGACCGATCTTGAAACGCGGTTCCGTGACGCCATCGCCCGCGGCGCTCCCCTCTTGAGCGTCAAGTCGGGCGCGCACGTCGAGCGGAGCTTCGCCGACGAGGTCGCAGAGGGTCTCGCCGCGACGCCGCGTTGGCTCCCGACGCGCTTTCTCTACGACGCGGAGGGCAGCCGCCTGTTCGAGGCGATCACGAACCTGCCCGAGTACTACCCGACCCGCACGGAAGCGGCGATCCTCGCCGAGCACGCGGATTCGATCGTCCAGCGCGTCGGTCGCGTGACGCTGGTCGAGCTCGGTTCGGGCTACTCCGTCAAGACGGCGCACCTCTTGCGCGCGTTCGGCGACGTGCGCTACGTCCCGATCGACGTCAGCGCCGATGCCTTGATGGCCGCG
>JBBDIB010000019.1:11941-15110 GCA_040880665.1 Planctomycetota bacterium
GGCCGCGCGCGCATCGATCGCGCGCGACTACCCGGCCGTCGAGTTCATGGGTGTCGAGGGCACCTTCGAGGAAGCGTTGCCTCTCTTGGCGTCGCTGCAGCCCAAGCTGATCTTCTTCCTCGGCTCGACGATCGGCAACTTGACCGAGAACGAGTGCGAGCCCTTCTGGAGCCAAGTCACGGGCTCGATGGCAGAGGGCGACCACTTCCTCCTGGGCGTGGATCTGGTCAAGGATCCGAGCGTCCTCGCTGCCGCCTACAACGACGCCGCCGGCGTCACTGCGCGCTTCACGAAGAACCTCTTCGTGCGTATGAACCGCGAGCTGGACACGTCGATCGATCTCGATGCCGTCCAGCACGAAGCACGCTGGAGTCCCGAACGCGAGCGCATCGAAACGCATGCCGCGTTCCTCGAGCGTCAGACGATCGAGCTCGACGGGCGTCGCTTCGAAATCGAAGCCGGCGAACGCGTGCTGGTCGAGATCAGCCGCAAGTTCCGCATCGAGACCTTGTCCCGCGAGCTGGAACGCTTCGGGCTTCACCGCATCGACACGTTCACCGACGAGCGCGACTGGTTCGCGCTGCTCCTCTTGCGCCGCGGCGCGCCTGGGCCGGGCTGAGCCTGCGATGGGCTGCGCCTCTGAGCGCCACGCCCGGTCGCCCGCCGCGGGGGCGAGCGACCGGCTAGCGCTCCGCGCAGCCGCTTAGTGCTGGTGGCCGCCGGGACCGTGCACGTGACCGTGCTCCAGCTCTTCCGGCGTCGCCTCGCGCACGTCGACCACGTTGACCTCGAAGTTGAGGGCCATGCCCGCCAGGGGATGGTTGCCGTCCAGCGTGACCTTGTCTTCGGCGACGTCGACCACGGTCAGGACCAGCGGGCCCTGCTCGGTCTGCGCCTGGAACTGCATGCCGGTCTGGGGCTCGGGCTCGGGCGGCAGTTGCTCGCGCGCCACGGTTTGCACCATGGCCTCGTGCCGCGGGCCGTAGCCTTCCTCCGGCGCGACGCGGACCTCGAGCTTGTCGCCCGGCGCCTTGCCTTCCAGTTGGCTCTCGAGGCCGGGGACGAGCGACCCCTTGCCATGGACGTAGGCCAACGGCGCGCGGCCGGTCGAGGTGTCGATGACTTCGCCGTCGTCGTTCTTCAACGTGTACTCGATGGAAGCGACGGCGTTCTTGGTGATCTGCACTGTGGGACTCCGGGGGTCCGGGGATAACGGGGTACGAGCGAGACACGATCGGGGATCAGGCGCCTTGGATGGGCCACGAGCCGGGATTTCTTCGCGCACGTGCAGGAACGATGCTTGTTCCGAATGGATCTCGAACTCGACTCACCCGGGGGCAGCTTCTCGGTCATCGGGGCCATTGACAGCAAGTACGAGACCAAGCGGCCGCGAGCCGCAGCGCGGACGAAAGGCCCGGCCTACCTCCGGTGCTACGGCTCGAGCCGAAAGCGAGCCATCCAGTTCTCGACCAAGCCCGGGAGTTCGATCTCTTCGACCAGCGTGAAGCCGAAGGACTCGAGCTCGCCGAAGACCTGTTCCTTGCCGGCGCGGACGTGGTCGAGGATCCACGGGCGGCTGACGCCAGGGATGCGCTCGAAGTCGACCAGGATGAATTCACCGCCGGGGCGGAGGGCGCGGGCGATCGAGCCGACGCTGCTGCGCGGGTACTCGAAGTGGTGGTAGACGTCGCACGCGAAGGCGACGTCGATCGAATTTCGGGGCAGGTCTAGGGAGCGCTCGCTGCAAAGGCGCGCCTCGACTTGGGGCAAGTCTTCCCGCTCGGCGCGCTCGGCCAGGCGCGCGACGAACTCGGGCGCGATGTCGAGCGCGAGCACGCGACCGCTCGGGCCGACGGCTCGCGCCAATTCCTCGAGGAAGGCGCCCGTGCCGGCGCCGACATCGGCGACGGTGCTGCCGGGCTCGAGGTTCATCGCGTCGACGATCGCGGCGCGGTTGACGTAGACCTCGCGGCTCTCGCCCTCCCACTTCATGGCGAAGTCGTCGACGTCGACCTCGGCCCCGAGGAAGGGATCGTTGATGCCCGGCCGGACGCTGAGCTCGGGGCCTTGGCAGGCGCCGAGCAGCAGCAAGAGGATCGTCGCGAAGTGCTTCATACCCGACAGGATAGACCGTGCGTCCGAGAGCTGAGCGCTCGAACCCGTGTGCGAGCGCGTTACCGTGACGCGCTCCTCGCTCCCCGCCCATGCCCAAGCCTCCCGTCACGCAGCCGATCGTCACCGGCATCGTCCCCGACCCCGCGGCTCCGGCCTCGATCACGCGGCGTTTTCGCGCGCTCTTGGAGCACGGCGCGCGCTTGGCGCCCGTCGGTCGCGCGAAGGACTCGCCGGAGGTCCTGCTCGCAAGGCCGTACCTGCCGCGCCACGCGATCGAGCTGTTCGGGGCGACGTACTTCCTCTCGGACTTCCTCTTCGACGATGCGTTGGGCTTCTTCGTCGGCTACGTCGCGCTGACGCCCAAGCCGCGGACCTTGTGGCCGCGCATCTTCTACAAGGACAGCTCGCTGACCTGGCGCGTCGCGAGTCACTTCATCCACGACGAGGACGAGTACTGGATCGGCAAGGGCGACGTCACGGTCGTGCCGCTAGAGGAAGGCGAGCTGGTGACCAGCGTCGAGGAGACCGCGAACCTGCCCTTCGAGATCCAAGGCGCGTTCGACGCGGTCAGTCGGCGCACGCGGCGCCGCCGCGCCGAGGACGCGGTCGAGCTGGTCGTGCGCGAGGCGCCCTCGGGTCGCATCGAGCCCTACGCCGACTTCACGAAGCCGCGGCGCCGCGCGGCCGAGCACGCACGCGTGAACGGTGGACGGCGCGTCGCGACATTCGGACGCGAGGGCGATCCCTCGACCCTGCGCTTCGTCCGCGGCTACCAGCCCGACTTCGAGCACGGCACGCTCGAGGTCTTCCAATCCAACAGCAAGTTCTTCGGCGGCGAACTCGCCAAGTACCGCGTGCTGTCGGCCAATCGGCGCATCCAGTACCTCGTCTTCGAGTCGCCGACGCAGGTCTGGCTGAATCCGCCCCAGACGCTGAGTCACGAGCTCTCGAGCTTCGGCGTGCGCGTCGACGACGTCCTCGTCCACGACGACCTCTGCGTCCCCGGCTACGAGTACCACGAACCGGGCCACAGCCAGATCCCCGGCGGGGGGGG
>JBBDIB010000019.1:15120-17381 GCA_040880665.1 Planctomycetota bacterium
CCCCCCCGGCTTCGCCGGCGAGCCCCACCCCCTGGATCCGAACCGCGCGAATGCGTCGGCATGGCTCGAGCAACTCCCCGTGATCCAAGAGTTCCGGCGCGTCTTGGGGCGCTAGAACAGCCCTTCCAGGCGCGTCGCGCGGTGGTTCGGTATCCTGCCGCGCATGTTCAATCACACCTTCCGCACGCTGTTGACGGCCACGGCGCTCGGCCTTGCCGGCGCGGTCGTTCTCGCCGCTCCCCAGAAGTCCGATGAGACGTCGAAGCAGACCGATGCCGACCCGGTGCTCGAGCACGTCGATGCCGAGATCGAGAAGGCTCGCGTCGACAAGACCGATCCGAAGTGGCGCCTCAACCTGCCGATGCCCGAGCCGCCGACCTTCGAAGAGGGCAAGCGCTATCTCTGGCACCTCGACACGACCGAAGGGCCGATCACGATCGAGCTAATGCCCGACGTCGCGCCGCGACACGTCTCGTGCACGCTGTTCCTGACGCGCCTCGGCTTCTACGACGGGCTCGCGTTCCACCGCGTCATCAAGGGCTTCATGGCGCAGGGCGGCTGTCCGCTGGGCAACGGCCGCGGGCACCCGGGCTTCCAGTACGCGGGCGAGTTCTCGCCGGACGTGCGTCACGATCGCCCGGGCTTGCTCTCGATGGCGAACGCCGGCGCCGGCACCGACGGCAGCCAGTTCTTCCTCACGTTCGTGCCGACGCCGCACCTCGACGACAAGCACACGATCTTCGGCGCGGTGACCGGCGCCGAGTCGTTCGCCACGCTGAAGAAGCTCGAGTCCTTCGGCAGCGCGCAGGGCGGCACGTCGAAGCCGCTCGCGATCCAGACGGCGACCGTGTCGGTCGTCGAGCAGGAAGAGGAGATGCCACTCCCGAGCGCGGCCGACGCAGACGACCCGGCGTTGATGGAGCTCGCCTCGTGGCTCGAGAAGCTGAAGATCGACAAGTCGCAGAAGAACTGGAAGACGCGCGCTCCGCAGCCGCCCAAGCTCACCTTCCCGAAGGACTCCACGTACTTCTGGAACCTCGCGACGAACTTCGGGACGATCAAGATCAAGCTGATGCCCGAGATCGCGCCGATGCACGTCTCGAGCACGATCTACCTGTCGCGGATCGGCTTCTACGACGATTTGAAGTTCCACCGCGTCATCCCCGGCTTCATGGCGCAGGGCGGTGACCCGCTCGGCAACGGTCGCGGCGGGCCGGCCTACAAGTACGCCGGCGAGTTCGATCCCGCGGTGCGCCACACGAAGGGCGGATTGCTCTCGATGGCCAACGCGGGCCCCGGTACCGACGGCAGCCAGTTCTTCCTGACCTTCGTGCCCACACCGCACTTGGACGGCAAGCACACGATCTTCGGCGAGATCGTCGAAGGCCTGGACGTGCTGAAGAAGATCGAAGGGCAGGGCGTCGACACGAGCGGCCGGACGAAGGAGCCGGTGCTCTTGCTGAAGACGTCGATCACGCTCGAGTAGCGAGTCGCGCGAAGTCACGCGGGGCTGACGGCGCGTGCGTCGTCAGCCCCGCTCGCGTTTCAGCCGCGTCGATTTCCGTCGCGTCGCCAGGCCGACGCCAAGCTGTCGGCGTACTCGTTCCAGCGATTGCCCGAGTGCGCGGCGATCCACACCAGCTTCACTCGCGGCCGCTCGCGCGCGAGGGCCAGGAGCTCTTGCACCAGCTCGAGGTTCTTGATCGGGCCGGTCTTCTTCTTCCAGCCGTTGCGCTCCCAACCCGGCGCCCACTTCGTGATCGTGTCGACGCACAAGCGGCTGTCGGTGTGCACTTCGAGGTCGGCGTCCTCGGGCAGGTTGCCGAAGGCCGCGAGCAGCGCCGTCAGCTCCATGCGATTGTTCGTCGTCATGGGAGCGTGCCCGTGGTCCTCGGCCCGGATCTCGCCGCGTTCGACCCAGACCATGCCCCAACCGCCGGGGCCAGGATTGGGGACCGCGCTGCCGTCGGTGAAGACGCCCGTGTCGGGGCCGGCGGTGTAGCGCTCGAGCACCTCTTTGGGCGTCAAGTTCTCCTCGCGCGTCCCGGAGGAGCCGCGCGCGCGGCCGCTCTTGGGCTTGGTCGGCGAATGCGCCTGGCAGAAGCGCGGCGTCCAGCCCGGAAAGCGCGCGAGCTTCGCGGCGGCGATCGAGAAGCTCGTCTGACAGGTTTGGCAGCGAAAGGTAGGCATGGGGAGGCGAAGCACATGCAGGGCGCTTTGCGACCTGCATCAGCAATCGAGGCGCGACGGGGCGGCGTTCG
>JBBDIB010000019.1:17391-43738 GCA_040880665.1 Planctomycetota bacterium
GCGTTCGGGCCGCCCCGTCGACGCGCGATCAAGTCTTCGAGGCTTCGAAGATCTGCTGGATGGACGCGCCCAGCATGGCGTTGAACTCGTCGTCGCTCTGCTGCGCGCTCAAGCCCTCGCTCAAGGCGCGCGAGAAGCTCGCGACCATGCCGTGGTTGCGGGCGAGACGCTCGCAGGCTTCGTCGCGCGAGTAGCCGCCCGACAGCGCCACGACGCGCAGGCAGCGCGGATGATCGATGCACTCCTTGTAGAAGTCGTCGACCTCGGGCAGCGTCAGCTTCAGCATCACCTGACGGTCGCTCTTCACCAGGTCGAGGTGCTTCAAGAGTTCGGCCTTCAGGAGCTTCTCGGCCTCGGCCTTCGTCGGGCTGTGGATGTCGACCTCGGGCTCGATGATCGGGACGAGCCCGTGACCCAGGATCTGGTTGCCGATCTCGAACTGTTGCGCGACGACGGCTTTGACGCCCGCGGCGTCCGCCGACTTGATCACCGAGCGCATCTTCGTCCCGAAAACGCCCGCCTTGACGGCGCGCTGGCAGAGGTCGTCGAGGCCGGGGATCGGCTTCATCACCTGCACGCCGTTCGCCTCGTCGGCGAGCCCCTTGTCGACCTTGAGGAACGGCACGATCTTCTTCACCTGCCACAGGTACTGCGCCGTGCCTTGCCCCTCGATCTTTCGATCCATCGTGTTCTCGAACAGGATGGCGCCCAGGATGCGGTCGCCGCCGAAGCTGGGGCTGGTGATGATGCGCGTGCGCATGGCGTGCACGGCATCGAACATCTCGTCGTCGTTCGAGTACGCGGACGCATGGACTCCGTAGGCGGCGAGAGCCTTGGGCGTGCTTCCGCCGCTCTGGTCGAGGGCGGCGATGAAACCGTCCTGGGTCGCGATCTTCTGTCTCTGGTCTGCGGTGGTCATGGCGAGTCTGGTGGAGAATGAAGTCGTTTCGGGGCGAAGAGGGTACCTACGTACCCGCGATCGGGCTACGCCGACGCGCGCCTTCGCCGTGGCGTGCCGGTGACATCACCGCGGCGCGCCCGGCAGCGGTGGACGGGCGCCGACCAGCAGCCATGCGGTAAGGGATCGTCGTAGTCGCTCCACGAAGTGCGCAAGTCCCGCGGAGTTCGGCGAATGCGAAGCGCAACCGGGCCCGACGCGCGCCTATCTACGGGCGCAAGGCGCAACGCGGCTTCGGGCCGCCACGGTCGACGGTTCGCCCCTAGGATACCGCCGATGCCGAACCCGAACGACGTGCGCGCCTCGCTCGCCCCCCTCGACGATCGTCAGCAAAAGATCGTCGCGGGCCTCTTCACCGTGATGATCCAGAACCCGACACGCGTTCGCGACGACGAGTGGGTCGCCGAACAACTGACGCACCTCGCGTTGATCGCGGGCGAGTTCGAAGCGGACTCGCCCGCGGACGGCGTCGAGGCGGTCGAGCGCTATCTCGGCGCGCACTCCGTTCGATTGCTGACGGCGTCGCTGCTGCTGTTCCAGCGCGTCGGCCTCGACCTCGCACCGGTCGCGAAGGACGGCTTCACGGCAGAGGACGCCGTGCGCCGCGCGCTCGAGTACTTCCCGGCGGCCCCCGTTACGGCCGAGCGCGACCTGGGCGAGCAGCCGATCGCGCAACGCATGGCCGAGCTCGCGCTGGTGCCCGCCGACCTCGTCCGCGCGTCGACCGAACAACTGACGCACAAGATGGTGGCGCGCGCGATGAAGGGCCGCCGCCTGACCGCCAACGTCATGGGCAAGGTGCAGCGCGCGTTCGACGCCGCGACCGGGTCCACGAGCGAGCGGCACGAACTGTTCACCTACGACCCGTCCCCCCGACCTCCGACAACGCCAGCTTGATGCACCGAGCAAGCTTCGCCCCCCCCGTTGCCCGCCTTCGCTCGACTCACTTCGCCCTCGTCGCCGCGCTATCCGTCGGCTGCGTCACGGTACAAGAGACCGCGGACCACGCCGGCTTCGTCCGCGACGCGGGCTTTCGGTGCGTGCTCGCAGAAGCGGACGTGACCGTCTACTCGCCCTTCGACGCGGAGCACACCGAAACGCTGCTCGAAACCGTGCGGGTGAACGTCGCCGCGATCGAGCGCGGGTTCGACGTCGAAATGCCGGCGAGCCTCGAGGTGCTCTACACGCCTGTTCCGGTCGATCCGCTCGAGCTCCCCGCCGACGCGACCCGCGGCACGGATTGGAGCGCACGCTTGAAGCTCGCGGGTGGAGCGATCCTGGCCGTCGCCGATTGCGACCCGAAACGGCCGCGCGTCGTAATCAACGTGCCGCTCGTCGTCCCGTTGATCTATCCCGATGGAACGCGCGAGCTGTTTCCGATGCAGCTCGACACGACCCGCACGCTGCGTCACGAACTGGCGCACGTGGGCGCCGCGCTGGCGGGCCTCGAGGGCTCGACCTGGTTCGACGAGGGCATCGCCGAGGAGTTCGAGTCCCGCGAATTCGACGCGTCGGGCGATCTCGTCCCCGTCGCGCTGCCCGCCAACCTGGCGTGTGCGCGCAGATTTCACCGCGGGTACTCGATCGAAAACCTCTTGCTCTGGGCCGAGAGCGTGCGCGACATCGAGAGCGGCCTCGCCGTGCCGTTCAGCATGGGCCGCTCGCTCGCGCACTCGCTGATCCGCTACTTGCTCGACGTCACGCCGGGCACGTCGCTGCGCGAGCAACTGAGCGCCATCCTCGCGCTTTCGGACGCAGAACTGCGCGCGCACGAAGCCGGCTGGAAAGCGTGGCTCGACGCGTACTCTCTACTTGGCGAAGAGCCGGTCGAGATTCATTGAGGCCAAATCATTGGACTCGGGCATGCGAATATCGGCTCTCGCGCCATCCGCTATACGTCGAAGAGAGACACTTGAGACGGACGAGTGAATTGGAACTGCTACCGCAGCGCCGCTGGCATGAACATCGAAGCGGTTGCTGCGCACAGCGTCACCCAACTCGAAGCCACTCAACCTTGGCGGAAGCTCGTAATGAACAGTTACAGGCCCGAACGACTGGCTTGCCTCCAAGATGAGCGTCTTTTCTGCGAGCCGTTGATGTCTCGACCGAGGGAAACGCCACGGAAATCACGCGGTGGGACCGCTCGGAGCGCCTTGAACGCGCCCGCCGCGCGCCCGACGCGTCGCCCACCAGAGCCTCGCGACGGATTCGGACTGCGAATCTCCGTCGAGCCGCTGAAGAGCGCTTATTCCAGGCCTAGGATCCCTCCCTGGAGGTGCCCCTTCGCTCGAGCCGATCACCGACGAACTACGACAACAGTAGCTCGAGATCTTGGCGCGTGAGATCGCGCAGCACGGTCGAGCCCTGGCTCAAGAGCGCTTCCGCCAGCTCGCGCTTCGAGTCCTGCAATTCGAGCACCTTCTCCTCGACGGTGCCGCGCGCGATCAAGCGGTAGGCGAAGACGGGGCGCGCTTGGCCGATGCGGTGCGCACGGTCGATGGCTTGGCTCTCGATCGCCGGGTTCCACCACGGATCCAAGAGGAAGACGTAGTCGGCCTTCGTCAGGTTGAGGCCGTGGCCGCCCGCCTTGAGGCTGATCAGGAAGACGGGGCAGTCGGGGTCCGACTGGAAGCGCTCGACCTTTTCCTTGCGCTTGCGCGTGCGGCCGTCGAGGTACTCGTAGGTGATGCCGCGCTCCTCGAAGCGCGCGCGCACGACGCGCAGGAACGTCGTGAATTGCGAGAAGACGAGCACCTTGTGGCCCTCGTCGACCAGCTCCTCGATGCGCGGCAGGAGCTCGTTGAGCTTGGCCGAGTCGTCGTCGATGCGACTCGGGTCCATCAGCGACGGGTGACACGCGCACTGGCGCAAGCGCAACAACGCCTCCAGCACCTGGATCTTCATGCGGCCGAGATCCTCGTCGGGCGCGCGGTTCCCGAGCAGTTGCGCGCGGAAGTGATCGCGCACCTCGTCGTAGCGCGCGCGCTCATCGACGCCAAGGTCGCACATGACGATCTGCTCGGTCTTCGGCGGCAAGTCGTCGAGCACTTCGTCCTTGGTGCGGCGCAGGAAGAAGGGACGCAGCGCCTTCGCCAGCTCCTTGAAGTCACCCTCGCGGCCCGTCTTGGCCGTGAACGCGCCGAACATGCGCGAGCGACCGAGCATCCCCGGGTTCAGGAACTCGAACAAGGACCAAAGCTCGCCCAGGTGGTTCTCGACGGGCGTGCCCGAGAGCGCGAGGCGATGACGCGCACGCAACAAGCGCGCGCTCTTCGCGGACTGGCTGCTGGCGTTCTTGATCGCCGTCGCCTCGTCGAGCACGAGGTAGTCGAACTCGACCTCCGACAGTTCGGCGGCGTCGCGCCGCAGCGTGCCGTAGGTCGTCAGTACGACGTCCGCGGAGAGCAGCTCGTCCCAATGGTCGCGACGATCGGCACCGGTGTAGTCCAAGAGCGCGAGCTGGGGTGCGAAGCGCTTCGCCTCGGCGATCCAGTTGAAGACCAGCGAGCGCGGCGCGACGACGAGCGTCGGGCGCGGGCCCATGCCTCGCGCGGCGCGCTCGAGCCGCCGCTGCTCCAACAGCGCGAGCACCTGCACCGTCTTGCCGAGTCCCATGTCGTCGGCCAAGCAGCCGCCGAGGCCCAACTGCCGCAGGAACGCGAACCAGCCCAGGCCTTCGCGCTGATAGGGCCGCAACTCGCCGCGGAAACCGTCGGGTTCCTGCTGGGGCTCGATGCGATCGAACGACGCGAGCCGCCGGCGATACTCTTCGAAGCCGTCGTCGACGTTGACGTCGTCTCGTTGGCGCAGCAAGGCGTCGAGCAGCCAGCCCTGATTCTTCGCAAAGCGAATCGTGTCGCCGCTGGCCTTGCCGGCGACGTCCAACAGCCCCCAGCTCTCGAGCCAGTCCTCCGGCAGCAAGCCGTGCGAGCCGTCGTCGAGCCGCACGTCGGTGCGTCCCGCGCGGGCGGCGGCGAGGATCGCAGGCAGCGGCGCGAACTGATCGCCGAACTCGATGCCGCCCTCGAGCTCGAACCAGTCGATGCCGCTCTCGACCGAGACGCGCGACGCGCCCGGCGCGCGGATCGCCTTGCCCTTCGCCTCCACGATCCAGCCGGCCTGGACGAGCTCGCGCACGAACGAGCCGAAGTGTCGCTCGGGCAAGCTCGCGTTGCCGGCGCCGCTCATGTCGCGCTGCGTCAGCGAGCCGCCGAGCCGCTCGAAGAACTCCATCGCGGCGAACTCCGCACGCACGTCGCGCTCGATCGGCGGCGCGCCGGACGCGCTCTCCAAGACGCGCTGCGTCTCGTGCGCGCGCACGCGTCGATCGGCGCCGTAGTCGAACGCCAACGTGCAGCCCAGGCGCGACTCGCGCCACGCGTCGGCGGCGTGCACGAAGAGGTGCGGCACGGGCTCGACGCCGCCCGCGACGCGCCACGGCACCTCGCCGGCCCACGCGCGCGACGGCAGGTTCGCCATGCGTCGATGCAAGTCTTCCTCCTGCGCGCGCGGCACGACGATCGGACCGGCGCGCCGCAGTTCGGCGATCCAGTCGGGCGCGTCGCGCGCGTCGTAGCGCGCCAGCGCGCCGTCCAAGAGCAGCACGCCCGTCTCGAAGACGGCCATCGGCTCCTCGACGCCGATGCGCTGATCGCCGCGCACCAAATGACCGCGCAGCACCAAGCACTCGACCCCGTCGCGCGTCTCGGGCTCCATCGCTAGCTCGAACTCCCACGGCTCGCCCGCGTCCCAGGCCAAGGGCCCGGTCGCGTCCTCGGAGCGCCAACTGACGCGCCGCGTCTCCGCCAGCAACGGGAACAGCTCTTCCCCCTTCGTGGCCGACACGGGAAACGAATCGGTCGCGTAGGGAATCGAGTAGTAGGCCTGCTCATCGTCCTCCGGCAGAGCGCCGAGGAGCAGCATGATGCGCCGATCGACGCCCTCCGGCCGCGGCCCCGCCCCGCGCCAACTGGGCCGGTGATCGGCGGCCTTGCCCCAGGTGCCGTCCTTCCGGAGCCGGCGCACCTTGGTCACGAGCTGCGGCACGCCGCGCCGCAGCGACGCCTCGACATCCAACTCGTACTCGTAGCGCAAACGCCGCGCTTCGAGCAGCGCGCGCGGGTCGGGCAACTCGGGGCTCTCGCGCTGCCCGAGCGCCTCGAGGCGGCGCTGCCAGGCGAGCGAGCCGGGCACCGCGTCCTCGAGCTCCTCGAACTCGCCCGCAGCCCGCGCCGCGTCCGTCGCCGCATCCGTCGCCGCATCCGCCGCCGCCACCGCGACCGCCCACATGTGCTTGCACGGCCCGAGGCGCTCGAACGCCGGGCAGGTGCACGATCCCACCGCGTCGGGCTCGTCCAGGAGCAGCTCGACCAGGTAGCGCCGCGCCCCCTCCACCTCGGCCGTGACGCTGCCGTCCCGGCGCTCGAGCCCCGTGACCTCGCCCCGCTCGAACGCCTCGAAGCCCCGCGCCCGCACCGGAGCCGTGAAGCGGGAAGCGAACTCGGGGGGAAGAGGCGTGAATTCCATGCGCGACGAGGGGGGCCGGCCACGGGCCGGGGCCGGGGATCCTAGCCCCGATCCGAGCGCGAGACCCGCGCGGATTGGCCGTAGATCGCACGGACGGCGCAATCCAGGCGAGGGAGTGCGGCGCACGCGCTCATGCATCCTCGTCCGGAACGCCGGTCGTGTATTGTGGCGCGGCCGTTCGTCGCGCATCGGCATCGTCGCGCGATTCTCTCCCCCCGACCGGTCGTCTCGCTCCGCTCCGCCTCCCCATGCGCTTCCTCCTCCAGCCTGGCAACCTCGTCATCTGTCGTGTGAACACGCACCGTTCCTTGTGGGACGGCACGGTCTGTCGAGATGCGGAGAACTGGAACTGCACGGCGCCGGCGCACTTTCGGGCGGACTACTGCGCGAACGGCGACGATCGGTGCTTTCACGTGTACACGTTCGCCGAGGCCGACCCGAACATGGTCATCGAGGAGAACGGCGCGGGGTGGCTGCTCGAGAAGGCGCCCGATGCGCTCGACGACCAGATCCTGGTCATGTGGGGCTCACATGCGACGACGGCGGTCGGCGTGCCGGAGCGGGATCGACGCGAGGTCCTGTTCGGCGCCTATCGCGTCAAGTCCGTGACGCGCGAGGACAAGGGGCACCGCTCGCAGTGGCGCGTGCGGCCGTATCCGGACGGGTGGGCGTGCTTCGAGTCGCTGCATCACCGCCGGCCGCGCTACGAGTCGCTGGGCGGCCCGTACCTGAACCAGATCGACGCGGACGACTTGCACGCGATGTTCAGCGACACGCGCGTGCTGCCCAGCTTCACGGGCAACGACCGCAAACGCTACGAGACGTTCAAGGACAACCTGGCTTCGTGGATCGAGATCGCGCGCAAGAAGGCGGAGGCCTTGCACGTGCGCCTCGGCACGCAGCCGCACACGACGCCGGACCACGGCGCCTACTCGCGCGGGCTCGTCAATCGCCCGTTCAGCAACTTGGGCTCGGTGGTCAAGCCGACGGCGACAGCCACGGCGACGGCCGCGCCGCCCGTCATCAAGCCCGCGCGGCCCGCGTCGAAACCGCGTTCGCTCGACGTCCTGGAGCGCGAGCCCGGCGTCGCGGCGTGGATCGAAGCCACGCTGGGCGAGGACGTCCTGCTGGATCTGCGCGTCGCGCTGACGACGCGCGACCTGGTCGTCCTGCGCGGCGAGCCCGGCGTCGGCAAGAGCCACTTGGCCCTGCGCCTGCTCGACGACAACGAACGCGAGCGCACGCTGGTCGTGCCCGTCTCGGCGACCTGGCGCGGGCGCGAGGACCTCTTGGGCTACGTCAACCCGATGGACGGGCAGTTCGTGAAGACGCCCTTCACGCGCTTTCTCGAGCGCGCCGCCGAAGCGTGGGAGGCGAAGGACGAGCGCACGCGCATGGTCGTCTTCGAGGAGTTCAACCTGAGCCAGCCCGAGCACTGGTTCGCCGACATCCTCGCGGTGTCGCAGTACGAGGAAGAGCGCGACCGCGTCGTGCAACTCGCCGGCACCGGCGCCGCCAAGGACGCCAGCGTGTTCCTCTCGCCGGCGATCCGCTTCGTCGGCACGGTCAACGCCGATCACACGACGCGGCCGTTGTCGCCGCGCGTGCTCGATCGCGCGGCGGTCATCCATCTCGAACTCGGTCCGAAGCAAGCCCTGGCGCGCATCGGCCTCGAGCTGGAGCCGAAGCTGGTCAACGCCGTGGCGGGGCTCGACTTCCGGCTGCGCAAACGCGGCGCGTCGTTCTCGATTCGGACGGCGCGTTCGCTGCAGGCCTGCCTCGATTCGCGCGTGGTTGCGACGTTGGATCAAGCGCTCGATCTGGTGCTCGCCCAGCAGGTCTTGAGCAAGGTGCGACTGACCGCGCACGACCCCGCCGATATCCGGCTCTTGGAAGAGCTCGAGCAGTGGTGCGAAGAGCAGCAAGCCGGCCTGCGCCGCTGCGTCGCCATCGTGTCGAGCTGGCGCGAGTTGCTCGACGCCGGCCTGGACGTGATGCAAGCGTGAGCGAGCTCGCGCTCGCGATCCAGCGCGACCTCGCGGCGGCGTCCGAGCACCTCTTGGACGAAGGCTTCGCCGAGCGCCGCGTCGCCGGCGCGCCGGTGCTCGGCGTGCGCGGACCGCTGGGGCACACGCTGCGGCTCGTCGCGGCGCTCTTGGGCTCGGTGCCGCGCGCGCTGCTCGAATTGGAGCGCCTGCCGGCCAGCCGGCGCGAGTCGGTGATCGCCGTGCGCGTGCCGCGGCGTGCGGCGCCGTCGCGCCGACCGTACGACTACATCAAACACGAGGGCCGCTTGGCGCCCGTCGTCTGGGAGACGCGGCAACCGGAATTCGAGCTGCCGATCGACGCGCTCGCATGGCTCGCGCACGGCGTCGATCTCGCCAGTGATCGACTCGCGTGGCACCGCTCGATTCTCGAGCGCTCGCGCGACGAAGCGGTGCGTTTCCGCGAGGGCACGAGCTTCGGCCGCGACGAACTCAGCCAGCTCGACGCGCGCCAGCTCGCGATCGACGAAGCCGGCCTGGCGCTGATCGCGTTGCGCCGTCGCCTCGATCGGCTGGCGCCCGCGCGCTTGCGCCCGTCGCCGCGCTTGCCCTTCCCGTTCCCGCACTCGCCGGCTTGGCGCTCGACGCGCGCGACGATTCGCGCCTTGGAAGAGCCGTCGAGCGCGCTGGCCTCGTTGCTCTCGGACCTCGTCGACCCCGACGACATCGGGCTCGACCTCGGCTACCTCTACCAGCGTTGGTGCGGCTTGAAGCTCGTCGTCGCGCTGGGCGAGCTGGGGTTTTGGCCGACCACCGATCCCGTGCCGCCGCTGTTGCTGGCGGGCAGCGTCGAGTTCCGGCGCGACGGGTGCTCGCTGATGCTCTTGATCGAGCCGCGCTTGGCCTCGCGCAAGCGCGCGATCCACGGCCTGTTCGTGCGGCGCGGCGAATCGAGCCCGGACCTCGTCCTGGTCGGCGACTCCGAGGCGGGCCCGGTCGTCTACGTGCTCGACCCGACGCTGCGCCGCACCCCCGAGGCGCGCGCCGAGAAGAAGAAGTACCTCGATGTGCTCAGCGTCCGCCGCTCGCGCACCGTCGCCGGCGTCCGCGTCGCCTCCACCGGCCCCGATCGCGCGTGGGCCGCGGCCCCGATCGACGGCTCGTCCTGCCTGCTCGACGACTGGCGCGGCGACCACGGCACGATCCCGATGGATCCCTTGAGCTTTGAGTCCGCCCCGCTCGCCGCCTGGCTTACCGACGTCACGCGCGCCGTGCTCGGCGAGGCGTAACCCGAGCACCGTCAGTCGTATCCGACCGCGACGGCGAGCAGGAGCGCCGCGATCGCGACCAGGTAGAGCTTCGCCATCAAGGGCAGGACGAAGCGCAGCCAGCGTTGATACGGGATGCGAGCGAGGCCCAGCATGCCCATTAGGAGGGCGTTCGTCGGGACGACCATGTTCATGAAGCCGTCGCCCAGTTGGTAGGCGAGGACCGCCGTTTGGCGCGTCACACCGGTCAGGTCGGCGAGGGGCGCCATGATCGGCATCGTGACGAAGGCCTGGCCGGAGCCCGAGGGGACGAACAGGTTGAAGATCGATTGGACGCCGAGCATGCCGACGGCTGCGCCGCCGGCGCCGACGGCTTCGAGGGGTTGCGCGATGCCGTGGATCACGGTGTCGATGACTCGGCCGTCGGTGAGCACGACTTCGATCGTGCGCGCGAAGCCGATCAAGAGCGCCGTCGTGGTCATCTCGGCGGCGCCGCGGCAGAACTCGCGTGCGGTTTCGTTGGGCGAGAGGCGCGCGAGCGTGGCCGCGAGGAGGCCGACGGCGAGGAACAGCGCCGCCAGCTCGTCGAGGTACCAACCGTGGGCTTTCACGCCCCAGACGAAGAGCGCGATCATCGCGGCGAAGACGCTCAGCACCGCGATGCGCGACCCGGTGACGCGGACGTCGTCGGGCAGGTCGAAACCGCTGTCGAAGTCGACATCGGAAACGAGGCTGCGACTGGCATCCGCGCGTAAGCGCGCCGCGTACCGGGCGACGTGGTGAACTCCGACGGCGAGGCACACGACGAGGAGGCCCCAGCGGAAGGAAGTCGCTGGCTCTTGCGGGCACGATCACCAGTGAGCATGAATCTGCGCCGAACAAACAGCACCGTACTGTTGGCGCTCCTGGGGCTCTTGTGCGTCATCGGTGGGACATTGCACTTCCGCTACCTGAGGCGCACGTCAGCGCCAGGCAATGCATCGCTGCAGCCGCCTGATCCGGCGCCAAGCCGTGAAACCGAGTTGATAAGGGCCAGCGCAAGGCTCGAGAAGACTTCCGCTGCAGCGCAAGAAGTTGTGCGACAGCCTGATGCTGTCTGGCAATCTTCGCCCAGGGACGATGCGTGGATCGAAGAAAATAGGATCGCAGCTTTTTCGAAGCGTCAGATTGCGGATGGATGCCGCTCCGTTGATCAATTGCTCACCAAGCTATCGAGCGACAGCTCCATGGATCGTCTGCTTGAGGAA
Organism: Planctomycetota bacterium; assembly: GCA_040880665.1. GTDB lineage: Bacteria > Planctomycetota > UBA1135 > UBA1135 > JBBDIB01. The sequence continues at coordinate 28,376 of JBBDIB010000019.1, forward strand.
CTTTGGCGCATTGGCGCGACGCCGGAGAGATGTCACCTGTACACCGTGAACGGGCTTACGCTAGATGCATACCCCGAGACTGAGCTGCTCCGCCTCATCACCATTCTCTTGAACTGGGGGTCCAATTCGCAGCTTTCTATAGACCTGAGGGCTCTTACCTACTGCGTGTCGCTTCGCGCTGGCTCACTGGTTGACGCTCGGGTGGCTGATCAGGTCTGGCTCGAGGTCATTGCCAGCCAGAGTGCTCCGATCATCGGAGCCGTCGCCTTGGAGGCGATCAACCATTCAGACGCGCCACTGCTTGGTCAGCGATTGGCAGCTTTGTCGCCAAGACTGCAGGAATCGGCGCTGGACTCCATGGCACAACTGGTGCACTTGGACTTTTATGAGTTGGGTTCCGATCTTATCGATGAATCTCAGCTGCACTCTTTGCGGCTACTTGCGGACGCGAGCCACAGCAATCGTACACTCTATTCAGCTGTCGCGTATGTCACGCTGATAATGCATTTATCTTCCGATGAGAGCTATTTGATTGATGGAACGCCTTCAGGTCTGACCGCGCCATCGTGGCTGTCTCTACCTCCACAGCAGATGACGTCAGAGGAGCTCGCGATTGCTTTAATTTTCACCCAAGGCCCAATAGCTGATCAGCTATGTGCGGAGCTGTCAGGACGACAACTCTCCGACAAGCAGGCACGAGTTGGGCGGAGAATGGTGGGGTTCTGGCAGGAGACTGGGCCCTCCTTTCGTGCACTGGGCCAGTCAATGAAGCGGCGCACCGACTGACGGGGCGATGCCGGACAGCGCAGGTCCGGCCTCCAGGCGACCGTGGGCGGCGCTGGCGACGCTCCTAGACGTGCGCGGCGCCGTACGCGGCGAGTACGTGGCTGCGTCGGTCTCGTCTCGGGTACCGTGTCGGCGTCGCTCCTCGTCACGGCGACAACCCCCTCCCGTCAGCCTCTCTCTCCCGCCGCCGAGGCTCCGTCGCTCGGCTCCCTCGCCGCCATGCGCTTCCTGCTCCAACCTGGCAATCTCGTCATCTGCCGCGTGAACACGCACCGTTCGCTGTGGGACGGCACGGTCTGTCGGGATGCGGAGCATTGGAACTGCACGGCGCCGGCGCACTTTCGGGCGGACTACTGTGCGAACGGGGACGACCGCTGCTTCCACGTGCACACGTTCACGGAGGCCGACCCGAACATGGTCATCGAGGAGAATGGGGCCATCCGGAGCGCAAGCTCCAGGTAGGCAGCATCAGGAACCTTAAGAGAGTGCTTGTTCGAGAGCTCGAAGAGCCTTCCAAAGGCGAATCTCCACCCCCCTTCATCCACATCGAATGGCAGCCCTCTAAGGAACCCAAGGAAGGTCTCCCGCTCCTCAGAGCTCAACACCCCCTGCCGCTCCTTGACGAGCAGCACCCCCACCAGACTGGGACGAGCCCTGGAGAAGGCAGCTCGTGGACGCTCTTGAGGAGATGACCCACCAGCTCTGGCACGTCGGCATTGAAAAGGTCTTCGTTGATGGCTCCTTCGCTGAAGCGAAGCTTCACCCAAACGACACCGTCACGCTACGACTAACACCTATCACCGCTTGATGACGCCCTCAAGCGGATCCACAATCGCCAAAACCCCACTAACACCATCGATTGTAGCGAAATTGTCGCCAACACTCAAAGAAAGATCATTAGCCACCTCAACCCCCAGCAGTGTTTTGCACTTGGCGCGAATCGATCCAGGCCCAGTAAAGCTGTAGCAATATCCATCAGTGGCCCCATATTCCGCAGCAACCTGGCCCAAAACCTCCCCCCAGAGAGGCCTCATGGAAACAAAATTGACTTGCGGATCAAAAGGGACAGGGTCGATTGCCGCTGCAGAGTTAACAGCAGCTGAAAACCCATCAACTGGATAAATGGTTAGACGACAAACATTCGCCTTCTTCAACTTTAGCTCCACAGGATTCCGGTAGCCACCTGCCGCTTCTGGCACCAAGGACAATCGGTCCGAAACGCCTGACTCAGCAATCGCCTGTAGCCAAACACCCTGGCCGGGAAGGCAGATCCGATGTGGCCCAGGCCCTATAAACTGAAAAGATGCCTCGGGAGGCGAAGAGCCACGAGCAGTAGTGCCCCAAATAATTCGCACCACCTCTGCGGGCCCCACAACCGCCCCACGGACAAAAACACTCGCCTCGGAATCCAAAATGCTCCCAAGAACGATCGAGGCCTTGCTGCCAGCCTCGATCGACACATCCTCCGTCACTCCCGCACCCACTATGTTTATGGAATAATATCCCGCAGCCAGGCTTGCACACCTGCGAACCAACAAGCCTGGCAATCCATTTCGCCCCCAATCCCGCAATGATTCAAAATGTCGCACCTTGAAACGCGCACCACTTGGAGCTACAAGCTCATAGTCCACTCGAGCAAGCTTGCTTTCAAGCTCCAGGCAACTACGCTCCTCCAGGTCAGTTGGCGCAAAGATCTCAATTTCTCCCGGGATAGAGTCAACAAGCGAATCAAATGCAACGCGGACGTGATGCACTTCTCCGGGATTGATGCGGATTACCTGCTCGTGCAGGAGAATGCCTGGCCCCCAGATATTCACTGCTCTAATTTGAACAGAATTGACCCCACAGAAGGATGGATTCATCTCAACGAAAGACCCAGGAGAAAGGTCGATTGGGCACCTCGTAAGGGCGGGCAGCTCCGGTGGTGAGCTTCCGGTAAGCGGCACAAGGTAAACACAGAACTGCCCATTCAAGCCCGGGCCATCTTGGACCTTTGAATCGATATGCACATACAACGTAGATTCAGGCTTGAGCGCCAGATAAATCGGTGGACCCCAGGGCCTTACAAAAAATTCCTCCAGAGCGAACCCATCCACGCTTAACCTAAAATGGCTGGCGTTTGCAGGAGCCCTAAACTGCCAATAGGGTCCGAACTCAGCGGGAGAGCTGTCTTGCCCCTTAGGCTGCTCCCAATTCCACTCAACTGGAATCCCCTCAACCAATTGCCCTAAGGAGCCGAAAACGATTTCGGTAGTTCCCGCAGACACGTCAACCAGCGAAGCCTTCAAGTCAAGCGAAGCTCCTGTTGAAGCATCAAAAGCCTGCAGGACAACTTCCTCCCAACCCAAGAGCGTCAGCCGAATGGTGCGCGAATCCGACCGCACCTCTTCGTAGTGACATGCCCTTCCAGAACAACCAACTACGACAACTCTTCGTATCGACTCGAAGTCCACGGCGATGCGGTTTTTGCCTAATTGGCATGAACATTCAACCAGGACCTCTTCATTTTCGCCAAACAATGCGAGACTAACCACAATATCCCGACCCTGCAGACAAGCTGGACCTACGATTTCTAGTACAGATTCCTTGCCCACCCTAAACAATGCTCCAGAGCGATCGGATTCAACGTCAGAAGATCCCTCGAGTGGCACCTCTCCATTTCGTGCATCTTGCGAACCAAGCACTGGAATCGAATCAGGAGCAACGCCCCGGTCACGATCCCTAGACATAAAAAAAGGGACGCACAGGCCAAGGGCGCCCAAACTTAGAATCAACGCGACCGTTTTTCTCATTTTAGACCACTTCGCTAGCAGCTCGGATCGAAGAATCAAACACATGGCGTAGAACTTGAGCGACCCAACTCCCAAGAGCTTCCTTTAAGGCGAGCAGCCAGGCGTGCTTGCCAGACACCCTGACCACTCGCTACGTGCCCTACTGGACGATTATGGGACATCTCCGGCATTGAACTGTATAATCACCATCGTACGATGAGGGTGACTCCCATTGCCCGGAAGTAGTATTGTACACGCCGGGAGGAGCTGGCGTGTGATTGCCTGCGGGTGGATCAACGAATTCGACTCTCATCTCGCAGCGTGTATTCTGTATGGGCTCAGGGCAAAATGCGCAAACAACGTCGCTTTTCCCGGCAAGCACAAGCTTCAAGTCAACGTTTGAGTCAGCTTGCGACTGGCCCGCGCCGGCTGGATTGTCCTTGGGGAGACTCGAAGTCCCAATCACCGTCACGGGACCACCAGCATCTTCGTCTGTGTTAAAGGTGACCGGCGGAGTATTACACGCTGTATCTGCGGGCAGTATAAGCGCAGAGACAGGCAGCGACACTGCAACCGTAACGATCAGTGCCGTCCCCGTTTTGCATAGATGACAAATTCTACGAAGATTATTCATGGGATCCAGATGTGTCAGAGTGTGATGACGAGAGTTCCTCGGCATGCGAACACCGAATCTTAACATGAGCACTGGGGGCAGAGCAACACCTTTTCTGTAATTCCACGGCGTGGTCAGCCTAGAGCAGCTCCCTGTTGAGGTAGGTGCGGCCGGTCTCCCAGTCCTCAGAGACCTCCATGGCAAGAGCGGTGACGAGGCGGAGGAGCGCCTCGGTGTTCGGGAAGAGACCGACGATCCGGGTGCGTCGCTTGACTCGACAGCGTTCGATGTTCGCATGCGACGTCGGTGCTGCGCCGGAATCTGGAGGACAGCGAGACCTTCGAAGATGTTTCCGACGCGAGACGTGAGATCGAGCACAGACTTGCGACCAGCGACTTGGTGTGCGGCATCGTATCCGGCGTTGTTATCGGACCACGTCCGAAGATTGCAAAGTCACCTTGCCCGACTCAACGGAAAAGGAACCGACACGTTCACTCCTCGACATCTCAGGAGTGACTACTGCATTGTGCAATTCACCCGGATCGAGAAAGCCAAGAACATAGAGACCTGAGTTCATACTTACACTGTCACCGGTAAGGACCAGCTGCCCCTCTGCATTGTCTCCCATTTCGCCAAAAATGGCAGCGAAGCGCCCCGCATACAGCGATTCTCGACCATCCGAAGTTAACGCAAACTCAACCGCACCAAAGCTCGAAGCATCTAAAATGCACATTGAAGGCTCTTCGCCAACAGCAAGCAGCGAAGGCTCCAGTTTATAGCTGTTTCCAACAATAAGGAAAGATGCGTCATAGGCCCCCTGCGGAACGCCCTTGATTTGAGCAAGGCCATCCGCACCAAAGCGGAGGCGGTAAGTAGAGGCGTTACCACCTGGATCCACCAAGCGTAGGCGTGGACGACGTCCATCTGACACCGATGCGATGGCCCAACAGGCGCCTAGTGCCTGGACGTCAACGCTGCCAACTTTGGTACCTAAGGAGTCGATCTGAATCTCCTGTGTCGGCAAAAGGCCTGGGAAGATGCGCCCAACAACAACGCTCACGTCGAAATCACCGGCAGTGGGCACCTCACCATGAATCCTGGACTCGATGGTTACACGCTCATCAGCCGCATCGTTGCTGACCCAGTAGAACTCTGAGCACATTTCATCGGAATCCATGCAGGAAAATGCATCGCTGCCGAGCAGGTCAACATCTCCCCTTAGAGGCGCGAGACCCTCAGCGGCCGAGCGAATCAAACAGGATGAGTGTTGCCCAAAGTATCCAGGGACAGGCAAGCGATCTGGAAACATGAACTGTAGCCGAACTCCGTATACTTTTTTTACAGCCCACTCCCGGGGCGCATCATCCAAGTGTACACCCACTGGTCCCTCATCCAAAATAAAGCCATTCGAGGCCACATGCAGAGACCAGTGGTGAGAATATGCCAAACCGTTGGCAGTGAAACGTCCGGTCGCATCGGTTTTCACAACACGGCATTTGCACAACTGCTCCGCGGCACCTAGGCCGAGCGCTCGCAGAATGACCATATCCCCCTCCGGTATGAGAAATACCGTGGCGTCTGCAATTGCCTCCCCCCTAGCGACACGACATTTCCAGAATAGAAGCTAGCGCGCTCTAGAATAATAACATAATCCCCCGCCCCCTTGTAGTCCGCGACATCGAGTGAACCGAACCAATCAGAAGATAGCGCGCGTATTTCGAGGGCATTACGCAACACCTGCGCATCAACTACAAGCCGACCCTGAGCGCCTGTTTGACCAACAGTCTTGAACCCCATCCGCCCACTTGTCGCAACCTCCACTTCAACTTCTACGGATTCTCTCCCGTCTCTAGTCTGGACCCGAAGAGTCGCCTTGTCGGAGTCGTACTCGAGCAGGGGCGTTCGTCCTGTCGGTTCTACGCCTTGAGTCGTGGACACAGCCGCTGGAGAGACTTGCTGCTGAAATGCCTCTGGAGAGACTACCTGCTGGGACGCTCCTCTTACGGCATTTGAGTCGTGAAGCGCCCTCAAGTCTGGACCACGTTTAGACCAGCAAAAGCGAACCACGAAGCCACCGCTATTAGCGTGACGCTGAACAAGAATACGAGCAAACTACGCGCGCTCAACATGAGATCACCTGCGCCCCCAACAAAACCGGAACGCAAATAGACGTGCGATCGACCCCAGCGACGCCATAGCGCGATGCGCCTTCTTTTCAAAGCAGCCTGGCGTGCCGGCCAAAGAAAGGCGAAAATCGCAATCGGTCGCACGCACGGTCTACTGACACACAGCGTAAGCGAGAACGATCACCTGTTCCACTTTGTCAACAATGAGGCCCATTCGACAGTCCCCGGAACCAGGGCAATTCCCACCGCAGTCGCCAATCGCTTGCGGATTACCGGCGGAATCGGAAGCGAGGGTGCAGCAAGGATCGCCTGCCAGCACTGTACAGGTGAAAATCATATACTGCCCGCCCTCCCATTGAACCTGAATGAAATCACAGAACGCGTCACATTGATCTACACAGTCGTAGTACGTCCCGTCGCAGGAAGCAATGCAATTACAATCAGCACTAGCTTCAAGGAATGAGAGCATGGTGGCAAATCCAATGGACAGCAGCGTACGCGCGATTTTCACGACATTTGGCCTTCGCTTCGGATTCCTGTTTTGCCGTTGATGGAAAGACACCAAGGCCTCTCCGGCGGCATTCCTTTCTACCTTGCAGCTCCGACTTAGCCACACAATCTGTCCCTCTTTGACAGGAATCGTACACGCGCATTCCATGCCAATCCGCTCGGCGCAGTGATGCGCGCATGCTGCCCCCCCTCGCGGGTAATGGCAAGCAGCGCTTCGCGACCTTCAAGGCGAACCTAGATCCGTGGACCGATGTGCGCGCCAGGACGCGGATACCGTGCCGCACACCGGATCGCTTGTCGACCGACGACAAGTGCCGCACCAACTTCTGCCGGCTTCGAAGACGCTTGGCGGGGTGCGCTTGGCCGACGCGAAATGGATCGACCGCGCACTTGTGCGGTGCTTTTGGTCGGTGGACCAGCAGGGTGGTGTTTCACCCTATTTCTGCGCTACTCGTAGTTCAGGGCGACGGCAAATAGGAGCGCGGCGATCGCGACGACGTAGAGCTTCGCGATCAGCGGCAACACGAAGCGCAGCCAGCGTTGGTACGGGATCTTGGCGAGGCCGAGCATGCCCATCAGGAGGGCGTTGGTCGGGACGAGCATGTTCATGAAGCCGTCGCCCAGTTGGTAGGCGAGCACCGCCGTCTGGCGCGTCACGCCGGTCAGGTCGGCGAGGGGCGCCATGATCGGCATCGTGACGAAGGCTTGGCCCGAGCCTGACGGGACGAACAGGTTGAAGACGGATTGCACGCCAAGCATCCCGACGGCCGCGCCGCCGGCGCCGACGGCTTCGAGGGGTTGCGCGATGCCGTGGATCACGGTGTCGATGACTCGGCCGTCGGTGAGCACGACTTCGATCGTGCGCGCGAAGCCGATCAAGAGCGCCGTCGTGGTCATCTCGGCGGCGCCGCGGCAGAACTCGCGTGCGGTTTCGTTGGGCGAGAGGCGCGCGAGCGTGGCCGCGAGGAGGCCGACGGCGAGGAACAGCGCCGCCAGCTCGTCGAGGTACCAACCGTGGGCTTTCACGCCCCAGACGAAGAGCGCGATCATCGCGGCGAAGACGCTCAGCACCGCGATGCGCGACCCGGTGACGCGGACGTCGTCGGGCAGGTCGAAACCGCTGTCGAAGTCGACATCGGAAACGAGGCTGCGGCCGGCATCCGCGCGTAAGCGCGCCGCGTACCGGGCGACGTGGTGGACTCCGACGGCGAGGCACACGACGAGGAGGCCCCAGCGGAACGCGCCGCCCGACGTGGGCTCGAGGCCCGCAATGTCCTGCGCGATCAGAACCGTGAACGGATTCAGGGCTGCGCAGCCGTAGCCGACGCCGGCTCCGACGTAAACGATTCCGAGCGCGACGACCGCATCCATGCCGAGAGCGAGGCACATCGTGACCAGGATCGGCACCAGCGGCATGTACTCCTCCGCCATGCCGATCGTCGAGCTACCGATCGCGAACACGGTCGTCGTGCCCGCGATCAAGAGCAGCGGGCGCCGGCCGAACTTCGCAACCGTCGCCGCGAGCAGTGCGTCGATCGCGCCCGTTCGCCTGACGACGCCGATCACGCCGCCGACGAGGAACACGAAGAAGATGATGTCGGCGCCGGCCACGAGGCCGCGCGGCACCGCCAGGAGCGCGGCGGGCACGACCCACAGCACGCGGCCGACGTCCGTTTCGAGGAAGTTGTCGGCGGACTCCGCGGGTTCGATCCGTTCGTACGTTCCGGGGACGACGCTCTTCCCTTCGCGTTCGAAGGCTCCCGCGGGCAGCACCAAGGTCGCGATTTGGGCGATGACGACCATCGCCAGGATCAGCACCAACGAGTCGGGGAAGCGGCCGGTCTTCATGGGAGGACGCGCGCCCCGCCGAGGACGCGCACGCGAATCCTACGCGACCCCGGGCGCGCCACCGAGGACTCATGGCCCCCCGAACGACACCTGACAGACACACACCACGACCCTCACGCTCGCCATGCGCTGCCTCACCTTGCTCAGCACGCTCGTCCTCGTCGCGCCCGCGGTTCGGGCGGCCGACATCCACGTTCATCCCACGAGCCCCGACGCTCTCCAATTGGCGATCGACGCCGCTGCGCCGGGCGACACGCTCTTCATCCACGGCGGCACGTACAGCGCCATCACGATCACGAAGCCGCTGGAACTCGTCGCCGATCCGGTTGCGTCGGTCGAGGGTGTCAACACGCCGAGTTCGCCACAGTGGGTCCTCCAAAGGCCGATCACGATGGCGGGTCCCAATGCGGGCACCGTCACGCTGCAGAACATCCGCACGGTCGGCGTCTACAACGTCACGATCCACTTCGCGCGCGCGGAGCCCTTGGTCAAGGTCGACGGATTCGACCGCGCCGTCTTCATCGGCTGCGACATTCGAGAGCCGCAGTACATCGCCGACGGTCACATCGACGGAGCGCCCGCCATCCAGGCGACGGCGCCGGAGGTGTTCTTGTTCGACTGCACGATTCGAGCCCTCAATCCGGCGACCGCCATGACCGCCGTGCCCGGCACGCGGCCCGCGATCGACGCGGCGAACTCGACGGTGATCGCCAGCGACTGTGACATCGAGGGCGGGTTCTTCCCGTTCATCATCCTGTTCAACTGCACGCAGCCTGCGCCGCCCGATGCGCTGGGCGCGGCGGGCGTCGTCGCCGATCGACTCTTCCAAACCGGCGGCAGCATCCGCGGCGGACGCGGACCGATGTTGTTCTGTTCGGGCGGCACGCCACCGCCGACGCTGCCCCCCGGGCCGGCGTTCATCGTCAACCAGCGCGTCGTGCAGCGTCACAGTCTCGACCAGCTCACGCGCCCGACCGTGGGCGGGACGTGGAGGATCGACGTCACGACCGGCAAGTTGGGCGCACTGCTCATCGTCGGGCACGAGCTCGGCGCGCTGAACTTCGACCCAGCGCTCGGTTGGAACCTGTTCAGTCCGTCACGCATCCTGGCCTACCTTCCCGTCGCGCCCACCGACCAACACGTCGAGCTCTCGATCCCGCCCTGGGCCACCGCCTTCGCCGGTATCGATTGGCTCGCCGCGCTGTACGACCACGACGAGGGCCGCCTGGGCGGTCCCGTCATGGCGAAGCTGTACTGACATGCCCCGGCCGGCGGGAAAGCGCGGCGTTAGACTCCGCGGGCCCCGCCACATCGCCTCCCCGCCTCCCCGACGCACATGCACGCCGCCAAGACCTACGTCTCGATCCTGCTCGCCACGGCCGCGCTGGCCTGCAACGCCACGCCGCCGCCGCTCTCGGTCGCCGCGACGCTGGCGGAGCCCGTCGCCGCGGTGCGCCCGACCAAGCTGGAGGCGCACGGACACGTGCGCGTCGACGAGTACTACTGGCTGAACGAGCGCGCGAACCCCGAGGTCATTCGCTACCTCGAGGCCGAGAACGCGTACACGGCCGCGCAGACGGTGCACACCCGGGCCTTGCGGCAAGAGTTGTTCGAGGAGATCAAGGGTCGCATCCGTCAGGACGACTCCTCGGTGCCCTACCTCGAGGACGGCTACTACTACTACTCGCGGCTCGAAGAGGGTCAGCAGTACCCGCTCTACTGCCGCAAGCTCGGGTCGTTGGACGCGCGCGAGGAAGTCTTGCTGAACGTCCCGGCGATGGCCGAGGGCCACGCGTACTTCTCGGTCGCCGGCCGTGACGTCAGCCCCGACGCGAGTCGCCTGGCGTTCGGGGTCGACACCGCGGGGCGGCGCGTCTACACGCTCTACGTCAAGGACCTGGCGACGGGCGAGGTGCTGCCCGACACGATTCCCGGCGTCACCGGCAGCGCCGTTTGGGCGAACGACGGACGCACGTTGTTCTACACGCGACGCGATCCCGACACGCTGCGCGCGTACCAAGTCTGGCGGCACGAGCTGGGTACGCCCGTCGCGAACGACGTTCTGGTGTTCGAAGAGGAAGACACGACGTTCAGTTGCTACGCCACGAAGACGCGCAGTGAGCGCTACCTCTTGATCCATTCGTCGCAGACCTTGAGCGACGAAGTGCGCTACCTCGACGCCGACGACCCCACCGGCGAGTTCCAAGTCTTCCTGCCGCGCGAGCGCGAGCACGAGTACCGCGTCGACCACTTCGGCGACCACTTCTACGTGCAGACGAATGACGCCGCGAAGAACTTCCGCCTGGTGCGAACGCCCGTCGGCCAGACGGCGCGCGAACACTGGGAGACGGTCGTGCCGCACCGCGCCGACGTGCTGCTCGAGGGCTTCTTGATCTTTCAGGATCACCTCGTCGTCAGCGAGCGGCGCGACGGCTTGAACCAGATCCAAGTGCGCCCGTGGTCGGGCGAGGGCGCCCATACCCTCGACTTCGGCGAGCCCGCGTACTCCGCGCGGCCCGCCGCGAACCCCGAGTTCGACACGCCGGTCCTGCGCTACACCTACACGTCGTTGACGACGCCGAACTCGACGTTCGACTACCACATGGGGACGCGCGAGAAGACGCTGATGAAGCAGGACGAGGTCCTCGGCGACTTCGACCCCGACGACTACGTCACCGAACGTCTCTACGCCACCGCGCGCGACGGAACCTCGGTGCCGATCAGCCTCGTGTACCGGCGCGGCTTCACGAAGGACGGCTCGCACCCCTTCCTGCTCTCCGCCTACGGCTCGTACGGATCGAGCAGCGACGCGCGCTTCAGCTCCGCGCGCCTCTCGCTCTTGGACCGCGGCTTCGCCTTCGGCATCGCGCACGTGCGCGGGGGTTCGGAGTACGGCCGCGACTGGTACGAAGCCGGCAAGCTGTTTGAGAAGAAGAACACGTTCACCGACTTCATCGACTGCAGCGAGCACCTCGTCGCCGCGGGCTACACCCGGCCCAAGCTCCTTTTCGCCGAAGGCGGCAGCGCCGGCGGTCTCCTGATGGGCGCCATCGCGAACCTGCGCCCCGACCTCTACGGCGGCATCCACGCCGCGGTTCCGTTCGTCGACGTCGTGACGACGATGCTGGACGACACGATCCCGCTGACGACCTTCGAGTACGACGAGTGGGGCAACCCGAACGAGCGCGAGGCCTACGAGTACATGCTCTCGTACTCGCCCTACGACCAGGTCGCGCGCCAGCCCTACCCGAACCTCTTGGTGACGACGGGGCTCGAGGACAGCCAGGTCCAGTACTGGGAGCCCGCCAAGTGGGTCGCCAAGCTGCGCGCCCGCCGCACCAACCAAGCGCGACTCTTGCTGAAGACGACGATGGAAGCCGGCCACGGCGGCGCCTCGGGTCGCTACCAGCGCTACCGCGACGTGGCTTTCGAGTACGCGTTCTTCCTCGACTTGGCTCGCCGCGCGCGCGAGTGACGCCGGTTCAGCCCGGGCCGAGGACGCGGACGCGGTCCTGGAGGAGCCCGGCGACCGACGCCGCTTCGGACTCGCGTGCCATCGCGAGCGCATCGCGCCCGTCCTCTGCCGCAAGCGCCGGATCGGCGCCGTGCGCCAAGAGCGCCGTCGTCATCGCGACATCGCCGTGCAGCGCCGCCGACTGCAGCGCCGTGAAGCCTCCCGCCTGACGAGCGTCGGGATCGGCGCCGCCGGCGAGCAGCACGCGCACGACGTCCGCTCGCCGGCTCGCCGCCGCGCTGTGTAGCGGGGTCACGGCGCTCGGGTTTCCGGCGACGGAGTCCGCGTCGGCACCTTGGGCCAGGAGCACCCGCACGGCGCGCGGCCGGCCGAGGAAGGCCGCCAGGTGCAGCGGCGTGAACCCGTCGGGCGAGCGCGCGTCCACCAGTCCCGGGTCGGCGGCGAGCACACGGCGCAGCTCCGCGAGGTCGCCGCTGGCGGCGGCTTCGAAGACGTCGAGCGCGTCGCGGTGCTCGAGGAGCAGCTCGGCGAACTCGGGACGGCCGTGGTAGTACGCCGTGAGCACTAGGCTCACGCCGTCCGGGCCGCGCGTCGCCGCCAGCGCCAAGTCTTGCGCGAGCGCCGACTCGACCGCGTCCCTCCGTCCGTCGCGGATCGCCGCCGCGAAGGCCTCGACGCGCTGCTCTTCCTGTCCTCCTCCACCATCCGCGTTCGTGCTCATTGCGATGTCTCCGGTTCCTGTTCGGCGAGGATTCGTTCGGTGTCCATGACTTCGCCCCCCCGCTTGCGCTCCGCACTTCCATAGCTAGGCTATGCACCTGCGCCTCGATGTCAAGCCCCCCCGACGACCACGCCCTCGCCCGCGAGCTGCACTCCGCAACCCTGCGGCTGTTGCGGCGCCTCCGGAGCGCGGACGAGTCTCTCTCCGTCAGCACCGCTCGTCTCTCCGCGCTCTCCGTCCTCGTCTTCGACGGTCCGAAGGCGATCGGTGAGCTCGCGCGCATCGAGCAGGTCTCGCAACCGACGATGTCGAACCTCGTCCGCCGGCTCGCGACCGAGGGGTACGTCGTGACCCGCGCCGACCCCGCGGACCGGCGCCTTTCCAGGGTCCAGGCCACCGCGCAGGGCCGGCGGCTGCTGCACGCGGGTCGGCGCCGGCGCGTCGCCCTGCTCGAGGATCTGATGGCGGACCTGGGCCCGCGCGACCGGCGCACCCTCGCGCGCGCCGTGCTGCTCTTGCGCCGCATCGTCGAACCGCGCTGACGGCCTTCGCGTGAGAAAGCGCCAGCGTCTCGGAAACCTGTGGCGTGTTCCTCAGAAACGCACCGGAGCCGTCCCCGCTGCAGCTTCAGCAGCCGCCCGGGAGGATCTGGACCCGCACCAAGGAACCGAGTCGATGGGCACCGGCACGGCAACGCGACCGACGCACGCGCCAAGCGGACGTCTCGGGGTGTCGTCGCGCGGGTAGAGTGCCGTCCGTGCAGCCCGACTTCACAGCCCTCGACCTCGCCCCGGCGCTCCTCGGCGTCGTAGGCGAGCTCGGGTACGAAACGCCGACGCCGATCCAGGCGGCGGCGATCCCCGTGCTGCTATCGGGGCGCGACTTGATCGGGCAGTCGAAGACGGGCAGTGGCAAGACCGCAGCCTTCGCGCTCGCGATCTTGCAGCACGTCGACCTCGCCGCGCGTGAGCCGCAGGCGCTCGTGATCTGTCCGACGCGCGAGCTGTCGGCGCAGGTGGCGCGCGAGTTCCGCAAGCTCGGCCGGGCGCACGCGGACTTGGTCGTGCTTGAGCTGACGGGCGGGCAGCCCGCGCGGCCGCAGCGCGACTCGCTCGGCCGCGGCGTGCACATCGCCGTCGGGACGCCGGGCCGCGTGCTCGATCACCTGGAGCGCGGCGCGCTCGACCCTGGCGCTCTCCGCACCCTGGTCCTGGACGAAGCCGATCGCATGCTCGACATGGGCTTCGAGGAAGAGGTCAACCGCATCTTGAAGCGCTTGCCCGCGGCACGCCAAACGGCGCTCTTCTCGGCCACGTTCCCCGAGCGCATCGAGGCCATGAGCCAGCGCGTCCAACGCGACCCCGTGCGCGTGACGATCGACGAGCCCACGCCCGAAGCGAACGACCCCGAGCGCCCCGCGATCCGTCAGCTCTACCTCGAAGTCGAGCCCGCCGACAAGCTGCACGCGCTCGCCTGGCTCTTACAGCGACACCCGCACGAGTCGGCGCTGATCTTCTGCAACTTCAAGGCGTCGGTCGCCGCGTTGACGCGCGAGCTGTCGTCGGCCGGCGTCAGCGTCGATCGCCTCGACGGCGACCTCGAGCAGTTCCAGCGCGACCAGGTCCTGGCGCGCTTTCGCAACCAGAGTCTGCGCCTGCTCGTCGCGACGGACGTCGCCGGCCGCGGCATCGACGTCGAGGGCTTGGACCTGGTCGTCAACTTCGAGCTGCCCCTCCACGCCGAGACTTACCTGCACCGCATCGGGCGCACCGGCCGCGCGGGGATGAGCGGCTTGGCCATTTCGCTGACCGAGCCCGGCACCTCGCGCTTGGGTCCGATCGAGGACTTGACCGGCGTGGCGCTCGAGCGCGAGCCCTACGACCCGCGCGACGCGGACCTCGACGCCCTGCTCCGCGGCCTCGCGCGCCGCGCCCCGATGGACACGCTTCAAATCTCCGGCGGCCGGAAGGACAAGGTGCGCCCCGGCGACATCCTGGGCGCGCTCACCGGCGACGCGGGCGGCCTCTCGCGGGCCGACGTCGGCTTGATCGAAGTCCGCGACCACCTCGCCTACGTCGCCGTCGCCAGCCACCTCAGCCAGGTCGCCGTCCAACGCCTCAACCAAGGCCGCATCAAGGGCAAGCGCTTCCGCGCGACCCTCGTGCGCTCCTCCGCCCCGCCGCGCCCGTGAGCGACGAGCAGCCCAAGAATCCGCTCCACGGCATCACGCTGAAGGCGATGCTGGAAGAGTTGGTCGAGCGCCGCGGCTGGCTCTACCTGGCCGACCGCATCCAGATCCGCTGCTTCGAGTCGAACCCCAGCATCAACTCGAGCCTCAAGTTCCTGCGCAAGACCGAGTGGGCCCGCACGAAGCTCGAGCGCTTGTACTTGGCTGAGCGCGAGCGCTGACGGCGCAGCGGCAGCCGTATTCCTCGAGCCCGTGCACCACGATTCGATCTGATTCGTCGTAGATCGTTGTCCTGTCGAGGCTTCGCGACTGAAGCGCGCGGAGG
>JBBDIB010000020.1:0-6920 GCA_040880665.1 Planctomycetota bacterium
CGGCGAATCCGACGGATCGTGGTGAGGGAACCGGGCTAGGAGCCTGCGTCACGGGGGGCGGTTCGCCAGGCACCGATCCTCGAACCGATCTCAGCGTCGAGCTAGGTGTGACGCGAGTCCGCGGGACTCGCGACCCCGGCACGGTTCGCGCGGATCCGCGCCGCCGCGAACGCGCCTCCGAAACCGTTGTCGATGTTGGTCACGGTCACGCCCGGAGCGCACGAGTTGAGCATGGCCAACAGCGCCGCCAAGCCGCCGAAACTGGCGCCGTAGCCGATCGAGGTGGGCACGGCGATCACCGGGCGGTCGACGAGCCCGGCGACGACGCTCGGCAGGGCTCCTTCCATGCCGGCGACCACGACCAGCACGGCGGCGCCGCGCAGCTCTTCGAGCACCGCGAGCAGCCGGTGCAGCCCCGCGATGCCGACGTCGGGGAGCCAGCGAACCGGTTGGCCCAAGAGCCGCGCGGTGACCCAGGCTTCCTCGGCCACGGCGGCGTCCGACGTGCCCGCCGACACGACCAGGATCGGGTCGGGAGCGACGACCTCGTCGGTCGGTTCGCCGAACGTCATCGTCCGCGAGCGGCCGCGCCAGCGCGCCCCGGCGAGCGCCTCGAGCCCGGCGCGCGCCGCGGGCGGAACGCGCGTCACCAACAGGCGCTCGTGATGCACGCGCGCGGCTTTGACCACGTCGAGCAGTTCCTCGGGTGCTTTGCCTTCGCCGAAGATCACCTCGGCGTGGCCCAAGCGCACCGCCCGATGCGTATCGAAGCGCGTGTGTCCCAGGTCTTCGTAGGGCAGTCGGGCGAGCAGCTCGACGCACGCCTCGACCGCCACCGACCCGTCCCGAACGTCGCCGAGCAGCGCCCGCAGGCGAACCAAGTCCATCGTCAGTTGCCCAGTTGCGTGACGGTGCCGTGTCCCAGTTCCGCGATGCGATCCAGGGTGGCGCGCGTCGCGTCCTTCCCGATCGTGACGCATTGGATCTGAACCTCGCGGAAGAGGTTCAAGCGCTCGAGATCCTCGATCAGCACATCGACGTTTCGGAACGGACCGGAGTAGTGCAGGAGCCCGCCGTTGTCATTCGACCTTGCGCCTGTCTCAGGATCGCCGATGTGGACCTCGCCGACGTTCTTGTCGCGGACGTCGTAGTCGTCCCACGACGGATCGCCGTCCGAGAGCAGGAAGATCGTGTCGGCGCCTTCGCGGAAGGAGACGGGGTCGACGTACGAGTGCTCGTCGAGCAAGCCCTTCTTCTTGACGCGGAAGGCCGCGCGCAGCCCGCCGTGCAGGTTCGTCTTGCCGCGCAACACGCCGTCGGGACGGGCGGGGATCGGCGGCTTCATCTCGATGTCGTCGAGTTCCTTGATCGCCTTCTTGATCGCGCTCTTCGAGGCCTTGCCCATGCCCTTGCACGTGTCCATCAGCTCGGCGCGGTCCCCGAAGTAGATGACCGCGAACAGCGCGTCGGGGTCCAGGCCGCGCAGCGAGAGCTTCAGTTGCTCACGCGCCAGGTCGAAGCGCGTCTCGACCAGGTGCCACGGGATGTCGCCGCGCCCGTCGTCCTCGACCTCGCCACCGCCGGAGACGGGGCCGCGTTTCCATTCGTCCGGCACGTCGACGGGTTTGCACATCGAGTCGGACATGTCGACCACGAAGCAGAAGCGCGTGCCCGAGGCCTCGACGCCGAAGAACTTCGGACGCACGTAGCCGAGCTCGTCGGCTTTCGTGATCCGGGCCTGCTTGTCGCCCAGCCGCGCGATCCAAGGAGCCGTGTTGATCACGATCTCGTCCGTGCCGAGGATGCGCCCGAGCGCGCGCGCGACGACGAGCTTGGCCGAGACACTGAGCTCGTGGGAGTCGTCCAGCAGGTTGATGAAGTACGAGCAAGCCGCCTTGAACTCGCGCGTCTCGGCCTTACGCCGGTGCCGCTCGAGCGCTGTTCCCATTGCGCCGGCCAGCAGCGCTTTCTCCTCGGCCTTGGGCGGCAAGTTTGTGGCCGTCTCCGCGATCGCGGTGTAGAGGCCGGCGGGCTCACGACACCAGCCGAGCGCCTCGAGCGCGGCGCCGCGCAGCGCCAGCGGCGCCTTCATGTCGCGTAGGACCGCCAGGCACGCCTCCGGCCCGCGGTTCCGCGCGTCGACGCTGAGCGTGCGATACCACAGCCAAGCGTCGTGCGCGTCGTCGTGGCGCGCGCGCCAGGCGGCGAGCGGCTCGACCGACGCGTCGTCGACGAAGGTGCGCGTCGCGATGCTTGCCAAGAGGTGACGCCGCACCTGCTTGGGTTTCCCGGTGTCCTCGTACTCCGCGATCAGGAGCGGTAGGGCGCGGGGGTCCTTCGAGCGCGCTAGCCGCGCCCAGGTCAGGCTGTGCAGGAAGAACGATTCGAGCTTCGAGTACGCCTCGTACTGTTGCAGCGCTTCCTCGTACGACTTGGGCTCTTTGATCGCGGTCTGGGCGACCGTCGGACAAGCGAGGCAGGCGAGGAGGAAGAGCGGTCGCAGCATGGGATCGGTGGAGAGGAGGTCAGGAGCGCGGGGAGGCGTCCAGGTCGAGGGCGTCACGGTGGCCCGCCGCGAGCCGATGGTAGCCCAGGCCCGCGATCATGGCGGCATTGTCGGTGCAGTAGGCCGGCGATGGGAAGCGCGCTTCCCGCCCGGCGGCGCGCGCCGCGACCGCTAGCTTCTCACGCAGCCGCCGGTTACAGGCGACCCCGCCGGCGACGAGCACGACGCGGCGATCCTCGCGCTCGGCGGCCGTGAGCGTCATGCGCACGAGCGAGTCGACGACGGCCTCCTGGAACGACGCGGCGACATCCGCGGCGTCGGCGATGTCCGCGGGCGCGGGCGTCGGCGCCAGCGCATCCTGACCGCGCAGGTGGTAGAGGACCGCCGTTTTGAGGCCGCTGAACGAGAAGCCGAGCGGGGCGACACCGCCGTCGACCGGCGGTTTGGGGCGGTAGCGCGGAAACGCGATCGCCCTGGGGTCACCGGTCTCGGCGAGCTGCGCGACCCGCGGGCCGCCCGGGTACCCGAGCCCCAGCATCGACGCGACCTTGTCGAAGGCTTCGCCCGCGGCGTCGTCGAGCGTCGTGGCCAGCCGCCGCTGCTCGCCGGGAGCGCTGTAGTCGTAGAGCGCGGTGTGCCCGCCCGAGACCACCAGCGCGATCGCCGGCTCGTCGAGGGGCGTCTCCATCGTGGCCGCGTACGCGTGCGCCTGGATGTGGTCGATGCCGACGAGCGGCAGGTCGCGCGCCCACGCGATCGCTTTCGCCGCCGAGAGCCCGACCAACAACGACCCGATCAGCCCGGGTCGCGAGGTCACGGCCAAGCCGTCGATCTCCGCGAGCTCGAGCCCCGCGTCGTCGAGCGCGCGATCGACGACGCCTAGGATCGCGGCGAGGTGCGAGCGACCCGCGATCTCGGGCACGACGCCGCCGAAGACCGCATGCTCTTCCACCTGGCTCTCGACGATGGACGAGCGAATCTCGCGCCCGTCCGTGACGACCGCCGCCGCCGTCTCGTCGCACGACGACTCGATACCGAGGACGTGCATCGGATTAGCGTGCCGCGAGCGCGTCGGTCAAGAGGTCGAGGGCCAACTCGAGCTGCTGATCGGCGGGCGCCGTTTGCAGCAAGGCTTCACCCAGCGTCGCTTCCCAGGTGCGGATTGCCGCCAGCGACTCGTCGGGTACGGTGTAGCGACCCAGGTAGCGATAGACGCGGCGACGTTCGGTCGCGGTCGCGGACAGTTGCACGTCCGGAGTCAGCCCGGGGTGATCGCCGTCGCGCTCGATGCGGCGCAAGAGCGGCGTGTAGTAGACGGCGGTCGTTAGCTTGACGACGACGTTCTTGGCCTCGATGCGGTTGAGCGTCTGCACCGTGCCCTTGCCGTATGTCGGGTCCCCGATCAGCACCGCGGCTCCGTAGTCCTGCAGGCAGCCCGCGAGCACCTCGCTGGCGCTGGCCGAGTTCTCGTCGACGAGCAGCACGAGCGGTAGCCCCACGTGCGTCGCCCGCTCCGGATCGGCCACATCGATGCGCGTGCCGGCGCGCGTCTCCGTCAGCACCAAGGGGCCCTCCGCGACGAAGCGGTTGGCGATCGCCACGGCGGCCTCGAGGATGCCGCCGGGGTTGCCGCGCAAATCGATGATCAGGCGCTCCAAGCCCTCGGCGTCGAGGCGCGCGAGGGCGGCGTCGAACTCGCTCGCGGTGCGGTGGCTGAACGACAGGATGGCGAGGTACCCGACGCCCCGCGCCGCATCGAGCAGCTCGGCGTGCCGAACGCTGGGATCGACCACCGACTCGGGGTGCACGGTGACCTGGCGCGCGGCTCCGTCGAGGCCCTCGATCGAGAGCACCAGAGACGTGCGCCCCTGCATCGAGTCCTGGAGCTCGCCGGGTTCCATCGTCTCGAGCAGCGCTCCGTCGATCGCGACGATGCGGTCGCCCACGCCCAACCCGGCGCGCTCGGCGGGCGAGTCGGGATACGCGAAGAGGATCTGCCCGACGCTCGCGCTGCTGCGGAAGACGACGCCGATCCCGTGGAACTCGCCGCTGGTCTCGCGGTCCAGCGCGGCGACCTGCTCGGGCGTGTAGAAGCGCGAGTGGCGGTCGAGCCCCGCGATCATCCCGCGCAGCGAGTCGTGGAAGAGCTGCTGGTCGTCGACCTCCTCGACGAACGACTCGCGCGCCAGGCGGCGGACGGATTGGAAGAGCCGCCACTCGTCGCTCCCGAGCAAGCGGTCGAGGAAGACCCCGGCCAAGAGGCCCACCGTCACGCCGGTCAGGAGCAGGTACGTACTGCGCTCAAACGTCCGAGCCATGTCGCCGATCCTACCGTCGGGGGGGCGGCGCGGCGCCCACGTCGGGACGCGCCTCGAAAAAAGAGGAGGCCCTCGCATGCCACCCGTGCGAGGGCCCCCAAACGTTCGGTGGGGAGGAGGTACCGCCGAACGTTCGCGGTTCCGTGAGCTAGATCGCTCTAGTTCAAGACCGCGTCCCCGGATTGCCAGACGAAGCTACGCTTCGTTTCACCCACTCTGCCGGGGATACGGATCGTGAGGGGAGAGTGCCCCACGACCGTGCATCCAAGTCGTTCGAGTTCTTTCTCCGCGAAGCGCAGCTCGCGGCGATGGACCGCCATCTCGGCGATCAGGTCGAGGGTTCGGGCGTCGTCGGAGTCGACGCCTTCGAGCCCCTGGAGGAGGGCCAGTTCCGTTTCGAGGGCCGTGAGTCGGCTCTCGCGTTCGCGAATCTCACGACCGATACCCGCCAGGAGGGGGAGCAGTTGGGTCGCGATCTCGCGGCTGTAGAGTTTCATCGAGCGGGGTGTGGTAGGCGTGGTCATCGGGAGCCACCAGGGCTGGAGGTCTCTTAGGCCAGGGTGGGACGCCTTCCGAGAAAAAATCGGTCAGGGGCGCGTAAGCGGGCAACCGGGTGCCGCGCACGGCGTTCCTACCCGCGCTCGACGATGATCACCTCGACCGGGCAGGACTCGGCGGCCTCGTCGGCGCGCTCGACCATAGCTGGATCGCCGAGGAGCTTGAGGTAGCCCTTCCGGACGCGGCAATCGTCGCCCGGCGGCACTTCGAAGATCTCCGGCACGATGTCCTCGCACAGGTTGCAGGCGATGCAGCCCTCTTCGATCCAGATCTTCTTGATGTCCATGAACGGCGGCGCGCGGCCCCAGCAGCCTAGCCCGGTTCCCTCACCACGATCCGTCTGATTCGCCGTATCTCATTGCCCTGCCGACACTTCCCTCCCTCATCGTGCTCGGCGACCTGCAAAGGTCGCCTCCGCGCGCTTCAGTCGCGAAGTCTCGGCAGCACAACGATCTACGACGAATCCGATCGAATCGTGGTGAGGGGACCGGCCTAGGATACCCGCTCGCCAAGCCCCCGGCTCCCCGAAGAGATTCCTCGACGCATCCCATGTCCCGCCCGACGATCGAGATCACCCGCACCGAAGAGTTCAGCGCCAGCCACCGGCTCCACAACCCGGCTTTCAGCGACGAGCGCAATCGCGAGGTTTTCGGGATCTGCAACAACCCCAACGGACACGGCCACAACTACGAGCTGGAGGTCACGGTGCGCGGCGAGGTGCCCGCGGACACCGGCATGGTCATGAACCTGACCGACCTGATGCGCATCCTGCGCGAGAGCGTCGTCGCCAAGCTCGACCACAAGCATCTCAACCACGACGTCGACTTCCTCGCCGACCAGATCCCCACGGCCGAGAACATCGCCATCGCCATCTGGTCGCAGCTTGCTCCCGAGATCGCGCACCACGGCGCCCGCCTCCAGCGCGTCCGCCTCCTCGAGAGCCGCGCGAACCGCGTCGACTACTACGGACCCTCCTCCCTCTCGTCGCCGGCGCAAGAAGAGGTGTGCCATGAGTGACTGCGCGATGCGATTCTACCGTTCGCCGGTCTGGAAGCTCGTCGGTACGGCCAGTGGCTACCGCTGGGCGGCTTGGCTCGTGCTGCTCACCGCGAACATTGCGCTCGTCCGCTGGCTCGTGGACTCGCCAGCGAGCGCATCGAACTTCGTCCTCGTTTTCCTCGCTTGGCTTCCGGGCGCGTTGTTCGCCTGGTCGCTCTCGATCGTCGCAGGACGTGCTGGACGGGCAGGTCCGCTGGCCGACGAGCCACGTTCGGCCTTGGGACTCGCTCGCGCGGCCAACGCCTACCGATGGGCGGCCTGGTGCGCGCTGTTGGTCGGAAACTTCCTGCTCGTCCGGTGGCTCGCGAATTCGCCGTCGACCCCATCCAGTTTCATCGTCTGCCTGCTGGCCGGAATCCCCGGCACGTACTTCGCATGGTCCTTGTCCTTCGTCACCGGACGAGTGATGCCGTCGATGGAACGACCCTAGGAGCCTGCGTCACGGGTGGCGGTTCGCCAGGCACCGATCCTCGAACCGA
>JBBDIB010000021.1:0-32656 GCA_040880665.1 Planctomycetota bacterium
GGCGATCGGCGGCTTCAGGCGATCAACAAAGACCCTGGTGAGGGAACCGGGCTAGCCCGGTTCCTCTACCACGATCCGCTCGGCTTCATCGTAGATCGTTGTCCTGCCGGATACGGCGAAGCAGGCGGATCGTCCGATGCTCGGCATCTCGCGAATCGTCACCCATGACGCTGGCCGACCTGGGCGAGCTTCTTGGCCAAGCCGGTCAGCGCCACTTCGTCGCCGGGCCGCACCCAGCGCGCGGGGCTGGCGGCGTTCGATCCCTCGCTTGCTCCGACCAGCCGCGCGCGGCGCACGACGACGTCAAGCGTATAGCGCGTGATCGAGTGCTTGACGCGCGCCAGGTCGCCGGGCTCGAGCTCGAAGCCTGCAAGCCCGAGCGCCGGAAAGTCCGCGGGCCAGAGGTGCTGCGTCCCGACTTCGCGCAGCGGCGGCTCCCAGAGGCTCGCCATGCGGCCCGACGGAGGTCGCTGCACGACGAGGCGCGCGCCGTCGTGCTCGATGACCAACGCCTCCAGTCGCACCGGCGTGGGCGGCGCCTTGGGGCGCTTGCGCGGCAGTTCGTCTACGCGGCCCGCGCGCCGCGCACCGCAGAGCTCGGCGACGGGGCAGCGTTGGCAGGCGGGCGACGTGGGCGTGCAGATCGTCGCGCCGAGCTCCATCAACGCTTGGTTCCAATCGCCTGGGTTCGCGCCGGCGCCGGGCTCGCCCGCGGCCGGCATGGCGGCGGCGGCAAGGCTCCAGAGGCGTCGCTCGAGCGCGCCCGTCCCCAGTTCGTCTTCGAGCAGGAACCAGCGCGCGAAGACGCGCGCCACGTTGCCGTCGACGATCGGCTCGGCGCGTCCGTACGCGATCGAGAGCACCGCGCCGGCCGTGTAGCGCCCCACTCCGGTCAGCGCCAACGCCGCGCGCGGGTCGCTTGGAAAGCGGCCGCCGTGCTGCGCGACGATTTCGCCTGCGGCGGCGTGCAGCGCGCGGGCGCGCCGGTAGTACCCGAGCCCGCTCCAACGCGCGAGCACGTCGGCTTCGCTGGCCGCAGCGAGAACGCCGACGTCGGGGAAGCGCTCGAGGAAGCGGCGGTAGGCCCCGCGCACCGTCTCCACGCGTGTCTGCTGCAACATCACCTCGCTGACCCAGACGCGGTACGGGTCGCGCGTCGCGCGCCACGGCAAGGCGCGCCGTGCGGCGCGGTACCAACGGCAGAGTTCGTCCGGCAAGGCAGCGTCGAAGACGGCGGTCATCGCGATCGAGCGTAGCGTCGGCGGCGGCCACGCCGCAGACTCGTGCGCCATGATCTTCCGCTTCGCCCTCGCCGCTTTCCTGTTGGGCGCGCTCGGCGCCTGGGCGCGCGTTCCCGGCGGCTTCGCCTGGACCGAGGCGCTGCTCGCGGATCCGCGGACGGCAGCCGGCTTCCGCGCGGCGGTGCTCGCGCTCGCGGGCGTCGTGTTGTGGCTGACGCGCGCGCTCGAGGGCCGCGGTCGCCTGGTGCCGCTGTTGCTGCTGGCCGCGGCCGCGGGGCATCTGTTCCAGGCGCTGGCGGTGCCGATCGGCAGCCCGGGTGAACCGTGGGCCGCGACGCTGGGGTTCCTCGTCGCGGGCCTCGCGCTGGCAGGGCTCTGGTGGGTTCGCAGGTCGGACGCAGCCGCGCCCGGCGAGGCGCGCGCGCCGCTCGCCGGTCTCGGCTGGGCGCTCGCGGGCGCGGGTGCGGCGTTCGCGCTCGAGGTGCTCGCGCGGCGACACCGGCCCATGACCCTCGGCTTGCCCGAGGAACACGGGCTGGTCGTCGCCGTCGCGCTCGTCCTGGCCGCGCTCGGCGCGCGCGCGTTCGGCCTCCCGCTGCTCGCGCGCGGCCCGCGGCTCGTTGCGGCGGTGGCGCTCGCCGCGGTGCCGGCGGGCGCGCTGGCGGGGCTCGCGTTCCTCGACACGCTCTCCTTCGACGGACTCGGCGCGTACCTCGCGGGTTTCCGCCTGACCGCCGACGCGATTGGCCGGCCGGCGGGCGACGCGCTCGTCGGTGCCACGACCTTCGTGGTACCGGCGTTCCTCGTCGGCGTCGCGCTGACCGCCGCGGCCGAGGCGCGGGCGCTGCCGGCGGTCCTCGTGGGCGCGGCCCTCGCGACGCTCGCGGCGCCGCTGGCCTTCGCCCAAGGGACGGTCACGCTCGGAGCGGAGACGTTCCCGGCGTCGGAAGCCGCCTGGGCGTTCGTCGCGTGGGCCGCCGCACTGGCCGCGGTCGGCGCGCTCGTCGCGCTCTTCGGCCGCAGCGAGCGGCCCCGCGGCGCGCGCGCGCTGCTGGCGACGGCGCTGGTCGCCGCGGCGGGTCTCGCGGTCGGCCTCGGTCCGCGGCCGGCCGCGTGGACGTTCTCGCCCTGGTACATCTCCCCGATCGAGCCCTTCGCCGTGTTCGAGGGCGCCGCGGGGATCGGCACGCTCGAGTACTCGTCCGCGGGACGCACCGTGGCGACGCTCGATCGGCGCCGCTTGACGCCGCTCGGCGACGAGTTGGCGGTCGACCAGGAGCTCATGCGCGCAGCGCTCGCGCTCGTCGAAAAGACATCCGCGCGGGTGCTCGTCGTGGGACAGATGACGCCCGAGCGCGACGCGCTGCTCAGGCTTCGGCCCGCACTCGTCGTCGAGCGCACGGCACCCTGGTTCGATCTCTTGGACGAGTTCGAGGCCGGCCTGTTCGAGGGCGCCAAGCACCCGCCCAGCGGGCAGCGCGTCGCGCCTGGCGCAGCGCGGCGGCGCCTCGCGGAGGGCGTCTACGATCTGGTCGTCGCGCTGCCGGTGCACGGCCCGCTCTTGCGTCCGCGGTCGGCGGCCGAACTGCCGTGGGGCCAACCGCCGGCGCCGAGCCCGCCGCCGGCGCTCCCCGCCGCGACGATCGGCGTCAGGTGGACCGACGTCAGCACGCCCATCGACGCGCACGGCGCGAACGCAACGCTGCTGCTCGCGGGCGGCGATTGGCGCCACCTGCGCCTGGGTCTGCTCTCCGGCTTGCCCCCGTCCAAAGACGTGTGGCTCGTCAGCGGTCCGGCGGTCGCGCCGCGCTCGACGTGGGAGCGCTCTTGGACGGTGCCGCGCCTGCGCGGCGACGCGAACGCCGAGCGCAACGCCGAGTGGCTGGCCGCCGGGCCCAACGAAGGTCGCGCCGCCGCGGTCGCAGATGCGCTGGCGACCTTCTTCGCGGCCCAGGAGCTCAGCTCGCCCTTCGAAACGCCGGCCGAGCGCATCGAACTCGAGGAAGCGGTGCTGCGCTCGTTGTACAAAGCCGTCGGCGAGGCGGGACCCACACCGTTCCTGCGCTCGACGTGGAACTGGTTGGCCTGGATCCTGGCCGAGAAGCGCCGACCGGACCTCGCTCTGGTCTACCTCGAACGCCTGGCCAAGACCTTCGGGCCGTGGCCCGAGCTGGATCGCGTCCTGGCGCTGGCGTACGAGGAGTTCGACCTGCCCGAGGAGGAGTCGGCCGCCTACGCCCGCCTCTTGGCGGCCGAGGAGCACGATGTGACCCTGTGGGAGCGCGCGGCCGCGGCGGACCTCAGGGCGGGCGACTTCGGCGGCGCGGCCGAGCGCTATCGCCGCGCGCTCGAGCTGGCGCCGCGGCCCGAGCTCGAGCGCGAGCTGGGCCTGGCGCTCTGGCGCGACGGGCAGCTCGAAGGGCGGGCGTTGCTGGAGACCTGGCTCGAGGGCTCGCCCGAAGACGACGTCGTGCGGCGCGCGCTGACGCTGGGCGACTTTCCCGAAATCGAACGCGGCTTCGACCCGAGCGGCCGCTAAGGGCGGGCGTCCCGGCTGGAAGCGCTTTCCGGGTGCTCCCGGCGCCTTTCTGGCCTATTTTGCAAGTCCGTAGGCCGTCGGCCACTCTGCGCGGCCGAGCCAACCGGGTTAGACTCCTGTAGTTGTCGGGAACCCTTTGGCGGTTCGCGCATTCTAAACGGCTGGGTCCCGCCCCCGAGGGACCCCCCGGAGCGGTCGCCACCCCGTGGCTACCGCCGCATCGCACTCTTTCGGTTCCTCAAGCTCTCCTCGTTCCCATGCCCAAGACCTTGCGTCTCCTCGTAGCCGCGGCCGCCTGCGCGGTCACGACCCTTCTGGCCGGAGCCCAGATCCTCCCGTTCACGCTGGAGGAAATGGTCCAAGCCACCGACAACGCCGTCTACGGCGAAATCACCAAGAGTCGCGTCTTCCGGGTCGATCATCCGGTCGACGGTCCCGAGCTCTTCTTCACGACCATCACGATCGAGGGCCGCTCGCTGGTCGACGGTCGCGACACGACGGTCGACGTCACCTTCCACGGCGGCTTCGTGAACGAGAAGGAAGGCGTCCACAACTCGGAAGCGCCCAAGGCGGACGACGTGAAGGTCGGCAACCGCATCGTCGCCTTCTACAAGTGGACCGAGAACATGGGCGGCGACGTCGCGGCCAACGCGCTGTTCGCAGCCCACGGCGGCCTCTTCCGCACCCTGGACGGCCCGAACGGTGCGATCGTGCAAGGCCGTGGCGAGAGCTACGCCATCGAGCGCAACACGGCCCTCTCCTCCCTCGACGAGTCGATCACCCGCATCGCTCGCAACCGCTAGTCCCCAGGAGGAGAACAAAATGAAGATCACAAACTTGTCCCTGGCGGGACTCTCGCTCGGCGTCGTCGCGCTGCTCTTCGGTTCGACCGAGACCAGCAGTGGTTACAGCCTGCTCGGTGGCAGCCTGGGCCTCGACCAACGCGACGTGCGCGTCTACAACAACTTCCAGGACGCGGCCGCGAACAACAACACGACGGTGGAAGCGGACTTCCCCGGGTACACGGGGGCCGAACTCGCCATCTGGAAAGCGGCCACCGAGTGGGGCTCCGAGCAGCGCGGCAGCACCGGGCTCGGTGACGGTGGTGCCAACTTCGACATCACCTGGCAGGGCAACGCTTCGGGCGTCGGCAACACCGACAACAACATCGCCTCGAGCCTCGCCAGCTCCTGCGGTGGCGGCGTCCTGGCCTACGTCGAGACGCCGATCTCGAACGGCTGGCGCATGCGCTTCTGCGAGGACTGGATCTGGCAGGACGGCCCCGGCGGACCGGGCTTCGGCAACAACATCGACATCCAAGCGGTGGCGACGCACGAGTACGGTCACTCCCTGGGCCTCGGGCACTCGAACGTCTCGGGGGCCACGATGTATCCCAGCATCCAGACCGCGACCGGCGCCCGAACGATCGCCACGGACGACATCAACGGCGTGCGCGCCATCTACGGGCTGGCGGCCGCCAACAAGCCGTCCGTCTCGAACGTCGCCGTCAGCGGCTCGCAGGTCACGGTGACCGGCAGCGGCTTCTCGGCCACCAACAACGAGGTCTGGTTCACGAACGCCGGCTCCAGCAGCACGGGTAGCGACGCGCGCGTCATCGTGACGAACGTGTCGTCCACGGGCGGCGGCACCCAGATCGTGGTCAACGCACCGGCTGGCGCGGGATCGGGCGATTTGCTCGTCAAGCGCTCGGGCACTGGCAACTCGGCGCTCTCCAACGCCGTTGGTGTCGATCTCGGCACCGGTAGCGGCGGCACCTTCTCCGTCGACGCGATCAGCCCCGCCTCGATCGACGCACTGATCCCCGGCACCGATCGCACGATCACGGTCACGGGTTCGGGCTTTGCGCCCACGACCACGATCGCGATCAACGGCGTCCCGCTGCCCATCGCGATCCCGAACCCGGTGCAGTTCAACAGCGCGACCGAGCTGGTGTTCGACATGCCCCAGATCGATTCGCTCGGGCTCGTCCTGATCACGGCGACCGAGGGATCTTCCTCCGACACGGGCTTCGCCACGGTGGTCGCGCCCGCGACCCCCAAGCTGCAGATGGGCACGGGCGACATCGGCACGTTCATCTTCCAGTTCGCCGGTGTCGACGTCAGTTACGCGTCGCAGCCGGGCGACCTGGTCTACATCGTGTACTCGATGACGAACCTGCCCAGCGTCTGGCCGGGCGTCCTGTCGCTGGATCTCGGCAACAACTTCACGAGCGTGCCGCCCGTCGGCGCCGGCCTCTATGCGGTTCCGGGTCGCGGTTGGGATTCCTTCAACCTACCGATCAGCGGGGTCACCTCGCTGCCCACCGTGTACTCGCAGATGGTGCGCCTGACCGGGGGCCCTCCGTACGCGGCGAGCAACCTGCAAGAGTTCGTGCTCTTCTAGATCGACGAACGACTCGGCTCCCGAGGCCGAGGCAAGACGCGGGTCGGCTTCCACACAGAAGGGAAGTCGGCCCGCGTGCACACACGCCCTCCACGCCATGAAAGTTTCGACCGCCGCCTTCGCGCTCGTCGCCCTTGGAACCGCCGTGACCCTGTTCGGGTCGGCGCCGGCCAGCGGCTTCGCGTTGCTCGGGTCCGACCTGCCGGTCGACCTGCGGCACTATCGCTTCTTCGGCGTCTTCCTGGATGCGACCGCCAACGACAACGTCACGCCGGATGCCGACTTCCCGGGCGTCTTGGGCGGTGAACTCGCCGTCTGGAAAGGCGCCGCCGAGTGGGGCAGTCGCTCGCACGGCTCGGGCACCAGCGACCCGCTGCAACCCAACCTGGGCGATGGCGGTGCGAACTTCGACTTCTACTGGGCCGGCTATGCGGCCAGCCACGGGCTCGGCGACAGCCAGGTCGTCGCACCGGTGCAGTCCTGTGGCGCGGGCATCCTGGGCTTCGTCGACTTCCCCTTCGCGGGGGGCTGGCGCATGAAGATCTGCGAGGCCTGGAACTGGCACGACGGGCCGGGCGGCGTGCAAGGCACGGTGTTCGACATCGACATCCAAACCGTCGCCGCGCACGAGTTCGGACACGCGCTCGGACTCGGGCACAGCGCGGTCTCGAACGCGACGATGTACCCGGCCTACTTCGGAACGGCGGGTCGCAGCCTGCACGCGGACGACATCGCCGGGGTGCAGGCGATCTACGGAGCCAAGCTGGCGACCAAGCCCGAGATCACCGGCCTGACATTGGCGGGTTCCGTCGCGACGCTGACGGGTTGGAACTTCGACGCGACGAACAACGAGGTCTGGTTCACCCCCGCGGGCGTCAGCGATCCGGCCGCGGATCCCGTCCTGAAGGTCACCGGCATTCCGGCCTCCGCTGGAGCGCAACTGCAAGTCGCGTTGCCCGCCGGCGCAGGCAGCGGCGCGGTTCACGTGCGCGTGCCCGGGACGGCGCATGCAGTGCTCTCGAACCCGTGGCCCCTCGACCTCGGTCCGAACGCGATCACCGTTCGCTCGATCACGCCCGCTACGGTCCCGGCGCTCGTTCCAGGAACGGCGCGCACGATGCTCGTCACGGGCACAAACTTTTCGTCCGCGGCCTCCGTCGCGGTGACCGTCGACGGTGTTCCGGTCACGTCGCTCGCCGTGTCGAGCTCGACGCAGTTGAGCTTCGACATGCCGCAAGTCGATTCGCTCGGTGCGGTGACGGTCTCGCTGACCCAGGGCACGTCGACGGCGACGGCGCCGCTGACGATCGTCGCGCCGGACTCGCCCACGCTGCAGTGCGGAACGGGTGACGTCGGGAACCCGGTGTCGGCGGCGAGCGGCGTTCCCTTGCTCGCGGCCGGCGCGGTCGGCGATTTGCAAGTCGTAGCCTGGTCGGTGGACCCGTCCCCCAGCCACTGGCCCGGCACGCTCAGCCTCGACCTCGGGAACAACTTCACGCGGCTCTTCCTAGCCGGGCCCAACCAGTTGGTCGCGATTCCGGCCAAGGGTTGGACCGGCTTCACGCACCCGGCGGCGGGCGCCTCCAGCGGCTTGACGGTCTACGCGCAGTCGGTGCGCCTGACGGGCGGCGCTCCGTACGCGGTGAGCGCGCTCCAGGAATTCGTCCTGCAATAGGCCCGGGCCTGCTGTGCGGCGATCGTGGCGAGACCACCGGCTCGTCAGCGGCTACTGTTCGCGGCATGTCCTCCGCCCCCCGCTTCCCTCTCGCGCTCGTCCTGGCCGCGCTAGCCGTCGTCGCGCTGGCCTTCGCGCGCTCGTTGCAGGGAGAGCTGGTCTACGACGACCTGCTCTTGATCGCGCGCAATCCGGCGCTGGCGGACCTTGGCGAGCTGCGCAGCGTCTTCGGTCGAAGTTACTGGGACTTCCTCGCGCCGGGCGACGCCCAGAGCATCGGCTACTGGCGGCCCTTGCCCGCGGCGGCGCACCTGTTGGCGTGGCGGCTCTCGGGCGAGTCGGTTCTCGCGTTGCACGCGGTGAGCCTCGCCGCCCACCTCGTCGCGAGCCTCGCCGCCGGGCTCTTGGCTTGGAGCTTGGTGCGCGACCGAATGGTCACCGTCGCGACCGTCGCGCTGTTCGGGTTGCATCCCTTGCACGTCGAGAGCGTGGCCTGGATCAGCGCGCTCAACGATCCCTTGTTCGGTGCCTTCGCGCTGCTCGCGCTGGCGTCGTTCGCGCGTTGGCGGGCAGCGGGGTCGCGCTGCATCGCGCTCGCGGCGGCGGTCTGGTTCAGCCTGGCGTTGGCTTCCAAGGAGATGGGCGCCGCGGTGCTACCGCTCGCCGTCGTCATCGACTTGGCGCGGCCGCGACGCGACGACGAGGGGGCGGCGTTCGGCGACACCGTGCAACACCGCGCCGCTCGCGCCTATGGGCCGTTGCTCGCCGTCCTGGCCCTCTACTTCGCGGCGCGCATGTTCGTGTTCGAGAGTCCGTGGGCCGGTTTCGATCGCGTGACGACCGACTTCGGCGTCGGCTGGAGCCGCCTCGCGCTGCTGCGCGTCGAGCTGTTGGGACGCGGCACCGAACTTCTGGCACTGCCGCTGGAACTGCGCCTCTTTCGCCCGTTCCGGCCCGACCTCACATGGTGGGACCCCGCGGCGCTGCGCGCCTTGGCCGGCGTGGCATTCCTCGCGGCGCTCGTGTTCGTCGGACTTCGCACGCGCCGCCGCGGCGGCTTGTCGGCGGGGCTCTTGATCGGCGGCTGGGTCGTCGCGAGCCTGCTGCCAATCCTGATCCGCGTCGAGTCGCTGGGACGCTTCCCGCTCTCCGATCGCTTCCTCTATCTCTCCGTCTTCGCCGCCGCGTTCGGCTTGGCGCTGTTGGCGCGCAGCCTGTTGGCTCGCCGGCCCGCGCTGGTGACGCTCGGTGCCCTGGCGCTCGTCTGGGCTTGGCGCAGCGATGCACGCTCGGCCGTTTGGCAGGACGAGCGCACGCTGTTCGAGACCGAGGCGGCGCTGTCGCCGCGCTCGGTGTACGTCCAGTGGGGCCTCGGTCGCGTGCTGCTCGCCGAGTATCAGCGCACCGACGATCCCGCCCTGCTCGAGCGCGCGATCGACGTGTACGAGCACGCGCAGCAACTGCTCGTCGATGCGAAGCAGCCGGGCTCCGATCTCTTCGTCAGCTCGCGCGACAACCTGCAAGTGCGTCTCGGCTACGGCTGGGCGCAGTTGTTCCTCGCGCGCTCCCAAGGATTTGCCGGCTCGAAGGTCGCGTCGTTCTTCTTCGAGGAATTGGCGCAGGACATCGCCGTCCTGCGCTCGGGCGAAGCGAGCGCGCGCGAGCTGGGCATTCGCGTCAGGAGCGAACACCTCGAGGTCGAGCAGGTCCACAACGCGCTGGGGGTCTCGTACCTGTTCGAGGGTCGCCTCGACGAGGCGCGCGCCGCGTTGAGCGCCGCGCTGGCCGCCAATCCCACGATGCCCGAAGCGCACCAGAACCTTGGGCGGCTGGCCGCGGCCGAGGGCGATGCGCGCCGGGCGCTCGCGCACTTCCGGCGCGCAGCGGAGCTGCGGCCCGGACACCTCGAGGACGCGCTGCTCGTCGCGCAGACGCGCTTCGAGCTGGGCAACCTCGAGGCGGCGAAGGCGGCTGCCGAGCGGCTCGCCGCCAAGCATGGCGACAGCGCGCCCGTCGAGCTGTTGCTCGCGGCGATCGCGCTGCACGAGTCCGACACGACCGAGGCGCTGAGCCGGATCGACCGTACCCTCGCCCTCGACCCGCGCAACGCGCAGGCGTTCTACCTGCGTGGCAACGCGCTCGTCGTGCGGCAACGCACGGAGGACGCGATCGAGGCCTTCCGGCGTGCGACCGAACTCGATCCCAATCACTTCGAAGCGCACCACGACCTGGCCGCGCTGCTGCTGGCGGAGGGTGCGGAGGAGGCGGCGCGCGGGCCGCTCCTGAAGGCGTTCAGCCTGGCGCGCACGACCGAGCGTGCGACCGCGCTGCGCACGGTCCTGGCGCAGTACGAATGGCGCGATCCCCGCGTGCTGTTCGAGCTGGCGGCGATCGAAGGATCGCGCGAGGAGCTGGACGCCGCAGAGACGTGGATCGACCTAGGTCTGGCGTTGGCGCCCGACGACCCCGACCTCCTGTACCAACGCGGACGCATCCAACGGCACCGCGGACGCGACGATGAGGCGTTGGCGTCGATGCGCGCGTCGCTCGAGCGCGTGGACGGCTTCGTCGCCCGCTCGGAACTCGGGCACTACCTCGAAGAGTTGGGGCGCTTCGACGAAGCAGCGTCGCAGTACGAGCGCGCGCTCGAGCTGGCGCCGCCCGCCGACTGGCCTCGCGAAAAGGCCGAGGGCGCCGTCGAAGGCGTCGAACTGCGACTGCGCAAGCTCGCCGAGCGCGAGGCGGCGCGCTGATTCGCCGCGAAGCGCGTTAGCGCGCGGCCCCTCGCGCCAGCGGTTAGAGTGGCGCGCATGAAAGAGACCCCGACGCCCGACGACGCGCTCGTCGTTCTCCAGTTGTACGACCTACGGCGCGAAGCCGTGATGCGTGACTCGCGTCGCACGATGCTCGACTGGAAACCCGCCGGCTACGACGACCTGGTTGCGATCACGCGCTTCGAGCACCCCGACAACGCCGCCTTCCGCCAGGTCTCGAGCTACTTCGAGATGGCCTTCGGCATGGCGCATCACGGTGCCGTGCACGCCGAGCTGCTGGCCGAATCGACGGGCGAGGGCTTGCTGATGTTCGCCAAGATCTACCCGCACCTCGAACGCTTTCGAGAGCAGTTCTCGCCGACCGCGTTCCAGCACGCCGAATGGATCGCAACGAACACCGAGTTCGGCCGCCAGCGCTTCGCGCTCTTCCGCGAACGCCTGGAACGCTGAGCCGGATCCCGCGCTCTCGACTTCGCTACCCCCCAGCCTTCACGATGAAACTCCGCGACCTGCTCGTGCTGCTTTTGCTGGCGCTTCCGGCCGCCGGTCAAGACACCGCTTTCGATGTGGACGAAATCGTTCCGCCGGCGGCCACCAAGCCGTACGCCGGCGAACGTTCCTTCGAGAGCCTCAGCGCACTCCAGCGTAGCCGCCGAGCCAAGCTCGCCACGATCGACGAGCTGCGGGCGCGGCTGATCGAAACGCCGGTCGAGTCGGAACGCGAGGCGATCGAACGCCAGATTCGCGCGTTGCAGGACGAGGTCCTTCGGCTCGATGCGGACTTCGAGTCCATCGCGACCGGCATCGACCTGGACGAGTTCGACCTGACGGAGCCCGACTCGTTCGACCTGCAGGCCGAGGTGATGAAGCTGGTCCAGCCGCTCATCGAGGAACTGAAGGACGCGACCGAGGCGCCGCGGCAGATCGAACGCTTGCGCGGTCAGCTCGAGTACATCGCAGGTCGTGAGCGAATCGCGCGCGAGGCGCTCGCGAGCATCGAGAGCTTGCTCGACAACCTCGAACCGGACGACCCGTTCGAGCTACGCGCCGCGCTCGAACGCTCGCGCGACGCATGGAGCGCGCGCATCAAGGAGGCTCAGGGGCAAGCGACCGTCACGCGCTTCCAGTTGGAGAAGCGGCTCTCCCAACAGCGCCCGTTCCTGGAGACGACGCAAGGCGCGCTGGCCGACTTCTTTCGCACGCGCGGACTGAACCTCGCGCTCGCCCTGGCGACGGCCGTGCTGATGTTCATGCTGCTGCGCTTCCTGCACCGGATCGTCCTGAAGGTGATGCCGGGCCAGAAGAACAGCGGTCGGCACATCTACGCGCGCATCGCGGACGTGGCGTACTTCCTGTTCGCGGGACTGTTCTCGCTCATCGCAGCCCTGCTCGTCCTCTACGCGTCCGGCGACTGGGTGCTGCTCGGACTCTCGATCCTGTTCCTGCTCGGCGTCGCTTGGGCGTTCAAGACGGCGATCCCGATGTTCCTCGAACAGATCCGGCTGATGCTCAACCTGGGCACGGTGCGCGAGCACGAACGCTTGGTCATCGACGGCATCCCGTACATCGTCTCCAAGCTCTCCTACTACGCGCTGATCTCGAACCCCGAGTTGGCTGGCGGCGTTCGTCGCCTGCCGATCAAGGACCTGACCGCGATGCGCTCGCGCACATGCTCGAAGGACGAGATCTGGTTCCCATCCAAGCGCAATTCGTGGGTGCTGCTCTCGGACGGAGTGCGTGGCATGGTCAAGCACCAGTCACCCGACATGGTGGAGCTGCAACTTCTGGGCGGTGCGCGCGCCACCTACCAAACCTCCGACTACCTCGAACTCGCGCCGCAGAACCTCTCCGACGGCTTCCGTCGGACGGTGATCTTCGGCATCGACTACGAACACCAGGCGATCGCGACGACGACCGTACCGGACGTCTTCCTGTCCAAGATCCGCGGCGGCTTGATTGCGCTGCTCGGCGAGGATGCGATCGAGTCGCTCGCGGTCGAGTTTCACCAAGCCGGCGCTTCGTCGCTCGACTACCAGGTCCTCGCCGACCTGAAGGGCAGCGCCGCACCGAAGTTCGAAGCGATCGGTCGCCTGATCCAAGCCTTGTGCGTCGACGTCTGCAACGAGCGCGGCTGGGGCATCCCGTTCACCCAGATCACGGTGCACCAGGCGCAGCCGGCGCTGGTGACGTGATCCCCCGAGCCGGCCGCGCTCAGGCGTGGCAGTGCGCGCCAGCCAGCAGCGTCACCGCGTCGGTCGAGAAGACCGGGCCTTCGACGCAGCACTTCGCATTCGGCCATGCCCCCAAGGGCCCGTCCGGCAGCGTGTCCACCGGGCAGCCGTTGCAGATGCCGACGCCGCAGCCCATCGGCGTCTCGAGGCTCAGCCAGGCGTCGAGCCCGAGCTCGCGCGCGCGGCGCTCGACGGCGCGCAGCATCGGATCGGGTCCACAGGCCAGAAGGCGCTGCACCGGCGCGACCTCGCCGAGCGCCACGAGCTGGTCGAGCAGCGCCAGCACGTTGCCGTGAAAGCCGTGTGAGCCGTCGTCGGTCGCCGTGAACAGGCGCACGCCGCTGGCTTCGTAGTCGGCGACGTCGTAGAGCAGATCCGCGGTGGCCGCGCCGAACAGGAACGTCAGATCGCCCGGAAGCACCGGCTTGGCCCCGTCCATCCCGGCGAGCGCCGCGTCGATCGCCATCGGAAACGGCGCGACGCCCACGCCGCCCGCCAAGAAGACCCACGGCGGCCCGTCCCCGTCGAGCGTCGGCCAACCGTTGCCGAGCGGCCCGGTCATACGCAGCGGCGTGCCGGGCAACGACTCGGCCAGGGCTCGTGTCCCCCGCCCCATCACCTTCAAAAGGAACTCGACGCGCCCCGGCGCCTGGCGATAGATCGAGAACGGCCGCGGGATCCAGGGCAGCTCGCGGTCGAGCCGCTGCAGCATGAAGAAGCGGCTGGGACGCACCGGCGCGAGTTCGCGCTCGGGCCGCACGGCGAGGACGACGCCGTCCGCACCCGAGGGGCGCACGTCGAGCACCTCGGCCCGCAGCAGGCGGGCGTCGTCGGGGGGAGCGGGCATGCGGAAACAATACGGTGCCGCACTCGCGCTGACGCGAGTGCGGCACCGTATTCTGCCGCCCATGAGCGTCCTGATCCTCGAGAAGGTCAAGAAGATCCTCGGCAGCGCGGAGGTGCTGTCCGGGGCCGACCTCGTCGTCGACAACGGTGAGAAGGTCGGGATCGTCGGTCGCAACGGCGAGGGCAAGACGACCCTGCTCAAGCTGATCACCGGCGTCGAGCAGATCGACGTCGGCACGCTCAAGATCACGCGCGGTGCGCGCGTCGGGTACGTCGAGCAGCGGCCGGAGTTCGACGCCGGCGTCACGGTGCGCCAATTCGTCGAGACCGGCCTCGAGGAAGTACGGCACGTCGAAGCCGAACTGGAAGCCTGTGGCGAAGCGATGGCGACCGCCGACGGCGAGGCGCTCGAGAAGCTGATGAATCGCCACGGCGAGCTGACCGCGCGCATGGAGTTCCTCGGCGGCTGGGAAGCGGAACGCACCGTCGAGACGGTTCTCGGCGGCATCGGCCTCGCGCGCGAGCTGTGGGATCGCGAGGCGCGCGTGCTCTCGGGCGGCGAGAAGAGCCGAACCGCGCTCGCGCGCGAGTTGGTTGCGGTGCCCGACCTGTTGCTCCTGGACGAGCCGACGAACCACTTGGACCTGGTCGGCATCGAGTGGCTCGAGGCGTGGCTGCAGCAGATTCACTCCGCGGTCATCCTCGTCAGCCACGACCGCCGCATGCTCGATTCCGTCGTCGACGTGATCGTCGAGGTCGAGCGCGGCAAGCTCGTGCGCTATCCGGGGAACTATTCGCGCTACGTCGACCTCAAGGCGGAACGCTTCACCGAAGCGCTGCGCGAGTACGAGGCGCAGCAGGAGTTCCTGCGCAAGGAAGACAGCTTCATCAAGAAGCACATGGGCAGCCAGCGCACCGGCGAGGCGAAGGGACGCCGCAAACGGCTCTCGAACGTCGAGCGCCTGGAGCGGCCGTACGACGACGTGCGTCGGCCGCGGATCCAGCTAGGGAAGGTCGAGCGCGGCGGCGAGGAAGTCCTGGCGACCGAGGGCCTGGTCGTCGGACCGACGCCGGACATGCCGCTGCTCCGCGGTCTCGACCTGCGCATCGGGCGCGGCGATCGCATCGGCATCGTCGGACCGAACGGCGCCGGCAAGTCGACGCTGTTGAAGACGCTCGCCGGTCGCTTGCCGACGTTGGGCGGAACGATCCGCGAGGGCTACAAGGCGTCGTGCGGGTACTACGACCAAGAGCTGCAAGACCTACGCGACGACGGCACGCCGTACACGGAGATCCTGCGCGATCACCCGCGCATGACCGACCTCGAGATTCGCAATCACCTGGCGCGCTTCCTCTTCCGCGGGAAAGACGTCGACCTCGCGGTCAAGTCGCTGTCCGGTGGCGAGCGCGCGCGGTTGACGCTCGCGCGACTGGTCCTGACCGAACCGTCGTGGCTGGCGTTGGACGAGCCGACGAACCACTTGGACCTCGCTGGCCGCACGGCGTTGGAAGAGATGCTGGCCACCTTCCCGGGCGCGCTGCTGGTCATCACGCACGACCGCGCCTTCCTCGACGGACTCGCGACGCACATCCTCGAAGTGACGTCGAACGGCGTGCGCTCGATGCCCGGCAACTACTCCGAGTATCGCAGCAACGTGCTCGCCGAGCAGCAAGCAACGTTCGAGGGCAACGCCGCCGCGAAGAAGCGCGAAGACGAACAGCGCAAGCGCGCTGCCGAGGCTGCCGCGGCGAGCACGACGGCGAAGCCCGCGAAACCCGCGCAGGCGAAGAAGCGTAAGCCCGCCAATCCGTGGCGCCTCGAGAAGCTGGAGAAGGAGATCATCCGGCTCGAGGGCGAACGCGAAGCACTCCTGGCTCAGTTGAGCAAGGAAGCGGTCTTCACCGACCACGCCAAGCTGATGGAGCACCAACTCGAGCTCGCCGAGCTCGAGCGCGACCTGGAAACGAAGAACGCCGAGTGGGCCAACTGGGAATGAGCGTCGAGACCTTTCGCCCGAACGAGTTCGACGCCGAGCGGCACTACTACCCGCGCACGCTCAACGCGACGCTGCACCCGCTCGTGGGCAGCTTCATGCGAATGTCGACGAAGCGGATCATCAGCCGCTACTGCAACCTGCATCCGCTGACGAGCCGCGAGCGGCTCACCGAGATCCTGACCACCGCGCCCAAGCACCTGCATTGGTCGGGCAGCGACGTTTTCAACATCTCCACCGAGAACGGCGTCAAGCTGAAGTACATCGTCGAGACGAACTCCTGCCCGTCGGGTCAGAAGTCGTTCCCGTTGCTCGACGACGACGCCGAAGAGGGCGGCTACCGGCGCTTGCTCGAGCGCACGTTCCTGCCGCTGCTGCGTAAGCGCACGCGCGGCGAGACGGAGGGCGAAGTCGTGGTGCTGTACGACAAGAACCCGATGGAGGCGTCGGGCTACGCGCAGGTGCTCGCCACCATCATGGAACGACCGGTGCACCTCGTTCCCTGCCGGGCGTCCAACCCCGAGCGCTATCTCGCGATCGAGGACCGCCGCCTCAAGGTCTTGCTCGACGGCCAAATGCGCGACGTCCTGTGCGCGTTCCGCTACGTGACGCAACGCCCGTGGACGCGGCTGCCGATCAACCTGCGGACGCCGATCCTGAACCCGATCATCGCGTGCCTCGCGGGGGGCCGGAACAAGACGACGGCGTCGAAGGCCTACGACCTGTTCAACAGCGAGCAACGTGCGTTCGGCCTCGAGATCCAAACGCCGCAGTCGTACACGAACGTGCGCAAGGCAGAGGTGCCGCTCGCGTTTCAGCGGTTGGGCGGCAAGGCCGTCGTCAAGGTTCCCTACCTGAACGCCGGGCAAGGGATCTACACGCTGGTCTCCGAGCGCGAACTGGCGAACTTCATGCAGCTCGACCACCCGTACGACGAGTTCATCGTGCAGCAGCTGGTCGGGAACTTCCGGTGGTCCTCGACCAGCTCCAAGGGCAAGGTCTTCCACATCGGCACGGTGCCGGACAAGCACGACGCCGCCTACGTGTTCGACATTCGAGTGATGGTCTCGTGGCAAGAGACGGAGTATCGGCCTGTCGCGATGTACGCGCGTCGCGCGCCGCTCGCGATGTCCTCGGAAGTCCCCGAGAAGAGCGATTCCTGGCTGGTCCTCGGCACCAACCTGTCGAAGAAGGTCGGTGATGAAGAGTGGGAGACCGAACCGAAGCGCCTGTTGATGATGGATCGCAAGGACTTCCACAAGCTGGGGCTCGGCCTCGACGACCTGATCGACTCCTACGTGCAAGCCGTGATGGCGAACCGTGCGATCGACGACCTGGCGCAACAGCTCTCCAAGCGCGGCGGCGGCCTCCGGCGCGATCTGTTCCGCTCGCTCAACAACGACGAGGAGCTCTTGAACGAAGTGCGCGAGGACGTGCGCGTGAAGAAGAACGGGAGCGAAGCCGAATGAAGGCCGCGCCGCACGAGATCGGAATCGAGCCGCTGCCGGTCTCCGAACTGGCGACCGGATCGCGCACGGATTTCCGCGCCCGCATCTATCAGGACAATCTCGGCGAGCCGGTCTTCTGCCCGTTCGTCGTCGTACGCGGCTCGCGCCCCGGCCCGACGCTGGGGCTGACGGCGGCCGTCCACGGTGACGAACTCAACGGCATCAAGATCATCCACCACTTGCTCGAGACGCTAGACCCGCGCGAACTGTCGGGAACGCTGGTCTGCTCGCCCATCGTCAACGTTCCCGCGTACCAGTTCGAGCAACGACGCTTCCCCGAGGACCACCGCGACCTCAACACCGTCTTTCCGGGCTCCGCGAACGGTCTGCCTTCGCAGCAGTACGCACGCGCGTTCCTGACGGTGTTCCTGCCCGGCATCCAGTTCCTCGTCGACATCCACACCGCCAGCGCGGGCCGCGTGAACTCGATGTACGTGCGCGCCGACCTCTTCTCGAAGGAGTCGCGCGAGCTGGCCCACCTGATGAACCCCCAGATCGTGCTGCACGGCAAGAGCGGCGACGGCACGCTGCGCAGCGCAGCGCGGCGCAAGGGCATTCCGGCGATCACGGTCGAAGCAGGCAACCCCTCGGAGTTTCAAGGGCGCATGGTCGACGAGGGCGAGTTGGGTGTGCTGAACATCCTCTCGTCGCTCGGCATGTGGCCCGCCGCCGAGCCGGAACTGCCGCCGCGCACGCCGGTCGTCTGCTCGAAGTCCACTTGGTTGCGCACGCGGGAGGGCGGCTTGCTCGACTGCAACTTCGACCTCTGCGACCGGCTGCACAAGAAGCAACGCATCGCGCGCATGTTCGACTCGTTCGGCAGGGTGACCAGCGCGTACACGGCGCCGACCGACGGCATCGTGATCGGCATGTTGCGCAGCCCGATCGCCGTGCCGGGAACGCGCTATTGTCACTTGGGCACGATCGGCGAGCCGATCGCGTCGAAGTCGTGAAGCTGCTCGTCCTCTCGCAGCTTGAGGGTTCACCGGGAACCGAGGTCTTCCTCACGGCCGCGCGCGCTGCCGGCCACGAGGCGCGCCTCGAGAACCCGCTGCAGGCCCGCAAGGTCACGGGCGACGACGGCGTTTCGATCGTATGCTTGGGCTCGCTCGACGTCGACCTCGTCTTCACTCGCATGGGCAGCGCCACGCCCGAACGCGGCTTCGACGTCCTGCGCCAGCTCGAGCTAGGCGGACTGCGCTGTGTCAACGCAGCCCGCCCGCTGCGCATCGCGCGTGACAAACTCGCGACCTATGTCGAACTCGCCGCAGCCGACCTGCCCCTGCCCGTGACCGTCCTGTCGCGCGGCGACGCGACCGCGGCCGAGGTCGCCGACGCGCTCGGGCCGCCGCCTTGGGTCTGGAAGCACCCGATCGGCACGAAGGGTGAAGCGGTCGAATTGATCCAGAGCGCGGCGGAGCTCGAGCGACGCGCCGCGGACGAGCGCTGCTTGCTGCAACGCTTCGTCCCGGAGGCACGGGGCACCGACCTGCGCGTGCTGGTCATCGGCGGCCGCGCCGTGGCCGGGATGCGGCGTCGCGCGCGCGCGGGTGAGTGGCGCTCGAACCTGCATCGCGGCGGCACCGGCGAGCGCATCGAACTGACGGCGGACCTCCGCGACATCGCCGAGCGCGCGGCGGCCGCCGTCGGGCTCGAGGTCGCGGGCGTCGACCTCTTGCCCGGCCCGACGGGGCCACTGATCGCCGAGGTCAACGGCTCGCCGGGACTGGCGGGCTTGCGCGCGGCGGTGGGCGACGGGTTCCTCGACGAGCTCTTCCGTTTCCTCGCGCGCGCGACCTAAACGTCGCGCCGAGCACGTCGGCTCGGGCGGCGTCCGGAGTAGGATCGCCGCGTCCCCTCGCTCCTCACCGACCCCATGAACGAGTTCACCGATCGGCTGCGCGCCGCCATCGCCGAGGCCACCGGCCTCGCCCCCGACGACGTCAAGCTCGAGCGGCCGCGCGACGCGTCGATGGGCGACCTGGCCTTTCCCTGCTTTCCGCTCGCAAAGACGCTTCGCAAGGCGCCGCCGAAGATCGCTGCGGAGCTGGCCGAGCGGCTGGCGCAGCCCGACATCTCGGTCGTCGCGACGGGCCCGTACCTCAACTTCAGGATCGAGCGCGGCGCGCTCGCCCGCAGCGTCGTCGGCGCCGTCCTGCGCGCGGGCAACGCCTACGGCGGTTCGGACGAGGGCGCAGGCAAGACGATCGTGATCGACTTCTCGTCACCCAACATCGCGAAGCCGATGCACGTCGGGCACCTACGCTCGACGATCCTGGGCGCGGCGATCAAGCGACTCCACGACCACCTCGGGTACCGCACGGTCGGGATCAATCACCTCGGCGACTGGGGCAGCCAGTTCGGCAAGCTGATCGCCGCGCTCGAGCGCTGGGGCGACACGGTGGACCTCGAAGCCGAGCCGATCCGCGCGCTGCTCGCGCTCTACGTGCGCTATCACGAGGAGAGCGACGCCGATCCGAGCCTCGAAGCCCGTGCGCGCGAAGCCTTCCGCGAGCTCGAGAGCGGCGAGGAGGGCGACGTGCGCGCCACGTGGCGCCGGTTGACGGAACTTTCGCTGCGCGAATTCCAGCGCGTCTACGACCGGCTCGGCGTCAGCTTCGACCACTTCCGCGGCGAGGCCTGGTACGAGGACAAGCTGGACGCGACCGTCGATCGGATCGTCGCCGCCGGCGTGACCGACATGAGCGACGGCGCGCTGATCGTCGACCTCGAGGCCCAACTGGGCGAAGGTTCGCCGCCCTGCCTGCTGCGCAAGAGCGACGGGACGACGCTCTACGCGACGCGCGACCTCGCCGCGCTCTTCAGCCGCTTCGTGGAGTTCGAGTTCGAGCGCTGCCTGTACGTCGTCGGTTCCGAGCAGCGCCTCCACTTCCGGCAGTTGAAGGCCGTGCTCGAGCGCATGGGCCTCGACTGGGAGCCGCGCGTCGAACACGTGGACTTCGGACTGCTACGACTGGCCGAAGGGCGCTTATCTACACGCGAAGGCAAGGTCATCTTCCTCGACGAGCTGCTCGACCGCGCGCGCGCCGAAGCGCTGGCCGTCATCGCCGCTAAGAACCCGGAGCTACCCAACAAAGAGGAAATTGCCGAGCAGGTGGGCATCGGGGCGGTGATCTTCCACGACCTCAAGAAGGAGCGCGTCAAGGACGTCGTCTTCGACTGGCAGGAGGTGCTCTCGTTCAGCGGTGACACCGGCCCCTACTGCCAGTGGACGCACGCGCGCCTGGGCTCGATCGTCGCCAAGGGCGAGGCCGCGGGCTTCGCGGCCGAGGCCGAATTCGACGCTGCGTTGCTGGCCGACGCGGACCAACTGCTCTTGGCCATGGGCGGCTTCGGCGGGGTCGTGCGGCAAGCGGCGCGCGAGGCCGAGCCGTCGGTGCTGGCCTCCTGGGTCGCGGACTTCGCGCGCGAGGTCAACCGCTGGTACGTCGATCATCGGGTGGTCAGCGAGGACGAAGCTCTCTCCCGTGCGCGGCTCGCCCTTGTTCGAGCCGCCGCGATCGTTATCAATACATCCCTCGGGCTGCTCGGAGTCGCGGCGCCCGCGCGCATGTGAAGCGCGCGGTGGCTAGCCCGCCCGACTCTTTCGCGCTCTCCTCCCTCCGCGCCGAATCGTGATTCAACGCTTCATCCGCGACGTCCCGGACTTTCCGAAGGCCGGGATCGTCTTCAAGGACATCACGCCGCTGCTCGCCGACCCGGCGGGACTGCGGGCGACGATCGACGGCCTCTTGGCCGGCGTCGAGGCGCTCGAATTCGACATCGTCGCAGGCATCGAGTCGCGCGGCTTCCTGTTCGGGACCGTCCTCGCCGACCGCCTGCACAAGGGCTTCGTTCCGATTCGCAAGCCGGGCAAGCTGCCCTGGAAGACCGCCTCGGAGTCCTACGACCTGGAGTACGGCCAGGACACGCTCGAGGTGCACACCGACGCGTTTCACGCCGGCGCCCGGGTGCTCCTGGTCGACGATCTCTTGGCGACGGGCGGCACGATGGCGGCTTCCATCAGCTTGGTCCGCAAGGTGGGCGGCGTGCCCGTGGGCGCCGCTTTCGTGGTCGAACTGGCCTTTCTCAACGGTCGCGAGCGCCTCGGAGACCTGCCGCTCGTCAGCCTCACTCGCTTTTAGGGGACAAGTTTCCGTGCCGAACCGCCGACACCTCTCTTCGGGGAGCACAACCCTCCGGTGCCGCACTTCGCGGTCGCCGTCGAGCCGGGAAGGAGCGTGATGGCACGAGCAAAGAAGTCCAAGTCCGCCAAGAAGACCGCCAAGAAGACCGTCAAGAAGTCCGCCACCAAGCGGACTGCCTCGAAGGCCTCGGCGTCGAAAGCGACCACTTCCAAGGCCAAGGCCTCGAAGGTCAAGGCCTCGAACGCCACGACCACCGGCTCGAAGAAGCGCAAGTCAAAGGTCGCGAAGGCGAACGCCGTGAACAAGACGAAGAGCACGAAGGCAAAGGTCAAGAAGACGAAGAGCACGAAGACGGCGGGCGCGAAGGCCGCGAGCGCCACGGCGCAAGCGAAAGCCCCGCCGCCGAAGTCCGCGCTGCCGAGCGCTGTCGCCCCCGTGCAGGCCG
This sequence comes from Planctomycetota bacterium, assembly GCA_040880665.1. Taxonomy (GTDB): domain Bacteria; phylum Planctomycetota; class UBA1135; order UBA1135; genus JBBDIB01. The sequence goes on from JBBDIB010000021.1 coordinate 21,805, forward strand.
CCCAACAGGACGCCGACTCCGACGTGCGCCTCGCCCACCTGGCTGGCGTCGAGGTGCCCAAGGGGGAGTTCGACGACATCCCCACCGAAGACCTCTGGGCGCTCTATAGCGAGACCGCCGGCAAGGCGGGCGCCGCCTCGAAGCTTCGCCTCGAAAGTTTGCGCAACTCGCTGATCGAGCGTCACTACCCGCTCGTTCGCTACATCGCCGAGCGCTTGCTGCAGACGCTGCCCAAGTCGATCGAACTCGACGACCTGATCTCGGCCGGCCTTTTCGGACTGATGGACGCGATTCGCGGCTTCGACGCGGACCGCGGGATCAAGTTCAAGACGTACTGCTCGACGCGCGTGCGCGGCGCGATCCTCGACCAACTGCGCAGCCAGGATTGGGTGCCGCGGCTCGTGCGGCTCAAGGCCAGCAAGATCGATCGCGCGCTGCAACGCCTCACGGCCGAGTACGGTCGCGAGCCGACGCACGCCGAGTTGGCGAAGACGCTCGACATGGACCACGGTTCGCTCGTCAACGAGATCCAAGCCTCGCGAGCGAAGACGATGTTCTCGCTCTCCGAGAAATGGGAGGACGACGACGGCTCGGTCGAGAAGGTCGAAGTCCTCGAGGACAAGACCGCCGAAGATCCGGTCGGCGAGCTGAACCGACGGGACTTGATGGGCTACATCACGCGCGCGCTGACGCACAAGGAGCGCTTCATCATCGAGCAGTACTACCAGTACGGGCACACGATGCGCGAGATCGGCGAGATGCTCGCCCTGACCGAGAGCCGCGTGTGCCAGATCCACTCGAACGTGATGACTCGCCTCAAGGGGCTCCTCGGGCAGAAGGCCGGGGCGCTGCTCTAGAGCTGAAGCTCGGGATCGAACGCCTGGGCGTCGTTCCGTCGACGAACGAATTCGCCCTCGCGCGCCCAGAGACCGCGCACGGCACGCTCTTCTTGGCGGCCGGCCAAACCGCCGGCCGCGGCACGCGCGGACGCCGCTGGATCAACGCCGAGGGCCGTGACGTCGCGGCCAGCTTGGTGCTCGTGCCGCCGCGTCCCCTGGTTTCGCCCGCGCCGCTGTCCGTCGCCGCGGGCCTCGCAGTGCACGCCGCCTGCCGCTCGCTCGGCATCGCGACGCGGCTCGACTGGCCCAACGACGTGATCGCGCGGGACGCCAAGCTCGCGGGCATCCTCGTCGAACGCCGCGGCGACGGCCCCTTCGTCGTGGGCATCGGATGGAACGTCGAAGCGCGGGCCTTTCCCGAGCACCTTGTGGCGGAGCGCGCGGTCACGAGCCTCGCGCTCGAGGGCGCCGACGCGAGCCGGCAGGACGCCGAAGCAGCGCTCGCCGCAGCGTTGGCGGAGTGGATGCCGAGAGCCTGGGAAGCCCCCGAGAGCCTCCTCGCGCCCTACCTCGCGGCCGCGGGCCTCGCGCTCGGAGCGCCCGTCCGCGCCAAGGGGCCGCGCGACCTCACCCGCGAGGGCCCGCTCCTCGACTTCACCTTCACCACCGGCGCCCACGTCGGCGCCGCCCCCCCCGTGCCGCTCGAACACCTCTCGTACCTCGAGCGGCGTCCCTGAGCGATACGGCGGCGAGCGATACCAGCGGGAGCGTTCGAAGGGAGCGAGGCCTATACTGTCGGGCTTCGCGCTCCTCTCTCCAACCCTTCCCAGCACCATGCAGCGCAGCTTCGGCCGCAGTCCGGCCGATCCCCGTCCGATTCAGTTCCAGCGCGGTTTCACCGACACGACGCCTGGGTCTGTGCTCGCTTCGTTCGGCCGTACTCAGGTGATCTGCACCGCGACGGCCACCGATGGCGTGCCCAAGTTCCTGCAGGGCAAGGGCCAGGGTTGGATCACGGCCGAGTACGCGATGCTGCCGGCCTCGACGGGCGGCCGCAAGCCGCGCGACCGCGCGGGCAAGGTCGACGGACGGTCGGTCGAGATCCAGCGCCTGATCGGACGCTCCGTGCGCGCGGTCGTCGACATGAAGCTTCTGCCCGAGAAGACGATCTGGATCGACTGCGACGTGCTGCAAGCCGATGGCGGCACGCGCACGACGGCGATCAGCGGGGCGTACGTGGCGCTCTTCGACCTCTTACGTGCTCTCCAAGGCAAGCGGCAACTGCGCGAGTGGCCGCTCTCGACGCAGCTCGCCGGCGTCTCGGTCGGCGTGGTCGGCGGCGTTCCGGTCCTGGATCTCGACTACGCCGAGGACTCCAAGGCCGACGTCGACATGAACCTGGTGATCACCGGCGAGGGCGAGTTCGTCGAGGTGCAGGGCGCCGCCGAGGGTGCGACCTTCAGCCGCGGCCTGCTGGACGAGATGCTCGAGCTGGGACTCGCCGGCGCGCGCACGATCTTCGCGGCGCAGCGCCTCGCGCTCGAGCTTCCGGGAGGGTCGGCGTGACCGAGATCCTGTTGGCCACCGGCAACGCGCACAAGCGTGAAGAGTTTCGCGCGCTGCTCGCGCCGCTCGGCATCCGGCTCCTGTCCCCCGCCGACGTGGGCGGACTTCCGGATGTGGTCGAGGACGGCGCGACGTTCGCCGAGAACGCCGCCAAGAAGGCGATCAGCGGCGCCCTCGCCAGCGGGCGCTGGACGCTCGCCGACGACTCGGGGCTGGCGGTCGACGCGCTCGACGGGGCGCCCGGCGTGCGCTCGGCGCGTTTCGCGGGCGAGGGCGCCACCGACGCCGACAACAACGCGCTGCTGCTCGAGCGACTGACTGGACGCGCGGATCGATCGGCGCGCTTCGTCGCGGCGCTCGCCTTGGCGCGGCCGGCGGGCGACGTCGTCCTGCAGACCAGCGGCGAGGCCGTCGGGCGCGTGCTCGAAGCGCCGCGCGGCGACGCCGGCTTCGGGTACGACCCCTTGTTCCTGTTCGAGGAGGAAGCGCACGAGCCGAGGGGCAAGACCTTTGCCGAACTGTCGGCGCCGGAGAAGGCCGCCGTCAGCCACCGTGGCCGCGCGCTTCGCCGACTCACGCTGCGACTCGACGCGGTCCTCTCGAAGGAAGCCGAACGACGGAAGGAAGACGTTTGAAGCCCGCTCGCATCCGCAACTTCTCGATCGTCGCGCACATCGATCACGGCAAGTCGACGCTCGCCGACCGCATGCTCGAGATCACCCACTCGGTCGAGCTGCGTGACATGCGCGCGCAGTTGCTCGACGACATGGAGCTCGAGCGCGAACGCGGTATCACGATCAAGGCGCGCGCGGTGACGATCCACCACACCGTCGACGGCGTTGAGTACCAGTTGAACCTGATCGACACGCCGGGGCACGTCGACTTCAACTACGAGGTCGAGAAGAGCCTGCAAGCGTGCGAAGGCGCCATCCTCTTGGTCGACGCCTCGCAGGGCGTCGAGGCGCAGACCGTCGCGAACGCGTACCTCGCGGTCGAAGCCAACCTGGAGATCCTGCCGGTGCTCAACAAGTTGGACCTTGCGCACTCGCGTCCCGACGAGATCGCCGAGGAGATCGAAACGTCGATCGGCATCGACGCGACCGAAGCCATGCGGGTGTCCGCCAAGACGGGGCAAGGCGTCAAGGAGGTTCTGGATGCCATCGTCCACAAGATCCCCGCGCCCAGCGGGGATCCCGAAGGGCCGCTCCGCGCGCTGATCTTCGACGCCGTCTACGACGAGTTCCGCGGCGTCATCATCTACCTGCGCATCTTCGACGGCACGATCAAGCGGAAGGATCGCATCAAGATGATGAGCACGGGCAAGGGCTACGAAGCGCTCGAACTCGGGCGTTTCGCCCCGAAGATGATGCCGTCGGAGCAGTTGTCCGCGGGCGAGGTCGGTTACTTCATCTCGAACATCAAGAAGCTCGGCGACGTCCGTGTCGGCGACACGATCACGCTGGAGAAGGGACCTGCCGTCAAGATGCTGCCGGGCTACAAGCCGCCGGTGCACATGGTCTACGCGGACTTCTACCCGACGGCCACGGGCGACTTCGAGAACCTGCGCGACGCGCTCGAGACCCTCTGCCTCTCCGACTCGTCGCTCGAATTCGATCCGGTCACGTCCGACGCGCTGGGCTTCGGCTTCCGCTGCGGCTTCCTCGGTTTGCTGCACATGGAGATCATCCAGCAGCGACTCGAGCGTGAGCACGACATCGACATGATCCAGACGGCGCCGAACGTCACCTATCGGATCAAGCGCTCGACGGGCGCCTTCGAAGACATCCATTCGCCCGGGCAACTGCCCGAACCGGACACGTTCGAAGAGCTGCTCGAGCCGATCGCGCGCGCGACGATGCTGATGCCGACCGAATACGTCGGCTCGATGATGCAGATCACGAACGATCACCGCGGAGTCTACGTGCGGCAGGAGTACCTCTCGCAGACGCGTGTGCAGTTGGTCTACGACATCCCGCTGGCCGAGATCATCTACGACTTCTACGACAAGCTGAAGTCCGCGACGCGCGGGTACGGCACGCTCAACTACGAGATCATCGGATACAAGCCCGATCGTCTCGTGAAGCTGAGGATTCTCGTGAACCACGAAGAGGTCGACGCGCTGTCGTCGATCTGCCACTTCGATCAAGCCGACCAGCGTGGTCGCGCCGTGATCAAGAAGCTGCGCAAGGAGATCCCGCGGCACATGTTCGAGGTGCCGCTGCAGGCCGCCGTCGGTCACCGCGTGATCGCGCGCGAGAACATCGCGGCGCTACGCAAGGACGTGACGGCGAAGTGCTACGGCGGCGACATCACGCGCAAGCGCAAGCTCTTGGAGAAGCAGAAAGAGGGCAAGCGCCGCATGCGGCAGGTCGGCAGCGTCGAGATTCCGCAGAAGGCTTTCCTCGCCGTCCTGGGCGACAAGGACGAGGGCAAGAAGTGACGGACGGCGTGCGCCGCACGCCTTGGCGCGACAACCTCGAGGCGCTGGTCGTCGCCGTGATCCTGGCGCTGCTCTTGAAGGGCTTCATCGTCGACGCGTATCGCATCCCGACGGGTTCGATGCAGCCGACGCTGTTCGGCGACGAGCGCCTCGGGCTGTTCGATCGCATCCTGGTCGATCGCCTGTCGCCGCTCATCGTCGAACCCGAACGGTTCGACGTGGTCGTGTTCCGCTATCCGCTCGATCGCTCGCAGAACTTCGTCAAGCGCATCGTTGGCGTCGGTCCCGAAGAGCTGGAGATTCGAGGCGGCGATCTCTTTCAGCGACGCGACGCGAGCCAACCGTGGGCGATCGTGCGCAAGCCGCGAACCGTCCAATCGAGCCTGTTGCGGGAGCTCTTGCCCCTCGATCCCGATGCCGCGCTGTTCGGAGGTAACGCCGATTGGAGCTTCGAGGGCCGCTCCGTTCGCGCGGCGAGCGCCGGACGCGCGCGTTTCGTGGGAGTCGAGGGCTCCGTCCGCAACTCGCCGCTCGACGGGTATCCGCCCCGGATCGCCGCGGCGCTACGCGAGCGCGTGCACGACTTCGGACACGAGCTCGTCGCCGACGTCGCGGTCCGAGGCGACGTGACGCCGGGCGCCGACGCGACCTCCGTATGGGTCGAACTCTTCGAGGGCCGCCGCCGTTACCGGTTCGAACTCGCCGGTCCGGCGGCCGGGGACGGCGTCGCCACGGCGAGCATCTGGCTAGCTTCCGAGCACGGCGAGCCGCAACTCCTGGCGTCCACGATGCAAGCGCTGCCCCTCGCCAAGGGTGCGCGTACGCGATTCGTCGCCCAGAATCTCGACGACCGGCTCGAGCTGCTCGTCGACGGCGAACCCATCCTCGCGGCCGACGTGGAACCGGCGAGCGACCGCCGCTCGGAAGTCTGGATCGGGCTCGAGAGCGGCAGCGCCGCCTTCGACGACCTCGCCGTGCATCGCGACATCCACTACACCGCCCAGCGCGCCGTCACCGACCGCATCGAGATCCCGCCCGGGCACTACTACATGCTGGGCGACAACCCATCGAACTCGAGCGACAGTCGCGAGTGGCGCTTCACGCGCTTCGACACCGACGCGGGGATCCTGCGTGGCAACACCAGTCACGGCAAGAACCCGCGCACCGTCGGACTGGGCGATCCATACGGCCCAAGTCTCGTCTTCGGCGACGAATGGGGCGAAACGCACTGGCTGCGGCCGTCGGATGCGCGCCGCTTGCCACCGGAAGAAGCACCCTTCGTACCCCGCTCGGCCATCGTCGGCCGCGCCTGGGCGGTATTCTGGCCCTGGTCACGGACCTATGGCTCGCGCCTTCGCTGGATCCGCTGACGTCGCTCCCCCACACGCTTCCATGTCCAAGTCCAAGTCCGCCGACGCCAAGCCGCGCCGGTTCCTCCGCGAGAACATCGAAGCGATCGCAACGGCGATTATCGTCGCGTTGCTCTTCAAGGTGTTCATCCTCGAGATCAGTCGGATCCCGAGCGGCTCGATGCAACCGACCTTGATGGGTGATCCGCAGTCGGGGCTGTTCGATCGCGTGCTGGTCGACAAGTTCTCGTTCAAGATGCGCGAGCCCGAGCGCTTCGAGATCGTCGTGTTCAAGCACCCCCTCGAGCGCTCGCGCATCATGGTGAAACGCCTGGTCGGCATGCCCGGCGAGGAGTTCAAGGTCGAAGCAGGCGATCTGTGGACGCGGGGGACGCCCACCCAGGACTGGACGATCCTCCGGCGGTCGGACGTGGTGATGGACGAGATGTGGAAGCGCCTCGACCGAGCCGAGTTCGGTGCGACGGAGTGGTCACAGATCGTCGGTCGGGGTTGGCAGTTCGAGCCGGGTGCCATTCTCGCCAGCGGTAGCGGCAAGGCACGCTTCCGCGCCGAGCAGGGCACGCCGATCCAGAACGCGTACTACGACGGCTATCCCGCGGAGATCCGCAAGAGCGCGCGCGGCCAGAGCAAGAAGCGCGCAGCGGTAGGCGACGTGCGGCTCTCCGGCTCGCTGCGCGCGTCGGCCGACGCCGAGGCCTTCGTGATCGAGATCCAAGAGGGCCGCAACGCCTACGCGTTCCGCTTGCCGGGCCCAGCGGCCTCGGCCGATGCCACCGCTTCGATCGAAACGCGCGTCGGCGGCGAGGCCGATCGCATCGAAGGCCCCGCCTTTCGCCTCGCTGCCAACGAGACGGTCGATGTGACCGCCATCAACCTCGACGATCGTGTCGCGCTGCTCGTCGACGGCAAGGAGCTGCTCGCAGCCGAGGTGCCGAGCGTGCGCGATGGCGGCGCATTCCTGACCGTCGAGTTCGTCGAAGGTGGCGGACGCTTCGAGCAGATCGCGATCGAGCGCGACGTTTACTACCTGACGATGGACAACCGCCAGGCCTGGAAGGTCGAGATCCCCGAGGGGCAGTACGTGATGCTGGGCGACAACACCCAGGACTCGGCCGACAGTCGCGACTGGACCGCACAGCGCTACGACTTCGAGCGCGAGGGCGAACAGTTGAGCTACCGCGGCAACTTCCGCAGCCGCGAGAACCCGCGCTTCGGCCAAGACGCCAGCGGTCGCGGCGTCACCGGATTTCGCAACGAGTGGGGCGACCTCTACTGGTTCAGCAACAAGACCGGCGTCGGCGGACTCCAGCACTCCGCGCCGCTCGTGCCGCGCGAGCTGATCGTCGGCCGCGCGCTGGCGGTGTTCTGGCCGCTGCACCGCGGACGCTTCACCTGGCTGCACTAGCCCGGTTCATTCGAGCTGTCCGGCCAACTTTCGCACCGCATCGCGCAGGAGTTCGCTGACGCTCGGATGGGCGTACATCGAACTCGCCAGCGTGCGCACGTCCGCGTTGCACTGCATCGCCAGGCTGACGACGTGGATCAAGCTCGGGCTCTCGGTCGCGAGGATCGAGGCGCCCAGCAACTCGCCACTGGGCTTCGCGATCAGCTTGCAGGCCCCGTGTTCGTCGCGCGCGGCGTGTCCCGCGACCACGTTCGAGAACGGCGCGAGCGCTGAACGATAGTCGATCTTCGCGGCGTCGAGTTCGCGCTCGGTGCGCCCGACGGCCGCCAGCGGCGGTTCGACGTAGGTCACGCGCGGGACGGGACCAGCGACGTAGGGCTCGTGCTTCGTGCCGCGCAGATGTGCTACGAGATAGCGTGCCTCCGCTTGCGCCGCGTGCGTGTACGGATCACGCCCGATGATGTCGCCCATCGCGAAGACCCCCGACTGGTGCGTTTCCAGGTACTCGTCGACGATGACGTGTCCATGTTCGCCGAGCCGCACGTCCGTCGTCTCGAGGCCCAGCGAATCGGTGTTCGGAACGCGTCCCACGGCGAGAACGACACGCTCGACCTCCACGGCGCTGTCGTCGTCGAGTTCGAGCCGCACGCGTCCATTCGCGGACGACTGGGCGCGCACCTCGGTGCCGAGGCGCAGGTCGAGCCGCTCGGCGAGCGCGGCTCCGAGCCTCTCCGTGAGGTCTTCGTCCTCGTTCTTCAGTACGCGCGGACCGCGCTGGATGAGCGTCGTCGCGATGCCCAAGCCCTCGAACATGGCGGCGAGTTCGACGCCGGTCGGACCGGCACCCACGACAGCGACCGAACCCGGGAACGACGCGGCGCGCAGCACATCGTCGCTCGTCCAAGCATCGAGCTTTGCCAGCGGTCCCGACTCGAACCTGCGCGGGCGCGCCCCCGCGGCGATGACGACGCGCTCGGCCACGAGCGTCTCGTCCCCAACCCTGAGGCGCTTCGCGTCGACGAACATCGCGGGCTCGCGAAAGAGCCGCACGTTGTCGGACAACTTCGAGCGCAGCTTGTCCTCGGTCGGATCCGTGTAGTCGTGCGTCTCTCGCAACATGCGCTCGATATCGAGCGACTCGAGCGTCGCCTTCACGCCATAGCGCTCGGCTTCGCGCACGGCGCGAGCGCGCGCCGCATGCGCCAACAGCAGCTTCGACGGGATACAGCCGCGATGCGGGCACGTCCCACCGAGCGGGCCCGGCTCGATCAAGGCAACGCTCGCGCCGGTCTCCGCAATTTCGTGGGCGACGCGAAAGGCGTTGCCGCCGCCCACTACGACGAGATCGAAGTTCAGCATCAGGGAGTGACCGACGGGTCATCAGGGGGAACCGGCCAAGGTTGCTCGCGCGCGAGGAACTGTCCCAAGAGTCGCATGCTGGGCACGTTGTCCGACAGGCTGCGGACGACGACCAGGAGCGGCACCGCGATCAGCGCGCCGATGATCCCCCACAGCCAGCTCCATGCCGCCAGCCAGAGGAACACGATCACCGGCCGCAGGGTGAGGCGTCCACCCAAGACCGTCGGCGTGATCAACATGCCCTCGACTCCCGACAGCGAGAGATAGCCCGCCGGCACCAATAGCGCGCGCATCGGGTCATCCTGGCTCACGAACGCGACGATGGCCAGCACCGTGGCCACGATGACCGCACCCGCGTAAGGAACGAAGTTGGCGAGAAACGCCAGCGCGCCCCAGAGGAGCGGCGACGGCAAGTCCATCAAGAACGCCCACCCGGCGACGACGATTCCCAACGAGAGGTTGATCACGAAGATCGTCAGCAGGTAGCGGGCGACGTGGCTTTCGATCTTGCGGGCGATCTCGACGGCTATCTTCTTCTGCCCGAGCTTCGGCAAGACGCGAACGACGGTGCGCAGGAACGAATCCGAGCTGGCGAGCAGGAAGAACAACAAGAAGCCCGTGACGAGAGTCGAGCCGACAAAGCGAAAGATCCCGTCGGTTGCGGTCGCGCCGCCGTGCGGAACCGTCGGGATTTCGAAGGGCTCTCCGTTCTCCTCCTCGAGGTCGGCCAAGCCCTCCACCGATTCCGCCGCGCGCGCCATCGCCTCGACCGGCCGCAACAAATCGCGCAACTTGTACTCGGCTTCGGCCAGGATCTCGGGGATGTCGGCGGCCCAGGCCAAGGCCGGTCCCGACAAGAGGTAGGTGCCGAGCACGAAGGCCCCGCCCAGGGGCGCGAGCACCAGGACGGCTCCGACGGGCGGCGCCACGCCCCAGCGCTCGATCCGGCGAATGACGGGCAACAAGAGGAACGAGATCAGCAACGCCAGGAAGACCGGCGCCAGCAGAGGTTGCCCGAGATCGAGCGCCGCGACGACCGCCACGAGGGCGATCACGCGCAACGAGATCGCGCCAGGAGGCAATGGTTCGCGCAACGTGTTGGTGATGCGCTCGCGTTGCCCGCCGTCTTCCTGTGTGGGAAGGGGCCGCGCATCGGTCGACATCATTCGTCCTGCGCCAAGTGGACGTGCTCACGCCCGCCGGTCGCCCAGGAGGTGAACCGACCCGTGGTCCGCGTCAGCGCCGAGAGCCGGGCCAGACGCGCGAGCAGCGCTGTTGCGCTCGTCGCTGCGGCTGCGACGCCGAGGCGCTTGACGACCATCGTCGCCGCGAAGCCCGCCGCCGCCGCCCCGGCGAGCCAGAGCACGGGATGCGCGCGGACGGAGTCCCGCAGGTTCGCGGGACGTGACTCGAGCGCTTCGCCGGCACCGCGTACGGCCCCGCTCATACGCTGCACCGCCGAGCGTTCGTACCTTGCGATGAGGGCGTGAGGATCAGCGTGCATGTCGAGCCTGCGCAGTTCGCGCGGATGGGGTCGGGTCGTGCTTTCGCACGACATCGGGTTCGAAGCGCTCGACGAGCTGACGCGCGAACCGGCTCCGATGCCGACGGCGCAGCCAGAAGAGCACGAGCGGCGTCAGCGCAAGGATCACGAACCCCGTCAGCAGCGGGCCGACCCATGGCGCTTCGTCGAAGAGATCGCTTACCGCCCCCGCCAGCCCGGCCACGAACAGCCAGGCTGCAGCGGCAGTGGCGACCAGCCCGAAGGCGGCGGCCCAAGCGCCCAGCACGAGCTGGAAGCCGAACTCGCGGACGGCCAAACGAACCCGCTGCCAACGCAGGCGCGCTAGCACGCCCAACTCGTCCAGGTGCG
>JBBDIB010000021.1:32666-42681 GCA_040880665.1 Planctomycetota bacterium
GGCACGTTGCCGCAGCTCCTCGACGAGCGGGTCGGCTTCGTCGGTCCTACGTTCGCCTCCGTTCGTTTCGGGCTCGACCACGGCCTAGCGCCGGAAGAAGAGTCCGAGTAGCACGCCGACGCCAGCCGCGTAGGCCAGCGCGCGGAGCGGGCGCTCCTGCACACCCTTGGCCGTCCGGTGCTCCCACTCGTCGGCCCGCTCCTTGGCGCTGTCGACCGCATCACGACTGCGTCGCTTGACGAAGCCGAGCTCTTGCTCGGCCGCATCGACGCCCGCGCGCCCGAGGGCCCGCAACTCGTACCCGACGGCCCGAGCTTGCTCACGCAAGGTCTCGAGCGACGCGTGCGGCGAACGCGTGTCGCCCGAGCGGGAGGTTGACGATGAGGCAGTCGACTGTCGCGGAAAGTCTTGGTCTTGGTTCTGCATGGATTGTCGAGGGTTAGGAGGTAAAAGGGTCTAGGCGAACAGGAGCCGCGAAGCAGTCCGGTCACAGCATGAAGCGGTAGCCGACCTCAACGACGTGCTGCTCCGTCTCCAAATCGAAGGAAACGTTGTCAATGTCGTCATCGATTTCGGCATCGTCGATGTTGACGAAGCGGTAGCCCAGGCTCCAGGAGCTCTCTTCGGTGACGTACCACCTGAGTCCAGCCTTGAGTTGCCACGAGAACAGGGGTCCGTCGCTATCGTCGAACGAACCGAGTCCGTCGTCGGTTTCACTGGCATCGACCCACGTAATGCCGACGCCGGCACCCGCATAGCCGGAGAACCAGTCGTTGAACATCCAGTCCCCGACGCCGTTCAGGAAGCCGCCAAGCACGCTAACGTCCGCAATTTCGTTGGATTCGTCGGCGTCTTGGTCACTCCAGTAGGCTTCGATTTCGGCGTCGAACACGAAACGGTCGCCATCATCGCCGTTCATGCGCCAACCCAGAGCGATCGGGATCGCGTATCCTTCGTCGAAGTCGACCTCTTCACCCGGTCCATCCGACGTGGATGTCGTGGCCAGGCCGATCCCGATTTGCAGGTATGTGCCCTCGCGGCGGTTGTCGTAGAACCTGTCGTCGTATTCGATTTCGTCTTGGGTGGCAACGAACGCGGGCGCGGTCAGCGATATGTCGCGCTCTGTCAGAGTATCCAGTTGGGGTGCGGGAAGGATGGGAATGGGGGCGAAGGCGAGAGTCACTAGCGTCCACATGGTTGAATTGTGTCAATCATCAAGGGGGAATCGACTCGGGCGACCGCACTCGCGGTCTCGAGGTCTTGGGCCGCAACCAGCGTGCCGATCGTCGGCTGCGCGGGCACGGCGGCCGCTTCATGCGGCGTTGGAAGCCCGACCGTCCCGTTTGCACTTCTGCGTACGCGCTTACGCGGCGAAGCGACTAATCCGCCGCGCGGCGTAGGTCCTGGATGCGATCGTGCCCCGCCTTGATTGCCTCGAGTTGGCGTTGGACAACCGCATGTACCGGCCAACCCTGCACGTCCTTCACGGTCTCCTGGTACTTCTTCAGGATGGCCTCCTCGCCGCGTTCCATCTCGGCGTAGAGATCGCGCTCGTCCGAAGACAGGGTGTTACGCGCATCCATCCACCAGCGATGCACCGAGGCCTTCCACGACCCATCCGTTTCCGCCACATCGCCCAGGCGGCGCAATTCATCTTGCAGCTCATGCGCGAAGCGCTCGCGTTCGATCGCCTGATCACGCAAGAGCGTCTTGTGGCGTGACACCTCTGTTTCGTCGCTCGCAGTCTTGAATCCGGCAGCGCTGTCGAGATTGATCTCGATCAGCGCTTGTAGGTTCTTCAGGGATTCTTGTTCGATGTGCGCCTTGGATCGCATGGGGACCGCCCGTTGATAGGCGCCGTGCGCGGCGAACTCTCCTCCGCCTGCGCACCGCGTCGCGGTCGTGCAACTGCAACGCTCGTGCCGCGTGCTGCGTCCACCGGCACCTGGGAGCGCGTACCGCGAGGCCCATGCGCTCCTCACGACTGGACCACTGCCTGCTGCCGCTCGTCCTGCTGCTCTTCCTCCTGGCGCAGGATGCGGGCGGGCAAGAGCCGACGGCCCCCGAGGAGCCTCCGGCGACCGACGCCGCGGGTGAACCCGCGATTCAGGACGCCGAGAGCGCCGTCGACGTCATCGAGCAAGTCGACGACGCGAGCATCGAAGCGCGGCTCGAGCGCATCCTCCAGTCCGCCGGTCGCTACGACGCGGTCGAGCTCAACGTCGACAGCGGTGTCGTGTTCGTCACGGGGTTGGTCAGGCAGACGGACCACGCCGAGTGGATCACGAACTTGGCGCGACGCACCGAAGGCGTCGTCGCGGTGGTCAACGACGTCGAGGTACGCCGGCGAGCGCTCTGGGACCTCGGCCCCGCGACCGAGGAGCTGCGCGCCATCGGCGAACAGGCGGTACGCCTCCTGCCCGCGCTGGTCCTGGCGATGCTCCTCCTTGGGCTGACCCTCCTCGGAGCGCGGACGGGCGCCGGCTGGCTCGCGCGGATCTTGCTACGCCGTGTCGAGACGAGGATCCTGCGCGACGTCCTCGAGAAGACGATCCTCGTGCTGCTGGTCGTGGCGGGGATCTACCTCGCGCTGCGGGTGTCGGGACTGACCCGCATCGCCGTCACGATCATCGGCGGTACCGGGGTGGCGGGCATCGTGCTGGGCTTCGCGTTCCGCGACATCGCCGAGAACTTCCTCGCCAGCCTCTTGATCAGCATTCAGCGTCCGTTCCGGGTGGGCGACGCGATCGAGGTCGATGGGCACACCGGGCTCGTCCAACGCGTGACGACGCGCGGGACCGTGCTGATGGACTTCGACGGCAATCACATTCAGATCGCGAACGCGACCGTCTACAAGAGCACCATTCGTAACTACACCGCGAACCCCACGATTCGGCTCGACTTCGGCGTGGGCATCGGCTTCGACGCCAGCGTGTCGAAGGCGCAGGCGACCATCCTCGGCGTGCTCTCGGCGCACTCTGCGGTGCTGGCCGAACCGCAACCGCAGGTCCTGGTCGAGGAGCTCGGCTCGGCGACGATCCGGCTGCGCGCGTACTGCTGGACGAACGGCAGCATCTTCGGAAAGCTGCGCGTGCGTTCCGCGCTGATGCGGTTGACCGTACGAGCCCTGACCGAGGCCGGCGTGTCCATGCCGGACGAAGCGCGCGAAGTCGTCTTCCCCGAGTCCGTCCCCATTCGCTTGCTCGACCGGGACGAATCGCGCGCGGCCGCCGCAGCGCGACCCGATTCGACGCTGGAGGAAGAAGCGGTCGAAAACACCGCCGGCGAAGGCGACCTTAGCAACGACGCGAGCGTGCTGGCGGCGCACGCGCGGATGGCGCGCGACCCCGAGGAAACGCCGGACGTGTTCTAAGGCTTCGTGTTCTCGGGCGGTTCATCCGCCCCGCCCTCGCGCTCTCGGCGTTGGGCGGCGTCCGTCGCTTCGCCCTCCTCGTCCGGCGCAGGTTTTGGCAGCGGCCTCCGCCTCGGCTTCACCCCTGGCTGCACGAGGCTGACGGGATCGCTGGCGGGGAAGGTCTCCTCCAACGCCTCGTCGAGCTGCTTCTCGAGAGCTTCGGCTTGCTTGCGTTTGTCGTTCATGGCGATCGCGGCGGCATTCGGGCCGGTCGCTCGTCCGGGCGGCGCCCGGCGCTGAGGTTCCACAGCCGCAAGCTGCATACCAGCATGGAAACCAGCAACTTCTCCACAGAATGCGCTTGCATGCCGCGCGGCGGGCGATCTTTCGAAGTCGCATTCGATGGCCTTTCGCCGAACCGGATGAAGCCTGAATGAAGCCTGACCGAAGCGCCCTAAACCCTTTCTGATCAACAGCTTGCGCCCACTACGAACGCGCGGAACGCACTCGTTGAAGCGCTCCAGCGACCCTCGCCTCCGGTCGGGAATCCGGCTTGGCGAGCGCGACGACCGGTCGCCGCGCGCTCCTCCACAAGTTATCCACAGCGTCCAGCGCGACGGCTGACGGCCCCTGGGCTGTTCGGCTCCCGGGAATCGGTCGTCGTGACGTCGCATGGGTGACTATCCTGCTCGGCTGCATGACTTCTAGCGCTCTTCTCGAAACGGTCGACCTGGTCAAGAGCTACCGCCGACGGCGCGTGGTGGGTGGCGTCTCGTTCCGCGTGGATGCGGGCGAGATCGTCGGGCTGCTGGGGCCGAACGGCGCGGGCAAGACCACCAGCTTCCGCATGGCGGTCGGCTTGGTGAAGCCCGACAGCGGCCAGGTGTGGCTCGGTGGGCGCGAATGCTCGCGCATGCCGATGTTTCGGCGCGCGCGCTTCGGCATGGGCTACCTACCGCAGGAGTCGAGCGTCTTTCGCACGTTACGCGTGCGGGACAACCTCTTGGCCGTGCTCGAGGCGCGGCCGCTCTCCCGGCGCGAGCGGTTCGCGCGCGCCGACGAACTGTTGGCCGACCTCGACCTGACGCACCTCGCAAAGGAGTTCGCCGCGACGCTCTCGGGCGGCGAACGGCGGCGGCTCGAGATCAGCCGGGCGCTGGCCAGCGACCCGGCCGTCCTGTTGCTCGACGAGCCGTTCGCGGGCGTCGATCCGATCGCGGTCGAGGAGATCCAAGACCTGATCGCGCGGCTTCGCGATCGCGGCATCGGCGTCTTGATCACCGACCACAACGTGCGCGAGACGCTGGCCAGCACCGATCGCGCGTACATCATCCATCAAGGTCGCATCCTGCGGGAAGGGACGGCCGACGAGTTGGTCGCCGATCCCAAGGTGCGCGAGATCTACCTGGGCCGCACGTTCGACGCACCCACGCGGGGCGTCGGCTCTTAGCGCGGGCTACTTCTTCGGGCGTTTGGACGCGCCGAAGTCGTCGGGCTTGACGGCCAGGATCGACGTCTTGACGGTCTCGAGCACGCGCTCGGCGACGTTGCCGATCACCAAATTCGCGAGGCCGCCGCGCGACGTCGTCCCCAGCACCAGGAGATCCGCCTGGTAGCGTTCGATCGCCTCGTCGATGGCGCGGTGGGGCGTCGTGCAACCCACGTGCACCTTCGCCTCGACGCTGCTGCCGGTGGAACGGATTTGTTCGGCGACGGCGCTACGTGCTTCGGTCGCCAACTCTTTGACGAGTTCGGCGCGGTCGCGCCCCGACATGTGCTCCGTCATCGTCAGTTGGAAAGCGTGGATCACGTGTAGCTTCGAGGAAAAGTGTTTGGCGAAGAGCGCAGCCGCTCCAATCGCGAGCCCCCCCACTTCGGAGAGATCCGTCGCGGCCACGATCGTCTTGGGGCGGGGCTGCTCGGCGCCGCGCCCCTGGACGACCAGCACTTCGGCAGGTACCACGTGAACGATCTTCTTCGAGACGCGGCCGAGACCCGAGCGCTCCTCGTCGTCACGTCGCCCCACGATCACGAGGTCGGCGCCGCGCTGCTCTACCTCACGGGTCAACGCAACCCAGGGCTTCTCCTCGTAAATGAGCGCCTGTCCCGGGATCTCGAGTTGCTCGAGCTCCCCCATCACGCCGTCGAGCACGGCTTGCCCCGCGTCGCTCAAGCCCTCGTGACGCAGCGCGTAGGATTCGGCGAACTCGTACGTCGCGATGCCGGTCGAGTGAATGACGTCGAGGCGCGTCTTGAACTCGGTGGCGAGCACCAGGGCCTCGGTCAGAGCGCGCCGACTGGAGAGGGTCAGCTCCGCGCCGCCCGGCTCGAGGTCGAGTGCGACAAGAAGGTGTTTCGGCGGCTGCATGGCTGGTTTCGGGGAGCTGTGGTCGACTG
Organism: Planctomycetota bacterium; assembly: GCA_040880665.1. Taxonomy (GTDB): domain Bacteria; phylum Planctomycetota; class UBA1135; order UBA1135; genus JBBDIB01. Next base: position 38,419 of record JBBDIB010000021.1, read on the forward strand.
TGGATCCGGACCGCATCGTAGAACATGCACCCACGCGGCGCACGCGTCGCGACCGCTCGCACGCGGTGGATCCCCGCGGCCGCGGGGGTGGACGCCCGCGACCGGCCCGCGTATTCTGCTGCGCCCAATTTCGCCGCTCCAGTCCCTCGTCCGAAGCCTCCCATGAAGATCGTCGCGTGCGTCAAGCGGGTCCCCACCACGGACCTCAAGCCCCAGGTCGGAAGCGACGGCAAGAGCCTCGGTACCGCCGGGATCCAGTACGAGGTGTCGTTCTACGACGAGCGCGCCGTCGAGGAAGCCGTCAAGCAGAAGGAGCAGCACGGCGGCGAGGTCACCGTGCTCTCGCTGGGCTCGCCCAGCGGCACGAAGGAGCTGCGCGAGTGCCTCGCCAAGGGCGCCGACGAGGCCGTCGTGCTCGTCGACGAGGATTGGTCGTTGCGCGACAACCTGGCGACGGCGAAGGCGCTGGCCGCCAAGATCGAAGAGCTGGGCGCCGACCTCGTCCTGACCGGGCGCGTCGCCACCGACCGCGACAACGCGGCGGTCGGTCCGATGCTCGCGACGCTCCTGGGCTACGCCTGCGTCACGGACGTCGTCGAACTCACCATCGACGGGACGAGCGGCACGGCGAAGCGCGAGGCCGAGGGCGGCGTCGAAACCTACGCGTTCAGCTTGCCCGCGGTGATCACCTGCCAGAAGGATCTCAACGAACCGCGCCACGCCGGTCTCAAGGGAATCATGGCCGCGAAGAAGAAGCCGCTGACCGAAGCGGAGGCGAACACGCCCCCGAACCAGAGCGAAGTGCTCAGCCTCGAGCTGCCGCCCGAGCGCCCCGCCGGACGCATCGTCGGAGAAGGCGCCGCCGCCGTGCCCGCGCTGATCGACGCCCTCCGCAACGAAGCCAAGGTCCTCTAGGGCCAGTCAGGAAACGACCATGACCACCATCCTCGTTCTCGTCGAACACCAGAACGGCGTCGCCAAGCGCGCCAGCCTCGAGGCGCTGGGCGCCGCCAACGCGCTCGGCGGGACGACCGTCGCCGTGCTCTTCGGAGCCGGTGCCGCGGACGCCGCCAAGACGCTCGGCGCGGCCCGCGCGCTGACCGTGGACCTCGACGCGTGGAGCCCCGATCGAGCCGCCGCCACCATCGCCGAAGCGATCGCCGCTCACTCGGCGACGGGCTTCCTTGCCGCGTCGACGTCCACCGGTCGCGATGTCGCGCCGCGCGTCGCGGCCCTGTGCGACGTGCCGCTCTACTCGGACTGCACGGCGCTCGCCGCCGGCGCGAACGGCGTCGAGATCACGCGTCCCTGGTTGGCGGGCAAGCTGATCGCCAAGCTCGCTCCGTCCAGCGCCATCGTCGTCGCCACGCTGCGGCGCAACTGCTTCGCGCTCGCAGAAGAGGGCGCGCCCGAGGTCGAGAGTCTCGCCCCGGTCGGCGAACCCAAGGCGACGCTCACGAACGTGGAGGCCAAGGCCGGCGGCAAGCTCGACGTGGCGGAAGCCGCGGTCGTCGTCTCCGGCGGTCGCGGCATGAAGGAGCCCGAGCACTTCCACCTGATCGAGGAGCTGGCCGCCGCCTTCGGCAACGCCGCGGTCGGCGCCAGCCGCGCCGTCGTCGACGCGGGTTGGCGCCCGCACGCCGAGCAGGTCGGTCAGACCGGCAAGACCGTGTCGCCCCAGTTGTACATCGCCGTCGGCATCTCCGGCGCGATCCAGCATCTGGCCGGCATGAAGACGTCCGCCACGATCGTTGCGATCAACAAGGACGCCGACGCGCCGATCTTCAAGCTCGCCGACTTCGGCATCGTGGGCGATGCGTTCGAGATCCTGCCCGCGTTGACCGAAGCCGTGAAGGCCGCGCGCGCCGAGGGCTGAAGCCCGGCGCTCAGCGACCGAAGAGCTGCGTCCAGTAGCCCGCGTGGTGCCCGAGGCCCGTGCGCGAGTGATCGCCGAGCAGGTTGCGGTGGTGACCGGGGCTGTACCACCACTGCTGGATCGCGTCGGCGCCGGTCGTCGCGCCCTTGGCGATGTTCTCGGACGACGCGCTCGTCTTGAAACGGGCCGCGCGCTGGCCGAACGACTCCTTGCCCTCGATCGGCGACGTGTGGCTGAAGAAGTCCAGCTCGGCCATGTCCTTCGAGTGATCGCGCGCCGCCTCCGTCAGCCGTCCGTCGATCGTCACGACGTCCATCCCAAAAGCCACGCGCCAGCGGTTGAGCAGCAGCGTGCCGGCATACTCCTCGGGCGAAACGGAGTTCTGGGCAGCCCGGTTGTCGATCAGTCCCTGGCGGTCGCGACGCGCATCCGCGCCAGCGATAAGCACGAGCGCATCCAACTCAGCGTCCCACGCGGGCGGCGCCAGAGGCAGCTCGAGCGTCGCGTCCACGGCCAGCAGCGCAGCGCGCGCGTCGCGCTGGGTCTCGACGAGAGCGCGCAGCCGCGCGCTGTCCTCGGCGAGGCCGGCGCGTGCGGCATAGGCTTCCTCGGGCGTGACGAACACCAGCGTCAGAAGCTCATCGCGCGCGGGATCACAGACCGACTCGATCACTTCCAGCGTCAGCTCGCCATCGCGCGCATGCCGGTCGATCGTTTTCCGCAAATCCTCGATGCGAGCTTCCGCCCGATGGTTCGTGCGCCGCTTCCAAGCGCGCTCGGCGGCGCGTTCGAACGTCGCGGCGAACTTCGGGAACGCGATGCGCTGCGCCGTTCGCGCTTCCTCCCAGCGGGCCTGCTCGCGTGCGATCGACTCGAGCGGCGAGTCTTGTTGAAGCGGAAGAACGAGCGCGACGAGAACGAGGAGCGAGTGGCACATGATGGAGTCCCGGGGGGGGAACGCGGGCCACCAAGATACGCGACGTGCGCCAGGCCACGTGCGCGACCAGCCGCGCTTGCCCATGCCAGGACCCAAGACCGAAGGCTTCGGGCCGCGAAACGCCCGCAACGATGTCGTGCCTCGCGGCAGGGCAATGAGCTACGGCGGAAGAAACGCCTCGACGAGCTTCCGGCGACGCCGGGACAGGTCCCCCAGTTGCTGCACCAACACGTCGCGCTCCGGAGCGTCGAGCCTCGAAACACAGAGCCACGCCGACCACCCACCGTGCCCGGCAACCCGAACGATGGCGCAGTCACCCGTCGAATCCTTCGGGAGCGCCATGGTCGTCAATGGGCTGCGCTCGTACTGACCCGAGTTCCAAGCACGCTGTACGGCCGCCATCTCCACGATGTGAAGACTGCGCGCGACCTCGATCATCTCTGCGTTCACGTCCGCGACGATCGTCTCCAACTCACCCAATTGATCGTCATCGATGGGAGCATGGAAATTAAACTGATTTTCCAACGTCAAGGCCATCAGGGGTATCGACCAGCCGATCTTGAGTGCGACCTGCGCGTCGAATTCCTCGAGCGTCGGGATGATCTTTGCGGCGATCGCATCTTGGACGTCGTCCCACGGGGACAGCAGGATCGGGATGTCGATGTTCAGACCTGCGGCGAGCAGGCGTTCGTGCGCTTTTGGCCACGCCTCCCCAAAATGCTCCTCGAGCGCCGTTCGCGCGAGCACCTGCCGCGCGTTCGGTCCAGTCTCGGGCCCGGGTTGCAGGGTGCTGTCGTGCGAACTCTCGCGGGCAGCGCGCTCCGGTGCGGCTGTCGACCCGCTTGTCCGAGCCGGCGACGTTCGCTCGAGCGATACGCTCGCGGACGACTCCACGCTCGGCTGCTTCACTCGGCCGCGCTCCCCGGACACTCCCACCAAGCGCCCTCCAACGAACCCCAGAGCGAGGAGCAGGACACCGACTGCGATGGCCCTAATCACAAGCGGAACAGCCTGCAGGGGTTGTGATGGATGCGTCAGAAATGCTTGCAGAAAACGAGGTTGACACACCACAAAGGAGCGTGCGTGCCGGCTCAGCATGAGTATCCGTCCCTGTGGGTCCCGTATGCACCGGAGGCAGCGTGCCTCCGTTCGCGTCCAAGCATTCCCAGGTCCCGTTGTTGTTGATGCAGAGGCGGATTTCCTCGTAGCGGCCCCAGCCCCCGAAGGACAGCAAGACAGTCGCTTGGCATGCCGTCTCCTTGCAAAGCGGAGCTCCCTCAAGGGTAAATCCAGGCAGGCAATCTCCGTTATGAACCGTGACGCTCAAGGTCAAAATTCTTGTCCCCCCATCACTCCAGTTGTCAGCGCTTGATGCCCCGGCGCAACCTTCGCACTGCATGGGGGCTGGAGCATGGGGGCTGGAGCATGGGGGCTGGAGCATGGGGGCTGG
>JBBDIB010000022.1:0-31197 GCA_040880665.1 Planctomycetota bacterium
GACTGGAGCTGGAGCTTCGGCGACGGCGGCAGCTCGACCGCGGCCAACCCGAGCCACGAGTACACGACGGCCGGCACCTACGACGTCGCGCTGACCGTCACTTCGGCGGGCGGCGTGGACACCGAGACGAAGACCAGCTACATCACGGTGACGCCTTGATCGCGCCCATTCGCATGAAGCACCGACGCCGCACCTTGCTCTCGATGTTCGCCTGCATGGGCTTGGCGGGAACGGCGGCAGCACAGCTCGAGTTCACCGAGATCGGCGCCTCCGCCGGCTTTGGCGGCACGCTGACGAGCGGCCCGGGCCAGCACGCGGGCGGCGTCGTGTGGATCGACTACAACGGCGACTTCCTGCCGGACTTGTTCGCATCGAATGGTGCCGGACTGGAGCACTACCTGTTTCGGAACGAGGGCGACGGCTCCTTCACGGACGTCTCGTACCTGATTCCGAAGCCGGATCTCGGCGTGGAGGAGGTCGGCGCGCTGTACTCCGACGTCGACAACGACGGAGACCTCGATCTCTTGATCATCGCCGACAACCAGACGGTGCTGGGCGCGACGCCCGCGGAGGGCGGCCCCAACCTCTTCTATCGGAACAACGGTGGCACCTTCACCGAGCTCGCCGCCACGAACGGAGTCTTGGATCCCTTGGGGCGACGCAACATCGCCGGCGGTTTCGCCGACTACGATCGTGACGGGTGGGTCGACCTCTACCTGGCGCGCTGGCAGCCGTCGAATCCCGATGGCTTGCAGAGCTTCGACCGCATATTGCGCAACACCGGGGCGGGCGCGTTCGTCGACGACCGAGAAGCGACGCGCGTCGACGGCTATGGCCGCAGCGCGTTGACGTGCCTGTGGTTCGACGCCGATGGCGACCTGTGGCCCGATCTCTACGTCGCGAACGCGGGGCGAGCCGTCGACGGCGTGGAAGAGCCGGAGAACAACGACATCCTCTACGCCAACCACAACGAGGGCGTCCGCTTCTGCGATTGCACCGGCGATCCGCACTACTTCGGCGACGACTCGAAGTATCCGCGTGGAGCGATCGCGGGCGACATCGACAACGACGGCGACCTCGACCTGTACGTCACCGACAACGACTCCGAAGGACGTGCGCCGTTCGGCAACGCGCTGTACCTGGGGCGTGGCGACGGACTGTTCGACGACAACTCCTGCGATCTCGCGGGAGTCTGCGGGACCGATTCCTGGGGCACGGGCTTCGCGGACTTCGATCGCGATGGCTGGCTCGATCTCTGGGTCGGCACCGCGAGCCCCTTCACGCCCGACCTGCTGTTCCACAACCAGGGCGACGGAACGTTCACCACGGTGCAGATGATCGCCTTGTTCGGCAATCGCAACCGTGGCGGCGCGCAGGCCGACTTCGATGGCGACGGCGACGTCGATGTCGCGCTCATCAACCAGAACCAGTCGCTGCGTCTCTTGCGCAACGACAGCCTGAATTCGAACGAGTGGCTGTCCCTGCGGCTGTTCGGCGTCCAGTCGAGCCGGGATGCGATCGGCGCGCGCGTCGAGGTCACCGCAGGCGGCATCACGCAGACGCGTGTGGTCTCCGGCGGAGAGGGCGCGCACTCGCAGAGCGAGCTGACGCTGCACTTCGGATTGGGAGCCGAGTTGGCCGCTGAAGTGGACATCTTTTGGCCCAGCGGCTCGACACAGAACTTCCCGGCCGTCGCGGCGGGCCAACTCTTGTTCGTCGACGAAGCGGTCGGCTTCTTGCCAGAAGGCGTTCCCACCGCCACGGCGGTCTGGTCGACCTCGCAACAATCGTTGACGGTCACCGTCGCCAGCACGTACGGCGGTCGCACCGCGCTGCAGGCGACCGGCTTGGGAGCGCTCGCGTACGACGCGTCCCAGTTGTCCTGGTCCCAGGTCTTCGCCGGCGTCGCCAGCAACCCGGGCACCGTTCAGGTCACGTCCACGAGCGGCGGCGCCTGGTCGATCAGCACGACGGTCGTGCCTTGAGCGTCTCGAAGCGACTCCCCTGACGTGTGTCGCGCCGGGCGAGCTCGAGGTTCACCAGCTCGCGCACGCGGTTCTTCGCCACGGGCCAGAGGGGCGCCAAGAGCTTCTCGGCCGGGGAATCGCCCTGCAGGCGATGCACGACCTGGGCCGGATGCAAGCGCTCGAGGAAGTCTGCGCACCAAGCGACGTAGTCCTCGACCGCGAGCGTCTGCACGTCGCCGCGCCGCCATTGCGCCGCGAGTTGCGTGCGCTCGAGCACCATGGTCTGGTGCACCTTGACGCCCTCGCAGCGACTGCGACCGAGCACCGCGGCCGTGCGCCGCGCGCCCTCGCGCCCGTCACCGGGCAGTCCCAGGATCGCGTGGCCCACGACGAGCACACCGGCGGAGTGAGCCCGAGCGACCGCGTCCTCGAACTCTTCCACGCTGTGCAGTCGATTGATGTCCAACAGCACGCGGTCGTCCGCCGCTTCCAGGCCGAGTTCCACCCACACGTCGACGCCTTTCGCGCGGAGGCGCTCCAAGCGTCGGAGGCTCGCGTCCGGCAGCGTATCCGGCCGGGTCGCGACGGACACACAGACGATCGGGTCGCCGAGGTACGGCTCGAGACTCGTCAACACCTCGTCGAAACGGCCATCCTCGACGTACGTGTTCGAATAGGACTGCAAGTAGGCGATCACGCGCACGTCGGGCTCACGCCGACGCACGCGCTTCCAGCCGGTTTCGAACTGCTCGACCAGGTCGAGCCCCGTGCGTAGGGCGCCCGTGCCGGAGCCCTCGACGTCGCAGTACGTGCAGCCTCCGTGGCCGCGCGTCCCGTCGCGATTCGGACACGTGGACCCCGCGTCGAGCGCGACGCGGAAGACCGGGCGACCATAGCGCTCGATCAGCCACGGCTTCAAAGGTTGGAATCGATCGGGCGGTGCCATGTGGACGCTAGTATACGCGCCGCGCGTCCCATGGAAATTCAGCCCATCGTCATCGGCACGGCCGGTCACATCGATCACGGGAAGTCGACGCTCGTGCGTGGACTGACGGGGATCGACCCCGATCGCCTCAAGGAGGAGCAGGAGCGGGGGCTGACGATCGACCTCGGCTTCGCGCCGCTCGAACTGCCCGATGGTCGCCTGGTGGGCATCGTCGACGTACCGGGTCACGAGAAGTTCGTCCGCAACATGGTGGCGGGTGCAACGGGGATCGACCTCGTCGTGCTGGTGGTCGCGGCGGACGACGGCGTGATGCCGCAGACGATCGAGCACCTGGCGATCATGGAAGTTCTGGGCGTGAAGCAGGGGCTGATCGCGCTGACCAAGATCGACATGGTCGACGCCGAACTCGTTCAGCTTGCCACGGACGACGTGCGCGAGACCGTGCGCGACACCTTCCTGGCGACCGCGCCGTTGGTGCGCGTCAGCGCGGTCACCGGCGAGGGCATGGACGAGCTGCGAACGTTGCTCTTCGAACTGGCGGCTCGCACGACGCCGCGCTCGAGCGAAGGGGTCTTCCGCCTGCCGGTCCAGCGCGTGTTCTCCCGCAAGGGCTTCGGTACGGTCGTGACCGGCATCCCGGTCGCTGGTGAAGCGCGCGTCGGCGACGTCCTCGAAGTCCTGCCGGGGGGCAAGCGCGCCAAGGTGCGCGGCCTCAACGCCTACAAGCAAACGGCGGAGCTGGTGCGCGCCGGACACAGCTCGGCGATCAACTTCTCGGACCTCGACCAGCGCGACGTAGTCCGCGGCTCGGTGGTGGCGACGCCCGGGTTCTTCCAGGCGCGCACGCTCCTGGCGGCGCGCTTCCAAGCCCTGCGTGGGGGCGGGCACGGGTCGCGCACCATCAAGAACCGCATGCAGGTGCGCTTGCACACCGGCACGGCCGATCCGCCGGGCGAGATCGTGCTGCTCGATCGCGAGGAAATCCTGCCGGGTGAGTCCGGTCTGGTCCAGTTGCGCCTGGCGGATCCCGTGGTGGTCGCGCCCGGCGATCGCTTCGTGCTGAGGCTCCTGTCGCCGGTCGTGACGCTCGGCGGGGGCGTCATCCTGGAGGAGAGCCGCTACCGCCTGAAGCGCTTCAAGAACTTCGTGCTCGAGGAGCTGACGCGTCAGGAGGACAGCCTCGGCGATCCGCGCGAACTCTTGGAGTCCGTGTTGGTGCGCGGCGGCAAGCGCCTGATCCCGACCGACGAGTTGGCCGTCGCGATGAAGCTGCCGAAGCGCGAGGTCGAAGCCATGCTGGCCGAGTTGTCCGCCGACGGACGTGCGCTGTCACCGAAGGCGTCGCGCTGGATCCATCGGGAGGTGCTCGACGGCGCGCGCCTCTTGGTGTCCGAGACGATGGCGAACTGGTTCGCGAGCGAGGCGCATCGCACCCGCATCGATCTGCTCGAACTACGCTCGCGCACCCGGCTCGACGACGATCTGCTGCGCGTCGTGCTCGACCTCGAAGCGGCGGCCGGCACGCTGGAGCTGTTGCCCGGCGGCAAGGTGCGCGCCCGGGGTCGGCGGGTCGAGCTGCCCGAGCGCCTGCAGGCAGCGGCGAGCCGCATGCGGGCGGCGCTCGTGGAGAGCGGGCTCAAACCGCCGTCGGCGCCCGAACTCGCGGAACTTGCCGGTCTGGCGTCCAAGGAAGCCGCCCTCGTCCTCCAGCACCTCGTCGACGACGAGGAGATCGTGCACATCGGCGGGGAGTTCTATGTCGCGGCGCCCGCGCTGGACGACGCACGCGCCGCGGTCGTAGCCAACTGCGAGAAGAACGGGAACTTGGTGCTGCCCGAACTCCGCGAGCGACTCGACTCCACGCGGAAGTACCTGATTCCAATCCTCGAATTCTTCGACGGCCAAGGACTGACGCTGCGTCAGGGCGGCCACCGGATCCTGAAGCGCCGCTAACGGCGAAGGGATTTCCGCCCCCGGGCAGCGGTCGATCCTGGGCGCTCGCTTTCTTCCCACTTCGTCCTTCGGTGCTGCACGGAAAGCGGCCGATAGCCTCCTCGAACGAGCCCTCCGCCGAGGGTTCCCGTACGGACCGGCCGGCCGAGATCCCCCTTACATGTCCATGCACGAGAACGACGAACTCCACGACGAGCCGAACGCGGCAGACGCGCAGGGCGGGCACGGCAACCGCCCGGCCGACGGCGCGCGCCGGGCTACGCCGGGCGAGGTGTTCCACGAAGGCTTCATCGGCTCGGACTCCGCCAGCGACTTCCTCGGCCTCGACGTCGACATGGACGCGCTGTCCCAGGTCGACGAGTGCAGGGACGAACCGTTGGAGGTCGCGTCGCCCGCGACGCACCTCGAGCTCAACGAGCCCGCCGGGACCTGGGGCAGCGAGCAGCAGGCCGTGGAAGCGTCGGACGAATTGGATCTCGGCGTGCCGGATTTGGACATCGAGGCCCACGGTCAAATCCAGAGCCAGGCTCGGAGCGAGCCCGACGGCGAGACCTTCCGTGAGACCTCCACTGCGGCGCCGCGCGCGGCGTGGGACGACGACGAGCACCTCTCCGTCGAAGAACTCGACGACGAGGACCTCGAGGACTACGACGAGGAGGACTTCCTCGACGAGGAGATTGTCGCGGGCACCGGCGGTCGCAAGCTCGCGCTGGTCGCGATTCCGTTCGTGCTCGGCATCGTCGCGGTCGCGGGCGTCGTGCTGGTTCCGCGCATGCTCGAGAAGTACACCGACGGCATCGGTGCCGAACTGGCGCGTTCCGTCCCCGAACGCGCCCGGACGAGAGCCGTGGTCGACGACCAGCCCGTGTCCGGAGCGAACGAGGCCGAGCCGGCGAACGACTCCGAATCCACGGAAGTCGTCGCGGTCGAGTTCGACGCTCCCGAGTTCGACGAGTCGGCCATGACCAGCGAGCCCGGCGACGCGATCGCGGTCGACCGAGCCGAGACGCGACCCGTCGACGATGCGCAAGCGATCGCGGCCGACGACCCCGCGGACGTGCCCACGGAGGCGCGACCGGGTCTCGACCACCTGCTGGGCGCGCTCGTCGGAGAAGCACAGCACGAGCCGCGCGATACGACCTGGGACGAACCGCTCGAGACGCAGTTGTGGCGCACGGCGCCGGACGCCGAGTGGGACGTGATCTGGAAGGGCGCGGCCGTTCCGATGGAAGCGATCGTTTCGACGCAGCAGGTGCTCACGCCGCGCGTCGGCGGCGTGCGGGTCCACCTGAGCTCGGGCGAGGTCTTCGACGGCACGCTCTACGCGGTGGGGCAGAACCGCGTGTGGCTCGACGCGCGTCCGGGCCGCGTGGGATTCGATGGCGAGCGCGTGACCAAGATCGATCGAATCACCGAAGAGGCAGCCGCGGCATCCACCGGCAAGCGGGTCGCGACCGGCGACCGCGTTCGAATTCGCGTTCCCGGCGGCAACCTGTTCGGTCGCATCCTCGCAGAGGATGCTGACGGTCGCTTGACCGTGCAGACGGACGCAGGCGGACGCGTCACGGTGGCCTCGGTCGAGGTGGAAGCCGTCGGTCGATCGCGCGTGCGCGTCCTCGACTGAGCACCCGCGGGGCGCGTGCTGGCCCCCTTTCGAACTCCCGGCGATCGGAGCGCAACTCGGCTCGCGCCGGCGGCTAGCCCGGTTCCTGACCACGATTCGATCGGATTCGTCGTAGATCGCTGTCCTGTCGAGGCTTCGCGACTGAAGCGCGCGGAGGCGACCCTTGCGGGTCATCGAGCACGATGAGGGAGGGAAGTGTCGGCAGGGCAACGAGATACGGCGAATCCGACGGATCGTGGTGAGGGAACCGGGCTAGGTTCTAGGCCATGCGTTGCCCCAGAATCGCGTCGATCGTGCCCTGTCTGTTGCTCCTTCTCGCGCCCCTGTTGGCGGCGCTCCCCCCGCTGGACGACGGGCTGGTCAAGGATTTCCGCCGCGAGTTCAAGAAGCTCGAGGGCTCGGCCAACCGCGTGGAAGCCGTGTTGGCGCTCGAGTACGAGAACGTGCCGGGCGTCGTCACGGCGCTCCTGCCCGTGCTCGAGGATGACGACAGCGACGTCGCGCGCGCCGCCCAGCGCGTGCTCGCGGCGCTCACGGCCCCCGAAGCGCTCGCGGCGTTGACCGCGGCGCTCGAGTCCGAGACGAAGACCGAGGTCCGTTTGGCCCTCTTGCGCGTGTTCGAGGTCACCGGCCGCGACGAGGCCGGCCCCACGGCGCTCGACGCGCTGGGCGACCGCGCTTGGCAGGTACGGCGCCAAGCGGCCCTGACGCTCACGGCCTGCGACCCGGAGGCGGCTCGCACCGCACTCCTGCCGTTGCTCGACGACAAGGAAACGGCGGTGCGCTGTGCGGCCTACGGTCGCTTGGGCCTCTTGCGGGAGCGTACGGTCCTGGAACCCGCCTGGCGCGACCTCGAGCACTCGGTCTGGCAAGTGCGCGCCGCGGCGATCGGCGCGCTGGCGCTCGTGCGCAGCAAGGATTCGATCGGCCGGCTGATCGATCGCCTCGAACTCGAGGAGGGGCGCCTCCGCCAGGACATCGGCACGGCGCTCGAGTCGATCACCGGGCGTGCGCTCGGCGAGCGCGTGGACGCTTGGCGGCGCTTCTGGGACACCTACCGCGATCGCTTCGAGATTCCGACCGACGCCGAACTCGAAGCCCTGCGCGCCAAGCAGGCCGAGCGGGCCGCGCTGTACCAACCCGCGCCCGACGGCGCGACGTACCACGGCATCTCGACGCCCAGCAAGTCGATCCTGTTCGTGATCGACGTCTCGGGCTCGATGGAGCAGGAGGTCGTCGAGAAGGAGCGCTACAAGGACGGCGACTACCCGTCGATGATGCGACTCGACATCGTGAAGACGGAATTGGCGCGCACGATCGAGACGCTCGACTCGAACGTCCAGTTCAACATCGCCGCCTTCGCGACCAAGGTCGAACCTTGGAAGCGGCGGCTCGTGTCCGCCAACTCCCTGACGAAGGCGGCGGCGTCGACCTGGCTCTCGCGCCTGAAGCCGATCGGCGGCGCCTCGAAGGAGGACCTGGCGAGCGTCGGGCTGGGGGGCTCCGCGAACCTGGAAGCCGGCAAGACGAACACCTATGCCGCGCTCCTGTGGGCGCTCGGCCTCGATCCCGAGGAGAAGAAGTCCAACGACGACTACGAGGTCGAGATCGATACGGTCTTCTTCCTCTCCGACGGGCAGCCCTCGCACGGGCGCTACATCGAGACCGACGAGGTGCTGCGCGAGCTGCGCCAGCTCAACGAGCTGCGCGGCGTCGTCTTCCACACCTTCGGAATCGGCGACTTCGAGAAGGACTTCCTCGAGCGCATGGCCCTCGAGAACGGCGGGACCTTCGTCGACCTCGGGAAGTAGCCCCCAACCCGCCGGATCCCGTGCCGGAAGCTTGACGCCCCCCAAAGCGCGCGGGTAGTCTGCTCCGCCCTCGGGGTGTGGCTCAGCTTGGTAGAGCGCTGCGTTCGGGTCGCAGAGGTCGGAGGTTCGAATCCTCTCACCCCGACCATTTGCTGACGTCGCCGGATGACTAGCAGATGGTTTGGAAGATCGCTTCCGAGGAAGATCGCTTCCGAGGATCGCGAGCTCAGCCCGCGCTCCACGGCGGACGGATCAGCCATGCAAGACGACCCAGGTTCGAGCGGTGCCGGCACGAGCGACGCCGAGAAGGACGAGTTCGTGCGCTTCCTGTTGGACTCGGACGTGCTCACCTTCGGGGACTTCACGACCAAATCGGGCCGCCGGACGCCTTACTTCGTGAACACGGGGCGCTATCGCTCCGGCCCCCAGATCGAGCGCCTCGGTCAGTTCTACGCGCGGCGCATTCACGGCGTCCTGGGCACGGACGTGGACGTGCTGTTCGGGCCCGCCTACAAGGGCATTCCCCTGGCCGTGGCGACGGCCCAGGCCTTCGCGCGGGAGTACGGCAAGGCCGTCGGCTTCTGCTTCGACCGCAAGGAGGCCAAGGAGCACGGTGAGGGCGGCGTCTTGGTGGGCCACGTGCCCCGGGACGGCGAGCGCGTCGTGATCGTCGAGGACGTGACCACCGCGGGCACCTCCGTGCGCGAGACCGTGCCCAAGCTGCGGGCGGCGGCCAACGTCGAGCTAGCGGGCCTGTGCGTCTCGGTCGACCGCCAGGAGCGCGGGCGCGGCCCGCACAGCGCCCTGACGGAGCTGGCCGAGGAGTTCGCCATGCCCACCTTGGCCCTCGTCACGCTGGACGACGTGCTGGCCTTCCTTGCGCGGTCGCCGGTCGAGGTCCCCGGTGTGGACGCCGCGTTCTGGGCGCGCGTCGAAGCCTACCGGGCCGAATTCGGCGCCGTTTGAGCCCGCGCGTACCCGGTTTTCGAGCCCGGGAAGCGGCTTCGCGGCGATTCGAGCCGGATTTGTGCTCGCAGCCTGGCCCTCGATCCGCCATGCTCTCGTACGAACAGCGAGGGAGCTTTTCAGGTCGCGACCCATAGCTCGGGCCGACGGATCCCTGGCACCCGCGGAAGCCCCCTTCCGCGCCCGCTCCGGAGTCTTTCCAGCTGAAGAGTCCCTTCCGCTGAATCGAGAGGCTCAGGGGAGCGCCTGGCACCCCAGGAACTGGCCGGACGCCGTCTTCGCGCGCACCCGGATTTCCCGGTTCGAAGTGGGCTCCACCAGGCTCTGGTGGTTTGCGCCCGGTTCTTCCGGGCTCTCGTTGTTCCCGCCCGGCTCGAGCTGCTCCAGCCAGGCCACGCGTTCTTGGGCCCGATTCGCTGCCCCCGTTCATCCGCTCCTAGGAATCCACGCCGTTGGACCATCAACACGACAACGCTCCCACCGACGAGCTGCCCTTCGGGGCTGGCGCTCTCGAACCGACCAAGGACGGTGGAGCCACGAAGAAGCGTCGCCCGCGCAAACCACCCGCCAAGCGTCAGGATTCGCCGGAGGAAGGCCAGGGCGCTGACGCACCGCGAGACCAGGCTGCGCCGCGAGACCAGGCTGCGCCGCGAGAGAGCAATCGCCCCGCCTCGGATGGCGGCTCGCAAGCGACCGACGCGGCGACCGACGGAGCGACCGACGGAGCGCGGAACGGCCGCGAGCGCGCGGACGATGGCGACGATTACCGCGAGGGCGAGAGCGCCGGAGCACGCCGCCGCCGTCGCTGGAAGGAGCGTCGGCGCCGCAAGCGCGCCCAGGCCAAGGATGGCAGCGGGCAAGCTGCCCAGCCGGCACCGCCCCAGGAGAGTCGCAAGCCCAAGCAGGGCCAAGCCCCGGCGGGCGCCAAGGGTCCGCGGACCAAGCATGCGCCCAAGTCGCGCCGCGGTGGTGGTGGACGAGCCGAGGGCGGCGCTCGGCCCGACGGCGGCGGCAGCGGTGCCGGCGGTGCCAAGGTCGCGGTGGAGGAGTGCGCCGGCCTCTTGGTGCTGGAGCACGGCAACCACGGGCACCTGCACAGGCAAGTCAACGGCTACCGCAGCACGAAGGACGACGTCCACGTCTCGCCGCGGCTCGTGCAGAAGCACTCGCTGCGCACCGGTTCGATGCTGAAGGGCACGCGCAAGCCGACGCAGGGTCGACACAAGTGGGAACTCGTCGACGTGCTCGAGGTCGACGGCAAGGCACCCGACGAGGTCCGCACCGTGCCGGACTTCAAGAAGCTCACCTCGATCGATCCCGACTTCCACTACGAGGTCGGCGACGCTTCGGGTGAAACGTCGCTCAAGGTGATCGACATCCTGTGCCCGATCGGCCGCGGTCAACGCGGGCTGATCGTCGCGCCGCCGCGCTCGGGCAAGACCGTGCTGCTGCAGCAGTTCGCGCGCGCGATCGAGAAGATCTACCCCGAGGTGCACCTGATGGTGCTGCTCGTGGACGAGCGTCCCGAGGAGGCGACCGAATGGCAGCGGGCGACCAAGGGCGAGGTCTACGTCTCGACCAACGACGAGACGCCCAAGACGCACGTCGACCTGTGCGAAGTCGTCTGGGCCCGTTCGAAGCGCTTGGTCGAACTGGGCGAAGACGTGATCCTCCTGCTCGACTCGATCACGCGTATGGGGCGCTCGTACAACAACGTGAAGGGCAACTCGGGGAAGACGATGTCCGGCGGTATCGACACCCGCGCCCTCGAGCGTCCGAAGCAGTTCTTCGGGTCGGCGCGCAACACGGAGACGGCTGGCTCGCTGACGATCCTTGGCACCTGCTTGATCGAAACCGGCAGCCGGATGGATCAGGTCATCTTCGAGGAGTTCAAGGGCACCGGCAACATGGAGCTGGTGCTCTCGCGCAAGCTCGCCGACCGGCGCATCTTCCCGGCCATCGACGTGGTCAAGTCAGGGACGCGCAAGGACGAGAAACTGCTCTCGAGTCGGCGCCTCAAGCTGTGCAACACGCTGCGCCGCGTGCTGCTTCGGATGCACTTCGCCGAGGCGATGGAGCTGCTCACGACCAAGCTCGACGACGTCGAGCGGATCGACGACTTCCTCAACCGGTTCGAGGTCGATCCCGAAGCCTGAGAGCGGGGCGCTCCAGCGGTCCGGCCTGGTAGGCTTTCGCGCCTCCCGGTAGGCCCCCCATGATTCGCGTCGACTCCCTCCACAAGACGTTCCGTGACGTGCGCGCCGTCGACGGCGTCTCGTTCGAAGTTGCAGCGCGCACCGTGTGTGCGTTCCTGGGGCCGAACGGCGCCGGCAAGTCGACGACGATGCGCATCCTCGCGGGCGATCTGGCGGCGGACGCCGGCTCGGTGGAAGTGGCTGGGCGCCGCGTGACGCCCGACGACCCGGGGTCGCGCGCTCAGCTTGGCTACCTGCCCGAGAACACGCCCGTCGATCGGCGGTTGTCGGTCGTCGACTACCTGGACTTTGTCGGGCGGCTGCGCGGGCTCGACCGCGCCGGGCGACGGGCGGCGGTCGAGCGCGTGCTCGGCCTGTGCTCGCTCGAGGATCGCGCGCGCCAGCGGATCGGCGAGTTGTCGAAGGGCTATCGCCAGCGCGTGGGGCTGGCGCAGGCGTTGCTCGCCGACCCGCCGGTGTTGGTGCTCGACGAGCCGACCAGCGGGCTCGACCCGGCCGAGATCGCCCGCATTCGAGCGCTGGTCGTCGAGCTGGGCCGAACCAAGACCGTGCTGCTCTCGACGCACGTCCTGGCGGACGTGCAGGACACGGCGACGCACGTCGTGATGCTGCGAGCGGGGCGCGTCGTCGCCGCGGGATCGCCCCTCGACCTGGCCGACGAGGAGGCACCCGAGGTGCTGGTGACCCTGATCGCGCCGACCCCCGACGTCGAGCAACGCTTGCTGGCGCTGGCCGGCGTCGAACGCGTGTCGCGCCGCGGCGCCGATGCGCGGCGTCAGTCGTTCGCGCTCGAGGTCGACGACCGCGAGCGCGTCGCCGGCTTGGTCCTCGACCTGGCCCGCGAAGCCGATTGGCGCGTATTCGAGCTGGTCCAACGCCGCGTCGGCCTCGAGGACGTGTTCCTTCGCCGCATGGAGTCGCGCGCATGAATGCGACCGTCGGCGTGCTACGGCGCGAGCTGTTGATCTTCCTCGGCGCGCCCGTCGCCTGGGTACTCGCGGTCGTCTACCTCGCGACGCTGATGACCGGCTTCTTCGTCGTCGGTTTCCCCGTCGGCGACCTGCGGCTGCCGGGCTTCTGGTCCGGCGGTTACGCGGCGCTCGACGCGCTGTTCGCCTGGATCCCCTTGTCCCTGTGCCTGTTCGTGCCGGCGTTGACGATGAGCAGTTGGGCCGGCGAGCGCCGCCTCGGCACCGACGAGCTGCTCTTCACGCACCCCGTCTCGATCGTCTCGCTGGTCGTCGGCAAGTTTCTCGCTCACTGGGCGATCGTCGTCGGACTGCTCGGCGCCGCGATCGTCCCGGCGGCGATCGCCGTGCGTTCCCTGGGCGCGCTCGACCTCGGCGTCGTCGGCGCGGGCTTTTTCGGAGCCGTGTTACTCGCGGCGAGTTTCGTATGCGTCGGGCAGTTGGCTTCGTGCCTCGTCGCGGACGAGCTGGCGGCGTTCCTCGTGGCTTCCTTGCTGCTGTTCGCGCTCGTCGGCTTGGGGCTCTTCGTGCGCGTCCTGCCGCCGGCGATCGTGGAGGTCGCGTGGTACGCATCGCCGGTCGTCCACTACGTCGAAACGGCCGTGCGCGGCGTGATCGACGTGCGTGACCTCGTCTACTTCGGGACGTTGTTCGCCGCGGCGCTGACGCTCGAGGTCCTTTGGTTGGAGGGACGGCGATGGCGCTAGGTCCGCCCCGCACCCGGCGCGAATGGCGTTGGAACGCGTTGCTCTCCAGCGCGTTGATCGTCGTTGCGCTGGTCCTCGCCAATCAGCTCGCTCGTCGGCACGTGCGCGCGCTCGTCGATCTCTCGGAGGAGCGCTTGGCGGCTCCGTCGCCGGTCGGCACCCGCATGCTCGAAGGACTGGACGACGTGCTCGACGTGCGCGCGTACTTCACCGGACGCATGCGGATCGGCCCGGCGCAGATCGCGAAGCAACGGCTGGTGGAGATGTTGGAGCGCTGGGAGGACGTGGCCGACGGACGACTGAAAGTGTCCTTCGCCGACCCGAACGAATCCACCGAAGAGCGCGTCGAAGCGCGTGCCTTGGGCATCGTCTCGGTTCCGATCCCGGGCCGCGAGGGCTCGACGGAAGTGACCCAGGAGGTCTTCCTGGGCCTCCGCCTGCGGCTCGGCGAGCGCGAGGCGATCATCCCGTGGACCCTGCCGCAAACCCTCGAGTCACAGTTCTTCCAGAAGCTCTATTGGCTGAACCGCGGCGAGCGCCCCGTGCTCGGTTTCGTCGGGGGAACGGGCGAGCGCTTCGAGACCCTGCGCGCACGCTTCGAGGAGAACTACGACCTGCGCGAGGTGACGACGCTGGCCTACGGCGACGCCGTGCCCGCTGCGATCGACGTGCTCGTCGTCGTCGACCCGGTGTTGGAACATCCGCGGGCGGTGTACGAGGTCGAACAGTTCGTGCAGCGCGGCGGACGGGCGCTGTTCCTGGTCGACCCCATCGCCGTCGACCTGCGCTCGGGTCGCGCGAGCGTACGACCCACGGGCTACGAGGACGTGCTCGCCGCATGGGGCGTGGCGCCTTCCGAGGAACTGGTCTGGGACGTCGAGAGCTGCAATCGCATGCAGGGCACGCGCCGGATCGAAGAGGGCGGTCGGACGCGCACCGAGCCGTTCTCGATTCCGTATCCCGCCTTTCCCAACGTGGGGACCGACGGGCTCTCGCGTGACGCTGCGATCACGGCGAACGTCGCCGGCGCGAGCCTCTTCTGGGCGGCGGCGCTCGGCGGCGGAGCGACCCCGGACGGCGTGCATCGCGAGGAACTGCTCAGGACCAGCGAGCGCGCGTACCTCGTGCCACCGGAACGCGCGTTGGCGACCGCTGGGGACGAACTCTCGCGCACGAACCTCGCGCTGGCGGCGGGGGACTCCGGTCGCCGACTGCCGTTGGCGGTCGCGCTGACGGGCCTGCTCCCTTCGGCCTTCCGCGACGCGGCGCCGCTCCCGCTCGACGCCGTCAGCGAGGCGCGCTTTCGCGATGCGTTCGAGGCGGCGTCGGAAACGCTCGGACCCTGGCCCGAGCGACGGACGGGCACGGTTCCCGCCGAGCCCTTGGGCGCCAACCACGAGACCGCGGTCGTCGTGATCGGCGACGCCGATCTCGTTTCGAAGTCGTTCCTCGCGTCGACGCCGGTGAACGGGCAACTGGTGGCGAATGCGATCGATTGGTTGGCGCTCTCGCCCGAACTCTTGGAGCTGCGCGCGCGCGTCCCCAAGGAGCGCGCCGTGGACGATTTCCTGGCCGAGGAGCGCTCGGCGCGCGGCCTCTTGTCGCTGGTCGGCGAGTTGACCCCCGACGAGGCTCGGCGCGTCTCGGCGCTCGAGGAGGCCGCGCAAGCCCGCGCCGCCTCGCGACGGAACCGCGTGACTGCGGCGACGCTCGTCGGAGCGTTGGCGTTGGCGCTCGGCGGTGGTGCGCTCGCGCGCTGGTTGGTCGTGCGGGGAGGCGTGCGGTGAGGCTCACGCGCCGGAACGCGGGGCTCCTCGCGCTGACCGCTGCACTGGCCGTCGGCGTCTGGGGCAGCACGCGCAGCGGAGACGGAGCGACACGCCGCAGCCGAGCGCTCGTGCCGCGCGCGCTCGAGGCGGCGCGCTTGACCATCGAGCGCGGCGCGGAACGGGTGGAGCTCGTACGCGCTGACGAGGGCTGGCGCGTCGCTTCGCTGCACGACTTTCCCGCCTACGCAGACGGCGTCGAGCGCTTTCTGCGTCAACTCGCGGCCGTGCGCGACGCCGATCTGGCGGCCGAGACGAGCGCGCGGCACGAACGCTTGGGCGTCGATGCGAGTGGCGTCCACATCCGGCTCGACGACGGCGCCGCCTACGTCGTCGGGGCGGTGGCCGGTGCCACGTACCTGCGGCGCGCCGATGACGCGCACGTGTATCGCGCCCCGACGCTGACCGTTCCCGCGACAACTTCCGCAGCCTGGATCGAGGCGCAGCCCTTCTTGTTCGACCCATCGAGCGCGGTGCGTCTCAGCGCCGTGTCGGGTGAAGCGGTCCTCGCCGCCGCGCGCGGTGAGGACGGACGCTGGCGCTCGCGCGCCGGCGCGCTCCTGCCTTCGGCGCCCGTGACCGAGTGGCTGCGCGCCGTCGCCAGCTTCGTCGCGACGGACGTGAGCCTGGACGAGCGCCCCGGCGAGCCGACGCTGACCATCCGCGTCGAGAGCGCCGACGGCGCGTTGGTCGACCTGGTTCTGTTCGAGGGCGCGCGTCTGACCGACGTCGGCTTCGAGCGTTCCTGGATCCTCGGCGTGCCGCCCGCGACGATCGCTCGGGTCCAGCGCGGCTTCGAAGCGCTCCTGCAGGCCGCGCGATGAACGCGCGGGCGACAGCATGAACAGTTCGGTCGGCATGCCGCTCCTTCGGATCTTCCTCATGCGCCTCGCAACCTTCGTCGGCGGTGCGCTGTTCGGCATGGGCCTCATGGTGCTGGCGCAGGTGCAGGTCGTGCGCGCGCTGCAGCGCGAGGTGGGGCAGGCCGGCTTCCTGGGCCGCTCGTTGGGCCGCCTGACGTTTCCGTGGCGCAGCATCGACGAGAAGCTGGCCTTTGCCGCGGACTCCGTGCCCGTGGCGTGGCTCGATACCACGCACTCGAGCGGGATGGGTCTCGCCGTCGGCGGAATCGCGGTGGGCTACTGCCTGCCCTTCGCGATCCGCGCCTGGTGGTGGTTCACCCAGCGCCGTCGCGCCTGAACGGCGGCCGCAGAGCTCAGACGCGCGCGGACGTGGCGCGTGCGAACATGTAGAGCAGCGCCAGCGCCGTGAAGCCGTCCTCGTACGCGCCCGCGAGCAGCTCGGCGCGCACGATTTCCGGGTCGCGCACGACCGTGCGGATGCGTTCGGCGGGATCGAGTTCGGGCTCCCACACGGGCTCGCAGTCGTGCGCCACGAAGATCGTCGCGTGGTGCGCGCTGATCCCGTTCGTGGGGTAGAAGTTGGCGACGTGTTCCAGGCGGGCGGCGACGAGGCCGGTCTCCTCGCGCAGCTCGCGCGCGGCGGCCGCCTCGGGGCTCTCCCCGGCGTCGATGCGGCCGGCCGGAATCTCCCAGTGCGTCTTGCCGTGGGGGTGGCGAAATTGCCACAGCATCGCGATCCGTCCGTCCGCGAAGCGCGGGACGACCGCGACGGCCGGCGAGATCTCGACGACGTGGTACTCCTGATCGCGGCCGTCGTCGAGTTGCACGACGTCCCGCCGCAACGCGACCCAGGGCGAGTCGTAGATCCGCTCGGTCGAGCGCAGCCGGTAGGGGGGCCAGGGCGCCAGCCGCTCGGTCATGCGTTGTCCGCTCGGCCGTTCTCGCGGCCCGCGCCCGCGTTCGACTTCCACAGCTCGCGCCAGTCCGGTCGCTGGCGCCCGCCTCCGGCCAAGCGTTCCAAGAGTTCCGGCGCGACGCGGAGGTCTTCCAGCGCGGTCTCCGAGAGCGCACGACCGGCGGCGTCGACGATCGACTCGCTGTCGAGTCCCTGGTAGCGGTAGACCTGGTCGGGGCGGCCGGACTTCGAGAACTTGCGCACCGCGAGCGTGATCTGTTTCACGCCGACGATCGAGCCGATGTTGTCGAGGAGGCCCGCTTCGCCGTCGCAGATGGCGACGATGGGGACGCGCCGCCCGGCGATCGAGATCAGCTCGCCGGTGGACTCGGCCGTGCTGGGGGCCGCGTGCAGGTCGCCGTTCACGCCGAGGTCCTCGCGCAGGTGACGGTAGTCGTCCTGATGGCCGAGGATTCCGAACATGAGCTCGGGCGAGCTGACCACGATCACGTTGGCGAGGATGCCATGCTCGAGCAGGACGTCCGCGGCCGCGACGGCTTCGGTCGCGACCGAGCCCATGGCGACCAGGTGGATGACGTTGTCACCGGGCGTGTAACCGGCGTAACCGCGCCAGTCGACGAGGAAGTAACCGCCCGCCAGCACGTCTTCGCGCAGGACGCCGAGGATCTCGGCATCGGGGCGAGCTTCGAGCGTGCTCTCGTCGACGGCGTCCTCCCACTCGGCGCCGGCCGGCGCGAGCAGCGCGCCCTCGAGGTTCACCTTGTTGTCCGCGTGTCGGCGGAGCCGCGTCAACAGCTCGCGCTGATCGATCGCGCGCGTGACGGCGCGCACCAGCACACCGCGCCGACCGTCGTTGTCGTCGAGCATGTGGCGCTTGATCGCGTCCGCGAGGATCCAGTCCATCTCGGCCGCGTAGAAGGGCTCCCACGTGATCAGATTCGGGATCTGAATGTCGCTCTTCCACGAGTGCTGAGCGCCCTCGGGTGCCAGCGTAACGCCCGACGGCGTGCCGATGATCACGAACTCCGACCCCCAGTAGAGGTTGTAGTAGAGCTGGTCGAGCGCCCGTTTGATGAAGAAGTCGTAGACCGTCATGATCGGGAAGGTTGGCACGCCCGTGTAGTGCACCATCTTCCCGAACGACCCCGCGGCCGACATGCAGTTGGCTTCGGCGATCTCGAAGCGAATGTGTCGCGTCCAGGGGTTCTCCTGGGTGAACAGCTCCGGGTGCCGCGCGTCGAAGACCGGCTCGGATTCACCGCCACGGGAGGGCCCGTAGACGCGCTGGTCGAGGAGCGGCGCGATGTTCGTGCTGGTGCCGACGTCGGGCGACAAGGTCACGAGCAGGTCGGCGACCGAATTCCAACGTTCTTCGTTGGCGTTGAGGGGCTTGGGCTTTCCGCCCAAGATCGGACCGCCGTCGTCCAACGTCCCGATGCGCACCAACTTGGCTGCGATCTGGCCCCACATCCACTGGGTGTGCACCTTGGGGTAGAGCGACAGATCGATCTCGAGGCTCTCCGGCAGGCCGCCGACGTCGAGCACGCGCTGCTTGAACTCGGCGCGCCGTTCGCGCGCACGCGCTTCGATGCGTTGCATGCCTGCGCGGAAAGCGGCACCGCGCTCCGCCAGGTAGCCGCCCTCGTCGCTGGCCGGATCGAAGCACTCGTACGGATCTTCGAACGACAGGCCGCGCGCCTCGAGGATCGCGGTGATCTCTTGCTCATCGGGCAGCGTGCTGTGGTTCGACGGGTCGGCGTAGGAGGACAAACCCTCGCCCTTGACCGTGTGCACGATCACCAACGTCGGCGTCTCGGGGTCCTGCTTCGCCTCATGCAGCGACTCGATCATCAGCTCCATGTCGTGACCGCCCAGATCGCCGAAGGCGCGCACGACCTCCTCGTCGGGGAGCTTTTCGAGGAACTTGGCCGCTTCTTCCGACTGGGTGCGGGCGAGGGCCCGCATCAGCTCGGCGTCGCGCTTGAACAGCGCGACTTGGAAGTCATAGTCGGAGAAACCGGCCTCGAACAGTCGTCGCAGCACGTCGCCGCCCGGACGCGCGAACAGCTCTTCGCGGAACTTGCCGTGCCGCACTTGGATCACGCGCCAGCCATTGGCCTCGGCCGTGCGTTGGATGCGGTCGCAGTCGCGCGAGTGCAGTCCCTTCTCGTTCGGGATGCGCGTGCCGTCGAGGTTCTGACGGTTGTAATCGATGATCCACGTGACGTTGCCGAGCAGGCGCTCGGCGGCGTCGGGCATGGCTTCGAGGAGCGAGCCTTCGCGGAACTCCGAGTCGCCGATCAACGACCAGAAGTGCGGATCGGGGACGTCCAGCCCGTGATCGCGCAGGTAGCGATGCGCCAGCGCCAAGTAGACGGAGGCCACCGGCGGAATCCCGACCGAGCCCGAGGGCAGGAAGTGGAACGAGTCGGGATCCGTGCGCGCGTGGTAGCTCTGGAAGACGTCCTCCGCGCCGGGCTCGGGGAACTTCCGCAGCCGGCTCATGACCGCCTTCGACTCCTCCTCGGACAGCCAGTCGTCGCCCGGGCGTCGGAAGAGCCCCAGGAGGTGATGCAACGCATGGTCGACGGGCGACGCGTGCGGCTTGCAGCAGACGTAATCCTCCACGTCGCGCACCGCGAGGTGCAGCGCGCTCAGAATCTGCATGGAGCTGGCGCAGGCGGCGGGGTGACCGCCCACCTTGGGGTCACCCGTCTGCTTGTCCTTCCGGTTGTTCGCCTCCCAGATCATCATGACCATCTGCGCGAAGGCGCGGTCGGTGATCTTGGAGAGCAGGGCGGGGTCGGCCGAGAGGCTCGTCGCGGTCGGCATGGGATCGTGGAGCGGGGGGTGGACGGCGGTCGCACGCGCCTTGGAACAGGCGCTCTCGCATGCTCGTAGTCGTCACCGATCGGGCGCGCAACGGGCACAGGTCTCCCATTGTGGCCTCCACGGCCGCGCGAGCCCGGTCTCGAACGGGAGTTTTGCCGGAAACAGCCACGGAAACGCGACCGGGGGCCCCCGGGTCGGAGGCGTTGCGGGCACCGTCGGCCGTCGCCGTGCGCCAATTAGGGGAAGTAGTCCTGCGCGGCGCGCACCAACGGCGCGCGGTTGGCGAGGTTCTCGGCGCCGTAGCCTTCGAGCACGAGGCGGGCCTGGTGCAGGGTTTGCGTCCCCGTGTGAGCCATCGCCGCCTGCAACGCTCCCGTGCTACCCACCTCGATCGCGTACCCGAGAGCCGTCCCTACGTGGTAGCCGTCGGGCGGCACGCTGTTGGTCAGCCCCGCGGGGAATTGCCAACTCGAGTGCCAGCGGTAATTGGCGCCCACGGGCGAGGCGGGGTAGCGATCCAGGACGCCGCCCGTCCCGGCCTTCCAAGCGAAGCGCCAGAGTCCGTCACCCAGCTCGCGCAGGAGGTTGTCGACCGGCAGCCCGATGGTTTCGCGAATGCCGCGGAGCGCGTGCGCGAGTTGGATCTGCTCGTTCGAGCGGTGCGCAGCAAAGAACGCGTTCGTGCCGTCGCCATAGGGCGGGGTCTCGGCGATCTTGCCGGTCTCGGTGGCCGAGAACATGCCGTTCGGCATCTGCATGTAGCTCAGGATGTCGACGTACTTTTGGAACCAGAAGCCCGTTCGCTGCCGGAACCGGTCGTCGCCCATCGCGTAGGCCTGCAGAAGCGCTTCGCAGGCCCAGGCCTCGCCGCGACCCCAGGTGCCGCCCATGCCCTGCGCCGTGCTCGGATAGTCCAAGCGCCCGCCGGGTCCCTCGAAGAACGTCATGCGCGAGATCTCGGCGTCGCCGCGGATGTAGTGCTTGGCCAAGGGGTCGTTGGCCAGCCATCCGAGCACGCGATTCGCGTTCATGCGCCGCACGAGGTGCTGCGTGTCGACGGCGTCGAAGATCGTCGGGTCGTAGTTCGAGAACCCGATGCCCGGGCCGGTCTGCGAGAACCCGAAGGGAACGTCCGCCGGCGGATTGCCGAGGAAGCCCGAGTTGAACATCACCCAGGGATGACTGCCGTTCCCGCTCAAGAAGTCCTCCAGCTCGATCACCTCACCGTCCGCGTCGTAGATCGCGGCGCGGTGGCGAGCGCCGTAGCGCAGTTGATCGACGAGCTGATAGAGGAGCCCCGCGGGCTGGCCGGTCATGGCGAGCTCGACACCAGCGAGTTGGGTGATGTCGATGCCACCCGTCATGCCGCCGTACAGCACACCCTTGGCCGGCCACAGCGGGCTGACGGGTTGCTCGCCGGGCGAGGTCGCCTGGAAGTTGCTCAGGCGTTGATACGCATCGAGCATGTCCGGCACGAGGTCGATGTTCGCGTTCGGCAGCACGGGCACGGCCACGTTCTGCGGCATCAGTCCACCGCCGGTCCAATCGCCGATCCCCCAGCCTTGTTCGGCGACATGCGGCGTGACGCCCGTCGGGTGAACGACGAGCCGGAAGGGGCGCTCCATCCGCTGGGGCAAGACGTGTTGTCCGGGCGTGATCAAGTACCCGTTCGCGCTGACGGGATCGGGCATCTCTGAGGTCCAGCTCCAGCCTTGCGGCAGGTTCAACCGCACGGACCGGAAGTACCGGTTGGGGGCCGCCGGCAAGGAGCTGTTGTGCATGTTCAGGACCACGCCGATCTGCTCACGGAAAGCATCGAGCGTGATCCACACGTGCCAGTTGCCGAACTCGGTCTTGACGTGGCGCTTGCCCGTGATGCGACCGAGTCCGAGGCGCTCGAACTCCCAGCCCCCCAAGCCTGACAGGGTCTTGGTGGTCAAGCCTCCGCTCTGGTCCTCGATGACCAGTTGCAGGTCGTTGTGGGTCAGCGCCAGTTGCAGGGCGGACGACTGGTAGCGCGAGAAGTTGACGTTGTTGTTGCCGAGGACGACGTCGAAGTCGTTCCACCCCGGTTGAGCCACCACATAGGGGGCGAGCAGCTCCACGACCATGTGATCCTGGAGGCGTGCGACGAGCTCCCACTGTGTCGCCAACGGCATGCCCGAGGGGGCCACCAGCTTGTACGGACAGTGCAAACGGTCGAAGGTCTGGTTCGGTACCGGAAGAGTGGCACGCACGGTGATGACCGAACCCGTTCCAGGGAGGAACGCGCGGACATCAGCGACTTGGGCGCTGGCTCCGGCAGCGGCGTGAACGAGCGTCAAGGACGCGAACACGACTTTGAGCAGGTGTCGTCTCATGGCGCGCGGAGTCTAGGGCAGGCTGCGCGCTCCGGGATAGCACGACGGCACATGAAAACGGCATGAAATCAAGGCATTATTCGAAGTCGCAATGCGTCCAGGCCGTTCCGCGCAACGGGTTGGGGCCGCACTACGCTGGGCCTTTAGCGAGCACTCCCTAGCGCAATTTCGTTCTGAAAAGGCGCCAATCGCGTGCTCGAGGCCCTATGCGTCGGCGTTTTGGGCACCGAGCGCCGACCGCCAGATGCCGTGGTGGGCGTCGCGCATGGCGGCGAAGCTGAAGCGTTCGCGAACCCGTTCGCGGTTCCGTCGTCCCAAGCGCTGACGCAGTGCGGCATCGTCGGCCAAGGCACGCAGCGCGGATCCCAGCGCCTCGGCCGTGGCCGGCACGACGTATTCGTCGGCCTCTCGGGGCAGGATCACGCGCACGTCGCCGACCGCGGTCGCCGCGACGGGAAGCTCCGCCGCCATCGCTTCCAGCATGGCGACGGGCATCTGCTCGGTGTCGGAGGAGAGCGCGAAGATGTCGCAGGCCCACAGCCAAGGACTCGGGTCCGCGCGGTGGCCCAGCAGATGCACGCGCGGTTGGATTCCGAGCGCGCGCGCCTGCTTCTCGAGCGGCTCGCGCTCGGGTCCGTCGCCCACGAAGCACAAGTGTGCATTGGGACCGAGCGTCGCGAACGCCGCTAGGAGACGCAGCGGGTTCTTCTCCTTTCGCAGGTGTCCGACGGTCCCGACGACCAGCGCGTTCGCGTCCACGCCCAGCTCCCGCCGGCGCTCGTCGCGCTGTTCGGACTGCGGCGCGAAACGGTCCACGTCGATCCCGTTCGGGACGACGATCACGCCGGGTAGACGCCACGTTTCGCGGGCGATCTTCCCGAGGGTTTCCGAGGGCACGACGACGGCGCGCGCGCCGCCCAGCAGCACGCGGCGAGCGAGACTGCGCCGCAGCTTGAAGCCGTGAACCTCGTCGGGGCGAAAACCGTCTTCGTGATGGACGATCGAGAGGCGCCGCGTGCGCGCCGCGACGAGCGCGTCCATGGCACCCCAGTTGTAGGTCAGGACGAGGTCGGGCGCCTCGGCGTGCAGCAGCGAGCGCAAGGCGCGCACCGTCGCCAGCGAGCCCGCGCGCGGCGGCGACTCGAGCATGCGTAGCGGAACGTGCTGCGCGATCAAGCCGCGTGCTTCGGTGTGGCCGTCGAGCGCGACGACCGCGTGCTCGAACTCGCCCCCGAAGGCGTTCAACAAGGCCGCCGTCCGTACCTGCGGGCCCGCCGCTTGGAACGTCGCGAACGCGTGCAAGAGCCGCGGGCGATGGGCCACGTCAGTCGCGGAGGATCCGGGCGAGCAGGCGCTCGCCGTCGTCCTCGGGTTGCCAACCCAAGACTTCGCGGGCGGTCTCCGAGGTCAACTCGGGCACCATCGCGCGGCTCTTGAGATCGCGGTAGCTGGGGAACGGTGCCTGGCGGCCGCCGACGCGCTTCACGATCCACTTGCCGATCTCGAGCAGTTGAGAGAACCACAGCTCGCGCGGATGGAAGGTCAGGGCGCGCCCCGTTTCGTGCGCGAGGTGCGCCACGATGCGCTTGGGCGACAGGGTGGAGCGCGCGGCGAGGTTCAGGGCCTTGCCATCCAGCGCGTGCCCCTCGAACGCCGCCAACCGAGCCAACGCGTCCGCGACGTCGTCGGCGTGCACGAGCGGCACCGGCGCGTCCCCCGTGCCCCAACCCACGCAGTGGTTGTCGCGCACCCACAACCCGTAGCCCGAATGCTGCATGGGCGTACCCTCGCCGACGACGATCGCCGGGCGGACGATCGTCACGGGCAAGCCGCGTTCGCGGTGCAGCCGCAGGAGCGCGCGCTCGGCCTCCGCCTTGCCGCGCGCGTAGATGCCGCGCTCCTCGACCTTGGGATCCGGACCGACCCCGTCGCCGACGAAGGCCGTGCCGCAATCGGCGCCGAGGTACAGCGCGGCGGTCGATGAGACGTAGACCAAGCGCTCGACGCGCTCGGCCAAGCAGGCCTCCGCCACACGCGTCGTGCCGCCGACCATGTTGCGCTCGACGTCCTCCCAGGTCGCGCCACCGCCGGTCGCGAGGTGCAGCACGACGCGCGCACCGCGCACCGCGCGTTCGAGCGTCTCGGGGCTCGCGAGATCCACGTCGACCACGCGCAGGCGTCCGTCGAGCGCGGCCTCGGTGACGAGGTCCGGCAGCGCGTGTCGGCGGCGCACGCCCACCGTCGTGGGCAGTCCGCGCTCGAACAACGCCCGCAGCGTGCGGCGACCGATGAAACCCGTGCCGCCGAGGACGACGATCTCGCCCGCGCGCGCCGGCGTGGGATCCAAGAGCCGCGGGGGCTCGGGTGCCGGCGGCAGGTCGCGCACGGCCGCTTCGGCCCAGCGGATCGTCGCCAGCGCGTGTTCGCCGCCGGTCGAGAACGGCGCTCCCGCCAGGAGCTCGGCGTGGAAGGTCTGGATGGAAGCGCGCATCCCGACGAAGAACGCGTCGGTGCGCGGGCCGAGGCCGATCGTCTTCGCAAGGTACCCGAACAGCCCGCGGCGGGCGTCGCGGCCGAGCTGCCGCGCGCGTCGGCTCCCCGCCAGGTACGAGTTCCAGAAGTCGAGCCAGAGCGTCTTCGTTTCGCCGTCGACCAGATCGTGGTGCAGATCGGCCGTCACGCGCCCGTCGGAGCCGAGGACCTCAACCGTGGACTTCGTGAACGCCTGTCCGAACGCGAGGTAGAGCTCGGCCGTGCCTCGCTCGGCCTTGGCCGCCAGGAGCCACCGGTCGTAGAACGGCACGCCACCGGCCAAGCGTCGCTCGCCGAGGTTCGAGACGTCCATCGTGCGGCAGGCGCCAAGCAGCTCGACCAACTGCGAGAAGGGGTGGATCGCCTGCTCGAAGACGATGTTGCGCGGTTCGCGGAACATCCAGTGCGAGACGTCGCCGGCGTCGAGTTGGCGCAGGGGCACCGAGAGCGTTACCTGGACGTGCTCGACCGAGCCGATCGCGCCCGAGCGCACGGTGTCCAGCAGGCGGCGGAACGCCGGATGGAACGTCGCGTTGTGATTCACGGCCAACGGCACACCGTGTTCGGCCGCCAGCGCGACGAGGCGCTCGGCCTCCGCGATCGAAGGCGCCAAGGGCTTTTCGACGAAGACGCCGATGCCGCGCGTCAACAGGCCTTCGACCACGGGCCCGTGCAGGTCGGGTGGCACGAGGACGTGTGCGACGTCGACTCCGAAGCTCGCCAGTTCGTCGAGGTCGTCGGTGGCGTGGGGGACGCCGTAGCGTCGGGCCGCGTGCTCCGCGCGTGCGCGGGCCACGTCGAGGACGCCAACCAGCTCGACACCGGGCGTGGCTGCCAGGATCTCGAGATGGAAGTCGGCGATGAAGCCCGCGCCGACCACGGCGACGCGCGTGCGGCTGCGAGGCTCGGCCGCGGATGGATCGCTGGTCCGTGGTTCGGAGGCGCGGGACTCGGCGGCGAGCGGCAGGGGGTCGGCGGAAGTCAATGCGGTGGTGCCCATGCCCGAAGGAGCTGGAGGAAGTGGCGAGGAACGAGGGACGAGCGGCCCGCTCTCCAGGCCCTTCGACCCGGCCCCCGGGCGGACTTTACCGTTCCGGCGGCAGGGTTGGACTCGCCTTCGTTCGGCGCTCCTCGCGAAATCCCCCGGCGCGCTCCAGTGGCACCGGAGCGAGGACGATACGACAGCCATCTCCTCCTTCTTGGGCCCGACTCTTGGATCCTTCGGGATTCTAGTTTCGGGCCCTTTTTCGTGCCTCGCCGCGGTCGGGAGCTACGCTGTGCGATTCTCGGCGCCGCCCCCAACTCTCCCGCGATGAGCGACACGAACCCTGACGGACGCATGTTCGACGGTCTGACCTTCGACGACGTCCTGCTCGTACCCCAGCGCTCGGATCTGCTTCCGAGCGAAGTCGACGTAGCGACGCGCTTCTCGCGTCGTGTGGGCCTGCGCGTGCCCATCGCCTCGGCGGCCATGGACACCGTGACCGAAGCCGAGCTGGCCAAGGCGCTGGCGCGCGAGGGCGGCATCGGCGTGATCCACCGCAACTTCTCGATCGAAGGCCAGGTGGCCGAGGTGGAACGGGTCAAGCGCGCTTCCAACGCCGTCATCACCGATCCCATGACGCTGGGCCCGGGCGCGTCGATGGGTCAGGCGCGCGCGCTGATGGCCGAGCACGCCATCTCCGGCCTCCCGATCGTGGAGGGGCGCGTGGTCGTCGGCATCCTGACGCGCCGCGACTGCCGCTGGCGCACGCCCGACGACACCCCGGTCTCCGAGGTCATGACCAAGGAGGGCTTGGTCACGGCGCCGCCCGGTACGTCGATGGGCGAAGCGCGCGAGCTGCTGTTCAAGAACAAGATCGAGAAGCTCTTAATCGTGAACTCCGACCGGACGCTGGCGGGACTGGTCACGATGAAGGACCTCGACCAGGTCGAGGAGTTCCCGAACACCGCGTCGGACGAGCGCGGGCGCCTGCGCGTCGCGGCGGCGATCGGCGTGCGCGACTACGAGCGCGCGGCGGGGCTCATGGGCGCCGACGTCGACGTCCTGGTCGTCGATACGGCGCACGGTCATTCCCAGAACGTGATCGAAACCGTCGCCGAGCTGAAGCGGCTCCACGACGTCGACGTCGTGGCGGGCAACGTGGCGACGCCGGAAGCCGCGCTGGAACTCGTCGCCGCAGGCGCCGACGGAGTCAAGGTCGGCATCGGCCCGGGCTCGATCTGCACGACGCGCATCGTGGCCGGCGTTGGCGTTCCGCAATTCTCGGCGATCCAACGCATCGCGCACGCGTTGGCCAAGAGCGACGTACCGGTCATCGCGGATGGCGGCGTGCGCTTCTCGGGCGACATGGTCAAGGCGCTGGCCGCCGGCGCTTCCTGCGTGATGATCGGGAGCCTCCTGGCCGGCGTCGACGAGAGCCCGGGCGAGACGATTCTCTACCGTGGCCGAACGTTCAAGGCGGTGCGTGGCATGGGCTCGATCGGCGCGATGACCGAAGGCGGCAAGGAGCGCTACCGCCAGGGGCACGTGCGCGAGACCGACAAGCTCGTGCCCGAGGGCATCGAGGGCATGGTGCCGGCCAAGGGCAAGCTCTCACCCTTCGTGTACCAATTGGTCGGTGGCATTCGCGCCGGCATGGGTTACGTCGGTGCCAGGGACATGGCGACGCTCTGGGAGCGCGCGCGCTTCGTGCGAGTCACCGCTGCGGGCCAGAAGGAGAGCCACCCGCACGACGTGACGATCACGAAGGAGTCGCCCAACTACTTCCACGAATGAGCGCTCGAACCTCGGCCGACGCCCCCAAGGGCATTCTCGTCGTCGATCTCGGTGCGCAGTACGCGCAACTGATCGCGCGGCGCGTGCGCGAGTGCGCCGTGTACTCGGAGATCGCGCCGCCGTCGCGGGCGCTCGAAGCGGCCCAGGGCATGAACCTGGGCGGCATCGTGCTCTCGGGCGGACCCGCATCCGTGTACGGAGCCGACGCGCCCGAGGTGCCGCGCGAGTTGCTCGAGCTGGGCGTGCCGGTGCTCGGCATCTGCTACGGCATGCAGTGGATGATGCAGGTGCTCGGCGGGCGCGTGGAAGCCGCGACGACGCGCGAGTACGGCCACACCGAGATGGACGTCGTAGCGTCCGAGGGCGTGTTGCGCGGCCTGTCGGGACACACCGTCGTGTGGATGAGCCACGGCGACAAGGTGGCCAGCATTCCGCCCGGGTTCCGCACCCTTGCCAGCTCGACCGATTGTGAGTTCGCCGTCGTCGGCGACAGCGAGCGCGGCTTCTACGGCGTGCAGTTCCACCCCGAGGTGACGCACACGCGCGACGGGCGACGCATGCTCGAGAACTTCGTGCTGGGCACGGCGGGCTTGGGCGGCGATTGGAACTCCGGTTCGATCGCCGAGCGCGAGATCGCGCGCGTGCGCGAGCTGGTGGGACCGACGGGACAGGTCGTGCTCGGCCTCTCCGGCGGTGTCGATTCCAGCGTCGCGGCACTCTTGGTGCACAAGGCGATCGGCGACCGGCTGCACTGCATCTTCGTGGACAACGGCTTGCTCCGGAAAGGCGAGCGCGAGGCCGTCGAAGATCTCTTCGGACGCGCGTTCGACATGGACCTCGTCGTCGTCGACGCCGCCGAGGAGTTTCTCGCGAAGCTCGCGGGGGTCACCGATCCCGAGGCGAAGCGCAAAGCCATCGGCCACACGTTCATCGACGTGTTTCGGCGTGAAGCCGCGCGCTTCGACGACGCTGGCTTCCTCGGGCAGGGCACGCTCTATCCCGACGTGATCGAGTCCGTTGCAGCCCACGGCGGCAACACCGCGGTGATCAAGAGCCACCACAACGTCGGTGGGCTGCCCGCCGATCTCGAGCTGCAACTGGTCGAGCCGTTGCGCGAGCTGTTCAAGGACGAGGTGCGCGCGATCGGTCGCCACCTGGGCCTGCCTAGCTTCGTCGTCGACCGTCAGCCGTTCCCCGGCCCGGGCCTGGCGGTGCGCTGCCTCGGCGAGCTGCGACCCGAACGACTGACCGCGCTGCGCGAGGCCGACGCCATCGTGACCGCCGAGATCGAAGCGGCGCACGCGTCCGAAGGCCTCTGGCAGTACTTCGCCGTGCTGCTGCCGGTGCGCTCGGTGGGCGTGATGGGGGACGCGCGCACCTACGAAGAAGTCTGCGCCGTGCGCGTCGTCGACTCGGAGGACGCGATGACCGCCGACTGGGTGCAGCTGCCGCGCGAGCTGTTGGCGCGCATCTCGAACCGCATCATCAACGAGGTGCGCGGGATCAACCGCGTCGTGCTCGACATCAGCTCGAAGCCGCCCGGTACGATCGAGTGGGAGTGACCGGCGCTCGACCGCTCACGCCCCAACGGGCTTCCGAGTGAGCACCAAGAGTTCGTCGCCGTCGAGCGGATCGTCGGGCGTGGCGTCGCCGCGCGCCCAAGCCGCGACGCGCGCGGGATCGTGCGGCGAGGTGGAGAGGAACGGGTCGCCGAAGCGCGCCCGGTAGTAGTGCTCGTCGAGCAGGTTCGGGTGCACCTCGCCCCAGGCGCGATGCCAAGCCTCGGGCGCGCGCCGGCGCCGCGCTTCGCAGCCGTTGGGTGTGAACGCCACGAACAGTCCGCCGGGCCGTAGCACCTCGAAGGCCCGCGTCAACGTCGCGCCGAGCTCGGGCAAGTGCTCCAGCACGTGCGACGAGAAGAAGACGTCGTACGGGCCGCGGGCCGCCGCGAACGCGTCGAACACACGGACGCCGAGGTGCTCGCGCGCAAAGGCGGCACGCCGCGGGTCGACTTCGAAGGCTTCGACATCGAAGCCGGCGCGCGCGAGCTGCCAACTGCCGTAACCCCACGAGCACCCGAGGTCGAAGAGCCGCGCGTCCGCGGGAGCATTCGCCGCGGCGAGCAGCTCGATGATTTTCGAGTAATCTTTTGGTGACCCCCGGAACTCCGCCGCGACCCATGCGGCGAGCGTCGCCGGCGCCGGCAGGTCGGTCGTGAAGCCTGCGGTGTACCGACCCCGATAGAGGGCTCGGTTGGAGGCCGCCGTCGTCGTGGGGGCCCGAAAGAGCAAGCGGCAGGTCCCACAGCGGACGAGGGTGGTCACGGCGGCCTTGCGGTCGACGACCCCGCTTCCTGACGAGCCGCAGGCCGGGCACGAGAGCCCGCGCCCTAAGAAGCGTCTCCAGGCGCTCCTCGCCATGTAACCCATTCGTCTTTCCATACTAGCGCGCTTCGAGCATGCCAAGTACACGTAGCAAACACACGGAGCTGCGTCCGGCCCCCGGAACGCCGACCCTGGCGCTCCTCAACCCTCCCTTCTCGCGGAATCCTCGAACTCATGAAGCTCTACACCATCGCTTTCGTTGCGGCGCTCGCGCCTGCGACCGCAGCACAATCCAGCCTCGTCTACTCCATGGACGGCGACGAGATCCCCTTGGACGGCGCCGCCGGCCTCGAGTCCCAGCGCACGTTCCTGCAGGACGAACTGATCGTCTTCACCCCCGGTGGCAACCCCTCCGCGCGCACCTTCCTCTCCTACGATGCCCAGTGGGCGTACATCGGGGACCTGGACAACGACGGCACGTTCGTCGACTCCAGCTCCGACGGCCCGGGTGGCGACACGAACGCCGTGTTCGTCAAGCGCTTCCCCGCAGCCGCGACCAGCGTCGGCCCGCGCGACATCTACATGAGCAAGGAGGCCAACACCAACCTCGGCGGCCTCGTCGACGACGGCGGCGTGTTCCGTTACGACGCCCAAGGCTCGATCGAAGTCTTCGTCAGCGAGGACGACCTGAATCTGGCCACGGGCGGCTCGATCGACCTCGATGCGATCTGCCAGGACGACCAAGGCAACCTCTACATCTCGATCGCGCTCGACAGCGGCGGCTTCACCGACGCGGACGTGATTCTGATCCCGGCTGCGGCGATCACGTACGACGCCAACGACAACGTCTCGGCGATCGTGGCCGGCTCGGCCATCTCGCTCTCGGGGGATCCCGAGCTCAATGGTTGGGTCGCCAACTCGGGCTTCGCCACATCGGTCGGTGGCTCGGCGGCGTCGACCCTCGACCTCTCCGGCCTCGAGATCGACCCCGCCG
Organism: Planctomycetota bacterium; assembly: GCA_040880665.1. GTDB lineage: Bacteria > Planctomycetota > UBA1135 > UBA1135 > JBBDIB01. The sequence goes on from JBBDIB010000022.1 coordinate 30,585, forward strand.
GCGGTACCTGGGTTTCGCCGATCACGCAGACGGCGCATCCGAACTTGCTCTTCGTGTGGAGCGGCTTCTCCAACGACGGCGGGATCCTCAGCACCGCGGGCGGCGGCTCGATCGCGACGATCAACGGCGTCCCGATGGCGAGCGCGACCGCGACGACGGGTGCTCAAATCGGCCTCCTGCCCGACAGCACGGGCCTCGGCGGCATCATGGGCCTGGGCCTCATTCCCCAAGCCCAGCCGATGTCGCTCGAGAACTGGCCGCGCAGCCTGATCACCACCTCGACGATCCTCTTCACGCGGCAAGAGGTCGGTGGCGCGACGCCGGGCGGCCTGGTGGCGTTCTTCTACGACAACCTCCCCAACACGATGGGCACCGCCGCTGGCTCCGTTCCGCTGCCGCCGAGCTTCGGCGGTCAGTTGCTCGGTGACGGTTCGGTCGAGGTCTTCTCGATCCAGTCGGCTGGCTTCGACGGCTTCGCCAGCGCCACGACGCAGATGCCGACGACCCTCTGGGGCTCGGACCTGTACATCCTGCTGCAGGCGTACGATGTCGCCTCGGCGACGTTCAGCACGCCTTCGACGATCGACTTCCTGTAACGCGTCACGCTGGGAGC
>JBBDIB010000022.1:31207-42370 GCA_040880665.1 Planctomycetota bacterium
TCCCCGTCGCACGGGGGCGAGCGCGGCTTTCGTTGGTGGTGGGCGCGACGTCAAGCGATCGGCGCGTCGAACAGCGAGCCGATGCCCGCCGTAAGAGTCATCGCGAGCGCGCCCCAGAACACGATGCGCACCGCGGCGCGCACGGGCTCCGCGCCGCCGGCGCGTGCCGAGACGAGGCCGAGGAAGGCGAGACAGGCGAGCGAGGCGGCGACCACCGCCCAGCCAAGCTCTGCGCGCGGAGCGACGAGCACGGTGCCGAGCGGCAAGGCCGCACCGAGTGCGAAGGCGGCGGCCGACGCGAGGGCCGCCTGCACCGGACGTGCGTGGACCTCGGACGGGATCCCGAGCTCCTCCGCCGCATGCGCCGCGAGCGCGTCGTGCTCGGTCAATTGCGTCGCGACGAGACTCGCCAAGGTCGGGTCGAGTCCGCGTCCCTCGAACATCAGCGCGAGCTCGCGGCGTTCGCCCACGGGATCCTCATGGAGCTCCCGTTTCTCCTGCGCCAGGTCCGCGCGCTCGAGATCCGCTTGCGAGCTGACCGACACGTACTCGCCGGCCGCCATCGACATGGCACCCGCGACCAGCCCCGCGACGCCGGCCAAGAGCACGCCCTCGCGCTCGACGTTGGCCGCGGCGACGCCGACGACCAGGCTGGCGGTGGAAACGATTCCGTCGTTGGCGCCGAGCACCGCCGCCCGCAGCCAATCGACGCGGTCGGAGCGATGTCGCTCGTGATGATGAGGCATGCCCGCAAGATACGGTGCCGCACTCGCTCGATCGTTTCTCAGGACGAAAAGTACCAATGCAACGCTTTTGCGTTGCTCCGGGACTTTTCGTCCTGAGAAACGATCGAGCGAGTGCGGCACCGTATCTTGCGGCACATGACACTCCGTCTCTTTGTCTTCATCGCGCTGTCGTGGTTCGGGACGCTGATCGGCTTCGCCGGCGCGCCCGCGGCCCAAACGGGCAACTCGGGCGTCAAGCTGCGTAGCGAGCCGAGCGCTCTCGCCGAGCGCGCGGGGAGCGCCGTCGCCTGGTTGACGGACCTCGACTCGGCGCTGCGCGAATCCGCGACCCAGGGTCGCCCCGTGTTCTGGTACGTGCCGACGCTCGAACGCAGCTACGTCGATCGGGAGGTCGAACTCGATCGCAAGATGCGCGCGGGGCCGTTCTCGTGGCCGCGGTTGATCGAGCTGCTCAACACGCGCTACGTGCCCTTGCGGCTCGCCGTCGACGAGGGCCTGGAGGAGCGCTTCGACCTGGACCGCAGAAACTTCCTGGCGCCCGGGTTCCTGGTGCTGACCGGCGAGGGCGAACTCTCGCGCTTCGACCAGATCACGACGCACCATCCGAACTGGTATCTGGCGCGGCTCGCACCCGAGAGCGCGACGCCCGAGGCCTACGAGCCTCAGCCGCGCATCACGCGGCGCGCGGAGCCCGAGTTCGCCGAGGCGCTGTTCCTGGGCGGCGTGGACAGCTCGCCCGCGGTGCGGGAACGTCTCTGGCGCCGCTTGATGGACGAACATCGCGATCATCCCTTGGCCTGGAAGGCGGCGATGGAGCTCGAGGGGCACGGCCCCTTGCTCCGCGGGCAGGAGTCGTACACGCCCCTTCCGTTGGCGGCGCTCGACGGTGGCGTGGGCACGCGCGTGGCGCGACCGCTCTACGGCGTGCAACAGTTGTTCGAGCGCGGCGCGCGCGTGCTGATGAAGCTGCAGGAGCCCGACGGTGCGTTGCGCGACTCGATCTACGACTTCGGCGGCACCGACAGCCTGCCCAGCGTCTACGCCGCGGTGTCGGCGCTGGCTGCGCACGCGTTGTTCGTGGCAGAACCGCGCGTCGTCCCCCTGGGACAAGCGTGCGCCGCGGAGCGCGCGCTCGAACACGCGATCGGTGTTGCGCTGATGCCGAACGACGACCTCGACGAGCGCGTTTGGCCGCTCGTCTATGCGCTGCGCGCGCTGGTTGCGTACGAAGCGCGAGGCTCGTCGCCGGAGCGGTTCGGCGAAGGGACGGCGCAGCGTCTGGTCGACGCGCTCGTCGCCGAGCAACTCGACACGGGCGCCTGGCGGCACGAGTACGCCAACCCGTTCGTGACGGCCGACGCGTTGCTGGCGCTCTGGGACGCGCGCACCCTCGGCCTCGACGTGCCCGCGTCGAGCGTCGAACAGGGCGTGCGGGCGCTCCTCTTGTCGCGCAGTCGCGTCGGCGGCTACACCTACATGCAGGCCGGGCCGGGGCGGTCGCCGGTCGCGGCCATGGAGGCGTCGGTCGGGCGCGCGCCCAAGTGCGAACTGGCGCTCCACCGTTGGGCGCCGGGGGAGTGCCGCGGCCTCGAGCGCACGATCGCGCTGTCGTTCGAGCACGAGGGTCCGCTGCTCGCGGTGCAGAAGCTCGACGATCACGGGCCGCGCTTCGGGTATGGGGGCTTCTTTTTCTGGTACGACCTGCATGCGCGCACGGAGGCGATCGCGGCCCTCCCGAGCGGGCGCGTGCGCGACCTCTACCGCGAACGGCAGCTCGAGCAGTTGCTGGGCCTGCCGGAGATCGACGGCGCCTTTGTGGACAGCCACGAGCTGGGCCGGGGCTACGGGACGGCGATGGCGCTGGCGTGCCTGGGGCTGCTCGAGAAGCTCGAGACGGGCAGGGGCCGAAGGTGAGGCTCCCCGGGTCGAACCGTCGAGGACGACCGTTGGACTTTTGAACTGGCCGCTACCCAATCCGAAAAGGCCAGGTAAACTTCGGGCTGGCGGCGCTCTGCCCCCGATCCCTCTCCGGCCCGCCTCGAGGGCGACCTTCGCTCTCCCCGGCGCTCACACCCGTAGCCCCTACATCATGAAACTGCTTTCGACTCTCACCGTGCTCGCGCTGGCGACCGCCGCGGACGCCCAGGTGGCCAGCGCGATCCTGCGCGAGGGCGACACCGTCCCCGGCTTCCCCACGCACACGATCACTTCGCTCGGCAACACGGCGTCCAACGCCGGCGGCCTGTCGGCTTGCGGCTTGAACGCCAGCGACGGCTCGACGACGTTCGCCCACATCTGGGTCGGCCTCGGCGCGACCGGCGCGATCGCGCGCACCGAATCGACGATCGGCAACCTGCAGCAGCTCTCGTTCGAGAGTTTCTTCGGCGTCTCCGGCACCGCGAGCGTCGCGTATTCGCCTAGCTGCACGAACATCGTGACGGGCGCGACCGGCCTGGACGGCGTGTGGCTCGACGACACCGTCGTCGCGATCGAAGACGATCCCATCCCGTCGCTGCCCGGCAAGATCTGGCGCTTCGGCAGCCGTCCCGGCGTGACGACCAACGACTTGGTCTACTGGGTCGGCGGCATCGACGACGCCGTCACCGGCAGCAGCGAAGGCGGTGGCCTGTTCTTCACGGACGGCGTCACCGAGACGGCGGCCGTCATCACCGGCGACGTGATCGCCGGGTTGCCGCCGCTCGACGGCAACGGCATCGACTTCGACGTGCGCTTCGCTCCCAACGGCCAGTCCTGGATCGGAGGGCTCGATACCAGCGACCTTTCAACGGCGGACTACGTCTGCGCGATCGGCGACGTGGCGAGCGGCGTCGTGACGCCGATCACCGCCGGCGGCGGCATGTGGAAGGAAGCGGAGCCGATGACGGCCGCGCAAGGCGGTCTCCCCGGCGAGAACTGGGACAACTTCGACTTGTTCGGTCTCAACGACAGCGGCAGCTTCATGATCACGGGTGACACCGATGGGCCGCTGGCGACGGACGAGTTCCTCGCCGTCGACGGCGTCATCCGCTATCGCGAGGGCGATGTGGTCGACGGCTACACCCTGACGGGTGCGATCGAAGGCGCCTATCTGGCCAACGACGGGCAGGTCGCGTACGTCTGGGACGTCTTGGTCGCGGGCGTCTCGCGCGAGGCCCTGTTCCTTGATGATCGCCTGCTGCTGAAGCAAGACGACCTGGTCGACTTCGACGGCGACGGCTTCGTGGAGTCGGACTCCGTGGTCGGTGGCTTCACGGGCATCACCGCCCTGTCCAGCAGCTCCGACGGTCACATCGCCTTCATCGCCGACATCAACGTGGGTGGTGTGCTGCGCGAGGGCTACTTCGTGCTCGACTACCAGTGCCTGAAGGCCGACGTCTACTCGCTCTCGGTCGCCGCTGGCGGTTCGCAGGTGCTCTCGATCGACGCGGGACCCGCGCACGCCGGTGAAGGCTACGTGGTGGTGGGCAGCGTGACGGGGACCACCCCGGGCATCCCGTTCTCGGGCGTCTTGATCCCGCTGAACCTCGACGGGTACTTCAACTCGACGCTCGCCCAGGCGAACTCGCCGGGCTACATGATGAGCCTCGGTCTCCTCGATGCCCAAGGGCGCGCCACGGCGACGCTGACGGTGCCTGCGGGCGCGCCGATTCCGGCGGGACTCACGGTGCACCACGCCTTCGTGACCTTCACGCTGTCACCGCTCGACCTGACGAAGGCGAGCGGTCCGGTGTCGTTGATCACCTTCCCGTAGAAGGCGCGGCCCCGTTCGCATGAAACTCGTGAGGCCGCGCCGTCCGCCTGGCGGAGCGGACGCGCCCCACTCAATCGGGGCTACGAGAGCCGCGCAAGAGAGCCCGCGTGATGGCCGGAGCGACCCATCCGCCGACCAGGGTCAACACGACGAGGAGCATGGCCAAGCGACCGATCCCGGCCCAGCCGCGCGGCATGGCACCCCACAGGAAGGCCAGTCCGACCGAGCCGAAGACCGTCAACCCGACGATCAGGATCCAGGCCTCGCGAAAGAAGAGCCGCAGGTCACGGCGCGCGTGGAGACCGTCGGGCTCGAGCACCCAGCCCCGCGGCAGGGCGGCCCGAATGCGGCGCCGGCTCGGGGGCCTGCCGTCGACGCCCAGGGCCGTCAGGTCGACCAATTGGGACACCGGCACCAGCACGGGTCGGGCGATCGAAGGAGGAGGAGCGGCCATGGGGGTCCCGGGAGGATACGCACTCCGCCGCGCTCCGCGCGACCCGGTTGCTTCGCCGTGCCCGCGAACCTACCGTGAGCCCGCCAACGAGGCCTTTTCGTCATGATCCATCTCGCCACACCGCTCTACGAATTGCCCGACGCCGACTGGTTCGCGATCGGACTCGTGCTGTCCATCGTAGGCGGGTTCCTGCTCGCGAACTCGATCGTCTTTCGCCACCCCCGGCGCTTGGTCGAAGAGCACTTCGGTGGCGGCCCGCGCAAGCTGCAACCGATTCGCGAGTACGTCTTTCACCGCGTGCAGGTGCATCTCGGCTTCTGGATCCTGTTGGGCGGCTTCGCGCTGCAGCTCTACGGGCACCTGCGACCCGTGGAGACGCCGCAACCCGATGGGCTGCTGCACCTCTCGGTCATCGGCGGGATCCTCGTCGGCGTCGTCGCGCTCGAGATCGCCGGCTGGTGGTGTTCGCATCGCATGTTCCGGCGCTACGTGCGTGAGTACTTCCTCATCCATCCGCCGGACCTCGAGAGCGAAGTGAAGCTGGCGCGCGAACTCGCCGAGCTGTACGGGATCGCCGCCACGGGCGAGGACACCGTCGAAGCGTTCAGCGCGCGTCTGCGGCGCGAGATGGGGCTGGTCGATCTGGCGCGCGTCAGCGCGCCGCGACCGGCGCGACTCGACGAGTTGTCGCCCGTCGAGGAAGCCGAAGAAGAACTCGTCTAGCAGCGTCACCCGCGGGCGCTTCCGAGCGTCCAGCGGTGGATGCGATTCGAACCGTTCTTCTGGCGTGCGATCGACGAGTTGGCGCCGCCGCGCTGTCGGTTGTGCGGTGTGCCCGCGCCCGACGACGCGGCGTGTCGTTGGCACTCGGTCCCGCGGGACGACGCCGCGCGCTGTGGCCGTTGTGCGCTGCGACTCCCGCCGGGCGCCGTCGACGGCACTCGCTGTTGGCGTTGTCGCGGCCGGGCGCCGGCGCAGGCGTCGCTGCGCGTGGTGGGGGACTATGGCGAGCCGTTGCGCAGTTGGATCCTGGCTTGGAAGCACGGCGCGCGGCGCGAATTGACGGCCGTGCTCGCGGCGTTGCTGGTGGAAGCGGGCGAACGTCGGCCTCGTGCGCGGCCGACGCAGCGCGGGCAGCAGGCGACGGGCGACCGCCCGCTCCTCGTGCCCGTTCCGGCGCATCCCCTGCGTCAACTCGAGCGCGGGCATGCAGGCGTCGAGCAGCTCGCTCGCGACTACGGGCGGCTCGTGGGGCAGGTGGCCGTGCGCGCGCTACGCCGGCGGCGTGCGACGCCGCCGCAGGGCGAACCGGGCGCGACGTCGCGCCGCGCGAACGTCGCCGAAGCCTTCGCCCTGCGGCGTCCGGTGCAGAACCGGCGGGTGCTGTTGATCGACGACGTCGTGACCACCGGTGCGACGATCGACGAGGCCGCTCGCGTGCTGCGCCGGGCCGGCGCGGTGCGCGTCGACGCGCTCGCTCTGGCCCGCGCCGAGGTATCCTCCGGGGCTTCATGACACAGCTTCAAGTGGATCCTTTCGGTGGCCTTGCCGGCGACATGTTCCTGGCGGCGCTCTTGGACCTGCGGCGACCCGAGTTCACGCTGGCGGACCTGCAGTCCTTCGTCGACGCGACGTTGCCTGGCGAAGCCACGTTGACGCTGACGGACGTCACGCGACGCGGGCTCGGCGGCAAGCACTTGGACGTGAACGTCACGGGCGCTCCACCGATGCGGCATCCGGCGGATCTCGCCCGCGTCGTCGCCGCCAGCCCCTTGAGTCCGTCGTCGCGCGAGCGCGCGCTCGACGCGATCGAGCGCCTGGCGCTGGTCGAGGCGCACATCCACCGCATCCCGCGCGAGCGCGTGCACTTCCACGAGATCGGCGCGGTGGACACCGTCGTCGACCTGGCCGGCGCCGCGTTCGCGCTGGAGCGCCTGGGCATCACGCGCGTCCAGCACGCGCCGCCCTTCGTCGGCGGCGGGACGGTCCTGACGCAGCATGGCGAGCTGCCCGTACCGGCGCCCGCGACGGCCGAGTTGCTGCTGGGGCGTCGGTGGCTGTCCGGCGAGGGCGGCGAGCGGCTGACACCCACGGGGGCCGCGCTGCTGGTGGCCTTCGGCGAGCCCGCGCGCGGCGGCGCATTCCAACCCCTGGCGACCGGCTACGGCGCCGGGACGCGCGACCTGCCGGAGGGGCCGCCGAACCTCGTGCGGGTCGTGCTCGGCAGCGCGGCGCCCAGCGACACCTCGGATGGCGCACCGCTCGACGAGCCCATCGACGAGCTGGCCTTCCAACTCGACGACGCGACGGGTGAAGAAGTCGCGTTCCTGCTCGAAGGCCTGCTGGCGGCCGGAGCGCTCGACGCGTGGACCCTGGCGCTCGGCATGAAGAAGGGGCGTCCCGGCGTCGGCGTCGTCGCCCTGGCGCGCCCCGAGCAGCGCGCCGCGCTCCAACGCGTGGCGTTCGAGCGCTCGCCGACCCTGGGCGTCCGCTGGCGCCGGACCGAGCGCGTGGCGCTGGCGCGCGAGGAATTGGTCGTCGAGCTCGAAGGCCATGCGGTGCGAATCAAGCGCCGGATCCGCCCCGGCGGCGATTCCCTATCCCCGTGGGATCTCTCGCCCGAGTACGAGGACTTGGCCGCTTGGGCCCGCGCCAGCGGCTTGCCGCTGCCCGAGTTGGCGGCGCGCTCCGTGCGCGCCGCGCGGGCCCTGCTGGAGTAGGTCCCGGTTCCCGCGAATCAACGCCGCTCGGCTGGAACGAGCCCCCCGGCGAACCTACCCTGGCGAAGCACGCCGCCGGCGCGCTCGCCCCTCCAGCCTCCTCATCATCTCCATGAATCGCACGCTCTTCGGACTCTTGGGCTCGCTGCTCGTTCTGGCCACCTTCGGCTTCGCCCAGGACGGGAAGGAGCCTTTGCGCTTCGCCCAGGTCATTGCGCCCGAGGCCGTCGCCCGCAACATCGGCGACGAGCGCGGGCTGCCCGTCGGGACGTTCGAGCGCGGCACTCCCTTGGCGGTGTACCGCGAGCAGGCGGGCTACCTGGCGGTCGAAGCTCCCGGGGGCTTTCGCGCCTGGGTGCTGGGACGCTTCCTCGCGACGACCGATCAACCCGGTGTGCGCGAGGTCACCGGCAACGGTGTCAACATTCGCCCCGGCCCGAAGGACGACGTGCGCAACTTCCCGCTGGGCACGCCGCTCTTCGCCGGGGATCGGGTGCGCATCCTCGCGAAGAGCGATCCCGCCTTGTCCGACGAGGATGCGTGGTTCCAGATCCTGACGCCGCCGGGCGTGACCGCGTGGATGAAGGCCGACGCCGTCGGACCGCTTCCGGCCGAGGTCGATGCCAAGCTCGCGTGGGAGCGGGCTGTCGCCGCCGCCGCGCCGGTCGTGCGCCGCCCGGCACCGGCTCCCGATGCGGCCGCGCCCACCGCGAAGGTCCTCGACGATCCGCGCGTCGTGCTCGAAGCGGCGCGTCGGCGCCTCGCCGAGGAACGCGCCAAGAACGTGCCCGACTACGGCTCCGTGCGCGCTGAGTTCGAACGCGCGAAGCGTTTGGCGGGCGAGGGCGTCGTGGCCGTCGAAGCGCAGTCCGAACTGGAACGCGTGGAAGCGCTCGAGGACGTGGCTTCGCTGCGGGACCGCCTCGAGAACGAGCGCCAGCGCATCGTGACGGAAACGGCGGAAGCGCAGGCGGAAGCCTGGAACCGCCAGCGCCGCGCCGATCCCCTCGGCGCGCTGTTCCACGCGCGAGGCGTGCTCGAACGACGGCTCGAGACCGACGGGACGCCGCACTACGTGCTCGTCGCCGGCGGAACGAGCACCCACGAGCTCGTCTCGACCTCCGGGCGGTACGACCTCGACGTCTTCCTCGGTTGCCAGGTGGGCGTGCGTGGCTCGAAGCGCACGCTGCTCGGAACGCAGATCCTGACGGTCGAGGCGCTCGAAGTCGTCGCGCATCGCACGGGCCGCTGACCGCCGAGGCGACGAACACGTTGCGACACCTGCTGCAAGTTTGGGTTCGACTGCGCGCGCTGTTGCCGGGCGGGCCGGTGCTGTGCGACACGTGCTTCCTCGACTACGGCTCCGTCTGTCGTCGAAGCGAGCGCCCGAACGCGCGCCGTTGTCCGGACTATCGTCGACGCTAAGGGCGACAAACCGCGATTCGACCTCGGGGTCGACCAAGTGGCGCGGGGATTGCCCGTTCGCGCTCATCCACCCCGATACAGGCCGCGTACGTTGCACATGGGTCGGCGGAGGAGTCGACCGCGCAACGCACCTCGAGTCCACGTCGTGTCCCGATGTCTCTCTTGCTCTTCCGAGGCCTGTGCCTCGGCACCGCCTGGTTCGGCGGCCGCCTCGCCGGCGGCGTGTTCGACAAGCTGGCGCTCGGTCACGCATCCGATTTGATCGCAGTCAGCGCGGGCTACGGTACTTCGAGCCTCCTCCGCCGAGCCTTCTTCTCCAACGACAACAGCGACCTGGCCACGATTCTCGGCCTCCTCGTCGTCGCCTTCACCACCGGTGCCCTAGCCCGCACGCTCGCTGGCCTGGCCTGGCGCATCATCTCCCCGCCCCGTCACTTGCCCGTCGTCGACGAGGGCGCTCGTCGGATCTGACGGGGCGCGGGGTCACGTCGAGGGCGAGACAGGTCAACGCACGAGGATCGCGCCGCTCTGGACGGTGGGGGTGACGTAGCGGTAGTAGACCTCGAGCATCAGGACGGCGAGGGCGGTGCTGTAGGTGTGGTCGTGGTCGTCGGCGAATTGGCTGTAGGGGGATTCGCTGGGCCAGGAGCCGTCCTGGGCTTGCGCGGGGAGCAGGAGGTCCTTGAGGGCCAGGTTCCAGCGCTGCCATTCATCGCCGCCGACACGGAAGAGGGCCAGCGTGGCGTAGGCCCAGTAGTAGAGGTTGCCGTCGCCCTGCAGGACGAAGTCGCGCTCTTGAGCGGCGACCAGACGCGTGGGAAGGCGCTCCAGGATGTAGCGCCGGGCTCGTTGGTAGCGGGGACCCGCGATGTCCTCGCCCAGGAGGGAGAGCGCGAAGAGCGCGGCGGGCGTCGAGGCCGGCAAGGTTGCGTAGAGCGAGCGCAGACGCTCGGGGTCGTGGGCGTAGCGATAGGCGCCGAGACGCTCGTCCCAGGACGAGGTCAGGAACGTGCGCGCGTACTCGAGCGTGCCGCCGGGGAGCTCGAAACCGCTGCTCGCCGCGCTGACCAAGGCCATGACCTGCCAAGCGGTGACGGAGACGCGCGACCAGCCGTCGCCGCGTTGCGCGCTGCCGCCCCGGCGTCCGTAGTAACCCCAACCGCCGTGGTTGCGCGCGTCGCGAACCAGGGTTTGGTTGGCGACGAGATGGCCGAGCGCCTTCGTCAGGGGCGCCTCCAACGAAGTCAGCGACGTCAGTGCGTAGGCTTCCGCCAGGGCGTACGTGGCGATCCCGTGGCCGTAGGCGTTGGAGTCGCCAATGTGCCCCTCGCTGCCGACTTCACGCGTGAGGTAGGCGATTGCCCGTTCGACGGTCTCACGATGTGCGCCGTCGCGGCCGGGAACGTGACCCGCTCCGAGGAACGCGAGCAGCGCGAGCCCGGTCTTGCCGATCCGCACGTCGCCGTACTTGGCGTCGCGATGACGACGACCCCAACCCCCGTCGGGCTGTTGGACCGAGGCGAGGTAGGCGAGACCGGCTTGGACGGAGCGCTCCGTCTCGGGTGAACCCCCGTAGGTTTCGAGCGCGCGGGAGCGGGCGGCGCCGAAGCGGTTGCCGTACAGCGGCGCGACCGGGATCGGCGCCGGCGCTGCTTCGTCGCGCATGGCGAGCGGCTCGAGCTCGAGCGCGTTGGCCGCGATCGAGGGCGCGGCTCGCGCGAAGCTGCGGCGCTCGGGGCCGAGCGCGGCGGGGCGGCGCTCGCGCACGTGACCCGTGCTCGCCAAGGGTGAGCGCGCGGCGGCGTGGGGATAGTCCGCGCCGACGCCGTCGACCGAGGGGCGGGCTTCCGGCGCGAAGGGACGGCCGAGGCCGGCTCGTTCGTCGTCGGCACGATCGACCTCGCACACGTCGAAACGCTGGGGCTGCTCGCCACGGTGCGGCGCGTCGAACTGCTCCGATGATATCAACGGAGCGAGTGGCGTGGCTGTTGTGCAACACGCCCTTCGCAAAGCCTCAGGGCGCGCCACCCTCCGCGCGTCTGCGAGCGATTATTCTGACGCGGATCT
>JBBDIB010000023.1:0-42127 GCA_040880665.1 Planctomycetota bacterium
CTCGACAGGACAACGATCTACGACGAATCCGATCGAATCGTGGTGAGGGAACCGGACTAGGCCGTCGACTGCGCGCCCGTCGCGAGAATCGCGTCGACGAAGGCCTCGGGCTCGAACGGCTCGAGGCTCTCGAGCGCTTCGCCCGTGCCGAGATAGCGCACGGGGAGACCCAGCTCGCGCGCGATCGTGAAGACGGCTCCGCCGCGCGCGGTGCCGTCGAGCTTCGTCACGACGACGCCCGTGATCGCGACCGATTCGGCGAACAGCTTGGCCTGCTGGATCGCGTTCTGGCCGTTCGTGCCGTCCAACACCAAGAGCACCTCGTGCGGGGCTCCCTCGATCCGCTTCGCCAGCACGCGCTGGATCTTCTCGAGTTCCAGCATCAGGTTCTTCTGCGTGTGCAGGCGACCGGCCGTATCGACGAGCACCACATCGCTGCCCTTGGCGAGCGCCGCGTCCATCGTCTCGAAGGCGACGGCTGCGGGGTCGGCGCCCTCGTGCTTGCGAACGATGTCGGCGCCCGCGCGTTGGGTCCAGATCTCGAGCTGGTCCGCGGCGGCGGCGCGCCAGGTGTCGCATGCGCCGACCAGCACGCGCTTGCCGCCGTGCTGGCGCGCGCGGTGGGCGAGCTTCGCGATCGTCGTCGTCTTGCCGGAACCGTTGACGCCGACGATCAACACGACGGTGGGGGAGTGCGTCAGGGGCAGTTCACCGGAGGCTCCGGCGTGCTCGAGCTCGGCGAGCAGCTTGCGGCGCAACGCGAGGCGCACGTCCTCCTCGCCGGCCAGTTCGCCGCGCCGGTGCAAGCGCCCCAACTCCTCGATCAGCTCGGTCGCGAGCGGTCCGAGGTCGGACGTGTAGAGCAGGGCTTCGAGCTCGGCGAGCAGCTCGTCGTCCATCGGTCGTCCACCGCGGAACACGCCGCTGATGCCGTCCGAGATGGCGGAGCGCGTCTTGGTGAGTCGATTCCTGAGGCGGTCGTAGAGTCCCATCGTTGGCTTGGCGGTTTGGCGAACAGGGGTCCGAGCAAAGCGGCTACTCGGCCGAGACCTCGGACGCGCGATCCTTGATCCGGTCGAGGATGCCGTTGATGAAGCCGCCCGAGTTCTGCGTCGAGTAGCGCTTGCCGAGCTCGATCGCTTCGTTGATCGAGACCTTGGGCGGAATCTCCGGGCACCAGAACAGCTCGTACGTCGCCATGCGCAGGACGTTGCGATCGATCACCGCCATGCGATCGATCTGCCAGTTCTCGGCGACGCCGGTGATCAGGTGATCGATCTCGGCGATGCGCTCGAACGTCCCTTCGATCAGCTTGCGAGCGAACTCACGCGTGTCCTTGGCGCTCTCCTCCCCGGCGAGGAAGCTGTCGGCCTCTTCGATCAGGTCGGCTCCGCGCAAGTCGACCTGATAGAGGAACTGGAGCGCGAGTTCGCGCGCGCGTGTGCGCTTCTTCATTGGAAAGACAGCTCGTCGATCGCGTCGAGCGCGTGCAGCGCGGCTACGCACGCGAGGGCCACTTCGTGACCTTTGTCGAGTCCGCCGCTCGCGCGTGAGGCCGCGCGGTGTTCGGCCTGTTGCAGGTCCAGCGTCGTCAGCACGCCGAGCAGCACGGGCTTGTCGTTCTCGAGGCCGACGCGCATCAGGCCGTCGGCCAGCGCGTGGGCGATGTAGACGTCGTGCGGCGTTTCACCCTTGAGGACGAGCCCGAAGCACAGCACGGCATCCACCTCGGGTCGGCGCGCGGCGCGCTGGGCGAGCAGCGGCAGCTCGAACGCGCCGGGCGCCGCGATCTCGATCCAGCCATCGGGTGCGAGGCCGAGTTCGACCAGCGAGCGCTGCGCCGAAGCGGCCATGCGCTGCGTCACCGCGCTGTGATAGTCCGAAACCAACGCCACGACGCGTGTTGCAGCGGCGAGCGGGGGGAGTTCGGCGGACACGGAGGAGCGAGCCATGGCGGATGAAAGAGAGCGGCGGGCGACCGAGCGGGCGGATCGGGCGCTCAGTCTACCAAGCGACGCGTGCAACCTCGGGTCCAAGATCCCGCGGTTCCTCGGGCCCGAGGCCCACGCCCGTGATGCGCGGCGGACGCTCGGGATCGCTGGCGGTCAGCGTGACCGTCAGACGAACGTAGCCGGAGCCCGTCAGCGCTGCGCTCTGGGGCAGGAAGTGCAAACCGTCGGTCGATGTGGCCAACGCGATTTCGACCGCGTCGCTAGGCACCCAGTCGCCCGTCACCCAGGCGGTCTTAGCTGCGCTCCAGTCGTCGCTCGAGAAGCACCAACCGGCCGTCGCGGTGGCCTCGTCGCGCAGCGTGAGCTGCCAGACCTCGTCGAGGAAGATCGTCAACGAATGGCGTCCGTGGACCAGGTAGAACGCGTCCGTGGCCTCGTCGTAGGCCATGCCGAAGTAGCCGCCGCGCCCCGATGGGCCGTTGGCAAAGGTGTGCTCACGCCAGACGCTGGTCTCGGGGTCGAAGGACCACAGGTCGTCGAAACGCTCGGAATCTTGTCCGCGCACGCCGCCGAACAGGACGAACCGATCGCGTTTCGCGTCACGCGCGAAACCGGGTCGCGAGCGCGCCGAAGGACCCTCGCGGGTCACGACCCTGAGTTCGTTCGCGGTCGGCTCGTAGGCGAACGTGATGGCGTGGAAGTCCTTGGGTGCTCGCCCCGACTCGCCCCCGAAGAGCAGCACGCGATCCCGCGCGGGGTCGAACGCGTGTGCCGACGAAACGATCTGCGGCAAGTCGAGCGGCGAACCGTCCGCGTCGAAAGCGCTGGCCTGCTCGCGCCTGACGAGCTGCATCGTCTCGAGATCGAAGATCTCGGTGTAGAGCCCCAGCAGGACGGCACCGTTCGGCGCGTCGGGCGCGCTGACGACGGACATGTCGCTCGCGGAGGGCAACCCGGCCAGTTCCCAGCGCTGGAAGCGCTCCGAGGTGATGTCGAAATTCCAGACGTCTTGAAACGAACGCATCTGGGAGCCCTCGCTGTTGAACCAGCCGCCGCGCGACCAGATGACGTTGCCAGCCGCCCAGTACGACGCCGGCAGGTGAGCGCGCGCGTGCGGCCAGCCTTCGTGCTCGGGGATGCGCCGCCAGGAGTAGCGCAGCACGTCGTAGATCCACACCTGTGCGTCGTTCCACTGCGGCCAAGCGTGGCTGTCCTTCGTTTCACCGCCGAAGATCCAGACCTTGCCATCGCCGAGCGCGACCGTCGGGTGGGTCGTTCGAGGACGGGGCCCGAGGTCGGTTTCGTGCTGACGCCACTGCGCGCTGGTCCAGACGAGCCCGTCGTCGTCCGGGACCAAATGATCGAGCGCGCCGAACCGGCCGAGTTCCCTGCCCTCGAGCTCCAGGTCGGTCGAATGGGCGCTCCACAGTTCGACCGCTTCGTCGACGCCCGGGCCCGAGAAGCGCGCCGTGCGGCGCACGCGCTGTCGCGGCGGGTCGTCGAGACGCATGTGCGCCAGCGTGGAGAGCGGGCCGTGCTCGATCCGGAACTCGTCGTGCGCCACGCCCGCCGCCAGGTGGACCGCGCGTCCGCGCTGCACCCGTGGTAGCGCGGGCAGTCGGAGGCGCACCTGTTCGTCCTTCGTGCACAGCAGCACGCTGGCGCGCTCGTCGTCGCCGAAGTACTCGAAGGTCACACCGATCCAGCACCAGCCGGGCTCCAACACGAATTCGTGCTTTGCGTCCGAGGCCGTGACTTCCACGCCGCGCGCGGTCGAACGCATGCTGACCGCATCGCCGATCGAGAGCACGTGCCCCTGGGACGCAACCTGCTGGAAGCGCGTGAACACGCTCCACTCGTCTCGAAGTCGCTCGGGCAACGGATGGAAGAAGCCCGGCGGGTGGGGAACGAGTGCGCGACCCACCAGGCCGGGCACGACGGTGCCCGAATGCCGGCGCGCGCGGGCGCTCGCAAGATTGGTCAACCAGCCGTCGTCGGCGTGATCGAAGGACCACTGCAGCGCCGTGGTCGGGAACGGGGCGGTGGAGCGTGGATCCAAGTCGAAGAGATCGTCCGCCGACAACAGGGGAATCGCTCGGCCGTGCTCGAAGCCCGCCTGGTACTCGGCGGTGCGAAACTCGTTGGCTTCGAGGGAAATGCGCTGACCGTAGGGACTGGAAGCGTCGCATCCGAAGGCGAGGGCGGCGATGACGGCGAGCGAACTCGATCGATTCATTGGCGGTGGAGCGGGATCAATCGTCGCCCAGGTACCCCAGCGCCCGGAGGACCTCGAGCTCTGCTTCGGAGAGGTCGCCGGTCTCGGAGCGCGCGGCCAGTGCCTCGCCGGACCGTTGCCGGAGCTGCTTCTGCCACTCGACCAGTTCGCCCCCGTGCGCAGCGAAGAGGTCGTGCTTCTCCAAGGGATCGGAGTCCAGGTGGAACAGCTCGAAGCGGTCCTCGTCGGCGAAATAGATCAGCTTACGGTTCTCGTCGCGCAGACAGAGCATGTTCGCGCGGGACTCGGGCGTGTGCGTCTCGGCCAGGTGCAGGAAGGGCGTCGAACGGCCCCCGACCAGCGAACTTCCAACCGCGCCGGGCAGCGCAGGAAGGTCCATGAGGTCCAGCAGCGTGGGCACCAGATCGATGTGGCTGACCGGCGCGTGCGACGGAGGCAACTCGTCGAGCAACCAACGATGCTTCTCGGCCGTCCACAGGAACAGCGGCACGTGGATCATCTCCTCGTGCACCGACTGCACGTGGGCCCAGTAGCCATGCTCACCGAAGGCTTCCCCGTGGTCGGACGTGAAGACCAAGATGCAGTCGTCGAGGATGCCGCGCCGCTTCAGCATGGCGGTCAGGCGACCGAACCAGGCGTCCACGTACTCGACCTCGGAGATGTAGCGGTCGGGAATGTCATCCCACGGAGCATCGTCCGTCAGCCACAACTGGAGCTTGGCCCGTTTGGCGCGCGGACCCGCGGTGAAGCGGATCTCGGCGGATTGCAGCGGCTTGCGTAGCAGCGATCGGTCGAACTGGATCTCCCTGCGGCCGGAGGTCAACTGCATCGCTCGCAGCAGGATGGGGTGGTCGGCTTCGATCGCGAGCACGTTCTCGCCGGGCAGGAGTTCGAGCTGTTCCGCGACGGCAGACATGACCGTCGTCGACCGCGGGGCGCCCAACGCGACCCCGTTGAGGCTCAAGCGGGCCGTATTGGGCGAGTTCGCGCGATCGTTGTAGGGCTCGTGCGGGTCCGCGAAGTGGCAGAAGAGAAAGCGCCGCGGAGCGAGGGCTCCCGCAGCGTTCACGTTCGCTTGCTGAGGCACGGCCGCTGCGCGACGGTCCAGCTCTTCCAGTCGCTGCGCTGTCTGTCGAACGACTTCCTCGGCGGTGCCGACGTACGGACTGGTTCCGTTGTAATCGTCGAAACCGCGGTCCAAGGAGGAGCCGCTGCCGTGGGCCGGATGCAGCGTGCCGAGCGAGTACACGCCGATCGTCTCGAAGCCGAGCTGGTCGAGGTGCTGAGCGAACAGCGGCAGATCGTCCGAGACCGACTGGCCGTTGTTGAGGACGCCCGTGGCATACGGCTCGCGCGAGGAGAACAGTGCTGCGTGCGACGGCAGCGTCATCGGTGCGTGGCTGAACGCCCGCGAGTAGGCGGAGCCCCCGTGCGCGAAGCGATCCAGGTTCGGTGTGTCGACGATGTTCGCCGGGTCGATCAGCGCATCCGCACGCAGGGTGTCGATGACGACGAACACCAAGTGCTTCGGGCCCTCCGGGGGGGCCTCGCGCCCGCAGGATGCTCCCAGCGGCAGAAGCATCGCAAGGTTTGTCAGTGCTCGGAACATCTCAGACCGAAAGGTTGAAGCGGCGGCGAGGACCAGCGGCTTGGAGCGCCTTCCACGAGCTCCGAAGACTACCAGCATCGACCGGTGCTCCGGGGATCCAAATGAGGCTTGTCCCGGGCTCGGTCGTCTTTCAGCGGCCGGCGGGGAGCGGAAAGCGGACCGTCGCCCGCCGCGAGCAAGGCGTCGGCGAGGTTTCCTTTCCAGCGAATCCTACGCGCCGAACGAGCGGTGGGTGCGACAGCCGCTCCGCTTGAACCTCGACGGTGACCAGCCAGGGTCCCTCGCCGTCGCGCTTCACCCTCACGCGGACGTGATCCTCGTCGGTCCAGTCACCCTCGACGAACGCCTGCATGTCGCCCGCGACGAGTTTCGGGTCGAACGCCCAGGTCGCGTGCCCACGGGCGGCGTCGTCGAGCTGGAGGCGCCAGACCTCGTCCAGGAACAGCTCGCCCGAGTGCCGCCCGCCGACGAGCAGAAAGCGGTCGAGCGCCGCGTCGAAGGCCATTTGGAAGTAGCCGCCGCGGCGCGAGGGCGCGTCGGCCGCGGTGCGCTCCGACCACGCCTCGCGTTCGGGATCGAACACCCACAGGTCGTCGAAGCGTTCCGACCACTGACCGTGGACGCCGCCGAAGAGCACGAAGCGATCGCGAAGCGAGTCGTGCGCGAAGGCGGAGCGAACGCGCGGCGCCGGTCCCTCCGTACCGAGGGCGCGCAGCGTGCCGGTCTCGTACTCGAACGCGAGGAGCTCGGAGTGGTAGACGTCGTCTTCGCCCAGCACTTGGCCGCCGAAGAGCAGCACGCGCCGGCGGACGGGGTCGTGCACGTAGCTCTCCGAATAGCCTCGTGTGCGAGCCGCGGCGCGTCCTTCCGTGTCGATCGCTTCGGGGAGCGGCCGGACGCTGATGCCGCGACGCGCGAGTTCGAGGGCGACGACGTTCCAGCGCAGGAACACGAGGCAGGCGTCGAGCTGCGGTACGTGCACCACGGGCGCATCGCTGAAGCCATGGCGAGCGGGTGTCTCCCAGCGCGTCCAGCGCTCGTTCGCGACGTCGAAGCTCCACACGTCCGCGTACTGCTCGTTCGAGCCGTCCTGGGTGTTGCACCAGCCGCCAGTCAGCACGACCTCGTCGCGCGCGGCGGAATAGGCCGCGCCGAGATGGCAGCGCGGCGAGGGCCCCGCATTCGTCTTCGCCCGGCGCCACGCTCGGCGGCGCGCGTCGTAGATCCAAACCTCGGCGTCGTTCGCCTGCGGGCCGACGTGACTGTCGCGCGTCTCGCCGCCGAAGATCAGGACGCGTCCATCGCCGAGTCCCACGGTCGGGTGCGTCGTGCGCGGGCGAGGCCCGGCGTCGGTGTCGTCCTGACGCCACTGGCCCGGCGACCAAACCAGGCCCTCGGGCACCGCCCGGAGGTGATCGCGCGCGGCAGCGTGCAGGTCTGCGCCCGCGAGAAGTGGTGCGCCGGAGACGCGCCAAAGGCGTTCGCGCCGCAGGCCGGCGGCAGCGCGCAGGACGACGTGGATCCCGTCGGCGGCGCGCGGGGGCGCGACGAGGCGCTCGAACGCCAGCGTCGAGAGCGAGGCTTGCTCGAAGCGCACGTCGTCGAACGCGACGCCGCCGAAGAGCGTCGCCGTCGCCGCCGCCGGTTCGTCGCGCGCCGCCGCCGTGCGCCGGGCGCCGGCGGCGCTCCCGACCCGCAAGCTCGGGCCCAGGAGCGACTCGCGCACGAGCCCGATCCAGTTCCAGCCCGGCGCGAGCGGCACGACGATCTCGTCGGCGCCGCCGCGGATCGTCAGCGCTCCCTCGGACAGCGTCGCTTCGTACGCGCCCACGCGGAAGGCGAGCCCTGCGTTCTCGGCGCGGACCCATGCGAAGAAGCTCCAATCCCCCGGGGCGGAAGCAGCGAGTTCGAGCGGTTCTTCCAGGAACAGACCCCGGCCGCGGGCGCCTGCCACGACGCGCGCTTCGACCGTGATGCGGCGCGCGCCAGCCGCGTCGAGCGTTTGGCCGTCGACGTACTCGTCGCAGGTCAAGTGAAAGAGCGTCGTCGGAAAGGGCGCGCTCTGGCGCGCATCGATCTGCGCCGGATCGGGCTCTGCGAGCGTCGCGATCCAGCGCGTCGGCTCGGCCTCGGCATCCGGCACGAACGCGTAGCCGTAGGGATCCCCGGCCGACACGGCGGCGAACAGTCCGAGGGCGAGGAAAGCAGGAACGCTCATCGTGGAACGATGCGATCGAGGCCCGCGCCTCGCAAGCGATTCAAGCAGCGCATGGACGTGCGGACGGATTCACCCAGCGCCGTGCTGAACAGTCGGGCCAAATCGTCGATCACGGTGTAGGCGAGCGGCACGACCCAGAGCGTGAAGAACGTGCTGGCGCCGAGCCCGCCGGCGACGATCGTCGAGAGCGTGCGGTAGTCGATGCCCTCACCGGGGGGCTCGGTCAGGATCATCGGCAAGAGTCCCGAGATCGTCGTCAGGGCCGTCATCAGGATCGGCCGCACCCGCTGCGAACAGCCTTCGATCACCGCTTCGGCGCGCGACGCCGCTGTGGCGCGCAGCAAGTGGATGCGATCGATCAAGACGATGCCGTTGTTGACCACGACGCCCGCCAGGATGATCACGCCGATCCAGCCCATCGAGTCCATCGCCGTGCCGGTCGCGAACAACGTCCAGAAGGCGCCCAGCACGGCGAAGGGGATCGTGAACAGGACCGAGAACGGCAGCGCCAGGGACTCGAACAAAATGCCCATCAAGAGGAAGACGAGCACGACGGAGAGCAGGAAGGCCTTTTGCAACTCCGCGAACTCTTGCTCCTGCCGCTGGCCGGCGGAGTCGCTCGAGTCGAAGCCGTAGCCGCGCGGCAGTTCCAGTCCGGCCAGGGCCGCGTACGCGCGCTGCGTGGTCGGGACGATGTCGACCGGGTCGTCGACCTTGGCCTCGAGCGTGAACGAGGTCTGCCCATCGACGCGATAGATCGAACGGCGTCCCTTCGTGAACTCGAGCGTGGCGAAGGACGAGAGCGGCACCATCGATTGCGCGCCGAAGACCGAGAGGTCGCGCAGCGTCTCCAGCCCCGCGGCTTGTTCCTCGTCGTACTCGATCAGGAACGGAAGCTCGCGCCCCTCTTCGTGGAAGCGCGAGAAGTTCACGCCGCGCAGCACGTAGGCGACGCTTTCCTGGATCATCTGGGTGTCGACGCCGAGCTGCGTGGCGAGGTCGCGATCGATGTCGAGCTGGATCTGATCGGGGGCGGAGGTCAGCGGATTCGAGACCTCCCCGAGCCCCGGGACGTCCTCCAGGATGCGCGTCGCAGCGCGCCCCAAGCGTTCGAGCTCGAAAGCGTCGGGTCCGCGCAAGGTGAAGCGCACGACGTTCGCGCTGCTGCCCGCCGAGGCGTTCTCGTCGTAGAAGCGCAGCGAGTGGCCCGGAACGCGCGGCAGGTGCTCCCGGAGACTGGCCTCGATGGACTTGTAGTGGTCGCGCTCGCGCGCGCGGTCGTAGTGCAACGCGATTCGCCCCGAGCGTTCGTCGAAGCGGTTGCTCCACGAGTCGAAGCCGTACTCCTCACGGCGAGCCTCGAGGAACTCCTCGTAGACCATCAATTCCTCGAACGCCTCGCCCAGCGTGAAGTTGGTGTCGAACTCGACGCGGAACGAGACGCGCTGACTCTGTTCGTCCTGGCCGAAGGGCGTGACCTTGACCAGCCGCGCCGGAATCGCGATCGAACCCAGCGCCAGGAGCGCGAGCCCGAACGCGGCCAGCCGGTGACGCAGCGTCCAGCCGACCAGGTGACGATTGGCGGCGATGACCAGCTCGACGATCGAGGAGCCCTGCGGCGTGAAGCGAGTCGGTCGCGCCAGCGGACCGGAGGGTCGCCTGCGCCAGCGCGGCAGTCCGAAGACGAGCAGGAGCGCGGCGATCAGCGCGGGCAGCGCGGCGCCCAAGATGGCCTGTTGGCGCAGCGCGCTGGCGCCGGCCCCGAGCTCGATTCCAAGCCCTTCGAGGTCGGCGCCTACGTCCTCGTGCTGAAAGGCGCCGAAGACCTGCCACGCGGCACATCCGACGACCAGCGCCGCGAGAGGCCAGCGCAGCGGCGTCAAGAGCGCGAGCGCGAGCCCGACGATCGGGCGCAGACCGCGCGCCACCTGGTGGAATAGCCAGCGGACGCCGCCCACGGCGCGCGCGAACAGGCGCGCCGGAAGCTGCACGACGGGCGCCAGCACTCGGCCGATGGCTTCGATCGGTCGCGGCCGCGGTCCCAGGATGCGAGCCGCCACCACCGGCAGGAACACGACCGCGACGAACAGGCTGGCCAGGAGCGACACGGACAGCGGGATGCCCAAGCCGCCGAACATGACGCGAATCATCGGGTTCTCGGTCATGAAGATCAGCGGCAGGAACACGACGACCGTCGTCATCGTGGCCAACGTCACGGCCAGCGCGATCTCGCGCGAGCCTTCGATCGCGGCGCGCAGCGGAGGCACGCCCAAGTCGCGGACGCGCGCGATGTTCTCGACCACGACGACCGCGTTGTCGACCAGCATCCCGATCCCGAGCGTGATGCCGATCATCGTCAGCATGTTGAACGAGTCGCCCGAGAAGTACTGCCAGATGATGGCCAGGAGCGCGGACACGGGGATCGCGAGCGCCACGCACAGCGTCAGGCGAATGCGCCTGAGGAAGACGAACAGCACCACGACCGCCAGCGCCCCGCCCCAGAGCGCCGTGCCGCGCAGTTGGCTCAGCGCCGACTCGATCACGTCGCCCTGCAGGAAGAAGATGCGTGCCGCGAAGCCGCCCGAGAGCGCGGGATCCACCTTCAGCTCCTCGATCGCTTCCAGGAAGGCCCGCGACGTGTCGACGACGTTGGCCTGACTGGCCTTCGTGCAGAAGCCGTAGTAGGCGAAGGCCCCGTCGATCCGCGAGAGCTGGTTGGCGACGCTCTTGACCTTGACCACCCGCGCGAAGTCGCCCAGGACGAGTCCGTTCTCGAGGGGGTAGGCCGCGATCTCCTCCAACGTGCGAAAGCGCATGTCGGAGCGCAGCAGGAGCTCGCGCCCGCCACCTTGGATCTCGCCCATGGGCGTCGCGAAGTTGTCGGTCCTGAGTCGCCCGATGACGTCGCCGATGTTCAAGCGCGCGGCCGCGACCTTGTCCTCGTCGAGCAGGATGCGGACGCTCTCCTGCTTGGTCCCGAAGAGGTTCACGCGCGCGACCCCGGGTACGGCCTCGAGCCTTGGGATCACGACGTTCTCGATCAGGGCGTCGCGGCGATCGCGATCGCCTTCGAGCGTCACGCCGAACCAGTTCAGCGGCATCTGGTCGGCGTCCTCGGACCAGATGCCGATGCCGGGCACCGCGGCCGGCAAGCGTGGGCGACAGCGCTCGACCGCGTCGCGCACCTCGGCCTTCGCGAGGTCGATGTCCTGATCGCCGGCCAGCGCGATCCAGAAGCGCACGTAGCCCTCTTCGCTGAAGCTCTCGACGCGTTCGATCCCCGAGAGCGTCCTGAGTTGCTCCTCGAGGATGCGCGTCACGTTCTCGACGTTCTCCTCGGCCGTCGAGAACGGGTTTTCGATGTGAAGGTTGAGCCGCGGCTCGGACCAGGCGCTGGGCAGCATCTCGAGCGGGATGCGCGCGTACGCGATCAGGCCGACGACGAGCAGCGTCAGGAAGCTGACGGTGAGCGCGACGGGGCGGTTGACCGTCTCGGCGAAGAAGCCGCGGCGCTCCAGATCTCGCTCCGGCTCGCGCTCCGGTGCGGTCGTCCCGTCGGGCGACGCGTTCATGCTTCGACGAGCTCCCGGCGCGCGCCGAAGGCCTGCCCCAGGCGCGCCAGCACGACGTAGACGACGGGAATGACGACCAGCGTCAACAGCGTCGAGGTCACGAGGCCCGTCACGACGGTGACGGCCATCGGAGCGCGCAGCTCGGCGCCGTCGCCGCCTCCCAGCAGCGGCAGGTGCTCGACGGCCGGCAACCAGCCCGTCATCGGCAGCAGCCCGAGCGCCGTCGTCGCCGTCGTCATCAGGATCGGACGCACACGCGTGTGCGCCGCTTCGAGCGTCGCGGCGACCAATTCGATCCCCGCGCGCCGCCGTTGGTTGATGCGGTCGACCAGGACGATCGCGTTGTTGACCACGATTCCAGCCAGGAGGATCAAACCGATGAACACGACGACCGACAACGGCATCGCGAGGAGGTCCAGCGCGAAGACGACGCCGATCCCGGCCAGCGGCACGGTGACGAGGATCACGAGCGGCTGCACGAACGACTCGAACTGGCTGGCCATCACGACGTAGACGAGGAACACGGCCAAGAAGAGCGCGTTGCGCAGGCTGATCATCGCCGCGTCCATCTCGCGCTTCTGGCCGCCCAACTGGACCTTCACGTCGTCGGGCGCGACGACCTGGGCCAGTTCCGCTTCGATGCGCGCGCCGAGCCCGCCGAGGTCGAGCCCCGACGATTCCGCTTCGATCACGATCGCGCGGCTGTTCCCGATGCGGCGAATCTCGGCCGGGCCTTGCACGATCGACACGTTCGCGACCGAACGCAGCGGCACCGGATTCAGGGCC
Source organism: Planctomycetota bacterium (assembly GCA_040880665.1). GTDB lineage: Bacteria > Planctomycetota > UBA1135 > UBA1135 > JBBDIB01. The sequence goes on from JBBDIB010000023.1 coordinate 12,374, forward strand.
GACGGATTCACCGGCAGCGCGAGCACCGCGTCGAGCGTGTTCAAGATGGCCTCGTCGCCGATCACGCGGATGCCGATGCGCTCGTCGCCCTCCTGGAAGCGCGTGGACACGTTGCCGAGGACCTGATCGCGGACGAGCATCGACACCGCCGCCAGGTCGAGGCCGAACTCGAGCGTCTTGTCGCGATCGAAGGTCACGCGCGCCTCGGGGAAGCCCGGCCGCACGGTCGACTTGAGGTCGGCGATGCCGTCCAAGCCGCGCAATCGATCCATGACCTCGGCGGCGACGAGACCCATCGCTTCGAGATCGTAGCCCAGGATCTCGACCGCGATCGGCGCGGCCAGGGCGAAGGGCGTCGGGCGGCGCACCTCGACGCCCTCGACCTCGGGCGCCCGCGAGATGCGCTCGCGCACGGCGTCGATCAAGCGCTCCTCGGCCTCGGCGCCGCGCGCTCCTTCGGTCAGTCGAACGGTCAAGCGCGCGGTGTGCGAACCCTCGATGTCGCGCGTCAGCGTCTCGGTCTCGACGCCCACGGTGAGCGCGGTCGTCGCGACACCGGGCAGCCGCTGCACGTCGCGATCGATGCGATCGAGCACGGCGTCCGTTTCGGTCAGCGGCGTGCCGACGGGCAGTTCGACGTGCGCCGTGAACTCGCCCTGATGGATCGGCGGCAGGAGCTCGACGCCCAAGTGCCCGACGCGCTGCCACGCGAGCCAGCCGAGCACGGCCGCGGCCGGCAAGACCAGCCACCAGACGCGCAGCATCACCCCCAGGAACGGGGGATAGGCCCGCTCGACCGCGTCCCAGAGCTTGCCGAAGGCGTAGCCGATGGGCCACAGCACGTAGCCGACGAGCCGCGCGACCAAGAGCGCGAGCATGCTGACGACCGTCGCCACGAGGCGAAACAAGAACAGCGACGTGCGACCCAGGAGCAGCGCGAGACTGGGCACGATGCCGAGCGGACGCCAGTCGAGTCCGTGGAGGAAGCCAGGCGCGGAGCCGCTCTCGGTGCCGGCCGTCGCGTGCAGGTCGAAGCGCCGCGACGCGAGCATCGGAATGAAGAAGATCGCGACGAACAGCGAGACCAGGAGCGAGCTGACGACCGTCAGCGCCTGGTCGCCGAAGATCTGCCCCGCGATGCCGGTGACGAACACGATCGGCGCGAAGACGGACACCGTCGTCAGCGTCGACGCCACGACCGCGCCCGCGACCTCGGACGTGCCGCGCACCGCCGAGGCATCGACGTCGTCGCCCTCCTCGCGGCAGCGCGTGATCGATTCCAGGACGACGATCGCGTTGTCGACCAGCATGCCGACGCCGAGCGCCAGGCCGCCCAGCGACATGATGTTCAAGGACACGCCCGCGAGGAACATCGGCGCGAACGTGACGAGGATCGAGATCGGGATCGCGAGAGCCACGATCGTGGTGGGGGCGAGGCGCCGCAGGAAGAGCCACAGGACGGCGACCGCGAAGAGCGCGCCCAGGATCGCCGCGTCGCGCACGTCGTTGACGGCTCCGCGAATGAACGTCGATTGGTCGGAGAGCAACGTGAACTTGGCGTCGTCGCGGAAGCGCCAGGCGAGGAAGTCGAGCGCCTCGCGCTCGCCCATCGTCGTGCCCCGCCCGCGCGTCTCGTCCGTGGCGCGTTGTTCCTCGGCCTTGGCCTGCATCGCCTGCGTGCCGAACAGGCGCGCGTTGACGCGGTCGGCCAGGTCGACGACGTTGGCGCCGGCCTCGCGGTAGATCGCCAGCTCCACCGACTCCTCGCCGCCGATGCGACTCTTGACCTCGCGCTTCTCGTACGTGCGCTCGACCACGCCGACGTCCCGAATGCGAATCAGCGCGCCGCCGCGGCGCGAGAGCGGCAGTTGCTCGATCTCGGACACGTGTTGGAACTGGTTGACCGTGCGCACCAGATACTCGGCGGAACCTTCGAGCAGCGAACCGCCGGACGCGTTGATATTCTCCGCCGCGAGGCGCGAGGCGACCTCGGAGGGATCGATGCCGTGCACGGCCAGGAGGTGCGGGTCGACGCGCACGCGGATCTCCTCCTGCAGTCCACCGCGCACCTCGACCGCCGCCACGCCTGGGATGGCCTCGAGTTCGCGCTGGATGCGATTCTCGGCCAACCAGCGCAGTTGGATCAGGTCGCGGGCCAGTTGCGTGTCGTCGGGTCGGCGCTCGTCCGCAGCGCGTGCGGCGGTCAAGCCGATGCGTAGGATCGGGTCGAGATTGGGGTCGTAACGCAGGATCAAGGGGCGCGCGGCGCCTTCGGGCAGGAAGATGCCGTCCAGCTCCTCGCGCACGTCCTGCACCGCGAACGTCATCCCGGTGTTCCAGGCGAACTCGAGCAACACGTCGGACGTCTCCGCGCGGCTGATCGAGCTCGAGCGCACGAGGCCGGGCAGCGTCGAGAGGCTCTCCTGCACGCGCTCGGTGACGCGCTCCTCGACGTCCTCGGGCGCGGCGCCCTCCCAGGTCGTGCGCACGGTCAGCGTCGGATAGCTGATGCGCGGCAGCAGATCGAGCGACAGTTTCGAGAGCGAGACGGCGCCGAACACGCCGAGCGCGATCACGAGCATCGTGATCGCGACCGGTCGACGCGTGACGAAGGCGAGGCGCGACATGCGAGCGACCTAGCGGGCGTCCGCGGCGAGCGCGGGCGCGTCGATCCGGACCGGATCGCCGGCGACCAGGTCGCGACTGCCGATGACGACGATCTCGTCGCCGGGCACGAGCGCGCCTGCTTCCTCGGGGCGCACCTCGATGAACTCCGTGTCGGCGAAGTCCAACTCCTCGAACACGTCGACGCGCACGAGGCGCTCGTCACGTACGGCGAAGACGAAGCGGCGCTCGCCCTCGCGGCGCAGCGCGCGCTTCGGGACGACGAGCGCGTCGGCGTGCTGATCGGTCTCGATCTCGAGGCGCACGAGCATCCCCGGCAAGAGCAGGTCGCCGGCCTGATCGAAGAACGCGGTGACGCGGAATTGACTGCTCTCGGCGTCGAGAGTGGGGCTCACCCGCTCGATCCAACCCGTGAACGTCTCGCCGGGCCAGGCCTCGCTCGTCGCGCGAAACGTCAGGCGCGCGTCGCCGTTCGCGCTGTGGCCGCGCGCCGCGCCGCGGAACAGCGCGTACTCTTCCTGCGGCCGGTAGAAGATCGCGCGGAGGCGCGTCGGATCGGTCAGCACGAACGCCGGCTCGGCCGAACTCGCCATCGCGCCGACCCGCAGTTGGCGTTCGGCGACGACGCCGTCGATCGGCGCGACCAGCTTGGTCTGCTCCAACGCGACCTCGGCGCGCTCCAGTGCGACTTGGGCGCGCGCCAACGCGTTCTCGCGCGCGACGACGTCCAGCTCGGCCTTGCGCAACGCGAGCTCGGCCTGCACGACCTCCGAGTCGGCGTTGTCCTTGGCGAGCCGCGTCGCCTCCAAGGCCTTCTGCGAGAGCGCGCTGACCGCATCCTCCTCGCCGCGGCCCTCGTGCAACACCAGGTCCCGCTGGTAGTCGCGATCGGCCTGGGCCCGCGTGATGCGGGCCGCGTCGAGCCGCGCTCGGTTCTCTTCGACGACGAGCTTGGCCAGCTCGATCGCTTGGCTCGCCTCGCGCGAGGCCACCTCGGCGTCGCGCACGGCCAGCGTCGGATCCAGATCGTCGAGACGCGCCAGGACGTCGCCCTCCCGCACGGCGTCGCCCTCCTCGGCGAAGAGTTCGACCACCAGGCCGGAGCTGCGCGGGATCATCAGGATCTCGCGCTCGCTCTCGAGCTTCGAGGTCGTCTCCAACCGGCTCGCCATGGCGCGGCGCTCGACCGGCGCCACGCGCACGCGTGGCAGCTCACGCTGCTTGACGCCGCCGGCGACGGGCGCGTCGTCGCCGCCCGCCTCCGAGGGCTGGCAGGCGAGAGCGAGCGGCAGCGCGAGCGCGGCGAAGAGAAGTCTGTGCACGAGGGGGTGGAGCAAAGGGGGAGGGGCGAACCAGCAGGGTACGCGGCTCCGGGCAGGATATTGCTGCGGCAGCGGCTAGGATGCGGGCCTTCCATGATGCATCCCACCGAAGCCCTGACGAAGATCCTCGCCCGCGTCGGCGCTCCGACCGTGATCGAGGAGCTGCCGCTCGAGCAAGCCGCGGGCCGTTTGCTCGCCCGACCCGCGCTCTCGGACGTGGATCTGCCGCCCTTCGAGAAGGCGATGATGGATGGCGTCGCGCTGCGCGCCGCCGATGCGGCGGCGCCCGGAGCGCGGCTGCGCGTGGTCGGCGAGAGCCGCGCCGGCGAGCCCTTCGCCGGTCGCGTGCCGCCCGGCGCCGCGATCGAGATCTACACGGGTGCTCCGTTGCCGCCGGAACTGGACGCCGTCGAAATGGTCGAGCGCACGACCCGGGAGGACGCTTTCGTGACGCTCGAGGCCGCCGTGGCCGTCGGCCAGCACGTGGGCCACACCGGCGAGATTTTGGCCCGCGGCCGCGCCGCGCTCGAGCCGCCGCGACGCCTCTCGCCCGCCGACCTCTCCGTCCTGGCGTCGGTGGGGTGCGATCCGGTGCCCGTCTGGGCGCGGCCGCGCGTCTCGGTGCTGACGACCGGCGACGAATTGGTGTCCGCGAATCGCGTGCCCGGGGTGGGGCAGATCCGCGAGGGCAACACGCTCTATCTCCGTGCTGCCGTGGAGGCGCTCGGCGGTCGGGTGATCGCGTCGGGGATCGTGCCCGACGACGAAGCCCAGCTCGAGCGCGCCTTTCGGACCGCCCTCGCGGACGGCGACGTATTGATCACGACAGGCGGCGTCAGCATGGGCAAGTACGACCTGGTGGGCGTGACGCTCGAAGGTCTCGGCGTCGAGCCCGTGCTGCACAAGGTCGCGATCAAGCCCGGCAAGCCGATCTGGTTCGGCATGGCGGGCACGACGCCCGTGTTCGGCCTGCCCGGCAACCCCGTGTCGAGCCTCTTGGGCTTCGAGACCTTCGTGCGGCCCGCGCTGGCCAAGCTGGCGGGCGCCGGGCCGGACGAGGTGCGCGAGCGGCTCGAGCACGCGGTCTGGCGCGGCCCGCGCGAGGGTGCGCGCGGACGCCAGGTCAACCTGCCGGCCCAGACGCGGATCGCCGCCGACGGACGGCTCGAGCTGGAGCCCGTCGCCTACCGGGGTTCCGCCGACATCGTCGGGGCGGCGCGCGCCGACGCGCTGGCGGTCGTTCCCGCGGACCGCGAAATCCTGCCGGGGGACGTCGTCCAGTTCCGGCCGTTGGCGCTTCCATGAGGAGCGCGACCCGCGTCGATTTCTCGGCCCCGCTGGACGCGCGCGCCCGGTTCGCGCGGCTCTTCGGGGCCTGGACGCTGTTCTTCCTGGCCTCGCCGGGCGTCCTCTCGGACGACGGCTCGGCGCTCCTGGCCGTTGTGGGCGCGATCGCCTTCGGCCTGACCGTCATTCGTCCGGTGGGGCGCTCGCGGCGGCCCGGACGGGCGGCGTTCGTGGCCGAATGGCTGGCCGCGTGCTACGGCTTCAGCGCCCAGATGATCTGGATCTGGCACGTGGTGCCGTTCGGCTTCCTCTATCCAGGCCTGGGGCAAGGCTTGTATGCGGCGCTGAGCGGCTGGCTCGCGCGGCGCATCGCCGCGCGCCACGGCCCGGCGATCGGACCGGCGATCGGCGCGGCGGCCGGGGTGCTCGCGCTGGAGTTGCTGCGCACGCTGTTCGTGACGCCCTTCGGGCTGGGTTGGCAACGCCTGGCACACTGCGGCCTCGACGCGTGGGCGGGCCTCTTGCCCTGGCTCGGGATCGAGGGCGTGACCCTGACCGTCGCGGCCCTGGTCGGCGCGGCGGTCGCGGACGCCGGCCGGGGGGCTCGGCGGCGCGTGACGATCGGCATCGTCGGCCTGGCGCTGCTCGGGCTGGCGGCCGGTCGCTGGGCCCCGTTGCCGGCGGCCAACGCGGCGGGGGACGACGAGCTGACCTTGCTCTTGGTGCAGCCCGGTTTCAGCCAGGAGCGCAAGCGTTCGGACGACGCCGAGGCGAACTTTCGGGCCTCGTTCCGCCAGACCCTCGACGCGCTCGAGCGGGTCGAGCGGCCCGTGGACCTGGTCGTCTGGGGCGAATCGATGTTGTACGTCCCCTTGACGACGCCCGCGGCCCGCGCGGCCGTGAAGGCGGGCGTGACGGCGCCCGACTGGGTCGCGGCCCTGGGGCCCGGCGGCCGAGCGCGCGAGCTCTTCGCGCTGTTTCGCCAGCGCGAGCGCGCCTGGGTCGAGCGGCAGCTCTTGCCGGCCTTGCCCGAGGGCACGGCCTTCGCTTCGGGGGCCGAGGCCTTCGACGTCGTCGACGGCCAGATCCGCAGTCGCAACGTAATCGCGCTCTGGCGCGCCGACGGCGAGCGCCAACCCCTGGCCGCGAAACGGCTCCTGGTGCCCTTCGCGGAGACGCTCTACGGCTTCGAGGCCGTCGATCTGGTCCGGCACGTCGTGCGCGGCGTCGCCGGGTACGTGCCCGATTTCCAGCCCGCGCGGGAGACGGCGGTGCTGGAACTCGCGCCCGGTGGCCCCAGGATCGGCGCCACCGTGTGCTTCGACAACGCGTTCGAGTCGCTCTACGTGGGGGCGGGCGGCCCGGCGGGCGTCGACCTTCATCTCGTGGTTTCGAACGAGGCTTGGTACCGGAACGCGTTCGAGATGGATCAGATGATCGCGTTCACCCGGGCTCTGGCCCTGATAACGGGCCGCCCCTTCGCGCGCGCGACGAATTCCGGGGTGACGGCCTGGATCGACGCCGAGGGCCAGGTGCGCGGCCGCTTGGAGGTCGACGGCCAGGACCGCGGCGTCGCGGGCACCCTGACCGCCACGGTGCCGCTGCCGGCCGACCGCACCGTGCGAACGCCCTACGAGCACCTGCGGACGCCGCTGCGCCTCGCGCTCCTGGCCTTGCTGGCCGTGTTGCTCTGGGTTCCTGTCCGAACGACGCGAGATCCCGCGCCGGTCGTTCGGTAACCTCCGCGCACCACCCGGTTAGAAGCGTTCGGAACGGCGGGTCTCCCGCGGTTCGTCGCCTTGACCGGTCCACGGGCCGCCGCTAGAGTCGGCGCCCAATCGGCAGGGTCACCTGCAATCAGCCTTGGGTTCGCCCTCGGACGACCCCCCCAACTTCCCGTCAGTCGCTGACATCTCCAGGCCTCTCCTCGCTCGTCGAGGCCCTGCCCAAAGCCCTTTCCCCCAGGGCCTACCCTTTAGCTCTCGAACGCAATGAGCCCCATCGGACGGATCTTCATCGTTCTCAACCTCATCCTGGCCGCCGGTTTCCTGGCCTGGGCGTCGTTCTCCCTCGCCACGGCCGAGAACTGGAAAGTACGGCACGGCGACCTCACGACCGAGATGGAAGACCGGGTCGCGGAACTCGACAACGAGATCTCCGACCTCGTGGTCACCCGCAACAAGCTCACCGACGACGAACGCAGTCGTCGCGAGGAGCGCGATCTGGTCAACACCCAGCTCGAGAGGGCCAAGTCCGACTTGGCCTCCCTCAACCGCGAGAAGGAACAACTGCTCGGCGACCTGACCGCGATCCGCGGCACGCTCAAGGACTTCGACGACACGATTCGTCAGGTCACGGCGGCCAAGGATCGGGCCACGGAGCAGATGCAGGAGATGGAGCGTGAGCGCAATTCCGCGCGCAGCGCCCAACAGTCGGCCGAAACGGCCCAACGCGACGCCGAGGACGCCCAGCGCTCCGCCGAGTTGCTCGTCGCCGATCTGCAGGCCGATCGCGAGCGGTTGCAGGATCGCTTGTCGATGCTCGAGACCCGCATGACGACGCTCGCCGCCGTCTACGGCATCGATACCAGCGGCCTCGAGCAGCCGGACATCAACGCTTCGATCCTCGACGTGCGCATGGACCTGGCCCCGGGCCTCGTGATGCTGAACGTGGGCGAGGATCAGGACGTGCGCCGCGGCTACGTCTTCGACGTCTACAACGGCAACACCTACAAGGGCCGTGTGCGCGTCGAGAACGTCGAAGCCAGCATGTGCTCGGCCACGATCGTCGGCACCGTCGATGGTTCCAGCATCCAGCGAGGCGACCGCGCCTCGACCCACATCTAAGGCTTCCAGGAACCTCCCAAGGAGAAACGAAACCATGGCCAAGCGTTCCCGCGCCGCGACCGGCGGCTCCAGTAGCCGGTCGACCCGTTCTACCCGTTCCAAGGCGTCCAAGCCCGCCGCCAGCTCGGCGCCGGTCGAGATCGTCGAGGAGAAGCCCGGCGAGGGCATCGACACGGCGATCCTCGTCTTCACGTCGGTGCTCCTGCTGGGCGCGATCCTCGTCGCCGACTGGTCCATCGGCCGCTACGGCGAAGGGATCTTCTTCTCCTAGACGTTCTCGCCCAGACGGCCCGATCGACGGATCGACGGATCGACCCCCCACCCCCCCCGCTCGGCGTCTTGCGTAGCGGATCGCTGCTCCCTGGATTGACCGATTCGCGCAAAGGGCTCAGAGTGGAGCGCGTGAACGTCCTCTTGCTCGCTTGCCTCCTGCCGCTGCAGGACCTGACGCCGGGCACTGCGGGGCAAGCTGCCGCCGAGGGCGCCGCCCTGGTCCACTACCTGCGGCAGCACGGCGCGTTGGCCAACGTGACGGCGACCCTCGTCGCCGAGGCGGCCACGGTCACCTGCCCCGGCGAGTCGCCGGAGAGCGTGCAGTTCGCCACGTCACGCCGCTTTCGCGCTCCGAACGGCTTCGTGCTCGCGAACGGCTGGCCCGAGGACCTGGACGACGACGGCGCGCCGACCGGCAACGGCGGTTGCGCCAGCCCGACGGGCGCGATCGGCACGGGGACGACCTGCGAGGGCGCCGACCCGCTGCTGGCAAGCTGGCTCGCGGGTCCGCCGAGCCTCGTCGAAGGCGCGCGCCTCGAGGTCGAGTTCGACGTCCTCGTCCCGGCGACCCTGTGGGTCGATTGGGCCTTCGTCACCTTCGAATCGCCCGCCGACGCGACTTTCTTCGACGTCTTCGGGATCGTGTTCGAGGACGGCGGCGGCGCCGTGCTGTTGGCCGGCGGCACGACGAACGGCGGCCCGGCCGCGGCGTCGCTCGATCTCGGCTGGAGCCTCGCGCCGGCCACCGCGGACGAGTACCAGGACGTGAACTTCCCCGGCGGCTTCCACCAGCTGCCGGCCTACGAGACGGGGCGGCGCCGCCTCGAGCTCGCGCTGCAGCCGGGGGTGGGGCAGCGGCTCTCGTTCCACGTCGCCGATTCGGGGCCCACGATCCCGTCGCCGCCGCTCTGCGCGCCGGGCGAGACCGCGGCCGACCCGACGGTGCATTCGGCGCTCTTCGCGAGCTCCGGCGCCTATGCGGGTCCCGCGCCGAACGGCGTTACGCCGGGCGTTTCGCTCGACCGAGCCGGTCACCCCGGAGCGCCGAGCTTCCCCGGTGATTTCGAGCTCGTCGTCGGCGGCAACGCCGCCGGTGGGACCGTGCTGCTGGGCACGGGGAACGCACCGCTGGCGCCGTGGCACTCACCCTTGCTCGCGCCCTGGACGCTGTACGTCGCGCCCGCGTCCATCGGCTCCCGACCGGTGGACCTGGACGGGATCGCCCGCTTCGCCTTTCCGAACGATCTGTCGAGCATCAGCGGCGCCTACTACGCGCAAGCTTTCACCTTGCTGCCCGGTGGCGCCGGTCTGACGGCGTCGCCCGGCTTGCGCGTTCTGTTCTGAGCCACGACCATCCGGGAGAAGACCGATGTTGCGTACCTATCTGGTGCTGGCCGCCGTTCTCTTGGCCTCTGCCGCCGATTCCGCGGTCGCGCAAACATCGCCTCCGCGGCTCTTGCTCGTCGACGTCGACGATCTCGGCGACGCGTTCCTCGCCGCCAACCCGCAGCCCTTCTTCCACGCGCTCGACGCGTACGGCCGGCGCTACGACACCTTCTACACGGCGCCGCTGTGTTGCCCGACGCGCGCGAGCATGAGCTTCGGCGTGCGCGGCAACCATCCCGACCTCCAGTGCACCGGATTGATCCGGCTCCCCTCCGACTACTCCACGCCGACCGCCGGGCGGTTGGTCACGCTGGCGCAAGCGCTGGCGGCGCGCGGCTTCTCGGCGGCGAAGATCGGCAAGTGGCACCTGTCGCTGTCCGACCAGTTGTCGCATCCCGAGGAGCACGGGTACGCGGCCTACTTCGGGGTCATCCCGAACGTCAACGACTACTACGCGTGGCCGCTGGTCTACAACGGGGTCGAGACGCAGGTCACCGGCACGTACCTGACGAAGCTGGAGACCGACGGCGGCATCGTCGCGATGAGCGCGGGCTACGACCTGGTGTCCGTCAGCTATCACGCGATCCATCGGCCCTATCACGTTCCGCCGGCGGGGCTCTACAGCGGGCCCGTGCCGACGACCGACGTCGCCAAGGGCCGCGCGATGTTGGAGGCGTTGTCACGCGAACTCGGACGACTGGTGAGCGCGGCGCAGCTCTTCGGCTATCACCTGATCCTGTTCAGCGACAATGGTGGCAACAGCGAGCTGGGCGGGGCCAAGGGCACGACGCTCGAGAAGGGGTGCAACACGACCATGTGGTGTTTTGGAGCCGGGGTCGTGCCCGGTGTCGACCCGTCGCTGGTCAGCGTCCACGACATCTACGCGACGGTGCTCGAGTTCTTCGGCTCGGCCGCCGTGCCACCGCTCGAGGGCGTCGACTCGGTCTCCTTCCTGCCCACCTGGCAGGGAACGTCCGGCGCACGCACCCACGTCTACGCGGAGAAGTTCATGTTCAACGGCGAGGACCCCCGGCTGAAGCCCACCCACTGGGATCGCGTCGTGCGCAGCGAGCGCTACAAGCTGCGCCGCGCGCCCGGCCACGTCAGCACCGATCTGTTCTTCGATCTGCAGCTGGATCCGAACGAGTTCCAACCCCTCGCGCCAGGCTCCTTCGGCGCCGAACAGGCCAGCACCTACCTTTTCCTGCAAAATGCGCTGATCCACTGGGAACGCCCGTAGAAGCAACCGGACAGCCGGCGGCGCCGTCAGCCGTTCGGCCCGGATTCGCGCGCTTGAACGCTCTCGCGTCCTCGTTAGACTCCGGGTGGTCGCACTCTCGATCGAGCCCCCCCTATGTCTAACATCCTCAAGCCCCTCGAGTGGGTGCTCGGCAACTTCTCCGTCGACATGGGGATCGACCTCGGCACCGCGAACACGTTGGTGTGTGTGCGCGGGCGCGGGATCATCCTGAACGAGCCCAGCGTCGTGGCCGTCAAGCGCGGCACCAACGAGGTGCTCTTGGACGGCATGGCCGTCGGCAACGCGGCGAAGGCGATGCTCGGGAAGACCCCCGGGTCGATCGAAGCGATCCGGCCCTTGAAGCACGGCGTGATCGCCGACTTCGAGATCACCGAGAAGATGCTGCGCTACTTCATCGCCAAGGTCCACGAGGGTCGTTCGTGGGTGAAGCCGCAGGTCGTGATCTCGGTACCGACCGGCATCACCGACGTCGAGCGCCGCGCCGTGGTGCACTCGGCCGAGCGCGCCGGCGCGCGGCGCGTGTTCCTGATCGACGAGCCGATGGCGGCGGGCATCGGCGTCGACCTGCCGGTGACCGAAGCGCGCGGTTCCTTGATCGTCGACATCGGCGGCGGCACGACCGAGATCGCCGTGCTGGCCCTCGCGGGCTCCGTCGTCGCGACCAGCTTGCGCGTCGCGGGTGACGAGATGGACGAGGCGCTGGTCAACCATCTGCGTCGTTATCACAACCTCTTGATCGGCGATCAGTCGGCCGAGCGCATCAAGCTCACGATCGGCAGCGCGTGGCCGATGGAGCAAGAGCTCTCGATGGAGGTCAAGGGCCGCGACACCGTCACGGGCCTGCCCAACCGCACGACGGTCACGTCGATCGAGATCCGCGAAGCGCTCTCCGGCCCGGTGCGGCGCATCTGCGAGGCGATTCGGCAAGTGCTGGAGGAAGCGCCGCCCGAGATCTCGGCCGACCTGATGGATTCGGGCGTGACGATCGTGGGCGGCGGCGCGCTCCTGTACGGCATCGGCCCCGCCATCGCCGACCACTTGGGCGTGCCCGCGACGATCAGCGATGATCCCTTGACGGCGGTCGCGCGCGGTACCGGCGTGTTCCTCGAGAAGCTCGACATCTTCTCGCGCGTACTCTCGGCCGACGACGAAGGCTGAGGAGCCTGCGTCACGGGTGGCCGTTCGCCAGCCATCCGATGCTCGGAACCGCGCGAATCGCTACCCGTGACACAGACTTCTAGCGGGCCCGTGCGGAGCTCGGCGTAGGCTATGGCCGTGCTGGATCGGCGCTACCTCGGATTGGGACTGTGGGTCGGGGCGGTCGCGTTCACTCTGTGGCCGACGCGCTTGGCCGACGAGTTGGCGCTGACGGCGGCGACGCCGCTGCGGATCGCGGCCGAGGTCACCTACCCGCTGCGGATCGCGCTGCGCGCCGAAGTGGTCGCCCGCGCGGACTCGCTGGAAGCCCGCCAACGCGCGGATGCCGACGAGCAGCAGGCCTTGCGCCAAGCGCTCGATCGCGCCGCGCGCCCGACCGAGCAGGCGCTGCTCGCGAATCGTCGCTTCGTCTTCGCCGAGGTCGAAGGCCGCAGCGCGGAGGACCCCGACCGCTTGCGCGCGTGGCTGCCGTCGGCGCTCGGCGTGCTGGAGGGCCAGCCGGTGATCGCCGGTGACGCCTACGTCGGCCGCGTCGCCACGGTCGTGCCGCGGGCGGGCACCGACGAAGCCTGGATCGACGTCGAACTGGTGACGTCGCGCGACTTCCAGGTCGGAGCGCGGATCGAGGAGGGCCCCGCCGGCGCGCCCGTCTTCATGACCGTCGGCGGCGTTCACGCCGAGGAGGACGCGACGAAGCTGGCCGTGCACAATCCCTCGGACCGCGACCTCACGCGCGGACTCGCGCGCGTGTTCGAGCTGGTCCGCGACGCCGATGACGGCGAGTTGGCGCGCGGCTTTCGACTGGGGCAGGTGGAACGCGCGGGGCAGTCCTCGGAGTGGTCGCTGCGGCCCGAGGTCGACTACTTGCACGGCCTGTTCCAGGTCATGGTCGTGACGTCGCTGGCCGGTGGGGACGAGATCGGGCCGTACGATCCCGTCACCGAGTCGCGCGCCTGGATCTCCGCGCGCCCGTTGACGACCGGCGACGCGAATCCGCGGCGCTCTTCGTTCAAGCTGCGGCGCGGCGCGCTCGCGGGGATCACCACCGGTGCCGCAGTGACGGCGCGCGGCGCGCACCTCGTGGGTCGCGTGGGTCGCGTGGGGCCGCTGATGGCGGACGTGCGCATGCTGGACGATCCCGGGCTCTCTTTGGTCGCGTTGGCGCTGCTCGACGACGATCCGGTGCCGCGCCCGTTGGGTCGGCTCGTTTCGCTCGGCCGCGACGGCGACGCGCTCTTGTTCCATTGGTCGCCGCGCGTGGCGCTCGCCGACGAGCCGCGCTCCGTGCGCGCGCGCGTGTTCACGGGCTCGGGCGATCCCGGAATGGCGACCAGCTTTCCGGTCGGCACGACGGTGCTTCCGGTCGGGCTTCCGGTCGGCGCGTCGACGACCTTGCGCATCGTGCCCGACGTCGAAGGACGGCATGTGAGTCCGGTGTTCGTGTACGCCGGCGCGCGCCGGGAGAGCACGCGATGAGTCGACGCGTGCCCTTCCTCACCTGGCTCTTGTTCTACGTCTGGTACGCCTGGGGCGCCGCTCTGCAGAGCTTCCTCGCGGACCCGAGTCGACTGGGCGCCTGGACGCCGGAGGTCGGCGTGGTGTTGTTGGTCGCCGTCGAGGGGGTTCTGCCGCGCCGCGAGGCCACGGGTGCCGCGATCGGAATCGCGCTCTTGCGCACGGCCTTCAGCGCCGATCCGCCGTTCGCGGTCGTCGCCGGCCTCTTGACCATCGCGTGGTCGTTGGCGGGCTTGCGCTCGCTGCTGATCGTCGATCGAGCCCTCGCGCGGACGGCACTAGCGTTCTTCGCCAGCTTCGGCTTCGCGATCTGGCTGGCCTTCGCGCACGCGCGCACCGGTGGCGCGACGTTCGATCTCGCGCTGGGGTCGTTCCTCAGCACGGCCGTGGCGACGGCGCTCGCGACGCTCGTCGGCGTACCGCTCGCGCGGCGGTTGCCGGGACTCACGCCGCTCTGGCAGCGGAGGTACGCGTGACCTGGCGACGCATCGGCCCGATCGTGTTGCTGACGCTCGTCGGCGCCGTGGTGATCGGGAAGCGGCTCTGGCAGGTGCAGGTCGTCGAGCACACGCTGTGGGCGCAGCAGGCTGCGCGGCTCTTGCACTCGGGTGTCGTGCTGCCGCCCGATCGTGGCCGCATCCTCGATGCGACGGGCGCCGTGGTCGCGCGGGACCTCGAGACGTATCGGCTGGTGCTCACCTATCGCGAGTTCCGACGCCAGCATCCCCTGGGGCAGGTCGCGCACGCTCGCTCGGCGCTCGAGGCGCGCGCCGTGACGCTGCAAGAGGCGGACGCGCATCTCTTGGAGTGGGCCTGGGACCTGTTGCACCTGACGCCGAACTCGCTCGAGGCCTTTACGAAGGGCGAGCCGTTCCAGACCGAGTCGTTGCAAGTGGACGGCGTTGCGAGCGCGCGGGACGTGCACCGCGGGCGGCGTGCCAGCGACGTGCGCTACTACCTGCGCGAGTTGCTCGAGCTGTCGCCGCGTCAATGGACGAGCGTCGCCCGCAACGTGGCGCGCGCCGACCGCGATCGGCCGTACCTCGAGCTGGCGGCCGCGGGCCTCAGCGATCCGGTCGAGCCCTGGGTCCTCTGGCAGCGCATCGAGCGGCGGCTCGCGCTAGCGACGGACCACCTGGCGCAACTCGCCGACCGCATGGAGTCCGCGGGCGAGGGCGGCGCGCTCGGCTACGCCGGCCTCGTCGACGAGCTAGAGGATGCGCGCGTCTCGGTCGAGGACGACGCCGCGGCGAAACTGTTTCGCGAGGTCTTCGGGTTCGAGGTCGGGCGCGTCGCGCCCGCGACGTTGTTCCGCTTCTTCGAGTTGGAGTGGATCGGGCGCATGTTGGCGTGGGAACCCCCGCGGCTCGTCGCTTGGGCGGAACGCCGCCGTTCGGTCTGGCTCGAGCAGTGGTTGAACGAGTATGCCTTGCCGTCGGTGTGTGCCGATCTCGTGCTCGATCCGACCTTCGAGCCGGATGCGGACGACTTCCTCGATCGACTCGCGGTCCTGTTCGCACCCGAAGGCAGCGTCGAGCGCGCGCTCGAGCGGCGCCATTTTCCGTCCTGGCGCGAGCTACCGGCCGCGGCCGTATTCAGCGAGCTCGACGGCTTGTTCCGCGCGCGCTTCCCGCGCGGTCGCGAGGCGTTCGGGCGCGTCGTCCTGCCGATTCTCGACCCCCAGTTGCGCGCGCTGGATCCGCCGACGGCGCAGCGCTGGCTGTTGGTCGACCGCGCGCGCAACGTGCTGCCCGAGACCGAGACCTACGGTCGCGAACTGCGGGCGGCGCTGGCGGGACAACGCTCGGAGGAGAAGCTCTGGCGCATCGCGCGCGCGATGGTCGACGACTGGGAGAGCGGGTTCCAGGCGACGTTGGCCTACACGCTCGAGGCGCTCGTCCGCGAGGCGCATCCCGACTACGAGCTGGGCGACGACGGTCGCTTGCTGCTCGAGCGCGGCACGATGAACGACGTCCGCGAGCGGCTCGACTACTTCTTGAAGGACTATGGCACGCGCCCGAAGCCGTTGCAGAAGCGAGCGCTCGAGTACGAGGTGGTGCACCTCGTCACGCGCTTCCAACGCGACTATCCGGGCATTCGCGCGGCCGAGACGCGCGTGCGCAAGTATCCCGTGCTGGACGGCTTCGAGGCGCCGCCGTTCGGCGAACTCCTCGGCAACCTCTCGGCTGTCGGGTTGTCGGAGCTGCAACTGCAACGGCGCGAGGCGCGCGAGTTCCGACAGCTCTTCCAGAGCGCGGAGCGCTCGCGCGAGGACGAGCACGACCTGTTGCGCCTGCTCGAAGCTCTGTGGCGACACGACGACGTGCGCGGCGTCGCCGGGATCGAAGGCTTCTTCGATCCCGAGTTGCGCGGACAGAACGGATTCCGCGAGAGCTGGGGTCTCAAGCAGGCCCTGGCCGCCGAGCCGGGTCGCCGCGCCGTGACCGAGCCCGTCGACGGGCGCGACGTGCACCTGACGCTCGACCACCGCGTCGAACGCGCGGCGCAGCGCTCCTTGGCCTTTCCGGCGCACGACCCGGCGGATCCGAAACGCGACGAGAGCTGGCTGCGCCATCCGGTGGGAGCCATCGTGCTGGTGACGACCGACGGCGACGTGATCGCCGCGGCGTCGGAACCGAGCGCGGCGTCCACCGTCGACCGCGTCGACGCGCCTCCGCAACGCCGGCTGGTGCTCGAGCGAACGCTGCGCATCCCGTACTTCCAGCCGCCCGGCTCGGTGTTCAAGCCCTTCGTCGCGGCGTGGGCGCTGGACCGCGCCGGCCTCGATCCCGGTCACGCGATCGAGTGCACGACGCAAGCCGACCTGGGCTGGGCCGGCTTCGGGAACGTGCGCTGTCACAGCCAGTACGGCCACGGGCGCCGTAACCTGCATCAGGCGATCGCTTGTTCGTGCAACGCGTACTTCGCCTGGCTCGGCGAGTCGCTCGGTCCCGACGACTTCGTCCAGCTCGCGCACGAGTTCGGCTTCTACGAGCCGACGGGCGTCCGCACGCCGCCGCCCGGCGCGGAGCCTGGCGAGCGGCGCACGGGCTTGCGCGAGGACTATCGTCCGTTGCTCAGTGACAACGCGCTGCACCGCGCGCTGCAACAGGACGCCAATCGCCAGCGCGCCGGGAACGGATTGTCGGTCATCGAAGTGACGCCGATGCAGTTGGCGCGCGCGACGGTCGGGCTCGCGACGGGTCGCTTGCCGGATCTGCGGCTCGTCGATCGCGTGGGGGAGACCGAGCTGCCGGTGTCGCCGGGCCGGCGCATTCGGCTCGCGGAGCAGCAGCTCGAGCGCGTGCGCACTGCGATGTTCGCGGTCTCGAACAGCCGGGAAGGGTCCGCGGAGCACGCGCTCTCGCGCCGCGAGGTGGGCGTCGACGTGGCCGCGAAGACGGGCAGCGCCGACATCACGACGGCGCGCGAGGGCGCGGGACGAACGGTGCGCAAGCACACCTGGGTCGCCGGCTGGCTGCCCGCCGACGACCCCAAGGTGACGTTCGTCGTGTTCTTGCACGACGTCTCGGTCACGTCGAGCCACAGCGCCGTCTACGTCGCGCGACAGTTCCTGACGCAGCCCGAGACGGTGGCTTGGTTGCGCGCCGCCGGCATCGCGATCGACGCCGGCTTCGGCGAGGAGTCGCGATGACCGACGTCCGCCCGTGGAGTTGGAAGGGCCTCAGGCCGAGGACGGGCCTGCGCTCGATGCTCGGAACGGACGTGCCTTGGGCGCGCGTCGACTGGCTGCTCTTGATCCTCGCCGGCGGACTCGTGGGCCTGGGCCTCGTCCTCGTGCGCACGATGGCCGATGCCGACCTCGAGTACGGTCGCGAGGGTGTCGAGTACGCGTCGCACCTGAAGAAGCTCGTCGTCGCGCTGCCGTTCCTCGTGCTGGGCTTCTTCTTGCGCGCGCGCTGGCTGCGCAACAACGCCGTCTTGGTCTGGCTGATCTGCATGCTGCTCCTGGCCGCCGTGCCCTTCGTCGGCGTCGAACGCAACAACGCGCGGCGTTGGATCCCGCTCGGCGCCTTCGACCTGCAGCCGTCCGAACTGGCCAAGGTCGGCCTGATCATCGCGCTGGCGGGCGCCTTCTATCGCAACCGGCTCGTGACACTGCGCGACTGGCTGAAGCCCGGTCTCTTCGCGCTCTTGCCGATGATCCTGGTCGCCGAGCAACCCGACCTCGGGACGGCTCTGACGATCGTGCCCTTGACGCTCGGGATGGGTTGGCTCGCGGGCGGGCGCGCGGGGACGATCGTCGGCATCGTCGCGACAGGTGCGTTGGTCGCCACGCTGGCCTGGCAGTTCTCGTGGGTCGAGGACTATCAGAAGAAGCGCATCGACGTCTGGGCGGCGTGTTTCGACAACGACGTCTTGATCGCCAACCGCTCCGGTGCCGCGTTCCACACCTACCAGAGCCGGCTCGCGATCGGCAACGGAGGTTTCGAAGGCCGTGGGCTCGGGCGCGGCGTCGCGAACGAGGGCGGGCACCTGCCCGAGCGCGAGAGCGATTCGGTCTTCGCGGTCATCGCCGAAGAGCTGGGCTACGTCGGGACGATGGCGTTCGTCGCGTACTACCTGGTCTTCGCGCTGCTCCTGCTGCTGGCCGCCGCGGGCATTCGCGAGCGCTTCTCGCGGCTGCTGGTCGGCGGCGTCGGGCTGTACTTCCTGGTGCACTTCTTCATCCACGCCGGCGTCAACCTGGGGCTCGTCCCGATGACGGGGCTGACGCTGCCCTTGATCTCGACCGGGGGCTCGTCGCTCCTGGCGAGCTTCGCCGCGCTGGGGATCGCGGTCGGACACGCGGCGCGACAGGAACCGACGCTGGATCGCGACGCGTTTCGAACCTGAACGGCGCGCCGCGGCGGCGCAACGCGGCGGCGTGACACCAGTTGGATCGCTACTGCACACCAGAGCGCGTGCAACGTCCTCGATTGTGCGCGAGGTCGGCGCCCCGTACACTCCGCGCCCCGGCGGACGCCTTTCGGACGCCGACTCCCCCCCGAGACCACCAGCAGAAGGGAAGACTCCGTGCAGAAACGCGCCCTGGGAATGATCGAGACCAAGGGTCTCGTCGGCTCGATCGAGGCCGCCGATGCCATGGTGAAGGCCGCCAAGGTCGATCTGTTCGGCAAGGAAAAGGCCACGGCCGGCCTGGTGACGATGTTCGTCGCGGGCGAGGTCGGCGCCGTCAAGGCCGCGACCGACGCCGGCGCCGCCGCCGCGCGCCGCGTGGGCGAGCTGGTCAGCGTGCACGTGATTCCGCGGCCGCACGACCAGGTCATGGAGCGCATCCTGCCCAAGATGTCGCCGCCCAAGTAGGCCCGAGAAGGCCGTCCCCGATGTCCCCGCTCGATCCCGATCTCCGCGCCCTGCAAGAGGTGCGCGACCACGTGCGGCGCGCCAAGGCCGCGCTGGATGCGGTCGCGTCCGCGACGCAGGCGGACGTGGACGGTTGGTGTCGCGCGATGGCCGAGGCCGGCGAGCGCGCGGCCTACGACCTGGCGCGGCTCGCGGTCGAGGAGACGGGCATCGGTCGCGTGCACTACAAGATCCTGAAGAACCTGCTCGGTTCCAAGGGCACCTGGGAAGCGATCCGCGACGAGAGGACCGTCGGCATCCTGACGCGGGACGAGAAGCGCGGGATCCTCGAGGTCGGCACGCCCGCGGGCGTGATCGCCGGCATTGTGCCGACGACGAACCCGACGTCGACGGCGCTCAACAAGGCGATCATCAGCGTCAAGGGGCGCAACTCGATCGTGATCTCGCCGCACCCGCGCGCGAAGCGCTGCATCGGCGAGACGGTCGAGGCGCTGCGCGCCGCGCTCGAGCGCGCGGGCGCGCCGCCGGATCTGGTGCAGTCGCTCTCGAACCCGACGCTGGACTCGACCGGCGCGCTGATGAAGCACCGCGACGTGTCGCTCATTCTTGCGACCGGCGGTCCCGGACTCGTGCGCGCCGCGTACAGTGCCGGCAAGCCGGCCTACGGCGTCGGTCCGGGCAACGTGCCCGTGTACGTCGATCGCAGCGCCGACATCGAGCGCGCGGCGCAGGGCATCGTCGCCTCGCAGAGCTTCGACAACGCGACCCTGTGCTGTTCCGAGCAAGCGCTCGTGGTCGACCGACCGATCGCCGAACGGCTGCTCGAGCAGATGAAGAAGCGCGGCGCGTACGTCTGCAACGCCGAGGAGACGGCCAAGCTCGAGCGCTATTGCAACGTGGGCGGACACATGAACGCCGACGTCGTCGGGCTCGACCCGTGGAAGATCGCCAGCGCTGCGGGCTTCGAGGTGCCGCGCGCGACCAGCGTCCTGCTCGCGCACCAGGGCGGCGTCGGTCCGGAGTTTCCGCTGTCGATCGAGATCCTCTGCCCGCTCCTGTCGGTGCACGTCGTCGACGGTTGGGAGGAGGGCTGCCGCGAGTCGCTCGCGACGCTGCACCAGGACGGGCTGGGTCACACGATCGGCGTCTGGGCGCGCGACGAGGCGGTCCTGAACGCGTGGTTCCTCGAGAAGCCCGCGAACCGAATCGTCGTCAACGGACCGACCTCGATGGGCGCCGTCGGGTACTCGACCTGGCTGACGCCCGCGATGAGCCTCGGCTGCGGGCCCCAGGCCGGCAACATCACGTCGGACAACATCACCGCCAAGCACCTGATCAACGTCAAGCGCGTGGCGTACCTGCGCTCGGACTGGGACGCGCTCGAGCGCGCCGACCACGAGCGCGCGGCCGCCCTCGGCGGCGAGCGCGCGCCGCGGGGCTCGGGGTTGCCGGGCGACCCGGCGCTCGAGCTCGCCGGCGGTCCCGGCAGCGCGACGACCGCCGACGGACACGCGGCCAGCAACTGGCGCGGGAATCCCGCCTTCGTGCACGCGGCACCCCAGAACGGTGCGGCGCCGGCTGGCACCGAACCGCGACAGGCGAAGGTTCGCGCGGCCGTCAAGGCGGCGCCGCGCTTCAGCGATGCAGCGGTTGCGCCGACGCCGCGCGCGGTGCCCTCCGGTGCTTTCCAAGCCGCATCGCCGCGACCGGCGGCGCAACCCAACGTCGGCGCCGGGCTCTCGCCCGCCGAGATCCAAGGCATCCTGGCCCACGCCGGCAGCGGCTGTCCGCTCGGCCCGTGCCAGGGCTGTCAGCACCACGACACGAACACCGGCGCGTGCAACGCTTGAGCCGCGCCGCTCCCCTTCACCTCCCCCCCGAAACCAACAATGGAAGAAGAGTCATGGCCAACGTCGACGACGACATGATCGCACTGGGCCTGATCGAGACGAAAGGCATCGTCGGCGCCGTGGAAGCGGCCGACGCGATGTGCAAGGCCGCCAAGGTCACCTTGCTCGGCAAGGAGATCTCCGGTGGCGGGCTCGTGACCGTGATGATTCGCGGCGAGGTCGGTGCGGTGAAGGCCGCGACCGACGCCGGCGCCGCCGGTGCGCGACGGGTGGGCGAACTCATCAGCGTGCACGTCATTCCGCGACCGGCCAGCGAGCTGGAAGAGTTCCTGCCGCCGATCCCCGAATAGCGCGAGCCCTCGATGCCCCCCCGGTCCAACTCGACGTCCGTCGAGCTGCGTGGTGCCCTCGTCATCGACGAGATGCAGCCGCAGTTCGCCGCGACCGTCGCCGCCAACTCGGACGGCAACTTCCCGGTCGCCGGGGAGAGCGCGTTCTGGTTGGAGGCGCGACCCGGGATCGTCATCAACCGCTTGCTGGACGTGGCGCTGAAGGGCAACGCGGTCAAGCCCGGCGCGCTGATCACGGAGCGCTCCTACGGCACGTTGGAGGTCCACGGACCCGACCAGGGCCAAGTGCGCGACGCGGGTCAGCGCATCCTGCGCGCGGCCAAGGCCGAAGCCGGCGATGGACTGCGACCGCACGTCCTGACCGACGAGGTCATCCGTCAGATCGACGATCATCACGCGATGCTGATCAATCGCACGCGCTCGGGGATGCTCGTCCTGGGCGGCGACACGCTCTACACGCTTGAGGTCAACCCGGCGATCTGGGTGCTCCTGGCGGCGAACGAAGCCGAGAAGGCGGCGCCGATCCGGCTCGTTGGCCTGGGCAACAACGGTGCGGTCGGACGCCTGCGGCTGGCCGGCACGGACGCCGCGATCGAGGCCGCCGTCGCGGCGGTCGAGCGCGCGCTCAGCGAGGTCGTCGGTCGACCGAACGGGGGGCTCGACTGATGCTCTTGGGACGCGTGATCGGTGAGGTCTGG
This sequence comes from Planctomycetota bacterium, assembly GCA_040880665.1. GTDB lineage: Bacteria > Planctomycetota > UBA1135 > UBA1135 > JBBDIB01. Next base: position 34,273 of record JBBDIB010000023.1, read on the forward strand.
GCGACGCGCAAGGTCGAGGACCTGACGGGCAAGCGGCTGCTCGTCGTCGAGGCGCTCGACGACCGGCGCGAGCCCGGCGTGGACATCGTGACGCCGATCGTCGCCGCCGACCCCTTGGGCGCCGGCGTGGGCGAACGCGTGTTGGTCGCCTTCGGCAAGGCGGCGCGCGTCGCGTGCGGCGGCGACGGCGACTTCGCGTTCGAAGCGGCGATCGTCGGAATCGTCGACGAGCACGACGTTCCGGGTGCGCCCGCGTCGTGGAGCCGGGAGGGCGCCTGATGCTCGTCGGAACCGTCGTCGGCCGCGTGTGGTCCACGCAGAAGGATTCCTCGCTGGAGGGTTTGCGCTTCCTCGTCGTCCAGCCGTGGACGAAGGCGGGAACGGCCGAGACCATGGTCGCGGCCGACCCGATCGGTGCCGACGTGGGCGAGCGCGTCCTAGTCGTCTTCGGTCGCGCCGCGCGCCACGCGATCGGCCGCGGTCACGACATCAGCTTTCAAACGGCGATCGTCGGCATCGTCGACGGCGTCGAGCTCGGAAACGGTGCGCACATCGGACAGACGGCGCATGAGGATCGATAGCGACAGATCGATAGCAGCAGCTCGATAGAACACGTGGCAAAGAAGAAGAAGAAGCCGGCACAGGCCGACGCGGTGCCGACCGCGACGACCCAGCGCTCACCCGAGACCCCTATGAATCGCAACGACTACAACCCCGCGCTGCGCGACGACCTCGTCGCCGGGCCGTGCATCGGCTTGCTCGAGCTGGCTTCCGTGGCGAAGGGCGTCGAGGTCGCCGACGGCATCCTCTGGGAAGCCAACGTCGAGCTGTTGTTCAGCTCGCCAGTGCAGCCCGGCAAGTACGTCGTGCTGTTCACCGGAAGCGTGCAGGACGTCACGTCGGCCGTGCGCCATGGCGCCGCCGCCGCGGGCTCCGACCTGGTCGACCAGCTCTTGATCCATCAGGTTCACGAGCAGGTCGAGGCGGCGTTGCGCCGCAACGGCGGACACATCGACGGAGCGCTCGACGCGGTTGGCGTGGTCGAGACGACGACCGTGGCCGCCAGCATCGTCAGCGCCGACGTGGCGCTGAAGACGGCGACCGTCGACCTCTTGGATCTGCGCATCGCCAACGGGTTGGGCGGCAAGAGCTTCTACACGCTGACGGGCCCCGTCGCGGACGTGCGCTCGGCCGTGACCGCCGGTGCGCGCGCCGCGCAGGAAGCGGGTCGCCTGGCGCGCGAAGTCGTCATCGCACGTCCGCACCCCGAACTCTCGCGGCACCTCTAGGCCGAGCGCTGAGACGATCCAGTGGCGCGCCTCTTCACCGAATCCGACGTCGCGAAGCTCCCGCGGGGCGCCGAGCTGGCGTTGGGCCCCAAGGACATCGCGACGCCGTCGGCGCTCGACCTGGCGCACCTGCGCGGTGTGCGCGTCGTGCGCGGCAGCGGCGAGGCTTCGTCGCCCGCGCTCGGTGACACGCTTTGGCAGCGCATGCTCGCCGAGGATGCCACCTATGTCGTGCAGGTCGTCGCCGGGCGACCCGTCGTGACGCGGCTCACGTCCGCCGGTCCCGTTCCGTTCCAATAGCTCCTGCGCTCGACCCTCCGCCCCGATGACACGCCGATTCCTCACAGCCGAAGACGTCGCCCGCGCGGCCGGAACGGAGATCGTCGTCGAGCCCGAGACGCTGGTCACGCCGCAGGCGGAAGAGCTGGCCGCATCGCGCGGCATGGTGATTCGCACGCCCTCGGGGCCGTACACCGTCCCGCCGCCCGACCGCGGGCCCGACGCCGATACGGCCGCCGCGCACCGCGCGTTCCTGCCCGAGCCCATCGACTCCGTCGCCGTCGGGCAAACGGCGATCGTCACCGCGGTCGGCGCCAACAAGCCGGGCGTCCTGGCCTCGATCACCGCCAAGATCGCCGAACTCGGCGGCAACGTGGAAGACGTGTCGCAGAAGGTCATCGGCAGCTACTTCCACATCATCCTGACCGTGCGCGTCGAGGGACAGCCCTTCGAGGTGCTGCACGACCAACTGGTGTGCATGGGCTCGCCCGAAGAGCTCGCCATCAGCGTGATGAACGAGCGCGCGTTCCGGTTCATGCACCGCGTCTAAGTCGGGCAGCCCCCGCGCCAGAGCCTCCGATGACCTTCTCCGACCGCGAGATTCTCGAGACGATCCGCATGGTCGAGCTGGAAACGCTCGACATCCGTACGACCACGCTCGGCGTGAGTCTCTTCGATTGCGCCGATCCCAACGTGGAGAGCGCTTGCGAGAAGATCTACACCAAGATCGTCCACCACGCGCGCAACCTCGTCGCCGTGGCCGAATCGATCAGCTCGGACTACGGCGTGCCGATCGTCAACAAGCGCATCGCCGTCACGCCCATCGCGTGGGTCGCGGCCGCCAGTTGCGTGGACGACCTGACGCCCTTCGCGCGGGCGCTCGACGCCGCGGCGAAGGAGGTCGGCGTGGACTTCATCGGCGGCTTCACGACCTACGTGGACAAGGGCTTCACGAACTCCGATCGCGCGCTGCTCGACTCCATCCCGCGCGCGCTGGCCGAAACCGAGCGCGTGTGCGCGTCCGTCGCGCTGGCCAGCACGCGCTCGGGGATCAACATGGACGCGATCGTGCGCTTCGCCGCCGCGGTCAAGGACGCGGCCGAGCGCACGCGCGACACGGGCGGCTTCGCCTGCGCCAAGCTCGTGTGCTTCGCCAACCCGGTGCCCGACAACCCGTTCGTCGCGGGCGCGCACATTTCGGTGGGCGAGCCCGAGTCCGTCCTGAACGTCGGCGTCTCGGGTCCGGGCGTCGTGCGCGGCGCGCTCGCGCGCTTGCCCGCCGGCTCGGATCTGTTGGCGATCGCGGAAGAGGCGAAGCGCACCGCCTTCAAGATCACGCGCATGGGTGAGTTGGTCGGTCGCGAGTGCGCGGCGCGACTCGGCACGACCTTCGGCATCGTGGACATCTCGTTGGCCCCGACGCCGGCGCCGGGGGACTCGATCTCCGACATCCTCGAGTTGATCGGCGTCGACCGCACCGGCGCGCCGGGGACGACGGCGGCCTTGGCGCTCTTGACCGACGCCGTCAAGAAGGGCGGGGCGATGGGCAGTTCGTGCGTGGGCGGCCTGTCGGGTGCCTTCATTCCGGTGTCCGAGGACGAGGGCATGATTCGCGCGGTCAAGGACGGCGCGCTCTCCTTGGCGAAGCTCGAAGCGATGACCAGCGTCTGCTCGGTCGGCCTCGACATGATCGCGGTGCCCGGCGACACACCGGCTTCGACGATCGCGGGCATCATCGCCGACGAGATGGCCATCGGCGTGATGAACCACAAGACCACGGCCGTCCGCATCATCCCCGTGCCCGGCAAGGTCGTCGGCGACACGGTCGAGTGGGGGGGGCTGCTCGGCACAGCCGTCGTGCAGGATCCGGGTCGCTTCGGCTGCGAGGTGTTCGCCGCTCGGGGCGGCCGTATTCCGGCGCCCCTGCAGGGCTACCGCAACTGAGCGCCGCCCGCCGGGGGCTCGGAACATTTTTCATGGGTGCCGTGAACGGGGGTCGTCCCGCTTTCGGCACTCGCGTCGGCCGCGGCGGGGGGCGCTCTCAAGAGCCTGCGCCGTGGCGTCGAAAGCGGCGGCATGTCCTTGCGAGTCGATACTCTCCTGTGGGTCGGCCGTCGTGGTTCGTTCCTCGACGGTCCGGCCACCGTCCTGTCCACGGTCGAGGCGAAGGGCGCGCGGCAAGCGTTCCGCCAGCTCGGGTTGCACCACGACGTGTGGGTCGTCGTCACCGACTACCGGCTGTCGGATGCAGGCGGCGTGGAGCTCGTGCGCCGTGTGCGCACGTCGTCGCCCACGACCCTCGGGATCGTGCTGGTCGAGCCCGGTGACTTCGCCGAAGCAGCGCTCGACGTGCGGGGGGGCGAGGTCTTTCGCTTCGTTCGCGTCGACGATGCGGCCGGCATCGAAGTCGCGATCGAGGCGGCGGTCACGGCGGCCATCGCCGCTCGATGCGCGGGCGTCGGCTTCGACGAAGGAGCCGCACGGCAGGCGACGATCCTGGCGATGGCGCACCTGGCCGAGCGGCGCGACCAAGAGACGGGGCGTCACCTGCAGCGCGTCGCGGCGTTGACGCGACTCGTCGCCGAGGGCATGCGCGCGGACGAAGTCGGGGCCGAATTCCTCGATCAACGCTTCATCGAGGACGTCACGATCGCGGCGCCCCTGCACGATCTCGGCAAGATCGCCGTGCCCGACGCGATCTTGAACAAGGAGGGCCCGCTGGACGAGGACGAGTGGAAGATCATGCGCCAGCACGCAACCGTCGGCGCCGAAACGATCGAAGCGATGATGCTGGACGGCAACGACCTCTCGTTCCTGCCGGTCGCGCGCGACGTCGCGCGTGCGCATCACGAACGCTGGGACGGCACGGGCTATCCGGCGGGGCTGGCGGGATCGGCGATTCCGCTGTCAGCTCGCATCGTGGCGATCGCCGACTGCTACGACGCCCTGCGCTCGGCACGAGCGTACAAGCGCGCGTGGACCCACGCCGAAGCGATCGCGTGGATCCGGAACCAGCGCGGTCGCCACTTCGACCCGGAGGTGACGGACGTGCTGTTGGCGCGAGCGGAGCAAGCCAACGAAATCCAAAGCCGCTTGGCCGACGCGGTGCGTTCCGCCGCCTGAGCGCACGCGAACGTCAGCGCTGACGCTCGCGCCCCGGGAACGCCACCGCTGCGGCGACGAGCGCGCACACGCCGCCCGCCAAGAGCACGTCGATGACGTGCGGCGCACCGGCGGAGTAGCACACGTCGTCCGCGCGTGCGAGCGCTCGCAACCAGCCGGGCTTGTGCTGGGGTAGCACCTCGACGTCCGGTTCGAAGACGCGCGCCGCGCGACGCCCGCTCTCGACGGCTGCTTCGATGCTCCAGACGTCGACCTCGGTACGCGTGTGCGCGCCGGCCAGCGCGAGGTTCGGAACCGGCGTCGCCTGGGTCGGCATGTACGGTTGCGTACGCGTCGTGTTGACCCACTTGGGCTGACGCGAGCGCAACCCGTCGCGCGAGAAGAGCCATTCGTGCCACACCTCGACCTTGACGATCGGAAAGGCAGCGAATCCGCGGCCGTCGTTGGCCTCGCGCAGCAACGCGTCCAGCGCCTCGCAACGGCTGAGCTGGGTCAAGACCTCTTCGACGAACTCGGCCTTGGTCAAGCGGGTCAACGGGCGGCCGAACACCGCTCCGGGTTCGGTGGCGACACAGGCGGTGACCGTCCAGAGGGAGCGCACGCCGTCGCCCAGTTCGACGTCGCCGTCCCAGGCTTGCTCCTGGCCGAAGAGCGTCAGGTTGAATTCCGAGTCCGCGACGATGAGCGCGGCGCGTTCGCGCGGCCAACGGACACGCTCGCCGAACGCCAGTCGCAGCGAGACCTGCGCGTGCGGGCCGCGTTCGACCAAGGGCCCGAAGAGGCGTAACTGGTCCATGAGCGCCAGGCTCGGCGTGCGTTCGAGGATTTCCCGCGCGGCGAACGGGTTCGTGGCCAAGACGTAGCGATCACGCTCCACCGCGGCGCCCGACTCGAGCTGTGCGCCTGTGATGTGTCGCCCGTCGAACTCGAACCGCTCGAGGGGTGCCTCGAATGTGAAGTCCACACCGGAGCGCTCGAGGTGCGTGACCCACCGATCGAACCACCACTCGCTGCTGGGGCCGCGCAGCAACAGCCAGCCGCTCCGCGCGCCGTGCACCCAGCCCGGTCCGTCCGCGTCGGCGCGGTGAACGTGGCTCGGTTCCGACAGCAGTTGCTTCTGAAAGAACTGCCCGGCCGTGTGCAGCGATACGTTCGTCCAGTCCGAGCCGATCCACGGTCCGAACGAGGAGCGCCAGGTGCGCCACGCCTCGTCGCTCAAGAGCGGCTTCCACGCTTCGGCGGCATTGCGCTCGGCGTAGCGCTCGCGCGTTCGGAGGTTGGAGCCCCAGCTCTTGAGCATCAGGTAACTGCCGAGAACGACGTCCAACCACGACATCCGGAACATATTCCGGACGTTGACCAACGGCGTGTCGTCGAAGGCCGCTCGACCTCGATCGGGTGCCAACCCGAAGTCGATGGGTCGCGACAGCGCGCGTTCGTACAGGCTGCCCGTCTCGTCGAACGGGATCTGCTTCAGGAGGTCGAAGAGGTTGTGGTACCAGGGCCCGATCCCGTGCCAGGAGTATTCCGACGGTGTGTTGCCGTCGCCCGGCCGACGCGCGCTGCGATAGAAGCCGCCGGCTTCGGGGCTCGACTCGAAGACCGACACGCGGTGACCGCGTCGCACCAGTTCGTGGGCAGCCGTCAGCCCTGCGATGCCGGCGCCGAAGACGGCGACCGTCGGACGGGGCATGCGTTGCGGTTGGCTCATGCAGCGAATCGGCGGCGAGTGTCGCTGTGGGACGTCGCTGTGGGATTTGGACAGCCGGCGCGGAACAATGGATTCGCGCCCGGACTGCGGTCTCGTACGAGCGCGAAGGGCGCGCCGGATCTTCCCGTCTAGAAAAGTCGTTGGTTGCGCGATTCGCTGTAGCTCCCCGAATCTCGTGAAAGATCTAGCGGGATCGCGGTTCGAACACGCGGCCGATCGGCGAGGCTCTCGGCGCCGATGAGTCCCTGGCACCGCACCTACTTCTCGATCTTCTTCGCGAACCTCATCACCGCGGTCGGGATGATGAGCTTCCTGCCGTTCTTTCCGACGCTGCTGGAGAGCGTCGGCGTGACCGATCGCAACGAGCTCGAGCTGTGGAGCGGCATCATCGCCGGCGCCGCGCCCTTGATGGCGGCCTTGATGGGGCCGGTGTGGGGCTCGCTCGGCGATCGCGTCGGTCGGAAGGCGATGGTGTTGCGCGCGATCTTCGGCATCACGATCTTCGTGGGACTGCTCGGGTTCGCGCGCTCGCCCGTCGAGCTGCTGCTCCTGCGCCTGTGTCAGGGAACGTTCTCGGGCTTCGTCCCACCCTCGATCACGCTGGTCAGCGTGCAGACTCCGCGCGAGAACCAGGGGCGCGTCACGGGGTCGCTGCAGATGGCCCTGCCGGCGGGCATGATCCTCGGGCCGCTCGTCGGCGCGGCGCTCCAGGAACGCTACGGCATTCAGAGCGTGTTCCTCTTCGTCGCGCTGGCGTCGGGCTTCGCCGGGCTGATGGTCGCGCTCTTCGCGCACGAGGACGCGAGTCTGCGGGATTCGTACGAGCGCTTCTCGCCGGGTGCCGTCTTGGGAGGCGCTTGGTTCGACCTCGTCCGCATGCTGAGGCAGCCGACCATTCGGTTCGCGTTCCTGGCGCTCTTCTTCGTGCAGTTCGGCGCGGGGGCGATCAACCCGCTCCTGGAACTGGCGGTGCGCGACCGCTGGACCGGTGATCCCGACGGCATTGCGGATGCCACCGCCTATCTGTTCTCCGGCTACGCGGTGATGGGTCTCTTGACGACGACGGGTTGGGGCTGGGCCGTCGATCGCTTCGGTTCGCGGCGCACGCTGTTCGTGAGTTCCATCGCCACCGGCATCGCGCTCGCCGCCCACGCCGGCGCGGGCTTCTACGCGCTCCTGTTCACGGCGCGACTGGCGCACGGCGCGACCTCGGCGGGCTCCAGCGTCAGCGCGTTCGGCGTGGCGACGACGGAGTCCAGCTACGAGGACCGCGGTCGAGCGATCAGCGCCGTGTTTTCGGCGCGCGCGCTCGCTTGGGCGCTCGGCTCGGCGACGGGCGGGATGCTCGCGGCGCTGATCGGGCTCGACGGACTGTTCTTGGCCGCGGGGGCCGTCATCCTGATCGCGATGCTGTTCCTGCGCGCACCAAGACGGGCGACGGTCGCCGAAGGCT
>JBBDIB010000024.1:0-42117 GCA_040880665.1 Planctomycetota bacterium
GGGCAACGAGATACGGCGAATCCGACGGATCGTGGTGAGGGAACCGGGCTAGGTTGCGAGTTGCGTGCATCATGGGAGCGTGGGGCTGGGAAGGCCCGGTGGTCGGAAGCCATTCCACCGCTCCCCCGCGCGAGTCGCAAGGGAAGCCGGCTTTCGCGCCTTGGCTCCCCCTCAAGGGGCCAACGTCGCCGGGTCGATCGGCGCGGCCAAGGGGTAGTCGCAGGGGACGCCGGCGCCGCGCTCGGCGAGTTCGGCGAAGAGCTTGGTCACGAGCTCTTCGCGCCGATCCATCAAGCGCGCGCCGACGCGGTCGCGCAGGTAGCCCATCGCGGCGGGGTGCTTGGCGAACAGGGCTTCGGTGCCCATGCGCTCCGCCCAGCGCTCGAAGCGCGCGCGCTTGTCCAGGAGGGCTTTGACGAGGAAGGGCATCACGGCGGTGTAGTCGCCGTGCATCGACGTGCAGGTGGATTCGTAGGAGTCCTTGTCGACCTTACCCCAGGTCACGGCCTCGGCCGGCGGGCACGAGGACAAGGAACCGTCGGTCACCGGCGCCGTCGTGATCTGGATGTCGTAGAGGTACCCCGGCACGTCCTCGAAGCCGAAGATCTGCGAGAGCATCGGTTCCGGTTGCAGGTTGAAGTTCTTCGGGACGCCGCCGCCCAGGATCAAGGTGCCGAGCGCGCCGGCCGCGTGCTCCTTGACGCCCCAGCGGTGGAAGGCACAGCTCTCGAAGACCTCGCGGTGGAGATCGAGTTCGAAGCGGTGAGGCGTGCCCTCCGTCTCGACGCGACTCCAAAGATCGACCGAGTTGAGGAACACCGAGCCGTCCGCGGGCGCGCCGACGAAGATCGGGATCGCCTTGCGCCAACACAGCGCCAGGAGGCCCTCGGCGACCTCGTTGTGACGCTCTTGCGCGGCGAACCGCGCGCCCAGTTTGTTCCGGAACTCGGGGCCGCTCATCGGCTGCTGGAACTCGGGCTGACGGAGGCAGGCGCGCAGGAAGCGGTCCTGCTCCAAGAGCACGTCCTCGTCGAACCCCACGTCGGTGACGCGGATCGTGCGCTCGTCACGCAGCCCGCCGTCGTCGCCGAAGATGGGCACGTGGAAGAAGGGGTGCGCCTGGGCGTCGTCCAGCGCGCGGTGCCCGTCGTGGTAGCAGACCGCATCGGTGGTCGAGATCAGGAAGAACCAACCGGTGTCCAGCAGCGGGTTGAGCCAGGTCTGCGCCTGCCCCGACAGCGTGACGGGCCCGGAGACGGCCAGCGACATCGGGATGCCGCGGCCGATGGCTTCGTCGAGCAGTTGCCAGACGCGCCGGAGCTGCGCGCCGCCGAAGGCCGGCAGCGCGTCCTCGAAGATCTGGTCGAGACCTTCGAGTTCGTTGACGGGACGAGTGACGAGTTCCTCGCGCGACCCGGCTCCGGGGCACGCACGTTGGTCTTGGCGGGTGGGGCACATGAGGTGGATGGTAGCGGCGAATGGTGGCGCAGCACCTGGTAGGCTCCTTCCATGGAGCGACGACGACTGGGCCAGAGCGACCTCGAGATCCCGAGCGTGACCTTCGGCGCCTGGGCCATCGGCGGCACGATGTGGGGCGGCAGCGACGACGAGCTCGCGGTCGCGGCGATCCAGGCCGCGCTCGAGGTGGGCCTGGTCGCGATCGACACGGCGCCGGTCTACGGTTTCGGGCGCTCCGAGCGCGTCGTCGGGCGGGCGCTCGCCGGTGGCAGGGCCAAGGACGCCATCGTCCTGACGAAAGCGGGGCTGCGCTGGGATTCCGACGACGGCCAGCTCGCCTTCGAGGGCCCCGACGAAACGGGCACCGTGCGCAAGATCTACTTCAACTCGCGGCCTGAATCCGTGCGCGAGGAGTGCGACGCGAGCCTGGCGCGGCTCGGCATCGAGCGCATCGATCTCTTCCAGATCCACTGGCCGGATCCGACGACGCCGATCGCCGAGACGATGGGCGCGCTCGTCGACCTGATCGCCGCCGGCAAGGTGCGAGCGGTGGGCGTCTCGAACTTCTCGCCCGCTCAGATGACGGAGGCGCGCGACGCGCTCGGCGACGTGCCGCTGGCGTCCGACCAGCCCAAGTACAGCCTCGTGGCGCGCGACATCGAGCACGACGTGCTGCCGTATGCGCGGGAGCACGACGTTGGACTGATCGTGTACTCACCGATCGAACAGGGGCTGTTGTCGGGCAAGGTCACGGCCGCGCGCACGTTCGAGGAAACGGACAATCGCTCGCGACGGCCGACGTTTCGGCCGGTCAACCGCGCGCTCGTCAACGGCGTCTTGAACGAGGTCGTGCAACCGATCGCAGCCGAGCACGGCGCGACGCTGGCTCAGACCGTCATCGCCTGGACGATCGCTCAGCCTGGAATCACGAGCGCCATCGTCGGCGCTCGCAATCCCGAGCAAGTGCGCGAGAACGCGCGCGCCGCCGAGCTCGAGCTGACGGCGAGCGACCTCGACGCCATCGACCAAGCCTTCCGCGGTCTGCCGCTGGACGTCGCGTGATGGACACGACGCAACGTTCGGGGGGTGAACTCCAGCGCTTCATCGCCACGTTGTTCGAGCTCGAGAGCGAGCTGAACTGGGTCAAGCTCGGGCGCCACTACTGCGCGGAGGGCGGCGAGGACTTCTTCCCGCCGGAGCAGATCGAGGCGATCCGCGACGCGGGGCTGCGTTTTGCCGGTGACATCGAAGCCGACCTGGAAGAGATCGTCGGCGCCCACACCGGGCGCAGCCTGTACGTCGGGGCCGCGGTCGCGGAGCTCGTGCCCGCGCTCTTCGAGGCGCTGGTGCTCGAGCGCGAGGTCGTGCTGCACAATCTGCCGGGCGCCGAGACGAAGGAGCTGAATCGCGCGCTGGCCGCCGTCGAGGCGCGCTCGGGCGGATCGCTCCCGCGCGTCGTCACGACGCCGATCGAGGAGCTCGAAGGCTGGTTCCAACACGTCTGGATGACCAGCGTGCTGTCGGACCCCGAGCACTTCCCGGCGCTGCACAACAAGGTCTACGAGCGCAGCGGCGCGAAGGCCGCACCGGGCGGCGACCTTGGCCAAGACACGCAGAAGGCGCGCCGCCTGATGCGCTCGGTCATCGAACTGGTGCGTCCGCCGAGCCTGTTCACGACCAGCGACGAGGAGGCTTCGTTCTTGATCGAAGCCGCCAAGCGCCGCGGAATGCGGCCCGTCAAACCCCGCGCGGCGCGCCTCTCGGCGATCGTCGGCGATCCCGTTCGCCTTTGGCGACTGTTCTAGGGCCCTTGGGCTCGAGCCGTCGCGCTCCCCCCGACCGAATCCAAGACCATGAGCGTCGAATTCAACGCCGAGGCCCGCGCGGCCTATGGCAAACAGGACTACGCACCGCAGCCGTCCATCAACGGGCTCGAGATCCAATCACTGCGTCGCTTCAACGACGACGGCGGTTCGATGACCGAGCTCGCGCGCCTCGACGAAGGCAACCTGGCCGGGCTCGACGGCTTCGTCGCGCGTCAGATGAACTTCAGCACGATGGATCCGCAGGCGATCAAGGCCTTCCACCTGCACACGCGGCAGACCGACGTGTGGTTCGTGCCGCCCAGCTCGAAGATGTTGTTGGTGGTCGGTGACGTGCGCCAGGGCTCCGCCACCGAGGGCTTGGTGCAACGCCTCGTCCTGGGGGACGGCAAGTCGTTCCTGGTCCGCATCCCGCCGGGCGTCGCGCACGGCGTGAAGAACCTCTCCGCCACCGACGCGGGCATCATCGTCTACTTCGTCGACGTGCAGTTCTCGACCGACGCCGACTGCGACGAGGGCCGCCTGCCCTGGGACTTCTTCGGCGAAGACTGTTGGGCCGTCGAGCGCGGCTAGGACGAAGACTCAGCGCTGTGCGGCCTAGGACTCAGCGCTGTGCGCGGCGGATCTTCAAATGCGGGTCGCGCGGGTCGGGCGTGCGCACGCGGTCGTCGAACTGGCGGGCGACGCGCTCGGCGACGTCGAAGGTCGTTCCGTGCGGTTCGATGCGGATCGCGCCCACGTCGCGGCCTTCGCAGCCGCCGCGGCGGCAGACCATCGCCAGTACGCGACGCGGGTTCGCGCCGTCGCGCGCGCCCCAGTTGACCTCGTACCGCTGATAGCCCGACTCCGGTCCACGCGAATCGCGCGCGGGTCCACGGTCGTTGCGCTCGTTGGCGTAGTTGCCGCGCGGGGGTCGCTGGTCGCGCCGCTCGAAGTTGCGCGTGTAGGGCCGCTCGGGGCGCGGGCCGTCGTTCTGGAAGCCGCGGTCGCGCTCGCGGGACTGCGGCGGACGGCGATCGTCCGGGCGCTCGTTGCCGTAGCGGGGACGCTCGCCGTAGGGGCGCTCCTGACCCGGGCGGCCCTGGGCAGGGCGCTCACCGTAGGGTCGGCCACCCTGCGGGCGCTCGGCGTAGGAGCGGTCGCGGCCCGGAGCGCGGTTGTCCGGACGATCGCGCTGCGGGCGGTCGTCACGCTGCGGGCGGTCGTCGCGCTGCGGGCGGTCGTCGCGGCGCGGGCGGTCGTCGCGGCGCGGGCGATCATCGCGCTGGGGGCGCTCGTCGCGTTGGCGCGCGTTGCGTTCCCAGGGGCGCGGTGCGCCTTGGTTGCGCTCGCCGCCACCGTAGCTGGGACGACCGTAGTCGCCGCGACCGGCGTTGGGGCGACTCGCGTCCGGGCGACCGCCGCGATCGTCGCGCTGTTGCCACTTGCCGCCTTCGCGCTTCTTGCGACCCCAGGGTTGGGGGATCTCGAGTTCCAGCGGCTGGCAGCGCAGGGGGCTCGGGACGAGCCCCAGCAGGCGACCGACGACCTCGCGCGGCTCGCGGCCGCCCAAGAGTTCGTCGGCGAGATCCATGAGCGTCTGCTCGGGCTCGCGCTTCGTCTCGACGGCTTCCAAGAGGCGCACGCGTTCGCGTTCCTCGAGCGCCGTCAGGACGCGCGTCGCCGTGGGAACGTCGCGCCAACTGGCTTCGACGCGCGCATCCGACAAGAGGCGGCGCACGTGGCGCTCGCGCTTGGTCGGAACCAGCAGCAGGCTGCGGCCCTTCGAACCGGCACGGCCGGTGCGCCCGCTGCGGTGCGTGTACGTTTCGCCGTCGCGCGGCGTGGCCGCGTGCAGCACGACGCCGACGTTCGGCATGTCGAGTCCGCGCGCTGCGACGTCGGTCGCGACCAGGACGCGCACCGCACCGGCGCGGAAGGCGTCCAATGTACGCGTGCGTTGACTCTGCGCGAGTTCGCCCGAGAGCGGGACGGACGCGAAGCCGTCGCGCGAGAGCGCCTCGGCGATGTCGTTCGCATCGGCGCGCGTGTTGACGAAGACCAGCACGCTCTTGTCCTCCTGTAGCAAGAGGGTGTTGAGGATCGCCGCGTAGCGGTCCTCCTCGCGCACGAGGAACGCCAGGTGTTCGATGTCGGCGTTGGCCACGCCGAGCCGCGTGCCTTCGACGTGCAGCGGGTTGCGCTGGTAGCGCTCGGCGATCTGCAGGATGCCGCGCGAGAACGTGGCCGAGACCAGGTGCGTGCGTCGTTCCGCAGGCGTCGCGTCGAGGATGGCCTCGAGTTCGTCGCGGAAGCCGAGGTCCAGCATCTGATCCGCTTCGTCCAGCACGATCTCCTTCAGCGCCGACAGGTCGAGGGCGCCGCTGGTCAAGTGGTCGAGCACGCGTCCGGGCGTTCCGACGACCACGCGCGGCCCCTTCTGCAGGCGACGGACTTCGAAGCCCACGTTCGTGCCGCCCGTGACGACGTAGACGCCGACGCGCTCGAGGTCGGCGAAGAGCCATTCCAGCTCGCGCGCGATCTGGCCCGCCAGTTAGCGCGTCGGAACCAGGATCAACGCGGTGGGGCCGTCGCCGCGATTGGCCGTCGTGCCGGCCTTGGCCAGGACGTCCGCCATCGCGAAGCCCAGGGCGACCGTCTTGCCGGAGCCGGTCTGCGACGAAATTTGCAGGTCGCGCGACGCGCTGTCGGCGGCGACCACGGCGAGCTGCACCTTCGAGAGCTCGCGGAAGCCGCGCTGTTCGAGCGCGGGGCGCACGGAGGCGGGGGCGAGGCCCAGGCCGTCGACCTCCTCCTCGTCGTCGTCGTCGCTCTCGTCGTCGTCCTGTACCGGATCGTCGTTGTCGTCGTCGTCGCTGGCAGCGTCGACGGCGTTCTCGACGGCGCTCTCGACCGGCGCGGCGACGTCAGCTTCCACGGGCGACTCAGCGTCGGCCGGTGCCTCGGCACGCGGCTCGTCCGAGCGCGGTTCATCGCCTTCGGCGTGCGGGTCTTCGTGCGGCGTGTCCATGGCTTCGTCGGGCTGCTCGGCGGCGTTCGATGCGTCGGTTGCGAGGGATTCCTCCGCTTGGGCCAGCTCGGAGCGGGCCCCGTCGTCCTGTGAAGTCACGTCCTGTGGAGTCCCGTCCGAAGGCGTACCCTCCGAAGGGCTCTCCGAAGGGAGAGAGTCCACGGAATCGGTCCCCGAAGCGGGTGCGGAAACGTGGGGATCGAGATCGGCGGGATAGGTCAAAACAGGCGGGGGCGGTCGGAGTCGGCTGGACAAAAGGCCCCCCAACCTAAGGGGCTGGCCTCGACGCCGCAAGGACCTGGTCGCTTGGGGGACGTCGCGCGACCGCGAAAGGAGAGCGGGGAGGTGCGCGGCGGAACTTCCTTCGTGCTCGTGGAACAGCTCGTGCGATCTCTCCAGTGCCTCCCCCGATCGCGGTTGCGCCCGATTCGGCGCGGCTCGCCGCAACGGAACACGCGGGCACTCGCTACCCTCACGCGCCTCATGGCCCTGGTCACCCTCACGGACGTTTCCAAGACGTATGACGCCGAGCGCGTCCTGCTCGATCGCGTCACGTTCACCGTGCGCTCGGAAGATCGCATCGGCCTGATCGGGCCCAATGGAGCGGGTAAGTCGACGCTGCTCAAGCTCTTGGCCGGGCTCGAAACGCCCGATTCCGGGGAGCGCACGCTGCGTCGCGGCACGCGGCTCGGGTACCTCGAGCAGGAGCCGCGCTTTCCCGCCGACATGACGATTCGCGACATCGTTCGCGAGGGCTTGCGCGGCCGCGAAGAGGTCGTGCAGGAGCTCGCGACGCTGCACCAGAAGCTGGGCGATCCGAACCTGACCGAGCCGGACATGCACAAGCTGCTGGCCCGCGAGGCGAACGCGACGGAACGGCTGGAGGCCCTCGGCGGGCACGACGTCGAGCACAAGGTCGAGGCGATGATCGACGGCGTCGGTCTCGCCGACCCCGAGGCGCTGGCGGGCACGCTGTCGGGCGGGGAGTCGCGCCGCGTCGCGCTCGCGCGGCTCTTGCTCGAGGGGCCGGAGATCCTGCTGTTGGACGAGCCGACGAACCACCTCGACGCATTCGTCGTCGCCTGGCTCGAGGACCGCCTCGCCGCGCTCGGGACGCCGCTCGTCCTGGTCACGCACGATCGCTACCTGCTCGATCGCGTGGCCAACCGCATCGTCGAGGTCGATCGCGGTCAATTGCACGGCTACGAAGGCGGCTATCTCGACTACGTGGCGAAGCGCGCTGCGCGCCTCGAGAGCGAGGAGAAGTCCGAGCGCTCACGGCAGTTGCTCTTGCGCCGCGAGTCGGCCTGGGTCAAGCGCAGCCCGCTGGCGCGCACGTCCAAGTCGAAATCCCGCATCCAACGCTTCGAAGCGATGCTGGCCGACATGCCGACGGCGCTGCCCGGCGAGTTGGAGCTGGCGTTCCCCACGGGTCCGCGGCTCGGCGCGCGGGTGATCAAGTTCGTCGGCGTCAGCCACGATTACGGCGGCGCACCCGTGCTGCCGCAGATCGACTTCGAACTCTTGAACGGCATGCGCCTTGGCATCGTCGGGCCGAACGGCGCTGGGAAGTCGACCTTCGTCAAGATCCTCCTGGGCGAGCTCGAGCCGAAGGCCGGCGTGGTCGAGCGCGGCGAGACGGTGGCCTTCGGCGTGATGCAGCAGGGGCGCACGGAGCTCGATCTCGACGCGACGATCGTGGAAGAGGTCGCGGGCAAGAGCGATCACGTCGCGATCGGCGGTCGCCGCATCCACGTCGCCGGGTTCCTCGATCGCTTCCTGTTCCCGGGCGGGCGCAAGGAAGCCGTCGTCAGTTCGCTCTCCGGCGGCGAGCGCGCGCGGCTCTTGGTGGCCAAGCTGATGCTGTCGGGCGCCAACGTGCTGGTGTTGGACGAGCCTTCCAACGATCTCGACCTCCCGACCTTGCGCGCGCTCGAGGAAGCGCTCGTCGCCTTCGAAGGCAGCGCCGTCGTCGTCAGCCACGACCGCTGGTTCCTCGATCGGGTCGCGACGCACGTGCTGCACCTCGATGGCGAGGGCGGCGCATACCTGCACACGGGCGACGTCACCTCGCTGATCGAGCGCGTCACCGCCGAGCGCTCGGAACGCCTGCCCAGGCAAGCCACGGCGACGGCGAAGACGGTCAAGGCGTCGCCGGAGAAGGCACAGCCGACGTCCGGACGCTCGACGCCGCCCAAGCCCGCCGCGAAGTCCGGCTCGAAGGCCAGCAAGACCAAGTCGGAGAAGCGCCTCGCGCCCTGGGAGGAGCGCGAGTTCGAGGAGCTGACGGAAGCGATCGAGTCGCTCGAAACACGCCTCGCGAAGCTCGACGCCGAACTCGCGGACCCCGCCATCTACCTCGACGACGGCACGCAAGCGCGCGGGCTCGAGGCGCAACGCCGCGAGGTCCAGCGCGAACTCGCGCCGGCGATGAAGCGCTGGGAAGCGCTCGCCGAACGCGTCTAAAAGCCTGCGTCACCCGTGACGCAGGCTTTTAGCGACGGCGTTCGACGCTGGCGATCATCGACTCCATCGAGGCGCGCGCGAATCCGATCAGTTCGCGCCGTTCGTCCGCGTCGAGGCGGTCGCGTCGCATCGTGAGTTCGTCGACCATGTCGCCGGCCAGCACGCGGTTGATCTCGGGCGCGCGTCCCTGGCGCAGGAGGTCGAGCATGCCCGCCAGGTGGGGCGGATCGTTGCGGCTCATCGTGGCGCAGCCACAGCCGGCCATGGAGGCGCCCGGCACGTCGGCCAGGTGGCGCACTTCGACGCCGCGCAGGCGCCCTTGTTCCTCGGCGTTGCGCACGAAATGACCCTCGGTTCCGATCGCGAGCTTCGAGCCCGGCGGCGCGGTCATCAGCTCGTTCCAGAGGTAGGCGGTGCTGCCGACGCCGTCCGCTCGGCTCACCGCTTCGTGGCGTGACTCGGGATGGATCAGGACGCGGTAGCCGTCGGCCTGCTGCTGGCGAACCATCTCGGGCGTGAAGATGGTGTGCACGCCGCAGGCGGAACCCCACAGGATCACCTTGGCCGAGTCGAGGCGGGCGAGTCCGCCCTCGACCAGGTCGTCGTCGAGCTTCAGCGCGCCGCGCCGCGGGTCCGGCAGGACGACGAGATCCTGCTCGGAGAGCCCCAGGCGGAAGGCGGTGTTGCGCCCGAGGTGTTGGTCGGGCACGAACAGGACGCGTCGGCTGGCCTTCAGCGCGTCCTCCAGCACCCAGTGCGCGTTCGAACTGGTACAGACCGCGCCGCCGGTGCGGCCGGCCAAGGCCTTGATGCGCCCAGACGTGTTCATGTAGGCGACGGTCGTCCAGTCGTCGCCGTAACGCTCGAACAATTGGTCCGCGAAGGGCAGCACCTGCCAGTCCTTCGCCAAGAGCTCCATCGTGCAGCCGGCCTTGGGGTTCGTGATCCAGACGTCCTGGTCGGCGTGTGCGAGGAGCGCGATCGACTCGGCCATGAAGTGCACCGCCGACTCGACGATGACCTTCTTCTCGGGGTGATCGCGCGCCATCAGCGCTAGCTGGTAGCTGTCGGCGACACCGCCGCCGTAGCGCTCGACGACCTTCACGATCTCGCCGCCCATGTAGTAGTGGGCCAAGAGCAGGAGCGCGTCGCCGAAGTGCGCCTGGGCGGGCAAGACGTAGCGATCGAGCCACCCGAAGACCGTCGCCGGCTTCCGATCGGGCAGGGCCAGGTACTCCTCGGCGTAGGGCTTGAACTCCTCCTGGTACCAGTCGAGCGGCAGATCCGTCTGGCAGAGCGGGATGTCGGGTTGGAGCGCAAGGCCCGTGGGCGCGAAAATGCTGTTCGTCATCTGTCTCGAGTGGGGTCCGGCGACACCCCTGGATAGGACGGGCCGAATGCGTATGGAACCTTGCTCGCGTCCGGGGGACCAAGCTTTTATCCTCGCGCGCCTTCGCAGTCCCGGCGAAGGTGCCCCCCCGCATGAAGATCCTCTCCGATTTCGACGGCGTCTGGACCGATCCCCGCAAGGAAGCGGACGCGATCCTGACCTACTTGATCGAGGCCGCGGCCCGTGCCGCTCGCGTGCCGCTCGACGAGGCGCGCGCCGACTTCGCGGGCTTTCTCGAACTGGTCAACGCCACGCCGAGCCGCTTCGGATGGGCGCCCGACGGCTGGATCACGGGCTACGTCGACGAGGATCCGCTCTTGCTGTCGAGCGGCCTGGGCATGCTCCTGGAGCAGATCGGATCCTCCAAGGGTCAGGGCGACTCGCCGCGGGCCGCGCGCTATCGCGACGGGATCCTGCAGCACCACGAGTCGCTGGCCAGCTTCACCGACTCGTGCTTCCGCGAGGCGACGACCAAGTTCCTGGCGACCGAGCCGAACCAGCTCTCGAAGAGCGCGCGTCGCCTGCTCGCCGGCTGGCTGGAGGTCGGCGCCGAGGTCGTCGTCGTGTCCAATTCCGGCGCCAACAAGCTCGTGCGCTGGTTCCAGGAGCACGACATCGACGCGCGCGAAGTCGCCGGCGGCGAGCTGCGCGTGCGCGGGCACGCGGAGAAGTACCGGATCGGCTCCGAGGCCGGCGCGCTCGAGTTCTCGGGTCGCCGCATCTACGTCGATCGTCCGCGCTACCGAGCGGCGCTCGAGGAAGAGCAGGCCGACGTCGTCATCGGCGACGTGTTCAGCCTGGACCTCGCGCTGCCCTACGTGCTGCGGCGCGACGAGCTGCCCGGCGCGCCCAAGACGCTGATCCTGAAGCGGCACAAGCACACACCGCCCTGGGTCCTCGCCCTCGGCGGTGAAGGCCCGATCGACCACATGGTCGACTCCCTCGACCAAGTACCCGCGCTCCTCGCCTAGTGCCGTCCGCCCTCGAAGAGTTCCTTCCGATCCTGGCGCTGCTCGTCGTCGTCGGCATCGTCATCGCGCGCTTGCCGCGCGTCGATCTCGGCCACTCCGACGCGTTTCGCTTCCGCCGCGTCACGAACTGGCTGCCGGTCGGTCTCCTGTACGCGTTCCTCTACATGGGGCGCTACAACCTGACGGTCGCGAAGGGCGCGCTGGGGGAGGCCTTCAGCATCCAAGAGTTCTCGCTGGTCTTCGGGATCGGCACGGCGACCTACGGGTGCGCGTTCCTCTTGAATGGGCCGCTGACAGATCGCATCGGCGGCAAGAAGGCGATCCTGATCGGAGCGACGGGTGCCGCGCTCGCGAACTTCGCGATGGGGCTCGTGATCTGGCAGCAGGGCTTCCAACAGCCGGCGTTGGAGCCGCAAGCGGCGTCGAATCTCGTCCCGTTGCTCGCGCTGCTCTACGCGGCGAACATGTATTTCCAGAGCTTCGGCGCGGTGGCGATCGTCAAGATCAACGCGCCTTGGTTCCACGTTCGCGAGCGCGGCGTCTTCGGCGCGATCTTCGGCATCCTGATCTCGCTCGGGATCTACTTCGCCTTCGATGTCGGCGGCATGATCGTGTCGAACTTCGGCGTGGCGGAGGTGTTCTTCGTGCCGGCCGCCCTCCTGGCGACGTTCGTCGCGATCGTCGCGGTGCGCGTCCAGGACTCGCCGGCCAAGGCCGGCTTCGAGGACTTCGACACGGCCGACGCCAGTTCCGGCGACGACGGACCGCAGCTCGGCGCCATCGAAGTCTTCCGTCTGATGTTCCGCCAGCCCGTGATCGTCACGATCGCCTGCATCGAGTTCTGCAGCGGGTTCCTGCGGCAGGCGATCATGAACTACTACCGCGCCTTCTCGAAAGCCGTCGACCCCGACGGAACCTCGTTCCAAGAGAGCTGGGTCTACGACAACTGGGGCGTGGTCCTGTGCTGCGCCGGCATTCTTGGCGGCACCTTCGCCGGCGTCCTATCGGACAAGCTGTTCCACTCGCGCCGCGGTCCGGTGGCGGCGTTGCTCTACGGCTTGATGCTGGTCTCGGCCATTGCGCTGACGGTGCTCTACGTGAATCCCTGGATGGGCTGGGTGATCGCCTTCATGTCGATGAGCGTGATCGGCGTGCACGGGATGCTCTCGGGGACGGCCTCGATGGACTTCGGCGGCAAGAAGAACGTCGGCGTCGCCGTCGGGATCATCGATGGCTTCGTCTACGCCGGAACGGCGGTCATGGCGTTGACGTACTGGGCGATCCTGCCCGACGAGCTGGACGCTAACTATCGCGATCTCGAGGCCTGGCGCGTCTGGCCCGTCTCGATGGTGCCGATCGCTCTGTTGGGTCTCGTGCTCGCCAGTCGCGTGTGGAACGCGAAGCCCAAGGGGCGCGCCCCCGCTCCGCCCGTGCTCGGCAACCTGGTCCCGGACCGCGCCGCGCGCGCGCCCAAACGACTCGTCGAGAAGGCATGAAAGCCCTGGCGCTCGTCCGGGCGCTTCGGCCGCACCAGTGGTCGAAGAACGTCTTCGTGTTGGCCGCGCTGGTCTTCGCCGCCGCGGAGGAGGGCGCACCGCATCCGATCGGTCGCGCCGAGGTGATCGACACGCTGTTGGCCTTCGTCGCCTTCTGCCTCGCGGCCAGCGCGGTCTACCTGTTCAACGACGTGATCGACGTCGAGGCCGATCGGCAGCACCCCGACAAGCAGCACCGCCCCATCCCGAGCGGCGAGGTCTCGCTTCCGACCGCCATGCTGACGGCGTTGCTGCTCTTCAGCGGCGCGTTGGCGATCGGCTTCGTGCTGGGCGACTTCCCCGAGAACGTCGCGATGGTCGTCGCGCTCTATGCGCTGATCAACCTGGCCTACAGCACGTATCTGAAGAAGGTCGTGTTGCTCGACGCGTTCTGCATCTCGGCGGGTTTCGTTCTGCGCGTCCTGGCCGGTGGCTTCGCCGCTCGCGCCGAGGTCAGCCACTGGCTCTTGCTCTGCACGCTGTTCCTGTCGCTCTTCCTGGCGCTGAACAAGCGGCGCGCCGAGTTGCAACTGCTCGGCAACGACGGCGTGAAGCACCGCGCAATCTTGAACGACTACAGCGCGCCGTTCTTGGATCAGATGACAGGCGTGCTCGCTGCGTGCTCGATCATCTGCTACACGATGTACACGGTCGATCCCGCCACCGCGATCAAGTTCGGCGAGGGCAACCGGCTGGTGTGGACGGTGCCGTTCGTCGCGTTCGGGGTCGGCCGCTACATGTACCTGGTCGAGAGTCGCAAGGGTGGCGGCAACCCGACGCGGATCTTCCTGGGCGGCGACCCGGTGTTCCTCTTGAACACGCTCGCGTGGGGCGTCACGGTTCTCGCGATCCTGTTCGCTTCCTAGGCGCCGACTCAGGCGCCGACTCAGGCGCCGACTCAGGCGCCGACGAGCGCGTCGAGGTGCTCGCGGACGAGCGCCGCTCGCGCTCGGCGGGAACGGCGTCGCGCGTCCCAGGTCACGACTTCGCCACCCTCCGGCGCCAGGGCGTCGAACTCCGCGATCAGGGTCTCGGGGGCGTGCTCGCCCAGCCAGAAGCGCAGCGCGCGAATCGTCGTGTCGGCTTCGAAGCGCTCGTCCTCGGCGAAGTCCAGCAACGCGGTCAAGTGCTCGCGGTCGAGTTCGCCGAGGTAGGCCAGCGACTCGAGCGCAGCCTGGCGCAGCTCGGGCAGGCTCGTTGCGTCGGCGGCGAGCTCGACCAAGAGCTCGCGCGTCTCGGGCGCGGCGCGCTCGAGCCGCCAGCGCAGAGCGCGCGCGGCCGTGACTTGGACCTCGACGCCGCCGGCCTGCAACTCGCGCCGCAGTTCGGCCTCGGCCGTCGCGGTGTCGAGCCGCCCGAGCGCGGCCGCCGCCTCGTGCGCCGCCAAGGGGTCGCCGAGCAGCGCGACCAGTTGCGCCTCCGCCGCGCGCCCGCGCGGACCCATGCGCGCGAGGCACTGCGCGGCGTGCACACGCACGTAGCGATCGGGTTCGAGGAGCGCTTGTCCCAAGAGCTTCGCCACGCTCGGGTCCGAGCGCTCGAGGAGGAAGCGCGCATCGTCGACGCCGCGCAACTGATACTCCTCGAGCCGCGCGATCCAACTCCAGACGGCGTGCTCGAAGGCGCGCGAGCGCTCGGGCACGTCGAGCAGCGCACGCTCCCACGCGGCGACGACGCCGAGCCCGTCGGGCGGCTGCGCCAACTCGCCGAGTTCGAGTTGCTTCGCTCGCGCGGAGCGCTGCAACGCAGCCGGCGTCGCCGGATCGACGGCCAGTCGCTCGATCACCGCCGCGCCCGCGAAGTTGCCGAAGCGCGCCAGCGTGTCGGCGATCCACAGCACCGCTTCGTGATCGCGTTCGTACTTGAGACGCAGGAGCAGCGCCGGCACGGTCTGGTCGGCGTCGGTCTCACCCAGTCGCCAGGCGGCGTGTGCACGAATCCACGCAGGCTCGCCGTCGCGCAACAGGTCGACGAGCCGCGCGGCCGCCGCCGCGTCGCCGCGCGCGCCCAGGAGCCCGATGGCCGCTGCGCGCTCCTCGTCCGCGCCGTCGCTGGCCAGCGCGAAGAGCGCCGCCGCCACGTCACCCGAAAGCTCCGCGACGCTGCTCTCGGCCGCCTCGGTGAAGCGCGCGTCGCCGCCGGCGAACATCGCGATGAGGCCGGAGAGTTCCTCGGCGTCGACCTCGCCCGCGGGCGGCGGTTCGGTCGGCGGCGCCGTCGCGGCCAGCGCTCGCTGGATCACGGGTTCGAAGCGCGGGGCGGGGCGCGTGATCGGCTCGGGCGTCGGCGCGCGCTCGCCGCAAGCCGCGAGCGCCGCGACGCAACACGAAAGGACCACGCGGAAGCTCACGGACGCAGCTCCAGCCGGTGCACCAGCGTCGCTTCGCGGTCGGGATCGGGGTGCTCCGCATCCGCCCAGTAGGGCGAGCGCTTGTAGAACCACGCCACCTCGATCCCGTCCGCTGCGTCGGGGTCGGTGATCGTGAACTCGCGCACTTCGTGCGCTTGCAGCAGCGTGTCCTCGAGATCCGTCTCGGTGCGGTAGGGGCTGCGCATGCGATCGAGATGTCGCCACGTCTCGACGCCGGGTTTCCCCAGGTCGCCGATCGGGCGCCAGAAGACGTCGCTCGCGCGCGAGCGCTCGTCGGTGGGGAAGGCGTGGCCCGCGCCGACGTTCGCGAGGCGCACGAGCCAGCCGCCGTCGACTCGTTCGCCCGACAGCGCGATCGCACGCTGGAGGAAATCGAGCGACGTGCCGCCGGGCATCGCGTGGCTGCGTCCGCTCTCGGGCGTGCCGTCACGGAAGGGCATGTGGCACGAGCGGCAGTCCTGATCCTGGTCGGGCCACTTCGATCCGCGCCACTGGTCGACGGTCTTGTGCTGGTTGTGACAGCCCGCGCAGAACTCGGGACGCGTCAGTTCGATGCGCTCGACCGGTCGACACGCGGCGCGCGGATCGGTGATCGTGCCCGCCATGCCGCCTTCAGGGAGTTGATGGCAGGTCAAGCAGTCGACGCCTTCCATGCGCCGCACGTTGCGCGGCAACATGCGCTCGCCGACTCCGACGTCGAACACGCCGCGCGGCGCGTGACAGGCGATGCAGTCCTGGTTCGCGAAGTCGTTCGAGAGCGAGCGCACCGCCTCGTTGACCCAGGCGTTCGCATGGGGCGAGGCCTCCCACTCGGCGTAGACCTGGGGGTGACACTCCTTGCACTGGGCCGACGACGTGAACGCCGCCGGCGGCGCCGCCGCGCCGGGCTCACCGCGAAAGACCAGGACGACGAGCCACACGCCGAGGCCCGCGACCACCAACCCCAAGGCGCCGCGCACGCTCATGCGCGAGCCCCTGCGCGATCTGCTCGTCCGTCGTTCACCAGGCTTCCTCGTTCGAGCCGGAGCACGCGCGTCGCGATCGAACGCGCTGCTTCGGGGTCGTGTGTGACGTGCAGCGTGGTCCAGGATTCCTGGTGATGCAAGCTGTCGATGCGCGCCAGCAGTGAAGCGCGCAGTTCGGCGTCGAGCGGCCCCAAGGGCTCGTCCAAGAGCATGATGCGCGGCCGGCTCGCCAGGGCGCGCGCGAGGGCCAAACGCTGGCGCTCTCCGCCCGACAAGGTGCCCGGCAGCCGCCGTTCGAAGCCGACCAACTCGACGGACGACAACAGCTCGGCGACCCGTGCGCGCGCCGCGCCGCCCTTGACGCCCTTGCGCGCCAGCACGAAGCGTAGCGTGCGCTCGACCGAGAGGTGCGGCCAGAGCGCGGCACCCTGGAACAACATCGCGACGCCGCGGTGCTCCGGTGCGAGCGCGAGCGAGCCCTTGCCACTCGCGGGTTCGCCGAAGAGTTCGAGCTCGCCGCGCTCCGGCAGGGCGAGGCCCGCGATCGCGCGCAGGAGCGTCGTCTTGCCCGAACCCGACGGCCCGACGACCAGCACGTGTTCCCCGGGCGCGACGGCGAGGTCCAACGGCCCGAGGATCGGGCGACCCGCGGCCTCGACCGTCAGTCCGCGACACTGAATGGCGGCGGCGAAACTCACGGCAAGACCTCCAGGCGACGTTTGGCGAAGAGCGTCCACAAGAGCCCCGGCAGGACCGTGGCGAAGACGACCAAGAGCGAAAGACACGCGACGTAGCTGTCGCGCCCGAAGTGGACACCGTTGAAGACGCGCAT
The DNA here is from genome assembly GCA_040880665.1 of Planctomycetota bacterium. GTDB lineage: Bacteria > Planctomycetota > UBA1135 > UBA1135 > JBBDIB01. The sequence continues at coordinate 16,822 of JBBDIB010000024.1, forward strand.
CATCGCCGTTCGGTTGGCCGCGGGCACCAGGATCGCCGCGTCGAGGTCGCGCATCGTGAAGACGAAGACGAGCACCGCCGCCGCGACCCAGGTGCCCTTGAGCGTCGGCGCGACGATCCCGAAGAGGCGCCGGATCGGACCCGCGCCGGCGAGCGTCGCGGCCTCCTCCAGCTCGCGATCGCGCGGCGCGACCGCGACGCTCGCGAGCAGCGTTGCGAAGGCGACGTAGCGACCGACGAACAGGATCAGCGGCATCCAGTTGGAGTCGTAGAAGTCGGCCGACCACGGTCGGTTCCAAACGGTGATCGTGCCGATTCCGAACAGGATCGCGGGCGCGGCGATGGGTAGCAGCACGACGGCTTCGAGCCCGCGCCCGAAGCGCCCGACGCGCTCGATCGCATGGCCCAGGATGGCGCCCAACGGCACGGCGACGAGCGCGGCGCCGGCGGCGAAGGTCAGGCTGTTGGCGAGATCGGAACGCGCGAGATCCAGCGCCACGCCCGTCTCGCGTCGCAGCGTCGCGAACGCGCCCGCGAGGCTCGCGTCCCCCGTCCGAAACGCCGCGGGCAAACCCGCGCCCTCCCAGACGAGCCGCCCCAGCGGAATCAGCGCACCGAGCGCGACGATGCCAAGACAGAACGCGAAGCCCGCCCAGCGCCAGCGCCCGAGGTCGAGCCGACCCGGCGCGCGAAAGTCGCCGGCGAGGCTCGCCAGCGCGCCGCGGCGCCTGAGCGCGAGCGACGGCAGCAGCGCGACCAGCGCCAGCAGCATCAAGGGCAGCGCCGCCGCCACGGGCTTGCCGGGTCGCTGGTACTGGTCCCAGTTCAGCTTGATCTCGTCCGCGTACACGTTGAACTTCGGCCCGACGCTGGAGACGTAGTCGGGCACGCCGAAGTCGTTGATCGCGAACAGAAACGCCAGCGCGGCGCCCGTCGCGACCGCCGGCAAGACGAGCGGCAGATCGACCGCCAGGACGGCGCGCCAGCCGCCGACGAGCAGCGCCGCTTCCTCGGTGCGCGCATCGATGCGCTCGAACGCGCGCACCGTGAAGAGCGCGACCAAGGGAAACGTCGACAGGGCCAGCATCGCGATCGTCGCCGGCGCGCCGCGCAGCCCGGGGACGAGCACGGCCCAACTCATCGCGATCATGAGCGGCGGCAAGAGCAGCGGCAACGCGCCGGCGACGCGTAGCGTGCCCGCGAGCGGAACGTTCGTGCGCGCGACCAAGAAGCCGAACGGTACGCCCATGACGGCGGCGCCGAGCGCGACACCACCACCCAGGAGGATCGTGCGCCCGAGCAGCGACAGCGTGCGCGGGCTGGCCAGGTCGCTGAGGTCGGCCCAACGGACCTCGACCAGCATCGCGGCCAAGGGCGACAACGCGACGACGCCGAAGACGAGCGCCGCGACAGCGAACAGCGGGCGGCTGGGAGCGGCCGCGTTCAATCGAGGAACATCTCCTGCAATAGCTCCTGGCGCGCCGGAAGCGCCGACCCGACCGCTTCGTAGTCGACGTCCATGACGCGAATCGCACCGGTGTCGACGACGTGCTCGGGACGCGGCACGCTCGCGCGCACGGGAATCTGCGCCGAGCGCGACTCGGCCAGCGTCGCCTCGAACTCTTCACGCAGCACCCAGTCGACGAAGCGCTCGGCGTTCGCGCGGTGGGGCGCACCCTTCAGGATCATGATCGTGTTCGGAATCAGCATCGTGCCGATGCCGCCCTGATCGGGCGTCACCAGCGCGACGGGGAAGCCCTCCTGCAAGGCGACGTTGAAGTCGTCGGTGTCCGTCCAGCCGAAGGCGAGCGCGCCGTCGCGCACCTTGCGCATCAAGGTGGCGTTGCCGCTCGTCAGGTCCAGGAGCCCGCGCTCGTTGCGCGACTTGATCTCTTCCAGGTAGCGCAGCGCTTCCGCTTCGCCCATGACGTCGAAGAGCGCCGCCATGTGCGTCAGCGTGGTGCCCGTCAGCGGTCGCGCCATGCCGACGCGGCCTTCCCAACGCGGGTCGACCAGATCCCACATCGTTTGGATCTCGGCCGGGTCGACCTCGTTCGTGTTCACGATGAAGACGCGCGCGCGCGCTCCGAAGCCGAACCAGCGCGACTCGGGATCGCGAAACGTGGCCGGGATGCCGCTGGCGTTGGGCGACGCGTAGCTGGCCAGGCGGCCTTCGTTCGCGAGCGCCACGGTGTGGCCGACCTCGTTGTTCCAGAAGACGTCGCAACGCACGCGATCCTCCTCGGCGCGGATGCGGTTGACGTGACCGATCGTCTTGTTGGTCTCCGTGTCGTAGGCGACGTCGACCGTCAGCCCCGTCTCGCGCTCGAACTGGCGCAAGAGCGGTTCGGCGTGCACCTGATCGTGCGCCACGTAGACGACCAGGTCCGGCTCGGGGCCGCAGGCGGCGAGCAACCCGAGGACGAGGCACGAGACGCGGGACGTGAGCTTGGACACTTGGGCTTGCGGGGGGGCGCGGGGGACAGGGCGCAGGCGGTGCGGCGCCGAGTGGCTGGTGCCAGCAAGGCCCGTGCCGCTCGGGCGAACGTTGACGCGGAATGGAGGGTCATTAGGCTAACGGGCGCGTCCACTCGATTCTCCGTTCGAAGTCTCCACGCTAGAGGAATCCCCGCTTGTCCAAGCTCGCTACGTGTATGTCCCGCCTCGGGACCGAGTCCGCCTTCGAGGTCTTGGCGCGCGCCAAGCGCCTCGAGGCCCAGGGCCAGGACGTGATCAACCTCGGCATCGGCGCGCCCGACTTCCGGACGCCGGAGAACATCGTCGAAGCCGGCTGCCGCGCGCTGCGCGAGGGCAAGCACTTCTACACGCCCGCGCGCGGCATCCCGGAACTGCGTCAGGCGGTGGCCGAGGACGTCTTGCGTTACCGAGGCGCCACGATCGATCCCGAGAACGTGATGATCGTGCCGGGCGGGAAGCCGACGATGTTCTTCGCGCTCTTGATGTTCGGCGAGCCCGGGACGGAGGTGCTCTACCCGAATCCGGGCTTCCCGATCTACGAGTCGATGATCGAGTTCACCGGCGCCAATGCCGTGCCGATCGAGCTGTCGGAGGAGCGCGGCTTCGCGTTCGACCCCGACGCCGTCCTGGCCAAGATCAACGAGCGCACGCGCATGATCATCGTCAACACGCCGGCCAACCCGACCGGCGGCGTCGTGCCGAAGGCGGCGCTCGATCGCCTGGCCGAGGGGCTCGAGCGCTTCCCGGACGTCATGATCCTGGCCGACGAGATCTACTCGCGCTTGACCTACGATGGCGAAGAGCACCACTCGATGCTCGCCTACCAGGAGACGCTCGGGCGTCGCTTGATCGTGCTCGACGGTTGGAGCAAGACGTACTCGATGACCGGCTGGCGCCTCGGGTGGGGGCTCTGGCCGAAGCATCTGATCGACGACGCGGAGCGACTGCAGATCAACTCGAACTCGTGCCCGAGCGCGCCGGTGCAGTACGCGGGCGTCGAGGCCTTGCGCGGCCCGCAGGATGCGGTCGACCGCATGCGCGCGGCCTTCGACGAGCGCCGCCGCGTGATCGTCGACGAGCTCAACTCCATCCCCGGCTTCTCGTGCATCCTGCCGAAGGGCGCCTTCTACGCGTTCGCGAACGTGAAGGCGACGGGCAAGAGCTCGAAGGAGCTGCAGAACTTGCTGTTGACCGAGGCCGGCGTCGCGACGATCGCCGGCACGGCGTTCGGCGCGTTGGGGGAGGGCTACCTGCGCTTCTCCTACTGCGCGAGCCTCGAACAGATTCGCGAAGCGACGCGCCGCGTCCGGGAGCTGCTCTCTTGAAGACATTTGTTGTTGTGTGGTTCGTGGCCGCCGTCGCTCTCGGCGCGTTGGCGGCGGGTTGCCGGACCGTGACCAGCACGGTCACCGTCGACAGCGAGACCTTCCCCGCGTCGCCGCTCGTCGAGAGCGGCCTGACGCCGCACGTCGAACGCGCCGCCGAACCGCGTGGCGAGTTCCACGTCGCGGACCTCGAGTGGCTCGCCGGTCGCTGGGTCGGGACGGGCCTCGGCGGCGTGTGCGAGGAGACCTGGAACCCGCCGCTGGGCGGCGTGATGATCGGCACGTTCCGCTTGCTCGAGCCCGACGGCTCGCCGAACTTCGCCGAGTTCATGCAGCTCATCGAGGACGAGCGCGGCGTCGCCCTGCGCTTGATCCACCTCACGCCCGAACTCATGCCGTGGGAAGAGCCCGGCGAGACGACCGGCTTCCGCTTGATCGAAGCCCGCGGCACGACCGCGTGGTTCGGCGGCCTGACGCTGCATCGCGACGGCGAGCACCTCGCGGTTCACGTCGCGATGTCGAAGGGCGACGGCGAGGCCTCCGAGCTCGTCTTCCGCATGACGCTCCGGCCGCTGCCGTGAGTTCGATCGACCCGCAGCGACGCAGCGACTTCCGGAGCGACTTCCGGAGCGACACCGTCACGCGCCCGACGCCCGCGATGCGTCGCGCGATGGCCGACGCCGAGGTCGGCGACGACGTGCTCGACGGCGATCCCACGGTGCGCGCGCTCGAAGCGCGGACGGCGGAACTTCTGGGCAAGGAGGGCGCGCTCTTCTGCCCGTCCGGCACGATGGCGAACCAGGTCGGCATCGGCGCCTGGGTGCGGCCGGGCGACGAGGTGATCGTCGAGCACACGGCCCACGTGCTCTCCTACGAGGGCGGCGCGCTGGGCTTCCTGCACGGCGTGCAGACGAAGACGCTCACCAGCGACGGCGGCGCGCTCGATCCCGACGAAGTGCGCGCCGCGGTGCGCCCCGACTTCATCCATTGCCCGCCGACGGGCCTCGTGTGCGTGGAGCAGAGCCACATGAGTTCCGGCGGCCGCGTCGTGCCGCTCGCGAACTTGGAGGCCGTCAGCACCGTCGCGCGCGAGCTGAGCCTCCCCGTGCACCTCGACGGCGCGCGCCTCTTCAACGCCGTCGCGGCGTCGGGCGTCGCCGCCGAGCGTTACGCCGCCTGCGCGGACTCGGTCCAGGTCTGCCTCTCGAAGGGCCTCGGCGCGCCGGTCGGCTCCCTGGTCGCGGGCTCGAACGACTTCCTCCTGCGAGCGCGCGTCGTCCGGAAACGCCTCGGCGGCTGGATGCGGCAAGCGGGCATCCTCGCCGCCGCGGGACTGATCGCGCTCGAAGAGGGTCGCGAACGCTTGGCCGAGGACCACGCTTTGGCGAAGGCTCTCGCCCAGCTTGCGAACGAGCGCGAGGGCTTGGCCGCAGGTCTCCCCGAGACGAATCTCGTGCTCGTTCGCGTCGAACGTCCGGGCCTCGACGCGCCGACGCTGGTCGGGCGCTTGGCCGAAAACGGCGTCGACGTCATGGCGCTCAGCCCCGAAACGTTGCGCTTCGTGACCCACCGCGACGTCGGCCCGCCCGACCTCGAGCGCCTGGGCCTCGCCCTCGACGCCGCGCTTGCGACGTAGCGCTCGCTTTCAGTTGCCGAGCCTGAGGTGCAAGGCGTTCGAGAATCGCAGGCCCGGCGTTCCGCCGAAGTGGAAGGCTTGGGTGTGGAACTCGACGCCGGAGAGAGCCGGGACGTTGGGGATCGGGATCGAGAGGGCAGCCTGGGGTCCCGGGATCGGCGGCAGCGCGAAGAGCTCGCCCGCGGGGAACGCCGTCCCGACCAGGATGAACTGGTTCCCCGCCAGCGGCCCAAAGAGCGCCGGCTGCTCGAAGAACGCGATCACCGCGAACGCGTGGCCCGTCGTCGAGAGATCCACCGTGGCCTGCCAGGTCGAACCCAGGACCGGCGCCGTCGCGCTGTAGCTCGCGACGTTGCTGCCCGAGGTATTGGACTCGACGCTCGCGTCGGGCCCGTCGATGTCGAACTCGTAGACGGCGCCTATAGGAAAGCTACCCAGGGTCTGGTCGCCGTTGATCCCGGTAGAGCTGCTCATCTCGTGGGGCGAGCCGATGTAGATCTTGTCGCCTTCGATCGCGGCTCCACGAAGCCCGAACCAAGCGTCGTCGCCTGGGTTTGACGCCTTGATGTAGTTCCGGAACTCCCAGGCACCGTTTGCGAACTCGAAGTGGTGGGCTGCACCGACGCCGCCAATTTCCGGGAACTGCCAAATGCTGGTCATGTCTCCGTTGATTCCGGAGGACAGGCTGTTGTCCCCGTAGGCGCCAACGATCAACGTGTCCCCCGAAAGGGCTATTGCGGATCCGAAATTGAGAAACAGTGTGAAGTTCGGCGGCAAAAGCCACGCTTCTTCAGTCCATAGACCAGCGACCTTCCGAAATACGGTAGCTGCACCATGCTGGGCACCATCGAGGCCCGGGAGTGGCGTTGATGCTTGATACGCACCGACGGCGATTCGATCGCCATCGATCGCCAGGTATTGGCCGAACCTGCCCAGTGCCCGCTCAGTCGACGGCTTCAAGTAGGCCTCTTGGATCCAAGTGCCACTCGCGTCCGAAAACACGTAGGCGGCGCCAGCATCCGTAAAGGTGGGCCCAGTCTGGGGTGCATCGACGCCGAGCGTTCCAACGCTCTCGCTCGGTGCTCCGACAACGAGGGTCGAACCGTCGTAGCCGACCGAGATCCCAAAGCCATCCGCAAAATTCGAGGCTCGGATGTAGGCAGTCTCAGCCCAAGTAGAGTTGGAACGCTCGAAAGCAAAGACCGCGCCTCCACAGCCCAGCGCGGTAATGCCAACGGTTGGCACTGGATCGCTCAAATCGTAGCACTCTCCTATGGCCGCGACGAAGAGGCGGTCACCCTGGAGCGCGACGGAGTAGCCAAATTTATCATTCCATGTTGAGTTCGACGACTTGATATAGGTCTGTTGGGACCAAGTGGTCCCCGAACGGTTGTAAACGTAGACGGCGCCAGAGTTGCGTCCGTTACCATTTCCTCCGTTCAGGCTCGCATCACCGTCGATGCCTTGCGCCCAACTGTCCTCATGGGTCGCTCCGACCGCGATCGTGTCTCCATCGATCGCTACGCTAATGCCGAACACGTCCAGCGAGTCGGGGAAGTTTGCTTGCAGCATCGCCTCCTGGATCCACCCGCTAGGATCTCGCCGAAAAACGAAGGCACTTCCTCCCACCCCGAAGTTTAGAGCACCGATGACGATCCGCTCGCCATCGGCGTCGATTGCGTACCCAAAATTAGCACCTCCGCGGGGGGTAGCCTTGAAGTAGGTCTCCTGGACCATCTGCGAAGCGAGCAGCCCCGAGACGACGAGCGCGGCAAGGCCAAGGCCCACCCCTCGCCAAAGCGTCGCTTGTAGGGTCCCTTGAATCGTCATCGCCACTTCATGTATCGAGTTCATGCTCAACGCTAGAGTCCTCCGCAAAGGTCCTCCCAAGATTCGAACACTGGGAGGAAGTTCTCCGGAACTGGAAAGTACAGCGGAAAGTCCGGCGGACTCAGGGTCGGGTTAAACCCATCGAGAGGCGGCCGCGTCGTCGAGTGCACGGGCCTGGTCGTCGCCTCACCGCCGACTCCCAGCAACATGCGATCAAGCGCCAGCTTCACCATGTCGCGAACCTGGCTATTGTCCTCTCCCAAACCCGCCCCTTGGGGTGGAACGGGAACGACGAGCCCGCTGACGGCGTCAATCGCAGCCAGCGTGAGGACACGTCCACCGTTGCGGTGGCGGTAGTAGACGATGTTACCGTGACCTTCCATGACGGACGACAGATGGAGCCACGAATAGCAGATCGGAGCCATCCCGTAGCCGGAGGCCCACATGGCCCAATCCGCGGAAACCGTGTCGAACATCGGGGAGCACCACAAGACCATGCTGTACTTGCAGCGTTCGTTGAAGCCCGATCCCGTAGCGAGAATGTCGACCTGGCCGTTATCGCTGTAGGGAAAGATCACCGGCAGACTCGTCGGTGGTGCTGCATGAAAGGCATTCTGCCCGGTCATGTAGAGAGCTGGGGGACAATACTGGCGAAGCGGTTGCCCATGGGCTTGGGGGTAGAGCTGCGGGAGGCCTGTCATGCAGAACTCATTGAGAGTATAGGTCGCCGCAAACCACTCTTCCATGTAAAGAGTTCGCGCAATGTCTTGGTGGCAAACGAAGCGGTCGGACTCGTTGCCGACCGCGCGGCCGGCCTTGACCCATTGAAGTGGATCGACCACTTGGCTAGCGGGTGCATCCGAAGGCAAATCCGTGTTCGGGACGAGTCCATCCAAAAGCCAATGAGGCCCGTTGACATCGTCGCTGGTGTCGGCCATCTTCCAGTAGCCGTGCTTTTCCGTGTCTGGGCCTGGCGGGCAGGATTCCCCAGGCACCAAGTTTGAATTTCCACTCACGCCGCCCGAATCGACTACGGTTCCGAGGATGTAGTCCCTAGTACTTCCCAATTCGAAACCGCCGGGATGAAACGGGGTTGGTGGCGCGAGTGCCGGACTATCGGAGATGAAGTCGTACTGGGGGTTGCCCTTCGGGAAGAACTGTTCCACGAAGCGCCAGGCGCCGGTACGGCCGTTGGGTTCCAGGGTTTGGTTTGGCGTCAGGTCTTTCGGGTACATGTGGCTCAAGCCATCGTACTCGCCGATGGAGGCGACCTCGGGCCATTTCTTGATCTCGATGACGTAGTTGGAGAGCTCGTGCACTTCCGGCGGATCTGCTTGCCAATCGACGTAGCTCGCGCCGACGTCCTTGGCCTCGCTGCGCCAGGCGATCGAGTTTCCTCCGACAGTGAGGAGGTTGCCCGTCTCGCCGCCCAGGCCGCCCGAGCTGTTGTCCATGTCGGGGTCGTCCATGTACTTGTGCAGGCCGACCAGCATCGCGAGGGAGAAATACTCGGGGTGGGCTCCCAGGAGCACCGCACCGTAGGGGTCGAGCAGGCAAGGGTTGCGGTGGATGTCCGCGTCGGTGAAGACGTCGAACTCGTAGGTGTTCACCGTGACGTCGCCCGTGCCCGAAGGGTCGCCGAGCCAGCCGATCAGCTTGGCGTCGGACGTGCAACTGAACTCGTTGCGCATCGGCACGTGCTCTGTACCGTCGGGAAACGGCACGCGTGGACTGGTCGCGGCGCACGGGCGGAGCCAACTCGGGTACCAATTCTGTTCCTTGGTTCCGAATCCCTGGTAGGCGCTATTGGCGCCCTGGGCACGCACCTCGCCAGCGGGCGAGTAGCGCAGGTCCAAGCCCGGGGCCGTGATGATGGCGGTTGGCGTGGGTTGATTGCTTGGATTCCAGTCCTTCATGGCCACGCGCGGCCAGGGGTTGTAGGCCATGTACGTGTTGATCGGCACGATCACAGCGGCTCGAGTCGGAAGGGACTCGGGCTGGGTGATCTCGTCCGGTCGGACCACGAACGAGGTGAAGTGCTCGCGCCGCAGGTTCGTGGGAGAGTCCCAGTCGTACTGGCCGTCCTCCTCGAAGATCGCCTGCAGAACGTAGAGGCCCGAGGGGTTCAGGCCGGGGAGCGTGGACAGGTCGAGGACGTCATCCAGCTCGATCTGAACGGTCACTTCGTCGAACTGCGCGTCGTGCACCTGCTCGTGATTCAAGCGCAGGGAGCGCCCCGCGCGGAATACCAAGGGAGTCCCCGGATTGGCCGGGTCGTCTACCTCGATGTCGCCGAGCGGACGGCCCGAAGCGCCGGGGTTGCCGTGGTTCACGACGGTTCCGTGCCGCTGGTAGAGCGACGAGTCGAGCGCGTACCGCCCGAAGTTTCCGGTCACGAAGGGATCCTTGAGGTAGGGCTCCTCGAAGTCCAGGAAGAGGAGCAGCGAGGGGTGTGCCACTGGATCGAATACCTTAGGAGAGCCGCACGAAGTCCCGCCCTCGCGCATCATTTCGTCCAGTTTGACCACGTCCAGAGCTTCGGCCCAGACTCGGAGGCGATCGATGCGGCCGCTAAAGCAGCCGGTCATGTTGCCGGGCGCTTCCGAGCGTGCACCCACCCGAAAGTCGGTGATGAGCGTGTCAACGCTAGCGCCGCCACTCAAAGCGGAGCCGACAGGTTGGTCGAGGCAGCCGCACTCCGTCGGCGCAAACTGAGTGTCTGACGTGTACGGCGCCTCTTCCAGCATGTTGTCGGCGCACTCCGCCTGATAGAGCTTCAGCTCCTGTCCATCGAAGACCAGCGCCACGTAGAACCAGTGATTCTCTTTCAAGGGTTGGAAGGACTCAACTTCGGTGCGCCCACCCCCCGCAAGGTCGATGACGCCGACGAGTTTGCCATTCCCGTTGATGCCCAAGTAGGCGCCATGGACAGGTGCTCCCGGCGATGCTTGCGTGGCGTGGCCCGCGATGACGACCTCGTCGCGGCCTTCGACCTGTCCACCGTCCACCTGCGTCGGTCGAATCCAGCCTTCGATCGTGAAAGCGGAGAGCCCTTCGAGGGAGAGCGCCGTCGCCATGGGATCGGAGGCCGACACGTCGAAGCCTTCGATGAACGACCCGTAGGGCGGCACCTGCGCTTCCGCGTACGGGTAGGCCGGCGTCGTGTGCACGTCTACCCAAGCGCCCGCCGTTTCGAGGTGCGGATCGGAAGCCCACTTGTGGACGCGGGTCAGCTTGTACTTGACGTTACGAGCCCCCCCCCTGCGGAGACCCAATTGCCGAACACGTGAACCGTCTCGTCCGGCAGGTAGCTCGGGGCGTCCGTGTAGAAGCCCATGAGTCCCTCCGAAGGGTGGGCGATCTCGGGCGTCGAGTCGCCGGGGCCGCTGTTGGGAGCAACGAACTCGCCGGTGAAGGTGGGCTCCCATTCCGGCGGAGGACCCTGGTGGGCGACCAGCGTCGTGGCGAGGGCCAGGGACGCGAGCGGGTACGAGAGGCGCTTCATCGAGTCGGGGTCTCCGGAGGGGCAGCACTGCGTGCAGCGTGAGTGGCATGGCTCGGCCGGTGGGATTTCGACGAAGCCCATCCTGGCACCTAGGGATGGCGGCGGGGTGCCTTTCCGGTGCACTAATTCGAAAACTTTGCATCATCGGCGTGCCCGAGCCAAAAAACGGCGCTTCGAGTGCCGCAATCACGCGGTGCAATTCCCGCCAGCTCGCCGCACGTTGGATCGGAGGAGCTCGCGCGCTCCTCGGTCGGTGCAGTGCGAGAGGAGAAGAGTGGCGCGCCCGATGCGGGGTCAACAGCTACCCTGCAGGGCCCTCTTCCGACCATCGACTCCACGCCGACGCAGCTTTCCCATGGGCATCTTCAAGGCCTACGACATCCGGGGCCTCGTTCCCGACGAACTCGACGCCGATCTGGCCTACCGGATCGGGCATGCCTTCGCGCGCTTCCTCGAGGCGAAGACGCTGGTCCTGGGGCAGGACATGCGCACGCACTCGCCCGAGATCGCGGATGCGGTCAGTCGCGGCATGCGCGACGCCGGGGCCGACGTGTTGCGGCTCGGGCTGGCGTCGACGCCGATGACCTACTACGCGATCGCGACCCAGGACTGCGATGGGGGCCTGATCGTCACCGCCAGCCACAACCCGGGCGAGTACAACGGCATGAAGCTGTGTCGCGCGGGCGCGGAGCCGATCTCGATGACGACCGGCATCGCGGACCTGGAACGCATGTGCCAGGAGCCGACGCCCGCGCCCGTCGCCGAGCCCGGCGGCGAGCGCTCGATCGAGCTGTTGGACGAGTACGCCGACCACGTCGCCACGTTCGCTTTTCTGGAGCGACCGATGCGGGTCGCGGCGGACCTCGGCAACGGGATCGTGGGGCACACGTTGCCCGCGATCCTGGCGCGGGTGCCGGCGATCGAGGCCAAGCTGCTCTACGAGGAGCCCGACGGCACGTTCCCGAACCACGAAGCGAACCCGCTCTTGGAGGAGAACCTCGTGGACGTCAAGCGGCTCGTCGTGGAGTCGGGCGCCCAGGTCGGAGTGGCGTTCGACGGCGACGGCGATCGCTGTTGCTTCGTCGACGAGCAGGGGCGCACCGTTTCGGCGGACCTGATCACCGCGCTGCTCGCGCCGCGCTTCCTCGAGAAGACGCCGGGGCTGGGCGTGATCTACGACCTGCGTTCGTCGTGGGTCGTGAAGGAGGAGATCTCGCACGCCGGCGGCACGCCGATTCGCGATCGGGTCGGGCACTCGTTCATCAAGGCGACGATGCGCGAGACGGGCGCGATCTTCGGCGGCGAGTTGTCGGGCCACTTCTACTTCGCCGAGAACTTCATGACCGACTCGGGAGTCATCGCGATGATGAGCGTGCTGACGCTGCTCGCGGCGCCCGAGAACCAACACCGCACGCTGTCGGAGCTGGTCGCGGGCCTGCGTCGCTATCACTCGACCGGCGAGATCAACTTCCGCGTCGCGGACAAGGACGCGATGATTCGAGCGCTGCGCGACAAGTACGCGGACGGACGCCAGAACGAGCTCGATGGCATCACGGTCGAGTACGGCGCACTCAGTGACGACGACTGGTGGTGGTTCAACGTGCGCGCGTCGAACACGGAGCCCTTGTTGCGCTTGAACCTGGAAGCGCGCACCGAGGAATTGCGCGACGCACGCCGCGACGAACTGGTCGCGCTGCTGGGGAATCCCGTATGAGCCCGGTGCTCGCGCTGCTCGTCGTCGCGACGCTTGGGGGCGGAGCGCGCGCCCAGGAGGTTCCGCCGCGCACCGACATCGTCGAGTTCCTGACCGCTACGACGCCGCAGGAGCTGTGGTCGCGCGATCAGCGGCTCTCGTTCTCGTCGGCGTCGGGTCGTCGCGCCGCGCGCGTCCTGGACGAACCGACGACACTCGAAGAGGATCGGCGCATCGCGTGGATGGCCGTCGGTGCCAGCGGCAGCGGCGCGTATCGGTCGCGGCTCGTCAACCTGGCGTTGCGGGGGACGTTGAGTGAACGGCGCACGGCGATCCTGGCGCTCGGCGAGATGGGCGCCGCGGGGGCCGATGCGCTCGAACGCACGCTGGCGGAAGCACCGGACGACGTGGAGGAGTACCTGGCGCTCGCGTTCGCGCGCACGAACACCGAAGCGAGCAAGAAGCTGCTCGTGCAGCACTCCGCGCTGCGGAAGGAGCGCTTGCACGAAGCGACGCAGCCCTACGTGCCGATGGTGCGCGGCGGTCTGCCACCGCCGCGCCCGGTGGTCGTCGAGCTGCTCGAGGCGCGCTGGGCCGCGGCGAAGCGCTACGGCTTCGTCGACGGTCGCCGCTGGAAGGACGTCATGACCGCCGGGTTGATCGAACTCGAGCCATTCGTCGAGCGCTGGATCTCCACCGCGGCGGCGGAACTCGAGCGACCCGTGGCGGACGACTACCTCTTGCTCATGGCGCAGCGCGGGCGTGCGAACGAGCGGCTCGTCGGTGCGGCGATGCGCCTGCCCGATCGACTCGCCGATCTGTGGGAGGCCGGCGACTGGATCCCCGACGATCCATCGGTTCGGCGCATGCTCGTCGACTCGATCGAGCTGGCGCGCAACCAGCGGGCTGCGCGCCGCTTGCTCGCGATGCTCGTCGCCGTCGACCCGCTCGACAAGCGCGCGCAGTTGGCGTTGCTCGCGGGAGGCGGAGAGGTCGACGCCGTTTGGATCGAGCGCCAGCGCGAGGGTCGCCCAGAGGAACAAGCCGCGCTCGCCGACGCGCTGGGGGCGAGCGGTGAAGCGCGCTGGCTCGAGGATCTGACCGAGCTGAGCGCGCCCGTTCGCGCCCTCGAAGTGCGAGCCGCCGCGCTCGTCGCGCGTGTGCTGCTGGGCGATGCGAGCGCGGAAACGTACTTGATCGGCGCATTGGCGGACGAGGAGACGGCCGAGGCCGAGGCGCTCGTCGGAGCGCTGACGCGGTCCGCCCACGAGCCCGCCTTGGAGCCTTACCTGGGCGAGCTAGGCGACGGCGCCGCGCTGCCGGAGATCGAGCGCTTTCGACTTTTGTACGGCGCGCTCGAGCGCGAGGCCGAGGCGTTTCCCGAGCCGCTCCGCGAGTGGCTGCAAACACCCGGGTTCGCCGAGCGCCGCCTCGCCGCGCGCGCCCTGCGACGCGTGGGCGACGACCGCGACCGGCGGCTCTTCGGCCAGGTCTTTCCCGTCGACGACGACGTGAGACTCAACGTCGAACTCGCGCTCGCCTTGGCGGAGCGCCAGGATCCGACCGTACGCGGTCTCCTGCGCGCCGCGCTCTGGCGCGAGGGCTTCGCGCGCGGCGTCCTGGCCGCGGGCGTACTCGTCGAGCACTACGGCACCGAGGCGCTGCTGGAAGAGGTCGGCTACCAGGGCGAGTACGCGACGCCCGAGCACCTGCGTCGACTCGGCGTCGCGATCGCCGAATGGACCGGAACGTCGGGCATCGAGCGCTTGTTGCTGCGTCCGGGCGTACGTCGCGAGATCGTCGAAGGCGTCACGCTCGGTTCGATCGCGTCCATCGCTCGCGAGCAATGAGCGCCGGCGTCGTCGCGCTCCTGACCGACTTCGGCCTCTCCGACAGCTACGTGGGAGAGCTGCACGCGACGCTCTGGCGCCGCGCGCCCAGCCTGCGCGGCGTCGTCGATCTGTGTCACGCGATCCCGCCCCAGGCCGTGCGCGTCGGCAGCTTCGCGTGGCAGCGCGCCTGGCGCTCGTGCGGCGAGGGAACGGTGCTCGTCGGCGTCGTCGATCCGGGCGTGGGTGGTGAGCGGCTCGTCCTGGCGGCCAGCGTCGACGGGCGTTGGCTCGTGGCGCCGGACAACGGCCTCGCGGCGCCGATCCTGGCCGCCGCGACGGCGCCGACCGTCGTCGCCGCCGACCTCGCGCGCGTGGTCGGCGAGCCCGCGTCGGCGACGTTCCACGGGCGCGACGTGTTCGCGCCCGTGGCGGCGCTGCTGGTGGAGGGGGCGGCGCTCGGCGAACTGGGCGAGCCGATCGGGGATTGGCGGACCATGGAGCCCCCGCGCGTCGCATTTCCAAGCGCGCGCGCGGCCGAGGCCGAGATCCTCTGGATCGACCGCTTCGGCAACGTGATCACGGCGCTCGCGGCCGAGGCCGGTGCCCGTTGGAGCGTCGACCTCTCGCCGCTCCGCGCGCGCTCCGTCGAGCGCTACTCCCAGGCCGAGCCGGGCGAGGCCGTCGCGCTCGTCGGTTCGGCGGGATTCTGGGAGTTGGCCGTCGAAGGTGGACACGCCGCCGAGGAGTTCGGCCTCGACGTTGGGGCGAGCCTCCGCTTCGTGCGAGAATGACGCGCATGGAACCGAAGACCGTCAGTCTGCTGGGCGTACCGATGGACCTGGGCGCGGGCCTGCGCGGCGTCGACATGGGACCGAGCGCGCTCAGGATCGCGGGGATCGGCCCGGCGATCGAGGCGCTCGGCCATCGCTTTCGCGATCGCGGCAGCGTGCAGGTCGCGCGGCCCGAGGATCGCTTGCTGCCGGTGGAGGAGCGCGAGAGCGAGGGCAACGCGCACTTCCTGCCGGAGATCACCGACTGTTGTCGACGCGTTCGCGATCGCGTGGGCGAGATCCTCGCGGCGGGGGAGTTCCCCTTCGTCGTCGGCGGCGATCACTCGATCGCTGCGGGAACGGTGGCAGGCGTCGCGCGCCACTACCACGAGCGCGGTCACAAGATCGGGCTGATCTGGTTCGACGCGCACGCCGACATGAACAGTCCCGAGATTTCGCCCTCCGGCAACGTGCACGGGATGCCGCTGGCGGCGATCTTGGGCTACGGTCCGCGCGAGCTGGGCGACCTCGGTCCCACGACTCCGATGGTGGACGCGAAGAACGTCGTCCTGATCGGCATCCGCGACGTCGACGAAAACGAGCGTCGGCGTGTGCGCGAAGCGGGCGTGCACGCGTACACCATGCGCGAGCTCGACATCCTGGGCATGGACCGCGTGATGCGCGAAGCGTTGAAGCACGCGACCGACGGCACGGTCGGGTTTCACATCTCGTTCGACCTCGACGGCATGGACCCTTCGGAAGCGCCGGGGACGGGGACGCCGGTGCCCGGCGGCATGACGTTGCGCGAGGCGCATCTCTTCATGGAGCACGCCGCCGAATCGGGTCAGCTCCTGAGTCTCGAGATGACCGAGATCAATCCGATCCTCGACGAGAAGAACCGCACCGCCGCGCTGGCCGTCGATATGGCGCAGTCGGCGCTGGGCAAGCGGATCCTGCGCTGACGACGGGCCGTCAGGCCGCCACGAACGGCCAGAAGACCGGAATCAGCATTGTCGATACGGCGACCAGAATCACGGTCAGCGGCGTGCCAGCTTTCAGGAAGTGTCGATAGCGGTACTCGCCCGCGCCCATCACCATCGCGTTGGCCTGGTGCGCGACGGGGGACATGAACGCGAACTCCGCGCCGGCCAGGACTGCCATCAGGAACGGTCGGTCGGAGAGCCCCAGCTCGCTGGCGAGCGACAGCGCCACGGGCGTCATGATGACCGCCGCCGCGACGTGATTGATCGTCTGCGTCAGAAGCAGCGTCGCGCCGAGCAAGAGGAGCAGGAGCACGTGCGGATGCTCGACGGCGCCGCCCGCTTCGTGAATCCCGTGCGCGAGCGCCGCCGAGAGCCCGTGCTCGTCGAAGGCCTTGCCGAGCGCCAGCATGCCGCCGATCAGGATCAGGACCGACCAGTCGATACCGCGGCGCACGTCGTCGGGCGACACGCAGCCGAAGAGCACCAAGCCGAGCGCTCCGCCGAGCGCCGCGACCGCGAGGTCCATGCCGAGCAGCGCCAAGAGCAGGACGCCGCCGAGGAGCGCCAGCGTACGCCCTGGACGCCCGTTGCGGTCGCCGGCGAGTTCGCCCATGACGATCAATCGTCGCTCGTCGCGGATGCGCGCGATGTCGCGCGGATCGCCCTGGATCAAGAGCACGTCACCGACCTCCAGGCGCGTGTCGGCGATCTCGCGCGGCGAGACGAAGTCCGTCTTCGAGATCGCGAGCACGTTGAGGCCCGTGGTCGCGCGAAAATCCGCTTCGCGCGGCGTGCGTCCGTTGAGCCGCGACCACGCGGGAACGACCGCTTCCACCAGTTGCACGCCCTCGCCGTCGAGGTGCTTGTTGACGGAGTCCGTCACGCTCTGGTGGAGCCCGAGTTCGTTGCGCAGCGCGACGATGGCGTCGGGCTCGCCCTGCAGCACCAAGACGTCCTTCGCTTGAATGCGGTTGTAGGGGCTCGGTTCGACGACCGCGCGGCCGGCTTGGTCGCGCACGAGCCCCAGCAGCGTGATACCGAAGCGCGCGAAGTCGTCGACGGCCGTGACCTGACGACCGATCAGGTGACTGTTCGGTTCCACTTGGACCTCGGTCACGAACTGCGGCACGTGGTAGCGCTCGGTCAGGCTCGTCGCCACAACTCCGGTCGGGAGCAGCCGGCGGCCCGGCCACAGGAAGTAGAGCGCGCCCACGGCCAGGAGGACCGCGCCGAATGCCGTGAAGTCGAACAGGCCGAAGGGGGTCGCGCCGGCTTCGTTCAGGACGCCGTTGACCGCGATGTTCTTCGACGTTCCGATCAGCGTCAGCATGCCGCCCAGGAGGCTCCCGAACGCCATCGGCATCAAGAGGCGTGAGGTGGAGATCTTGGCGCGCCGCGCGACGGCGGCGAGCACGGGGATCAACGTGGCCACGACGCCGGCGTTCGACAGGACGGAGGAGAGCAAGCCCGCGACGACGACCACGCGCACGACGAGCCAGGCTTCGCCCTTCGAGCCATCGCCGATCAAATGGTGCCCCATGCGCTCGGTGATGCCGCTCTTCGCGACCGCGGCGGCGAAGGCGTACATGGACGCCACCAGAACGACCGCGGGCGACGCGAAGCCTTGGAACGCGACCCGCGCCGGGCTGAGGGTGCCCGTTGCCGCCAGGACCAACACCACGCCGATCGCCACGGCGTCGTAGCGCACCGAATCCGTGAGGAACAGGATCAAGCTCGCCCCGAGCAGGCAGAGGACGATCAGGGCGTGAGGATCCATGGGGGGGCGAGGCGGGGGGCGACCCGCTCGTCGTTCATCGACCGGGCCGGCCGATCGCTGCAGGGTAGCGGCGTCGGGTCGGCCGATCACCGGGCCGCTTTCCGCCGACCGCGTCGGGATGCGGGTTGGAGATCACGGCGCGAGGGCCCAAGATAGACTCCTTCCACGTCCTCCCTCGTGCTGTCCTTCGACCCCAATCACTTCGCCGAGCGCCAAAGCTCCTGGCTCCAGCTCGACGGCCCCGAAGTCGACGTGGTGGTTTCGTGCCGCGTGCGGCTGGCGCGCAACCTGGAAGGGTATTCCTTCGTCTCGCGCCTCGAGCCCGAGCGCGCGCGCGAACTCGCCGACGCGGTGCGCGCCGCCATCGACGCGAGTTCCCTGGCGGGTGGCGCGCTCTACGTGCCCATGGAGGGTGCCTCGCCGCTGGTGCGCATGCTGTTGCAGGAACGCCACCTGATCAGCCGCGACCTGGCGGCGGTCGAGGATCGGACCGGTCCGCGGCCGGGCCGCGCGGTCGTCTTCGATCAGGACGAGGTGCTCTCGATCATGGTCAACGAGGAGGACCACCTGCGCTTGCAGGGGATCTCCGGCGGCTTCAGTCCGCGCGACGCGTGGTCGCGCGTGCTCAACGCCGATCGCGTGCTGGAAGAGGCCCTGGAGTACAGCTTCACCGAGCGGCTCGGTTACCTGACCGCGTGCCCCACGAACGTGGGCACGGGCATGCGCGCGTCCGTGATGCTGCACCTGCCGGCCTTGGGCATGATTCCGACGGAACTGCAGAAGGTCATCCACGCCGCGCAGCGCACGTCGCTGGCGGTGCGCGGCATGTATGGCGAGGGCTCGCGCGCGGTCGGCGACTTCTATCAGATCTCGAACCAGATCACGCTCGGGTGCTCGGAGGAGCGCCTCTTGACGGACCTCGAGCAACTCGTGCCGGCGATCGTCGCCTTCGAGCGCCGCGTGCGCGAGACGGTCATGCAGCGCGAACCCGAGAAGACCTCGGACCGCGTCTCGCGTTCGCTGGGCACGCTGCGCTCGGCGCGCTCGTTGACGACCGACGTCGCCTTGCTGCACCTCTCCAACGTGCGCTTGGGCGTCTGCCTCGGAATGATCACGGGCGTCTCGCCGCTGCGCTTGAACCACCTCGCGATCCAGATCCAGCGCGGGCACGTGCACGCGCTCTCGGGCGGCACACCCGAGGAGAGTCTGGCCGAGCCGACGCAACGCGATCGCATGCGCGCCAGCTTCCTGCGCCGGCAGATGGCGAGCATATCCTAGGAGTCGGTGCCTCAGGCGCCGCGGATGTAGCGCGTCAGTTCGTTGACCTGCCCGCGCGTGGCTTCCAAGAGCTCGCGCTGCATGTCGCGCAGACCGAGCACGGCGATGAGCTGGCCGTCGACGACGACGGGCAGGTGGCGGATGTGCCGCTCCTGCATCTCGCAGGCCGTCGCGTGGATGCGGTCCTCCGGCGTCGCGGTGAAGAGCTCGCGCGTCATGACCTCATGCAGTTGCACGTCAGCCGGTGCACGTCCCGCCGCCACGACGCGATTCGTGAGGTCGCGCTCGGAGAAGCAGCCGACGAGTTGCTGCGCGTCGTCTACGATCAAGATGGCGCCGATGTGCTCGGCCTGCATCCGTCGCGCTGCATCCAGCGCGGTCGCCGTCGGCGGCAACGTGCGCGGTTTCCGATCCGTGAGGAGCTCAGCGATGGTTCTCATGGCGTGCCTGCTGTACGGGTTTCGAGGTTTCCCACCGTACTCTTTCCTTTCACGAGCACCCATACGCCGGCTTCCCCGAGGCTCGAAAGCCCCGCCCTCCGGGCTGGAAAAGGCTTCTTGGCTCCTTGCCCGGAACCGCGCTAGCGAGCCGCGGCGACCAGCGACAGGAGGTCGTCGATCACGGCGGTCAGGCTGGCGCCCGTCAGTTGCGTCTCGACGTCGTAGGCGCCGTCGGCGAGCCCGTGGCCCGTGGAGACGCCGGCCGTGCGCAGCCCGGCGCGCCAGGCCGCAGTCATGTCGACGGTGGCGTCGCCGATGACCCAGCTCTCGGCCAGTTCGATCCCGTCGAAGTGCGACGCCTGGAAGAAGGGGCCGGTGTTGGGCAGGAGGTAGACGGAGTCCGACTGCCGGCCCGCCACGCCATCGGGGTGATCGATGCAGGCGTAGTCGCGCACCACGGTCACGCCGGCCCGGTGGAGGTCGGCGTGGATGCGTTCCTGGAGCGAGCGCCAGCGATCGACGCTGACCTCGCCCTTCCAAACCGGCTCTTCGTTCCCGATCAGGTAGATCTTCCACCCCGCCCGTCCCGCTCGATAGAGTGCGTCGATGGCTCCCGCGACGTATTCGAGTTCGTCCGGATGGCCGGGCAGGCCGGCAGCGGGCGCGACGAGCAGGGTTCCCCAGCGCTTCACGAACAGTCCGCGCGGAGCGCGGGCAGTGCCTTCGATGGGAGCGTAGGGCGAGCGGTGGGAGAACATGGGGCGAGAGGTCGTCGTGGTCGTGTGTCGGGCGATCGGCGGATGGGCCTCGCGATGGTTTTCGGCTGCCGGGCGCTTCCGTCGAGCGATCAAGCTGACCTTCCTCGAAATCCGATGTTGTACGAGTGGGGAGTTCGTTCCCACTCGTCCCCCCCGTGACCGCACCTCTTCGCATCGCGCTCTTGCTCGATCCCATGCAAGTCCTCCTGGACAAGCCGTGGTCGCTGCACGTGCGTTGGGAGGATCACGCGCAGGCGCTCCTGCACGAACTCGCGGGACGCGGCCACGAGGTGCGCCGCTTCGGGTTGCCGCGCGTGCTCCTCGCGCGCGGCAACGAGGTCGGGACCGAGGACGGCGAACTCTCCGGCTCGCCCGAGCTGCGCAGTTCCTTGGCCGCGTTCGAGCCCGATGTGATCGTCGCCTACGAGTCGCGGTCGTCGGCCGCGCTGCGCGGCGCGCGCGTCGCGCGCCGGCTGGGCGCCGCCTTCGTCGTCGTCGAGCCGGCCTGGATCGAGGAGAGCGGCCCCGCCCGCTGGTTCTCGCGCGTCGGCCGCCGGTTGTGGGGCGGTACGATCCGGAGCAGCGCGCGCGCGGTCGTCGCGCTCGACCCCTTGGCGCGCGAGCGGGCGATTCGTTCCGGGTTTCCCGCCGAGCGCATCACCGTCGTGCGCTACGGCATCGACCTCGCGCAGTTTCGCCCCGGCCTGACGACGTCTCTCGTCGCACGGCACCGGGTCGGGGGGCGCGTGGTGCTCTACGTCGGTCGCTTGCTCGCGGACCGCGGCCTCGACGTCCTGATCCGCGCGTTCGGACGCACGGTCGGGCAGCGCGCCGACTGGAGCCTCGTGATCGCGGGCGACGGGCCCGAACGCGCCAACCTGTTGCAAGCCGCGACACGCGTGGGCATCGCCGACCGCCTGTTCCTCTTCGGCGCGCCCAAGCCCGCCGAATTGCCGGGGCTCCTCGGCGCCGCGACGCTGTTCGCCTTCCCGGCGGTCGGCCTCGACGGCACCGCGCGGCAGGTCATGCGCGCCATGGCGTGCGGGCTGCCCGGGTTGATCTCGGACCTACCGCGCCTCGCGGGCACGGTCGAGCACGAGGCCACGGGGCTCGTCGTGCCGCCCGGCGACGAAGCCGCCTGGGCCGAGGCCTTGCGGCGCGCGACGTCGTCACCCGAAACGCGCAAGCGCTGGGGCGTGCGCGCGCGCCAGGTGGCCGAGGAACGCTTCGGGTGGAACGTGGTCGGAGAACGTCTCGAGACGCTGTTCCGCGACGCCGCGCTGCAGGCAGCCTTGGTGCGCCAGCAGCGCGAACGTCGGCCCGCGTGAGGTCCCGGCGTGCGAGGGGCTCTATTCGCCCGTGGCTTGGCGCAGCTCCTTCTTGAGGAAGGCGAGGTCCTGGCTGTACTGCTCGACGGCTTTCCGCGTCTCGGCGTCGATCGACTGGAAGCTCGCCCCCAGCTTGACGCCGTCGGCGCGCTCGTCCACTTCGCTGATCGTGACGGTCGCTTCGCAGTGTCCCTTGCGCAAGAGCGGCAGGCGGAACTTGACGACGAGTTCCGTCCCGAGGCTCAAGAGCTGGCCCATCTCGAACGGCGTCAGCGTGGTCTGCCCGCCGTTCCAGAGGAAGTACAAGCCCTCGGTGTCCAGCGACGACATGCGTCCGACACCGCGCCAGGTGGAGCCGAAGGCATGACCGTGGACCGGGTTCGTCGCCGGCCCGCGCTTCGCCACCGGCAGGAAGTGCTCGACGCGATCGCCGTCGACCAGGCCAAAGAGCACCGAACCGGCGTCGTCCAGGGCAGAGTCGTCACCGGCCGCCGTCGCCGTCGTGCCTTCGAGGAGCGCGGCGATCGCGGCCTCGTCGGAATCGACGACCGGTACCACGCGGTCGAGCCC
Source organism: Planctomycetota bacterium (assembly GCA_040880665.1). Classification (GTDB taxonomy): domain Bacteria; phylum Planctomycetota; class UBA1135; order UBA1135; genus JBBDIB01. The sequence goes on from JBBDIB010000024.1 coordinate 39,024, forward strand.
GACCTTCGAGAGGATGTCGCGACAGAACGGCGACGGCCGCGAGATCACGAGCTTGCCGCCCGCTGCCTTGAGGGTCTTCGACGCCTTGATGATCGCGCCGAGCGCCGTCGAGTTGATGAACTTGACCAGGCGCAGATTCAGCGCCACGCGGTTGGCACCGGCCTTGACGAGCTCGTCGATCTCCTCCTGGAGATGCGGGCAATAGTACGTGTCGAATTCGCCACGCAGGTGTAGCACCGTGTGCTGGTCTCCGGGTTCTACCGTGATCTGCATGCGGGTCGGGTCCGGGTCGGGGGCTGCCCTCGCGGGCGTTGGGATGGGGCGACGCTCCACCGCGCCGGCCGGCGCATGATCCGCCGGGAAGCACGCTTGCGGCAAGCAATTTCCGCGGTCCGGTGGCGTGGTGGCGCGAGTAGACTGACGCACCGATCCATGTTCTGGAAGAAGAAGAAAGCAGCCGCGGCGACGGTCGCTCCCGTCAAGGCGGTCGTCACGACGCCGTCGCTCGGCGACACGACGCAGTTTCTCACCGGCGAGACGGGGCAGGACCGGCGCAACGTCCAGGTGCTGCTCGGCGCGATCGCGGGGGTCTCGGGGCAGAGCGACCTCGAGGAGCTCTTGGTGGACATCGTCGATCGCTCGATCGAGATCACCGGAGCCGAGCGCGGGCTCCTGCTCCTGGCCGACGGCAGCGAGCTGGTGGTGCGAGTGGCGCGCTCGCGTGCCGGGCAACACCTCGATGCCAGCGAGCGCTTCTCGACCTCGATCGCCAAGCGCGTGGTCGAGGGCGTCGAACCCCTCAAGGCCACGGTGCACTCCGAGTCCGAGGCGCTCGAGCTGGGGAAGTCCGTCTTCGACCTCAAGCTGCGAGCGGTGATGTGCGTCCCGCTCGCCGCCGAGACCGCGGACGCGCGCACGCGGCCGTCGGGCGTCCTGTACGTGGATTCGCGCGCGGCGACGCGTCAGTTCAGCTCGTCCGACCTGGCGCTCTTCGCGGCGCTGGCGCAACACATCTCGATCGCCCTCGAGAACGCCAAGTTGCACCTCGACAGCCTCGAAAAAGTCCGGCTCGAGCAGTCGCTGGAACTGGCCAGCGTGATCCAGCGCGACCTGATGCCCAGGGTGCCCACCGACCTTCCGGGCTGGGACGTCCACGGTTGGTACGGTCCGGCCGAGAGCGCGGCGGGCGACTTCTACGACTTCGTGCGCCTCGCGGGCGGCGGTTGCGCGGTCGTCGTCGGCGACGTGACGGGGCATGGGATCGGGCCCGCGCTGATCACCGCCGCGGCGCAAGCCGGCATGCGTTCGTACCTGCGGCTGGTCGAGGATCCGGGGAAGGTCGTGACGCTCTTGAATCAAGACCTGTGCGAGCGCGTGGACGATGGGCGCTTCATCACGCTCTTTTTGGCCGTGTTGAAGCCCGATGGTTCCTTGGCCGGGCTCAACGCCGGGCACTCGTTGCCGATCGTCCGTCGCGCTTCGGGCGAGACCTTCGAGCTCGGCAAGGGCGGCGGTCCGGCGATGGGGATGATGGCCGACTTCGATTACACGACGCTGGCTCCGATCCTGTTGGAAGCGGGCGACTGCGTCGTGCTCTACACCGACGGCTTGACCGAGGCGCGCGACCCGCGCGACCACGAACGCATGTTCGGCGAGGACGGCTTGCTGCGGGTGCTCGACGAAGCCGCCAGCCGCGATGCCAGCGCGCGTGATACGTGCATGGCGCTCGTCGACGCGGCGATGGAGGTCGCGGGCGGCGTGCGCGAGGACGACGTGACGGTCGTGGTCTTGAGACGCGTCGCCACCGCGACCTGAAGGCCGTGATGCCCGCTCCGCGGCCGTTCGACCCTTCCGTCCCGGCAACCGCCGACGTGGCGCTGCCGTCGCCGACGATCGCGTTTCCTTCCAGCTACCTGGCGCGCATCGGACGGCTGCGGGCGCGTTGGCGCGCCGCGCGCGAACGCCGCGAAGGTGCCGGGCGCGCACACCTCGCGGGCGTCGGTGACGAGTTCGTCGGCTTCCGGCCGTATCGACCCGGCGACGACCCGCGCGGGCTCGACTGGAACCTGTTGGCGCGCTTCGACGAGCCCTACGTGCGCATCTCGCGGCGCGAGGCGAGCGAGCGGTGGACGCTCGTGCTCGACACCAGCGCGTCGATGGGCGTCGGCCGTCCCGGCAAGCTGCAACGCGCGGCCGAGGTCGCGCTCGCCATCGCGTCGATCGGCATCGCGGGGCGCGCGAGCGTGCAACTGTCGACGACCGATGGCGCGCGCCCGCTGGCGATCGCGCGGCCCGCGGACCTCTTGCGCGCGATGACGAGCCTCGAGCGCCGCCGCGCCGCCGGACGGCGCGGCTTGGCGAGTTGGCTGCAGGCTGGCACGCGCGCCGGTCGGCTGATCCTGCTGGGTGACTTCCTGGATCTGGCAGCGACCGAGTTGCGCGTCGGCCGGGGACGCGAGCTCATGGCGTTGGCGTTCCTCGCGCCGGAGGAATTCGTGCCCGCCCGCGCCGCACTCCCGGGCGAGAGCGCCGTGTGGGTCGACGCCGAATCCGGCGAGCGGCGCACGCGCACCTACGATCGCGCGAGCTACGAGCGCTACGAGCAGGCGTTGGCGCAACACCTCGAAGCCTGGCGTCGCGCCGCCGTCCAGCGCCGCGCTTCGTTCGACTGCTGGTCGACCGAGGACGCCTTCGAACGCGTCGTCGAGCGTACGCTCGGTTTCTGATGGGAACGTTCTCGTTGGCGCGTCCCGAGGCCTTGCTCGGGTTGCTCGTTGCCGCGTTCCTCCTATGGCGCGCGCTCGCACCGCTGCGTCCGCGCGAGGTCGTGCTGGGCACGTTCCCCTGGCTCGAGCGCCAGGGGACGAGCGGAACCAGCACCGCCGGCGGACGCCGTGCCGTGCCGGCCTACGTCGTGTTCGCGTTGGCTTCGATCGTCGCGGCGTCCGTCGCCGCAGCGGGACCGCGCTGGGGCGCGCCCGCCGCGCCGGCCTCGTGGCGCGTGGTCATCGACGCGCGCGCGTCCATGGCGCTCGAGGACGGGACGGGTGCGACGCGCGCCGAGCGCGGGGCGGCGCGCGCCGCCGAACGCCTG
>JBBDIB010000025.1:0-41800 GCA_040880665.1 Planctomycetota bacterium
AGAACCCGACCTTCGGCTACAACGCCGCGACCGACGTCTTCGAGGACATGCTCAAAGCGGGCGTCATCGACCCCACCAAGGTCACGCGCCTCGCACTGACCAACGCCGCTTCGGTCGCGAGCCTCTTGCTCACGACCGACGCGATCGTGAGCGACATCCCCGAGAAGGACGACAACGCGATGGCGGGCGGCGGCGGCGGTCACCACCACCACTAGCTCCGAGCCTTCCGATGCCTAGCGGCATCCCCGCGAACGGGCTGGATCCGCCCGGCGCGATTGGGGCTGGTCAGGCGCATTGCCAGGAGCAAGTTCCTCAGGTTGAACGCCGCTCAGATTCCAATGCCGCAGCACCTCCTGAACCTTGGCAACGCGATCCATCGCGGCCCGTTTACGCTGCTTCTTGAGGTCGCACGTTGGTGCCCTTGTCGGTCTGACGCTCACCATCAGCGGCGGCGCGCAGCGCCGTCCGCTGCATGCTGTTGTTATCGAAACACTGCCGCCATATCATTCGGTAGCGACTCCCGCTCCCCTTACAGGAGGAAGAGGGAACATCGACCTATAAGCGACGACGACGGCGACAAGGGGCACAAGTACCTTGACCGCGGCCAGCCACACGTGGCCCAACCACCACATTGCTGTGACGAGTGCGGCCGCGAAGACGAGGCCGCCGACAAAGTTGAATACGATGACGAAGACAGCTTGCCTACCGACGCCTTCGTCCGCTGCTGTAAATGTCAAAAGCAGCAGAGTGATGCACCTGATCGTCACAGCGAGTAGAAGAAAGGCGCCGAGCATCGCCCAGGGATTCGGAGCGAGGACTGCGATGCCCACATAGAGACCGCCGATTAAAATATTTATGCCGATAAGGCGCCGTCGGTTCATCAGCAGCGCGCACATCGCCGATCCATTGCTCACAATTGGACCGTACGGCTGAGTTGTTCGCGCAATATAATGTGAAGTCTGCAGCTCGCCGGACTCGATGAGCGGCATCACGTACGTTGCTACATATGGCTCGTTGTCTTCTAGAAGAATGTTGCCGCTGTCGATGGAATCCTGAAGTATCAGAAGCAAATGCTTCCTACTGAGACGCTGGGCCTCGTAGTCCGAGATCGCAATACCGATCATACGCGTGATAGTACCAGAGCCGCCAGAGCGCTGGACCTCCGCTGGTGCTGAGAACGCCATGTCGCGAAAGCCTGGCTCGAGTCTGATACGATCGGCAAGTCTCATCGTAACCAGCTGGAAGAGGTTGAAGATGCCCGCATTTTGAGCTTCGTCTGGAAAAAGCGCGTCATTCAGATCGCCCGAGATTCGGGAAAGCACGTCGCCTGCATCCGAGGACCAGAAGGAGGGAGTAGTAGCCTCATCGAGCACTGCGGCCACGATCTGGGTGGCGGCTTCGGATTCGTAAGGCTCAATCATCTGCTCGTGAGCCAAGATCGACGTGGGCAATTTTCCGTCAAGCTGCCGACTGTGCTCCTCGACAAGATCACGGTACTTCCTGCCGTCGAGGTCGTCGATCAGCTGGGGCACACGAATGTTTTGGATGAGTGCCGCTCGTGCCACCGCTCGCTCGTCATCGTTCATGTTTACGTCCCCCGCGACCCTTCGCCTTGCGGGAAGGTCTTGCCCGTATAATGCGCTGCCGATCAGCGGCGGCCGGCGCAGCGGGCCGTCCGTTGCATCGGCCTGTAAACCAGTGCACAGTCATCGGGCAATGCCTCTTCGTATCAGTTCCATCTCTCTGTTGAGGTCTGCCCCAGCAACCTGATAGTCGCGGACCTTTGCGTTGTACTCGTCAGTGTCGCGTTGATACTCGCTCCAGCTGTAGGTGTCTGAGCCGATCCTTTTGCATTCCAGCCCAGCGCAGATCCTGCGCAGGTGGCACATCGCCTCTTCGAGGGTCGCGCTTTATGTGACAAGGATTGCAGCAAATGGCGATTCCCGACGATCCTGCTCCGTTACGTCATTCCGGATCCGCTTGAGCCCTTGTTCGAGGGAGTTCAAAACAACAAGGTTCCCATGGAAGTCGATTGCCTCGAACCAGCTCCCCAGCTGGAGCATTCTCCACCACTTGAACTTGAAAACATCGCGGTGAATCGCGATGTACTCTTTGAGCACGACGGCCGCCACGTGGGCCCTCGGGATTAAGCTCAATGTCATGGAGGGGTCGTTCATTTTCTTCTACTTATCGCCTCGCCGTCAGCTGCCTCCCGTGTCCTGCATTCGGCGGTATTCGGTCTCAATTTGGCTCAAGAAAACTTCATTCGCCAACAGCGAGGCGTCCCGCTTGCGATCGAGATCGCGGATAATCCGCGCGACCGACCGGGCATCAGGGATGAGGGACAGTACCTCGAGCGCCCGATCGAGATCAGAGGCGGTAAGGGTGTTGAACGGCAACCTTTGCTTGAAAATGTTCATGCCGGCGCGCAGCCCTACGGCGTGGGAGCTAGACTCCCGCAGTGCGATTCCGTATGCAGTCATGAACGTGGCCTCGGTGAAGAAGCACGTGAAGGCTAGAAATAGGTATAGGCCTATTCCCAGCACAGCGATGATTCCAAGGGCTATCCACATCTTGGTTTTGTATCTATCTGGCTAACGTCTTGACGATCGGCCGCCGGCGAAGCCGGTCGGCTCGCTTCGAACACGATGTCGTAATCCCGCATGTGCGGCGCAAATCCATGACTCAGGATGCCGACGTCGAGGAAACCCCCGTACTCGGATAGCTTCTCCTTCATGGTCATGCGCGTGCCCTTGTCCGGCTAAACACCGGGTTTAGATGTGAAGCGGTTCTGGCGCTTGGGTTGCGTCAGCAAGCCAATTGACAGGTTCCTTCGTCTGCTTCAACTTCATGTTATACGCCTGCCTCTACATCCTTCACCAGAACGACGGTGAATTTGTTGAATCGTTTCTCCAGAATGATCTTCATTACGCAGATCGAGACTGGAATCGACCCAAGATACCCAAGGACTGCGCCAACCAATGCGCCCCACTCCGACTTGCCCATTAACACAACAACAACGCCGCCCACGAATCCCAGCACCATACCTACAATTGCACTAAAAACGTCAGCCCGCCACACAAAGCTCCACCACACGATCAACGTCCGTCCCCACGTAACCTCTAGTTGTTCCATTGGATGCTTCAGATGCTCTCGGTCTAACTTAGACGGATGTATAAAGCCCAGTGGCAGCGCGAGGCGCCGTCCGTCTGCATGCTGTTGTTAGGCGGGCTTGCTTCGCTCCCTACTGGGTGAACTCGAGATGTGTCATTCGCCATCGGTCATTTCCCACGTACTCCAGTTCGCAAACAAAGTGGTTCCGGATCGTGCCTCCAAAGGCGTTCTGTGCATCGACCCACGCTCGAACACGGAACTTGTCACCGCCCAACGCGGTCACGACCTTATCGGGATCTTGATAGTCACTGAAGACTCCGCCGAAGTCCGCAGTGCTCGGGGACTTGAGATTCTCCTTCACGAACTGCTGCGCCATGACCCATGCGTCAATCGTGCCTGGAGTTCTAGGCGACGAAGTCCCACTCCCGCCCCCACTGTCTGAGCTACCGATGGCAAGCACAAGCATCGCTAGCACGACGAGTGCGGAACCAAGATGCGGCCAGTACTTCCGATGTTCTTTCACGACATTGCTCCGGCTCGTAGGCAGGTGTTGCCAGCGGCAGCGGCAGCTATGACCTGCGCTGCGCCAAGGGCGGCCAGGATGAGCGCAAGGTCCAATGGGTCAAACACGCCCGGCACGAGGCCGGCGGCTTGACCCAACTCGCCACCCAGAGCCAAGGAAAAGATGACGGCCGTCCAGCATCGCTGCTGCCTTCCGCGCGAGTCCTTCCACAGCGCGTGGATCGCGAGACAGCCGCTGAACAGCCACAAGGATTGAGGCAGTGACAGGTAGACCCATGAGGGCAGCACTTCCGAGAACGGTGCCGCCCAACCACGCATCTCTGTGACCACGTCTCCGCCCCCAAGGGCCGAGAACCACGAAAACATCGTGAGAGACTCTGGCCGCCAGAGGACGTAGGTCATGCCCCCGAGGACCATTGATGCGATGGAGAGGATCCAGATCATCGTGCTCCGCCTAACACCCAGCATCAGCGGCGGCCCGCAGCGCCGTCCGCTGCATGCCATGGTTAGCCGTGTTTGTGAGATCACGTTGGTAGTGATGGTCAAGGCTCGTGTCAAGACGGACTCGTGTTGGCGCACTCTATCGCGCCGACTTTACCGAGCCATTCGTTCCACAGTAAGGGCACACGTTCGACGCGCGCTGCTTGGGGTAATGCCCCTTGCCTTTGGCTGCGCAATTCTTGCACCAGACGTTGTTGCATTTCGTGCAAGTAGCCATGTTGGCTCCTGAGTGGTTGCAGACGGAACACTTTGCCATTTCTTTGTCCTTTGGGTTGACGGCGACCTTGAAAACGATCATTCAGACGAACAGAGCGATCAACTGAAACACGAAACTTGCCCCGAGGAGGACGAATCACAGTGCAGTTGCGGTTCGAGCGAACGCCGCGCTCCCAGTGATTCTCGAGGCCCAAGAACACCGGGACGTCCCGTGCGTCGCGTAGATACGACTGGCGTGTCACGTCGAACGCGTTGATGGAGAGGAGGACCGCTCGAACGAGGCGGTTGAGGCTCAGGGCGAGAAGAGCACTTGCAATGACCCCCGTGATCAAGCCAAGCAAGGCAAGCCATTTGTCCGGCGGCATCATGATTCCTCGTGTTGGCTAACGTGTATTCGGCGGACCTGCATAGTATCCGCGAAGGTGGCGTAGCGATCTGCCTAATTGGGTTCGGACGTAGGAGGCGCGGTGACGCAAGTGCGCGCGGGGGCTCGGGATAGGACACACCTTGCCGCTTGGCGACTTCAGGGATAGGCAGGTCTGTCTAAGAAGTCGGGGAAGCGGCGTGGAGGTCAGGCGGCGGAGGCGCGGGGGCGATGAAGGGCGGGTGCCGGTCGGCCGCGCCGAACGCGTTGCAAGGGTGTTGGCCGAGGGAACCGAGCGAGTCACAGGGGACCTCCGAAGAGCCGATCTGCGGGCGAGCGGACGCCGGCGGGGCCGCGGTTCAGCACGTGCGTGTAGATCATCGTGGTCGCGACGTCCTTGTGGCTCAGTAGCTCTTGGACCGTGCGGATGTCGTTGCCGTCTTCGAGCAGGCGCGTGGCGCAAGGTGTGGCAGGTCGCGCGTTTGGCGATGCCGGGCTCGAGGACGGCGCGGCGTACGGCGCGCTGCAGGACGGTCTCGTGCAGGTGGTGCCGGCGCTGGCCGGTCTCGCGCTCGGAGGAAGCACGCGGCGCATCCGATCCTGCGCCGGGTCCCGCGGGTCCGTAGTGCTCGGGAGGCTCAGGTGCGCGGGAGGCTCACGCACCAAAGATGCGTGTCCGACAGGAAGGGTGGATCGGTGGCGCGTTCGACTTCGGAGGGAGCCGACTCCGAGCATCGCGATCGGTATGCGAATGGCTGCGAGCATTTGCGATGCCCTAGGTTTGTCTCCCGGCGGTTGGGTCGTCAAGGCCTTTGCGCGTGAATCTCCCGGAATTCTTGGTCCGCGGACGCCCCGCCGCGGGGCATTCGCCAAACAATCGGGCGTCGGTGACGTTCCCCCAACAGCTCCTCATGCAGAACAACAAGAAGCTCGTCGTCGCCGCGTTCCTGGCGCTCGTCACTGTCCCGCTCGCGATCTTCGCGCTACGTCCGGAGATCCCGAACAAGCCGCCCGAGCGGTTGCTCGCCATGGCGACCCACGTCGTGGTGGGTGACGTGGTGCGGGTCTACTCGGTCTCCGAGAAGGACGACGGCTGGAACGTGCGGCGCTACGTCGCGGAATTGAGAGTGAGCACGACGGAGAAGGGCGAGGCCCTGCCCACCGACGAGCCCGTCTTCGTGCGCTGGTTCACGCGCTCCTGGCGGAGCGGCCCTCCGCCCGCCTCTTCGAGCGGCCACCATGGCTGGACGCCCGAGGCGGGCGACCGCGTTCGCGTCTACCTCGCGCAGAACGCGCACGACGGCTTCCATCACAAGGACTTCGACGGCGGCCTCAACGTGCTGGTGCCGAACGGTTTCGAAGAGCTGTAGCCGTCAGCCGCGCACGGCCAGGAGCGTCTCGAGCCAGCGCGCGAGCGCAGCGGCGACGGCTCCGTAGAAGCCTCCGCTCTTGGCGAGTTGCGCGAGCGGCGCGAGTGACCACGCCAGGTGCTCGGCCTCGATGCGTTCGGCGACTTCCGGTGCGTAGCCGCGCGTCTCGGCCCACAGGAGGAGGATCGAGCCGAGGTGGTCCGGCTGGGCGCCGCTCGCCGCGCCGGCGTCGAACTCGAGGGCCGCGACCTCGCCAAGCCGACGACACGTCTCGGCCGGGTCTCCCTGGTACGAGCCGGTGGTGACCAGCGACTGCACCAGTGGCACCCCCGATTCGGGACGCAGGAGGCGCGCATGGAACTCGGCCGCAAGTTGGTCGATCTCTTCGGGTGTGGACGCGTCGGGCACATCCACACCGATCGAGCGCAAGGCGGCGCGCACGGGCGGCTCGCGCAACTCGTCGAGCGCGTCGCCGTCGAGCTCCAACAAGAGCAACGAGGCGAAGAGTCGAGCCAGCGCACGGTTCGCTTCCGTCTCGGTCGCCTCGTCGTCGGCAGCGCCCGTCACGTGAGCTTCCGGATGCGCACGACGGTGCTGTTGAAGGCCTGCTGCCCCGAGATGTAGTCGGGGCTGATCGGCAGGACCTTGTTCTGCGCGAAGCCGTTGCCGGTGTTGCGCTTCCAGTCGCGGTGACTGGTCGAACGATCCTCCCACCACATGTTGCGCTCCCAATCGGCGTCGTGCAGCGCGTCGAGCTGCATGCCCGCCGCTTGCTCGCCGACGGGTCCGCGGCGCGCTTGGGCGACGCGCGTGTACTCGGTGTGGCCGAGTGAGTTCGAGATCGCGATCGCCCGCGGATGCACAGCCTTCGTCACGACGATCGGGATCTCCAGCCGATCGTCGATCGCGCCCGATCCGAGCTTCAGGCTGGGCAGCGCGCGATCGACGGCCTTCGAGCGATAGCCGACGACTTCGATCCAGTCGCCGTTCTCGAGCCCGAGGCGTTTCGCCGTGTCGGGATGCAACCAGGCCGGGTTCGTGTGCACGATCTCCGAGCACCACTTCAGGTTGGCGGTGCGGCCGTGGTTGTGGACGGCCCACTTGAACGACGTCATCACGAGCTGGTCGTCGTCGAGGTTCGCGTGCTCCTCGATCGCCGAGTGCACGGGCCAGGGCGAGACGTCGTACTCGTGTCCCTTGTGGTGCGACGCTCGGTTCTTGCCCTTCGAGTTCGCCAGCGCCGTCAGCGCGCTGGTGTCCTCATTGCGCGCCGTGCGCGCAACGAACTCCGAGTGCACCTCGAGCTTGCGACTCGGCGTCTTGAAGCCGACGACGGGGCGCCCCGCGTGCATGATCCCGATGCCCCTGCCGTCCTTCGTGATGATTCCCGTCACAGGATCGGTCGCGGAGCCCGCGAGGTCGTCGGCGCCGAGCGGCCGCAGGTACGGCAGCAGGTTCAGTGCTTCGTCGGGATCCTCCCACGAGCCTTCGGCCCTGAGGAACTCCATCGCCGAGGCGTACTTCGTCGCGTCGAAAGGCACGTTCTTCGTCCACTCCTCCATGTAGCGCTCGTTGTCGAGCTCGGGCGGGAAGTGCTGCGCCATGTCGGGCGCGATGCGCCGCGCGAGTTCCGGCAGGATCTCGCGCACGTCCTTCGCCTCACCCAACGCCGGCGTCATCGGCCAGCGCACGCCGACGTAGGGCTTCAGGTTGTACGCGCCGCGCGCGTCGAGTTCCCAGCGCTCCAGGAACGTTGTCCACGGCAGCACCATGTCCGCGAACGACGCCGTCTCGTTGTAGAACGGGTTGATGCAGACGTGGAAGCCGATCTTGTCCTCGTCGAGCAGCACGTTGCGCGTGACCTTCGTCTCGGGCCAGGTCAAGGGCGAGTCGAGGTTGTAGGTCATGTAGACGTCGATCGACGCGCGCTCCTGCGCGAGATACCAGTAGACGATCTCGCCGACGCGCATCGTGTTCCAGGTGTTCGCCAGGATGAACTCCGGCGGATCGGCGAGCAGGGACTTGGCGTCGGTCTTCGGCGGCATTTTCGGCGTCGGGAAGCGCTTCGAGTCGAGCCCGCCCGTCCACATCCAAGTCCAACCGCCCTTCTGGCCGACCGAACCGACGAGCACGTTCAAGAGGATGATCGCGCGATCATTGTAGTAGCCGTTGACGTGCGCGGACGAACCGCGGTTGCACATCGTCGTGGCGCGCGGCGCGGCCGCCGCGAACTCGCGCGCGATGCGCCGGATGTCGGCGGCGGGAATCGTGCTCTCCGCCTCGGCCCACTCGGGCGTGTAGCCCTGCAACTGCTCCCACAACGCGTCGATCGAGACGTTCGCCCACGCGGCGAAGAACTCCGCGTCGTAGAGCTTCTCGGCGATCAAGGTGTGCGCCATGCCGAGCGCGACGGCGCCGTCGGTGCCGGGTGCCGGCATCCAGAACTCGTCCGAGTTCCCCGCCGTGTTCGACATGCGCACGTCGAAGGTCACCAGCTTCGCGCCGTTCTCGAAGCGTCCGCGCTGGATGCGCTGCGCGCCTGCGACGTGCCCTTGGTGCGCCTCGAACATGTTCGAGCCGAAGTTCAGGATGTACTTCGTGTGCTCGTAGTTCCCGAGGTCCCAGTCGCTCTCGAACAGGTACGTCAGGTTCGCCGCGCGCCGCGACGCCGAGCACAACCCGCGGTGATTCAACATCGTCTTGGTGCCGAAGGCGTCGAGGAACGCCGCGATCGCATCGCCCGAGCGGCTGCGCCCCTGGTGGAACGCGAACTTGGTCGGATCGTTCTCGCGGCACGCGCGCAACCTGTCGGCCAGCTCGGTGTAGGCCGCCTCCCACGAGATGCGGCGCCACTTGCCTTCGCCGCGCTTGCCGACGCGCTTGATCGGGTGCAGCAGGCGCTCGGGATGGTACTGGTGATTGAGCGCCGCCTGCCCGCGCGCGCAGAGCTTGCCGCGCGAGTTGGGATCCTTCGGGTTGCCGTCGACCTTGAGGATGCGGCCGTCCTTCACGTGCCCGATGATCCCGCAGACCGTCGAGCAGAGTTGACACATCCCGGGCACCTGGTGCGTGCCCTTGTACTTGTCGGGATCGGGGAACTTGGCGAACGCTGCGGGTCCGGGCAACGTGCAGACGCCCGGCATCGGGATCGCGCCGCGTTCGTAGGGCCGGCCTGCGTTCTGCTTCCAGACGCGCTCGTTCTCCGGCGCGGTCGCGGCGCGACCGCGAACCTCGGTGCCGCCGCTCCCTTTCAAGCCCGTGCAAGCCGTCGCGGCGCCCGCTGCCAGCAAGCCGCCCAACCTCAGGAACGCACGCCGGTCTCGATGGATGTCCGCTTTCATCGGGCGTCCTCCTCCGTCGGGCGGTCGAAGCCGGCTTCGCCCCAGTTGTAGACGTCGTACGCCTCGGTGGCGTAGCTCTGGCCCTCGCCTGGAACCTTGTGTTCCCAGTCGGCCAGCGGCGCGTTGGCCTTCGTCGCGAAGCGCATGCGCGGCTTGGTGCCCTTGTCCTCGCGCAGCGTCTCGAGCGGCACGTTCTCCGCCTCCAACTTGGCGGCCATCTTCGAGACGCGCGACTCGGGATCGTTCAGGTCGCCGAAGTAGAGCGCTTCGCTCGGGCACGTCGACTCGCACGGCGGGGCCAAGCCTTCCTCGACGCGATGGGTGCAGTTGTGACACTTGACCGCTTGGTTCGCGACGGGGTCGATGTAGATCGCGCCGTAGGGACAAGCGTCGACGCACGCCGTATGCCCCGAGCACGTCGCGTAGTTGACCTGCACCGATCCGCCGGGGCCCTTGTGCAGCGAGCCGCACGGACAAGCCTTGATGCACGGCGCGTCCTCGCAGTGCTGGCAAGCCATCGGAATCATCAGCCGCGCGACGCCGCTGCCCGTCTCGACGGCGTGATCGTGATAGATCGTCTGGCGGATGAACTTGCCGAGCGGCACGTCGTTCTCGGCCTTGCAGGCGACCTCGCAGCCGTGACAGCCGAAGCAGCGCCGGGTGTCGACCAGCCAGCCGTAACGCTTGCCGTCGTCGGGCGCGGTCATCCGTTCGCGCCACTCCTCCTCGGGCAGGAACAGGTCCTCGCGCGTCTTGGCCTCGCTCGCTCCGACCTGGGACGCGCCCAGCGCTCCCGCGGCGGCGCCGCCCAGCAACTGGCGGCGATCGGGTCGCGCTGCGTCTTGGGATCCGACCGGATCCCGGGGTTCGTTGGTCATGGCTTGTTCCTTCGCATGGTTTTCTCGCGGCTTGAGAGTTCGTGTCTCGTCGCGGCTACGTTGCCTTCTGTCTCCCCTCCCGGCAAGTGAGGCCGAGCACGGCGGGCAGAGCCCGTAGACTGCCCGCCATGGTCCGTCACGATGCTCTCGTCCCCGACGCCGCGACGTTCCGCATGTTGCCCCAGTTCCGGGAACGTGCGCTCCATGCGGCCAATCGTGGCTACATCAGCGAGCGCTCCGCCCGCGCGTTTCCCGGCGACGGGCTGCACGAGCGCTTCGCCCGCGCGTTGGGCGCGCGTAAAGCGGTGCGCTTCAAGGAAGTGCTGGAGGCGATCGAATTCTTCGCCGTCGTCCGGAAACGCGTGCGTCGCCCCGTCATGGTCGACCTCTGCGCGGGCCACGGCTTGGTCGGCATCCTCTTCGCGATGTACGAGCGCTCAGTGGAGCGCGTCGTCTTGGTCGAACCGACGCCGCCCGGCAACCGCAGCCGCGTGCTCGAGGCTGCGGCCGAGGTCGCGCCGTGGGTCCCCGCGAAGCTCGAACTTGTCAACGAACGCGTCGAGCACGTCAGCGATCGACTCGTCACGGCGCACCCCGGCGCCGCGCTGGTCGCCGTGCACGCCTGCGGGCTCTTGACCGATCGCGCCATCGAACTCGGCACGCGCCTCGGCGGGCCGCTCGGGCTGTTGCCGTGTTGCCGTCCGCACTCGCGCTCGCCCGCGCCCGCGGGCTTGGCGCTGGCGCTCGGCGCCGATGTGGCGTTCGACGTCGACCGCACGTATCGGCTGGAGCGCGCCGGCTACTCCGTGCGCTGGACGGACGTTCCCGCGGCGATCACGCCGATGAACCGCGTGCTCGTCGCGTGGCCGCGCGCCGACGGCGCGAGCGCTTCAGGCGAGGAAGCGCGCGCCGAGATCCGGCGCGACGACCGGGCAGCCGGTGGCTGACTTCGGCGGACGCAGGCGTTTCCGCGCACGCGCGACGACGTCGTAGGCGACGTCGCGGATGCGACGCGGCACGACTCGCGCGAGCCAACCGAAGATGCGCCAGTAGCCGCCCAGGGCATCCGCGACGCGCAGCACGGCGAGGGAGCGCACCAGGACTGCCCCCGCTTCCGTTCGAACGACGATGCTGTCGGGAAGTTCGTCCGCGCGCTCGCCGACGAACTCCCGGAAGGACTCGCCCGACTGCGGTCCGAAGCGCAGCCGCGCCTCGCGGTCCTCGGCGATCGCAAAGCGCGTGAAGCCCTGGCACAGCGCGCACTCGCCGTCGTAGAAGAGCTCCAGTTGGCCGTCGACCGACCGAACCCAGGCCGGATCGAACAGCGCCGCCAAGAACCACGCGAGGGGCAAGAACGTCACGAACGGCATGCCGGCGCAGAGCGTCACGACGAAGAGCACGGCGAGCGCCGACCAAGCCACCGGACGCGTGCGGCGCCAGGGCCCGAGCAGCGCGGCGATGATCCACAGGGCGGCGCTCGCGATCAGGTAGGCGCCGGGCGCGTCGCTCGTCACGGCTAGGCGTAGCGCACCGATCCCGAGGCTCAGCATCACGAGCGCTGACACGATCCAGAAGACGTCGAAGCGCACACCGAGCCGCCAATCGCCGCGCGGATCAGGTCGACCGCGGGCCGCCAACGATCCGAACGGCGCCGGCGGCCAGGCGGCGACCCAGGCTGTCGCGAGCGCCAAAGCCGGCAGCGTCAACACAGCCCGCAGCGCGCCAAACGGCACGCCGTTGGCGGGCGCGGCGTCCCACGACGCGAGCGCGACCAAGATCGCCGTCAGCACCAGCGCGTACACGCGCGTTCCCACGGCACCGAGGGCGATCACAAGACCGAGCAACCCGCCCAGCCACGGCGTGCTTCCCCACCAGGCTCCGGCGGCGATCCCGACGCCGAGCAGCCAGCGCAAGAGGCTGGCCTGCCCGCCGGTCCAGCCGTTGGCCCGCGACAGAAACTCAGCGCGCGACATCGCCGGCTCCTGGGACGAAGGCGTAGAGCACTTGATCGTGAACGACGCCGGCTTTGATCGCGCTGCGTCGCAGCAAGCCTTCGCGCTGGAAGCCGACCTTCTCGAGCACGCGGTGCGACGCCAGGTTCGTCACCAACGCTTTCGCGAAGATGCGCTCGAGTCCGTGAGCTTCGAGCGCCCATGAGGTCGCCGCGCCGACGGCGCGGGTCATGATGCCGCGCCCCCAGTGCTCGCGACCGAGCCAATAACCGAGCTCGGCGCCGACGCGCTCGACGTCGCCGCAGCGTTCGAAGCCGATGCAGCCCGCGGCCTCGTCCGCGACCTCGATCGCGATGATGCCGGGGGGCTCGTGCTCGGCCGTCCTCGCCAAGAATTGCGTCGCGTCGTCCCGCGTGTAGGGATGCGGAAAGCGATCGCGCAAGCTCGCTGCGATGCCGCGATCGTTGGCGTGTCGAACCAGGGACTCCGCGTCCGTGGCGCGCCAATTGCGTAGCCGGCAGGCTGCCAGATCGATCTGCATGCACCGCATCATGCCGGATCCTGCGCGGGCGCACAGCGCGGCGTAGGATCGAGACGATGAAGCTTGGCCTCTTGCTCTGGCTGCTCGCGCGGGTCGCAGCGGTGATCTTGATCGTGGTCGTCGCGCTGCTGCTCCTGCTACAGCATCAGTTGATCTATCGGCCCCGTCAGATGTCGCCCGAGACGGCGCGCGCCCGCGCGAGCGCACTCGGGATGGAGGTGCTCGAGTTCACGACGGGACAGGGCCCGCAGCTCGCGTATCACGTGCCGTCCGCGGGCAGCGACCTCGAGCGCCTCTGGCTGGTCTTCTCCGGCAACGCCCAGATCGCGTTCGACTGGGTCGAGTTCTGCCGGCACCACGCGCAGCCGGGTCGCGGCTTCCTCTTGATCGACTATCCGGGCTTCGGGGCGAGCGCGGGCGCGCCGTCGCCCGTGCGGATCGCCGACGTCGCGCGCGCTGCACTGGCCGAGTTCCGAGTACGGCATCCCGAGCCGCCGCGACTGGCGGTTTTCGGCAATTCATTGGGCGGAGCGGCCGCGCTCGCGGCGGCGGCGGACCTCGGCATCGATCGCGTGGTCGTGGCCGCCTGCTTCGTCGACATGCTCCGCATGGCGCGGCGCACGGTCGGCTGGCCGCTGCACCAGGTCCTGCGTCACCGCTTCGACAACGTCGCGAGCCTCGAGCAACTCGAGCGCCGCGGCGCGCGCGTCACGCTCTTGCACGGCGACCGCGACGGCATCATCCCCGTCGAACAAGGCCGCGAGTTGGCTCAGCGCTTCCCCAGCGTGATCGAGTACATCGAGATCCCGAGCGCGACGCACTTCGACGTTTTGTGGCGCGAACCCGAGATCGTGAGCCGCGCGCTCGACGCAGACTCCTAACGAAGCTCGAGCCCGAGTTCGTTGCGGTTGCGCGCGAGATCCGCCGGCGCCACGCAGGGCGGGCCGAACCAGCCGTCGGCGGTCTCGACGCCGATCGTGCCGTAGGGTTGGCGGGCGCCGCGGAGGAGCGCGATGCGGTCGCGCAGCTTCGCCAGCACGACCGATAGCTCGCTGGAGAGTCGCTGCTCGGCCGCGGCCAGCAGGTCCGGCTCGCCCAGGGCGAGCGCCCAAGCGGCGAAGTCGGCGTCGTCGAGTTCCTCCCCCAGCGCGCGGACCAGCGGCGCGACGTGCGCGCGGAGTTCGGCCTCGAGCGCCGCCACGCGCTTCGAGAACGGGCCCGTCGTCAGCGCGTGCAGCGCGGAGAGCTCCGCGTGCAGCTTCCAGAAACCAGCGAGACGTTCGCCTTCGTCCGCGTGCCCGCCTTCGAGCAGTGCCTGACCGCGCGCGGGCAGCGCCGCGAAGAACGCCTCAAGCTCGACCGAGCTCAGGTGCGTCAAGCGCTCGAAGCAAGCGCGCGCCTCGTCGCCCAGCAAGGCGTCGGCGGGTGCCAAGGCGTAACCCGTCAGCCACAGGTCCCCTTCGCTGCGAACGAGCGCTCGCACGTGCGGGTCGGCACTGGCCGCCTCAGCCAGCGTGATCCAGAAGCATCCGTCCGCCCGCAGCGGGTACAGCATGCCGTCGAGCGCGAGGCCACGGCGGTCGGCTGCGGCGCCGCGCGCGACGCCGGCGACCGCGAGCAGCCCCGCCCGGCCGGGCGTCGAGAAGCGCGCCGCCCCGCGCAGCATGCGAAGGGCGGGCAGCGCTGCGTCGTCCCACTGGACTTCGGCGGGCACGAGCCCGGAGAGCACGGTCTCCTCGAACGGCTCCTTGGTGTAGTCGACGAGGTTCGTGGACAGCGTCCGTTCGAGTAGGTCCACGGGCCCGCCGACCGCCTGGGTCGCCTGGGTTTCTTGCCCGAGCAGTCGCTGCGCGATCAACGCCCCGACGCACTCCTGTCCGCGACCGTTCAAGTGGCCGTCCGACTGGTAGACACTGCGCCCGGTGGCGTCGACCAACGCGCGCAGCGGCTCGACGCACGCCAGGTGCTCGATGCCGGCGCGCTCGAAGAACGGCACCAGCCACGCCTCGGGCGCATCGAAGTCGAGGCGTTCCGCGAGGCGCCGCTGGCCGGCGGCAACCGTGCGGGCATCGAGATCGGCGAAGTGCGCCATGCGCTGCACCTGCGCGACATCGGGCACGATCGCGACGAAGAATTGCGCGCCGGCGGCCTCGACTTCGGCCTGGAAGCGTAAGAGAGCCGCCTCGGTCGCGCGCCGCGCGGCGCGCCAGCGCTCGTCCGGCTCGGGCGCGAGCAAGCGAAACTGCTCGGCGGGCAAAAGACCGAGCGCGATGCGCTCGTCCACGTCGCGCGTGACCGCGTCCGGGGCCGTCTCCACGAATCCGTTGTGGAACAAGTGCGCTTCAACACGTCCAAACAGGCGCGATCGAGCGCGCAGGGCCGCGCGCCACGGATGCAAGTACGCAACGCTGCCGTCGGCGGCCAGGTAGGGCCGTACGTAGTCGCCCGCGCTCGCGTTCGTGCGGCCCGCCAAGGAGGGCGCGTTGTTGATCACGTCGTTCCCCGAGTAGAACACCAGCACGACGCGATCCGGCCGGACGTCCGCGCGAACGCGGCGCAGCAACAAGAGCTCCTGCACGGTTCCAAAGCTGTCGCCAGAGGCGGTGAAGCAGCGCGCGCTCTGACCGGCGTCCAGGAACGCGCGCTCGACCACCGCGTGCGCCATGCGCTCGTCCCGAACGCCGTAGCCCTGCACGAACGAGTCGCCGACGAACAGGATCGTCTCCCCGTCGCTCTCGGGGTGCTCGGGATACTCCGGGCCGCGGTAGCCGCGCGAGTTCCAGGTCTGGAGAAAGGAGCCGTGCTCGTCGCGAAAGGGCAATGGATCCCTCGGAAAGGCTCGAAAGCCCAGTTCCGCGTCGAACGGATAGATCCAGACGTAGTGAGGCGGCTCGAGAATCAAGAGCGCCACGCCCTCCAAGAGGAAGAGCGTGGCGAACAGGCTGGCGAGTGCGACCAGGAGCTTCGGCATTGCTCGAGAGCCTACGGGCCCGAGAGCCTACGGCGTCACTCGCGTCGCTGGAATTCCGAGCGGCCGAATCAGTCGCCGGAGCGCGACATGAAGATCCGCAGCACGTACCAGAACAGGAGGGCGACCGAGGCGAAGAGCGAGAGCGAGGCGCTCACGTAGCGATCCTCGGGGTAGTGCCGCAGGATGTTGGACGTGTCGTACAGGATCGCCGCGCCGGCGAAGACGACCATCGCCACGCTGAAGAACATGCCGAGGTGGAAGCCGAACAGCACACCGGCGACGATCAGGACCAAGGCGCCGACGCCGCCCCACATCAGGAAGCTGCGCAGGAACGAGAAGTCCTTGCCCGTGAACATCCCGATCGCGGTCAGGCCGCTGAAGCCGATCAACGAGACGAGCGCGGCACTCTGGATCACGCCGGGCCCGACGGTCACGCCGGCCATGTAGATCATCGGCGCGAAGATCAGCGCTTCGGCCACGATGTAGCCCCCCAAGGCCAGGTACTGCACGGGCAGCGACTTGGCCGAGTGCGCCGCGCGCGACGCGATCCAACCCACGACCAGGAAGGCGCCCAGCACCAGCAACCAACGCCCGGCCATGGCCGCGTACATGCGCTCGGCCAACCCGGACTGGTACAGCCAAACCTCGACCCCGGTGAACGCGATCAGCGCCCCGCCGAGGTGCAGGTACGTCTTGGTGATAAACGCCGCACGGCGCTCGACCGCGAGGCCGGCGACCGGAACGTCCGTCGTCGCTGCGTAGGGATTTTCCATGAGGGTGCGCTCGAACCGTAAAGAGGTTGCCGAAGCAGACGCCGAATCCGCGACTGCATGCTCGGCCCAACTATAGACCTCGCCTCTATGGGCCGCACGCCCCCGATACGGAGTCAGACACCTGTTCGTCGCCCGACGGCGAAGAAGTGCCGCACCACAAGATACGGAGTCAGACACCACTTCGTCGCCCGACGGCGAAGAAGTGCCGCACGAGGGTCCCCGGATCCCAGCCGGATACGGAGTCACGGGGATACGGAGTCAGACACCTGTTCGTCGCCCGACGGCGAAGAAGTGCCGCACGGATACGGAGTCAGACACCCGGGGATACGAAGTCCACCCCACCACGGATACGGAGTCCACGGATACGGAGTCGGATACGGAGTCAGACACCTGTTCGTCGCCCCGCGGCGATGAAGTGCCGCACGAGGGTCCCCGGATCCAAGTCGCCGTGAACCGACCCGGTCCGACGCGTGGACCTCGACCGCCAAACGCGCACCTGACCCGCGAGCAACAGGTCGAAGCGGGATTCGAAGTACGTCGGCGTGACAGCGCCAGGGAGACGGGCCGGCCGCGAAGTGGCTACACAGTTCGTCGGGCACTTTCTCGCGGTCGAGCGACGAAGTGGTGTCTGACTCCGTATTGTGGCTGGTCTGGGGTAGGGTCGCACCCATGGGCACGCAAGAACGTCCTCGCGCCGTGGTCGCCGTGACCGTGCTCGTCGCATTGCTCGTGGTTATCGGCGGCGCGTTCTTGGTGGCGACGAAGCGCTCCCGGGTCGCCAGCGAGGCCGGGGCTCGGGAAGAGGCTGCTGAGTCGCCGCACCCTTCCGCAGCGACCCGCGTCGGCGGGATCGAAGCGGCTGGATCGATCGCCGACGACGCCTCTGATTCTAGGCTGGCCGCGCGCGAGCCGGTCCCGCGCGGCGACGAACCCGAGGAGTTCGTCCATCGATTGCAGGTGACCTCGTCCGCCGGACTGCCGATCGAGGGTCTGACCGCAAGGCCGCTCGAGTCCGAAGCAACGACCACGATTCGAATCGACGGCGACACGGTGGCTGTGCCGAGCCTCGCGTTTCCCGTTGTGCTCGACTCGGTGGGACACGTGGCGACGACCGTCGAACGGGCGGACGTGTCAAGCGAGCACGGCTCGGTCGTCCTGGAACCAGACTGTCTCTTGACCCTCGACTTCGTCGGGCGATCCCAGGCAGACGTGTCGGTCGTCTTCCAGGAGTGGCTGCTGAGCAGCGAGGACCTGGCGCGCGCAGCTCGCTCCGTCGGAGCCGTCGGTGTGCTCGAAGATCTTGGGCGCACGGATAGTGGGCGCACCGACCGCGTGCTCATCGGAGTGGACGCGGCGGAGTACGCGCATCACTTCGGTGCGTCTCGACGAGCCGAGGCGACGATCGCCGTCGCAGGCTTGTGGCGAGCGACGGCCGAGTGGTTCGTCCGACCGAACGCGAGGCTGGCGGCCGAGCTCGACGTGTCGCACCTCGAGTCGAGCTTGGTCGAAGGGACCGAGATCCTTCTCGAGCCGCGCTTCCGCGGTCGCGAAGCAGAGTTCACCTGCACGCTCTCGACTTCCTCCACTCCCTTCGAGGCGCCCGACGTCGTGACGACGCCGCTCGGCGACGGCGGTCGTCTTCAGCTTGGGTCGTTCACGCAGAACATGGATGCGCAGCCGACGGCGCGCGGCTGGATCGTTCCTCATGTCCTCGCAAGCCGCCGCTTTGCCGTCACGGTCGACAACCGCGGCGAGTGCGATGAGAAGCTCTTCGGGCGTTGGGCCGGCAAGGCGACACAAGACGAGCCCATCGTCGTCCCGTTTCGCGCGAGCCCCGTGCTGAGGATCCGATGCCTCGACACCGAAGGCCGGGCAGTGGCGGATACGGAGGCGCAAGTGATGCTTTGGCCCCGAAACACGCCGGAAGACCCGCGGGTGTCGGCATGGCTCACACAGCGCCACGTGCTCCTCGACGATGCGGGCTCCGCGTGTTTTGCGGTCGTGGAGCAACCACCTACGGGATGGCACGTGGACGACCAAGTCGTTCCTCGCGGTGGCCGCATGGACATCTTCGTTTCGGGTTTCCAGCCGCAGGAGATCGGCGTCCTTTGGTCTCGCTCCACCTCCGAGGTCGTCGAAGTCGTGCTGGTTCGGCGCACGCCCGACCTCGTGATCCGCGACTTCGCGGGACTCGGGTTGGAACGCCCCTATCAGTACTTCTGGCTCGAGGACGATGCCCTCGTGCGCGCGGACACGGACTTGGAAGACACCTGGCTCCGTGGCAATGACCTGTGTGTCGCGCTGGCGCCCGACGCCGTTCTGCCGCGCGGCGTCGATCACGTTCTCTGCACCTGCCTTCCCACCTACGCTCTCGGTGTGACGAAAACCTCGGCCGCATCGAAGGAATGGAGCGCGTCACCGCGCGACTGCCACCGAGTCGACTACCGATTGAACGTCGACATCCCGGTCGATTCCTTCGCCGACCTGAGCCTCGGTTGGCAAGACATCGTTCTGCCCCTCGGCAGGCTCGATGCTTCCAATCGCGGGCGCAGCCACAGCGTCAACTTCTGCGCTCCGATCGAAGCCAGCTACACCCTCGCCGCCGGCTTCCTCGCAACGACCGTTGCCGTCCGCGACGTCTCCGCCGGCCAACCCCTCGAGTTGGGCGCCCACTGATCGATGTTCGTGGGAAAGCGTGAACCCGCGCAGCTTGCGGCCGACTGGTGAGCTGTGAAGGACACCGACGACAACCCACCGGCTGCGCTCGCTACCGACCGACGGGAGTTGGCCCTCTTGGTCATCCGCTGTCAGCTCGGTGAGCGTGAGGCGCTCGACCGATTGGTCGTCGATTGGCACGGGTCGCTCTTTCGCTACGTCTCGAGCTTCGTGCACGACCCGCGGGAAGTCGCCGAGGTCTGCCAGAACGTGTGGCTCGGCGTGCTGCGCGGGTTGCCGCGTCTGAAGGAGCGCACGTCGTTCGTGCCGTGGCTCTTCGGGATCGCACGGCGCTCGGCCTTCGACTGGATGCGCCGGCGCTATCGGCGCGCGCCCGAGGAGCCGTGGTCGGAGGCCCTCGAAGTGGCGGACTCGTCGTCCAACGACCTCGACGAAGTTTTCGACCGGGGCGCCCTCGAGCGAGGGCTCGCAGCGCTCGCTCCATTGGAGCGTGAGGTCGTGCTCCTCCACTACTTCGAAGCACTCTCCGTCGAGCAAGTCGGCGCAGCGATCGATGCTCCGCCCGGCACCGTCAAGTCTCGTCTCCACCGCGCGCGGCGCAAGCTGCGCACAGGCCTCGAGGAATCGAACAATGAATGAACGCTCGCCCGAACTCGTGGACTCGTCGTCGGAATCCCTGGCGCGCGCGCGGCAGCTCGTAGCGCGGCACACCTCGCCGGTCTCACCGATCTGGTTGACCGCGCTGCTCGTGGCAAGCACCGGCGGTGGCCTGTTCCTCGCCGCGATGTGGGCCACCGAACCGGAGCCGCTTCCGCGCCGGACGAACGTGGCCTTCGCTCTCTGTCTCGGGATCGCGTTCTCCTGGACCGCCTTCACGACACACGGCCTGATGCACCGCAAGACTCTCCTCGTTCACCAGCGAGTGATCGCCGCAAGCATGGGACTCGTGTTCAGCGCCGCCTTCACGCTGCTCGGCCTCGCCGTAACGATCGGAGCGCACCAGAGCACGCAAACTCTTGTCGTCGCCGTCACCGGCGCCTCCTTCATGGCCGTGGCGACGCTCCTGCTTCACCGTGCCCTGCGAGCCAAGCGCGAACTCGAGGCCGCGCTCGCCGCGCTGTGACGCAAGAGACCCCGATACGGAGTCAGACACCAGTTCGTCGCCCCGATACGGAGTCAGACACCAGTTCGTCGCCCGACGGCGAAGAAGTGCCGCACAACGGGCCCGGGATCCAAGTCGTCGTTAACCGACCCGATCCTACGCGTGGACTTCGAACGGCCCAACGCGCACCTACTCCGCGAGCAGGAGATCTAAGCGAAACTCGAGGTACGATCGCTTGGCGAGCTCGCGGTTGCCAACGTTGTGCCAGCAACCGGTCGTGTCAATCCGGGGTCGGCGTGCCCGCGCCAGGGAGACGGGCCGGCCGCGAAGTGGCTACACAGTTCGTCGGGCACTTTCTCGCGGTCGAGCGACGAAGTGGGGTCTGACTCCGTATTGCCGTATTGGTAGGCGTGCCGTCGCCAGGGGGACGGGCTGGCCGCGACGTGACTGCACAGTTCGTCGGGCACTTTCTCGCCGTCGAGCGACGAAGTGGTGTCTGACTCCGTATCATGACTGAGCGACGAAGTGGTGTCTGACTCCGTATCACGAGAGGCTGGCGTGGAGTTGGGCGACGTCGCGGGCCGCGATTGGGCCGCCGACGGAGAGGGCGGTGCGGGCGGGGTGGAGGTGGCGGGCGGCGGCGGCTTGGATCTCGTCGGCGGTGGCGGAGCGGAAGGCGTCGAGGAGTTGTTCGACGTGGTTCTCGGGGAAGCCGTGGCGCTCGAGGGCGATCAGGTGGCCGGCGCGGCGGGAGGCGCGTTCGAAGCCGAGGGCGAAGCTGCCCGTCAGGTAGTCCTTGGCGAGCTGGAGTTCTTCGGGCGAGACCGGCGTCTCGCGGATCCGACGCATCTCGACCAGGAAGCCTTCGAGCGCGGTGGCGAAGTGCTCGGGCGACGTGCCGATGTAGGCGGTGAACATGCCGGGGAGAACGCCGGCGCTGGAGTAGATCGCGGCGTGCACGGTGTACGCGAGACCTAGCTCGTCGCGCAGCCGCTTGGTGATGCGCGCGGTGAAGCCCGGACCCGTGCCCAGGATGTGGTCCATCACGACCAGCTTGGCGTAGTCGGGATCCGAGCGCTCGATGCCGAGGTGGCCGAGGTAGACGTGCACCTGCTGGCGCTTCGCGGCGAAGACCTTCGAGCGCACGCCCGGCTTCGGGAAGCTCCTGTCGGGCGGGCCCAGCTCCTTGCCCGCCGGCCAATCCGCGAGTCGTCGATCGAGGAAGCGCGCGACCTCGTCCGGTTGGACGTCGCCGGCGACCGCGATCACCGCGCGGCTCGCGACCCAGTTCTGGCGGTGGAAACGCGCGAGGTCGGCGCGTTTCATAACGGCCGTCGATTCGATCGTCCCGACCTCGCTGCGACCCAGCCAGTGCTTGCCGTAGACCAACGCACGAAAGCTCTGCTCGGCCTGCACGCGCGGATCCTTGCGCTCGACAGCTAAGCGGTCGAGCAGGCGCTCGCGCTGGCGATCGACGCGCGCCTTCGGGAACGTCGGCCGCGTCAGCGATTCCGTGAACAGCGTGAAGAGCTGCTTCCACTGGGCGCTCGCGACCGTGCCCGAGAGCCCGCTGGAGCCGCCGTTCAGCGAGCCACCGATCGGCTCCAGCGCGGACGCGATCTCGGACTCCGACTTCGCCTCGGTGCCTTGGTCGACGAGCCGCCCCGTCATCCAGGCCGTGCCCTCGCGTCCCACCGGATCCAGCGAGTGTCCGCCGCGCAGGTGCGCCTGAATCGCCGTCACCGGCGCGCCGGGCGAGGGCGCAACGAGCAGCGTCGCGCCGCAGTCGAGTTGGAAGCGCTCGAACGGAACGAGCGGCCGTGACTTGGCGCGCGCGCTCACGAGCGATCCCCCGGCAGGCACCAGCCCAGCGCGCGCCGCTCGGGCGCGAGGTAGCGCCGAACGACGTCGCGCACCTCCTTCGCGGTGACGCGCGCATGACGCGCGCCGCCGTCGAACGCGCGGCGCCAATCGTCGTCGACGGCCCACTCGCCGAGGCTCTCGGCCAGGTCCGTCACCGTCTCCGCCTCGTAGGCTTCCGACGACGCGATCATGGCCTTCGCGCGTTTCAGCTCGGCGGCGCTGAGCGGTTTGGTCGCCAGCGTTTCGAGCTCGGCGTCGATCGCGCGCTCGAGCACGTCCGGTTCGACGCCCTGCGCGCACTCGGCGAAGATCCAAAAGAAGCCGCCCTCGACGCGCGTATCGTTGTGCATCGAGATCGTCGTCGCCAAGCCGTCGTCCAAGACGAGCTTGCGCACCAACCGCGCGTTGCGGCCGCTGGTCATCGCCGTCTGAACGAGATCGAGCGCGTAGTCCGCGTCCGTCGCGACCGGCGCCGTCTGCCAGGCCATCACGAGCCGCTTGCCCGCGTCGTCCCAGGGCATCTCGAGGCGCAGCGGGCCGCTGGGCGCGCTCAACGGCGCCCGCGGCGGATCGACCGCAGCGAAGTCCGGCCCCGCCGCGAGATCGCCGAAGCGCGCCTTGACCTCGCGCATCACGGTCGCGGGTCGGACGTCGCCCGCGACGACCAGCGTCGCGTTCGAGACGTGATAGAAGCGGTCGTAGTACGCGCGCATGTCCTCAGGGCTCATCGCGAGCAACGTGTCGGGGTACCCGATGATCGGACGCCCGTAGGGATGGCGCGGAACGAGCGCTTCTTCGACGCGATACGAGAGCGCGCGCCACGGATCGTCGACGCCCATCGCCAGCTCTTCCAGGACGACCGCGCGCTCCGACGCGAACTCGGCAGGATCGATGGCGAGGTGCGCGATGCGATCGCGCTCGAGGTCGAGCGCCTGCAGCCAACGGTCGGGCGCGAACTGGAACCAGTACGCCGTGTGGTCGTAGCCGGTGAAGGCGTTGTTCTGTCCGCCCAGCTGCGTCGTCAAGCGATCGACCTCGCCCTTGCCGTAGTTCTTCGACCCCTTGAACATCATGTGCTCGAGGAAGTGCGACACGCCGGCCTCGCGCTCGGTCTCGTTGCGCGCGCCGACGCGATAGAAGAGCAGCGACGCGACGGCCGGCGCGCCCTTGCGCTCGGCGATCAGGACGCGCAGGCCGTTGGCGAGCCGCCGCTCCTGCACCTCGGCGCCGGCCATGGAAACGGGAGCCGCCGCGGAGGGCTGGCGAAAGTGCGCACGCGCGCGATGCATCGACTGGGTCATGGGGCGGGAGATCCTAACGCGCGCCCGCACCGCTCGCTCGCAGCGAAGCCCGACAGCCGTCGCCGCTAGCGGCGTCCGCGCTGTGACTTCGGACGTGACTGCCCGGGACGTGACTGCCCGGGACGTGACTGCTCGGGGCGCTGCTGCCCGGGGCGCTGCTGTCGGGGACGTTGCTCGCCCGCGCCCTCGGGACCCGTGTGCTCCCCGCGACGCTGACCGGTATGATTTTGACCCGCACGGTTTTGACCCCCACGCAGCGGACCCTCGCGCTGCTCCGGCTCGTCCGAACGCTGCCCGGCGCCCTGGCCGGCGCGGCGCAGCGCTTCCCGGCGTTGGTCGGTTTCGCGCTGTTCGGCGCGCTGCTGCCCCAGGCGGCCGCCAGCGGCGCGCTTCCGGGCGTGCACGGCCGAGGCGCCGCGCCGACCCGTCGACGCCATACGGCGTTTCGGCGCGGTGTAGACCTGCGGTGCATGCCGCGCTTCCTCGCTGACCAAAGCGTCGATCTCCTCGCGCAGGAGCGGGCGCCACTGGCCGACACGCAGCTTGCGATCGTGCAACGGTCCGACCTGAACGCGCGCGAGCGCGAGCACGTCGTGCCCGAGCGCGACGAACGCGCGCCGCACCTCGCGGTTACGGCCTTCTTCCAGCGTCACGTAGACGAGCGAGCCCTTCTCGGAACGCTGCGCCAGCCGCACGTCGCGGAAGCGCGCGCGGTAGTCGGAGAGGCGCACGCCCTCGCGCAACCGCTCGAGACTCGCGTCCTCGACGCGCCCCTTCACGTGGACCTGATAGGTCTTCGCGATGCCGTGGCGCGGGTGGGCGATCTTGTTCGCGAACTCGCCGTCGTTCGTGAGGATGATCAAACCTTCGGTGTCCTCGTCCAAGCGGCCGACGGTGAAGATCCGCCCGCGCTGGCGGTCGCCGATCAGGTCGATCGCGCGTCGACGCGTTTCACGAATCTCGTTCGTGCAGACGACGCCCTTGGGTTTGTTCAAGAGGTAGTAGCGCTTGTGCTCGCCGTGGGGCTTGAGCACGACGCCGTCCACCTCCACTCGCGTCGTTTCGGGATCGATCTTGAGCCCGAGCTCGGTCACGATCTCTCCGTTGACCATGACGTCGCCGTCGGCGATCAGTCGGTCGGCGTGGCGGCGGGAGGCGATGCCATTGACCGCCAGGTACTTGTTCAGGCGTACGGTAGTGTCCATGTCGACCTCACGTCGAAGATGGGAGTGGAGCGTTTGAGGGCAAAGAGTTTAGGGCCGACCCCCCACCCGTGGGAGGTGGAATGCGCAGCATTTCCGCGGATCAGCCCAGTTCGACGACGGAGAGGTCGTCGCCGACCAGCGCGTGGGCACCCGTCGCGGCCGGCACGAGCCAGGTGTCGCCCGGCGCCAGCGGGAAGCGTTCGTCCGCGACGAGCTCGCCGCGTCCCTCCAGCACCACGTGAATCCGAAAGCGCTCCTCGTTCGGGAACTCGCGCCGCCCGCGCACGCGGTGACGCGCCATCGAGAAGTGCCGCCCACGAACCAGCTCGCCCTCGCGGTCGCCCGCCACCGCGGACGGCGGATCGACGCCGAAGCGCATGCACGCCAAGGCTTCCTCCACGTGCGTCGCGCGCGGCTTGCCGTCGAGCCCCACGCGCCCCCAATCCCACAGGCGGTAGGTCGTGTCGGAGTTCTGCTGCACCTCGAGGATCGTCACACCCGCACCGATCGCGTGCACGGTTCCGCCCTCGATCATGACGCAATCGCCCGCGCGGACGTCGTGTCGCACGAGCGCTCGCTCCACGCCCGCGCCGCCGGCCAGGGCGCGGAAGGCGGCGGCGTCGACGCCGGGCTCGAGCCCCGCATAGAGCGCCCCGCCCGGCGCCACGTCCACCACGTACCAGGCCTCGGTCTTGCCCTCGGCGCCGCCGCCGAGTTCCTGAGCGCGCTCGTCGTCGGGATGCACCTGGATCGAGAGGTCGTCGGACGCGTCGAGGAACTTGACCAGCAGCGGAAAGCGCCCATCCGCACGGCCGGGGCTCTGCCCCAGGATCGCGGCGCCGTGTTCGGTCATCAACCAGCGCAGGGTCCGCCCCTGGAAGCGCCCCTCGGCCACGACCGAGTTCTCGCGCTCGCGATCGACCAACTCCCACGTCTCGCCCACGCGCACCCCGGCGGGCAGCGCGAGCCCCGGCCGCTCCGCCAAGCGACGACCGCCCCAGACCTTCTCGACGAAGTGACGCTGGAATCGGAGCGGAGGAAGGGCGGACATGGGGGGAGCCCGAAACGGGCGCCTCAGCCTACCGCGCCGAGCAGGGGTGGCGTCGGCGGCGTGCGCCCAAAGCGCGCCGCGGCGCTCCGCACGACAGGACGCGACCAGAAATGCGTTCTTAGGCGCGCGCCGCCGCCAAGAGCCGCTTGGCCTCGGCCTCGGCCGTCGCTTGCCCCGCGCCGCCCGCGATCATGTCGGCGATCTCGGCGACGCGCTGCTCGGGCGCCAAGGGCACGATCGTCGTCTTCGTGCGTTGCTTGTCGACGCGTTTCGAGACGTGCAGGTGCAGATCGGCAGCGGCCGCGATCGCGGGTAGGTGACTGACGCACAGGACTTGGTGCGTCTGGCCCAGGGCCGCTAGCTGGCGCGCGACCTCCGGGCCGAGGCGGCCGCCGACGCCCGAGTCGATCTCGTCGAAGACCAGCGTGCGCCCGCGATCGGCTTGGGAGAGCACCGTGCGGAGCGCCAAGAGCACGCGCGCGGCCTCGCCGCCCGACGCGACGTGGCGCAGCGCGCCGGGTGCTTCGCCCGCGTTCAAGCTCAAGAGGAACTCGAGGTCGTCCGCGCCACCCGGACCAAAGCGTCGCTCGCCCTGGCGCGGCGTGACCGCCAACTCGAACGCGCCGCCGGGCAAGCCCAGCTCGGCGAGCCGCGCGACGACCTCGCTCGTCAACTTGGGAAAGGCGGCGCGACGCCGTTTGGCGAGCGCGCGCGCCGCGGCTTCGAGCGCCGTCGTCGCCGCCGCGTGAGCCTGCTCGAGTTCCGCCAAGCCCGCCTCGCCGGCGTCCAACTCCTCGAGTTCGGCCTCGAGCGCGTCGCGCTTCGCCACCAGCCCCTCGTCGTCGGTCGCGTACTTCCGCTCGAGGCGCTCGAGCTCCGCCAGGCGCGACTCGATGCGTTCCAAGTGCTCGGGATCGTGGCGCACGTCGTCGAGCACGTCGCCGAGCGTGCGCGCCAGCTCTTCGACGTGGGCGACCGCGGCGTCCGCGTCCTCGGCCGCCGTCGCGAGGCGCTCGATCGAGCCGCCCCAGCGCTCGAGCACGTGCGCCGCTCGCTGCAAGGCCTCGAGCGCGGCACCCTCGCGCTCGGTCAACGCGTCGACGAGCCCGCCGAGGTCGCGCGCGAGATCGTGCGAGCTGCGCAGCAACGCGCGCTCTTCCGAGAGCCGCGCGCGCTCCCCCACTTCGAGCTCGGCCGCGGTCAATTCCTCGAGTTGGAAGCGCAGGAGGTCGAGGCGTTGGTTCGCATCGGCGAGGCGCGCACGCCGCGCGTCGAGCGCCTCGCGAGCGCTCGTCCACTGGGCGCGCGCCTCCCGGTACTTCCCGAGCGCCGCGTCGCTGCCCGCGAAGACGTCCAAGAGCCGCCGCTGCTCGGCCGGCTCCAAGAGCTTTTGATGTTCGTTCTGTCCGTGGATCTCGAACAAGAGTCCCGCGACCGAACGCAAGAGGCGCAGCGGCACCGCGCGATGGTCGATGGCGGCCCGAGTCCTGCCGTCCGCGCGCAGCGTCCGGCCGAGCACGACTTGATAGTCACCCTCGACCTGCACGTCCTCGACCAGTTCGGGCGCCGCTGTCTCGAGGTGTCGGCGCAGCCGCGCGGCGACCTCGCCTTCGAGTTCGAAGCGCGCTTCGACCCGCGCCAGATCGGCGCCTCGTCGAACCCAGGTCGCGGCTCCGCCCCGGGGCGCGAGGCCGCTCAGCATCTCGAGCGCGCCGACCAACAAGCTCTTGCCCGCGCCCGAGCTGCCCGTCAGCACCACGAGCCCGGGCTCCAGTTCGACGTCGGCCGTATCGATCAGCGCGAGATCTCGGATGGTGAGTTCGACCAGCATGGGAGGGCAAGATCCCACAGGTCCCGCCCGGTTTCCACCGCGCTCGAACTTTGCGTCGCCGTCAGCGCAGGATGCGGCCGCGCGCGGGGTCCGAGGCCCGCCGGCGATCGAGCCAGCGGAGTCGCTCGGTCTCGAACGAAGCTTTCAGGCGATCGATGCCGTCCCGCGCGTGCGCGGGCAACGGGCCCAGCTTGGCGCGCTCCAAGAGGTCGAAGGCGATTTCGAACCTTCCTTGCTGCAAGGCCTCGCTGGCGCGCTGGATGGTCACGAGCGTGCCCTCGCCAACGAACTCCTCTAGCGGCGTCAGGTGCTGGACCTCGAACCACGGGTCGCCGCCCAGAACGGCGCGGCAGACGCCTTCGACCTCGAAGCGCCGAAAGCGCTCGGCCCGCTCGAGCGCGGGCACGAGGCGCGAGTCGGCCGCTACGAACAGGCGCGCGAACGGTCGCCGGAAGACGGCTGGTTCCCAAGTGAAGCTCTCGTCGGCCCAGGCGCTGAACGCGACCCACTCCTCGGGCGCGAAGCGCGTCATGAGCGGGTCCCACGACTCGACCAGCCGGTCGAACTGAACGACGAAGCGCAGCGTCTTTCCGGCCTGGGCCGACGGGAACTCGCGCGCCTCCGTCAGGCTGACGGGCGCGGCATCGGAGCCGCCGCCGCCCGCGGCCAGCACGCTGAGCGCCCATCCGGTGATCCAAGGAATCATGCTCGGAGGTCATCGGCCGATCGGCCGCGATGCTTGAACGCCAACTTGGCGCACGCCGCGCCGCCGGGCTCAGCGCCCGCCGACGAGGACGCGTTCGAGCTCGAGCGCGCTCCCGCGCAACACCAAGAGGTCGGCGCGCGCGCCCACGGTGATGCGGCCCAGGTCGGCTTCGACGCCGAGCGCGCGGGCTGGCGTTTCGCTGGCCATGGTCAGCGCCTCCTCGAGGCTCACGACGCCGGCTCGCACCAACCGACGCACGGCCTCGAGTTGACTCGTGACGGAGCCCGCCAGCCGCGGCGGCGCGTCCGGGTCGTCGTCCACGATCCACGCGGCGCCGTCGGCGCTGCGGCAGCGATGCACGTGCGTCTCGAAGACCTGGCAGCCGCTGCCCGCGCCCGCCAAAGCATCGGAGACGAGGCACAGGCCGCGCGCCCCACGCGCTCGGAGCGCGAGCGCGAAGGCTTCGGAACCGACGTGCTGCAGGTCGCCGATGATCTCGGCGTAGAGCGCGTCGTCCGACAGCGCGAAGTTTGCGAGGCCCGCGTCGCGGTGATGCAGCGGCCCCATCGCGTTGTAGAGATGCGTCGCGCCCGCGGCGCCGGCGCGCGCGGCGCCGCGGGCCTCGGCGGCGGTCGCGAGGCTGTGGCCCAGCGACACGTGCACGCCGGCGCGCACGAGTTCCTCGATCAAAGGAGCCGCGCCAGGCAGCTCGGGCGCCAGCGTCACGATGCGCACACCGCGTTCGGCGCCCGACGACGGCTCGAGCAGCGCCGCGAGCGCTTCGACCGACGGCTCGGCGAGAGCGGCGGGCGACAGCGCCCCGGCGCGCGCGGGATTCACGAACGGGCCCTCGAGGTGCAAGCCGAGCGGTCGGGCGCCACCGGCGTCGAACGCGGCGCGCGCGTCGCGCGCCACGCGCTCCGCGGTCGCGCCGAGGCGCGCGGGTTCGTCGGGGAACAACGTCGGCAGAAAGGCCGTCGTACCGTGTGCCGCCAGCGCGCGCGCCATCCCGGCCAAATCCTCGGTCGGCTCGTGGCCTCCAAAGCCGTGAACGTGCAGATCGACGAGTCCGGGGACGATGAAGGGCTGGTCGGGCGCGGCGTCCACGCGCTCGATCGCGGCGATGCGGCCGTTCTCGATACGCAGCGCGCCGCTGACGAACACGCCGTCGATCAAAAGCTTGCCCCGCACCTCCGTCACGCTTCCTCCTCGGGCTCGTCCAGTTGCAAGAACCACACGGACTGCGAACCGTAGATGCGTTCGCGCGAGACGCAACTCGCGGGCAGCTCGTGCTCGCCCAGAGCGTGACGCGGTACGTGCAGCACGATCACGCCCTCGGGCGCCAGGCGCGTCAAGAGCGCCTCGACCCCCGCCAAGACTTCGCGCCGCCCGCTCAACTCGCGCACCATCGGAAAGGGCGGGTCGAGGAACACGAGGTCGGGCGACTCGGCGCCCCAGCTCGAAGGGCTGAGCGCGTCCCCCACGACGATGTCGGCGCGCCCTTCGGCACCCACGGTCGCGATGTTCTCCTCCAGCAGCTCGCGCGCTTCACGCGCCAGGTCGACGAAGCGCGCGTGCCGGGCGCCGCGCGACAGCGCCTCGAGCCCCAAGCTGCCGGTGCCCGCGAACAGGTCCAGCACGCGCGCGCCGTCCAGCCACGGCGCGAGGGTGTTGAACACGGCTTCGCGCACGTGATCCAACATGGGGCGCGTGGCCTGCCCGCTCGGCGTCAAGAGCCTGCGCCCCCGCCACGCTCCCGCGATGATGCGCAACGCTAGCGTGACTCCCCCGCCGCGCTGGGTGCGGCGGTGAAGGTGCGGCGCTCGACCTGCGCTCGATCGTTGACGCTCGTGCGGCGCTCGTGCCGACATGCGACGGGCCAGCCCGTCGCGCGGTCGAACGTCCAGGTCGCTTCGTCCTCGATGGCCAGCTTGGGCACCGCATCGTCGCCCGTCAGCGCGCGACCCGCGTTCGCGCTGAGCTGCTGCACGGCGGCGTGCGCGGAGATCGCCGCCTGTCGCGGATCCGCGCTGAGCGTGCGGCGGATGGTCGCGCGCTCGGTGTCGTGGTCGGTCAGCTCGACGACGCCGCGCGACGCGATGCGCGGACCGCCGAGCGGGTTCGGCAGGCTGTCCTCGAACTCGACCGGCGCGAGCGGCGCGAAGGAACCGCCCGACATCGCGAGAAAGAGCGCGGCATCCTCGGTCGCGGTGGCCAAGACGACCTCGGGTTCGAGCAGCGGTCGGACGGCGGACAGCGCCAGCTCGCGCCGCTCCGCCGACATCCCGTCCTCGGCCAGCGTCTGGTCGAGCTCGGCCAGGACGCGCTCGTAGCGCTGGACGAGCTCATCGACGTTGAGCAACTCCCGCACGGAACCGAACGAGTCGAGGCTGAGCTCGAGGCGCGTTCCCGCGTGGACGGTCGCCAAGCGTTCGGCGAGCCGCGCGTTGGCGCCAGCCACGGTTGGCTCCAGCTCGGTCGCGCCCCACGTCCAGGCGACGCGGAAACCGTCGACCGTGCGCGCCAGGACCTCGAGCTCCGCCGCGGTCCGGCTGGCTCTGACGACCTCGCGCTGATGCCCCACGCTCTTCTCGCGCACCTTTTCCAGCACGATCGAGAGCCGTGCACCCACGGCCCAGTCGCTCGGCAAGACGACGGCGAGCGCTTGCTCGGGCGCCGGCTCCTGGACGAACGGTGCGGCGAGCGCGATGGCGGCGAGGAGGACCTTCATGGCGGACCAGGATAGCGGTAGCCTCTGGCTTCCCGAGCGATTCCCCCCCACATGACTCGTCCGCGCCTCCACGTCAACATCGACCACGTCGCCACGCTGCGCCAAGCGCGGCGCGAAGCGTTTCCGTCGCCGGCCCGCTGGGCGGAACGCGCGCTCGCCGCCGGCGCGGACGGCATCACCTGTCACCTGCGCAAGGATCGCCGCCACGTGCAGGACGCGGACGTGGCCGAGCTGCGCTCGGTCGCGCCGCTCTTGAACCTCGAGTCGAGCCTCGACGCCGAGATGCTCGCGCTGGCGCTCGGCTCGCGCGCCGATCAGATCTGCCTCGTGCCCGAGAATCGGACGGAGGTCACGACCGAGGGCGGGCTCGACGTCTTGGCCGAGCGCGGGCGGGTCGCCGAGGCTGTCGCGCGCTTTCGCGACACCGGCGCCGAGGTCAGCCTGTTCGTCGACCCCGACCTCGAGCAGCTCGACGCGGCCCGCGCCGTCGGTGCACCGGCGGTCGAGCTGCACACGGGCGCCTACGCCAGCGTGCAGGGCGCCGCGCGCGAGCGCGAGTTCGAGCGCCTGCGGACGGCCGCGGAGCACGCGGCGCGCCTCGGGCTCGTCGTGCACGCGGGGCATGGACTCGACCTCGCCAACGTCGGACCGATCGCCGCGCTGCCGGATGTCGTCGAGTTGAACATCGGCTTCGCACTCGTCGCTCGCGCGGTGTTCGAGGGCGTCGACGTCGCCATTCGAGAGATGCTCGAAGCGATCTCGTGACGCGCTTTCGAGGCAGTTGGGTCGCACTGGCGACGCCGTTCCGGGGCGGCCGACCGGACCTCGCCGACTGGCGCGCAGCCCTCGCGCGCCAGCGCGCGGCCGGGACCGACGGCGTCGTCGTCGCCGGCACGACGGGCGAGGGTTCGACGTTGACTCCCAGCGAACGCGGAGCCCTCTACGCCGAAGCCGAGCGCTCGGGCCTACCGTGGATCGCCAGCGTCGGAACGAGCGACACGCGCACGACCCTCGAACTAGCGGAGCACGCGCGCATCGCGGGAGCCCACGGCCTGTTGGTTTCGACGCCGGCCTATGCCCGACCCTCGCAGGCGGGGCTCGCCGCGCACTTCGGCGCCGTCGCCGCCGCGACGCCCTTGCCCGTCGTGCTCTACGACGTGCCGGCGCGCACGGCCGTCACGCTGGAGGTCGACACCGCGCTGGCCGTGGCGCGCGCGCACGCGAACGTCGTCGCGATCAAGGAAGCCGGGGGGAGCCTCGCGCGACTCGCAGCGCTCGGCCCGGAGCTGGACGTGCTGTGGGGCGACGACGCGACGTTGGACGAGGCGCTCGCGGCGGGCGTCGGCGGCGCCGTCAGCGTCCTCGGGAACCTGTTCCCCGCCCTGCTACGGAAACGAATCGTCGGCGACGAGCGCGAGCTCGCGGCGCACTTCGCGCCGTGGAACGCGCTGCTCTATCGCGCGTCGAATCCCACGCCGCTCAAGGCCGTGCTCGGCCGCCTGGGGCACGCGGCGGAAGAACTGCGCTTGCCACTCGTGCCCGTCGAGGACGAACTGCGCCGCGCCTTGGTCGCGCTGATCGCGGATGCGGCCAACGTCTTCGAACTCGAGCACCGCGCCGTCAACGCGAACGAGGAGCCCGCGAACGAGCTCCTCGTGGAATAGGCCCTGCTCCGCCGCGAGGGCGCTACTGGTCGCCGGAAACCGTGCCCGAGTTCAACGGCTTGTCGGCCTCGCCCGCCTTGGGCTTCATGGGCTGACCGAAGTCCTCGCCGCGCTCTTCGCGCAGGAACATCATGGTCTCGGCGCGGCTCTTCAGCTCCATCGGTTGCGGCGCCAGCCGCGCGTGTGCGCGAACCGGAATCTCCCGCACCGTGCCATCGGGCAGGGTGAGACGTGCCAGCTTGTGCGTCGTGACCGAACGATCCGCGTGGTACTGCACGATCGGCGTCTCGTACGTCAGCTCCTCGAGAGCCGGCGCGGTCGTGCGCTTGCCGACGAGGAAGGGATCGATGATTTCCATCTCGACCTCCGGCTCGGGCTCCGGAATGGATTCGGCGGCGGCCAGGGAGGCCTTCGTCTCCGTCGACTTTTCGACGGCCGTGGACTTGGGGTCGAGCGATCGTCCTTGGCGGTCGTCATTGCCGGCCAGGAACCCATACGCGACGGCCGAGCCGATGACGGCCAGGGCGGCGGTGACAGCGATTGCTTTCATGATGCGAGAGATGTGGGAGAGTCGATGCCCCGGCATGCCGAGGCGTGCGAGCCGGCGCCAGTCTAGCCAACGCGTCGATCCGGGCGGCGAAGCCCTGCGTCGGAGCGCGTAGCGAGACCGCAAGGCTTTGTGGACGAACGGGCCCCGCGCTGGGTTCCAACCGCATACGCGGCGCTGTGCGCCGGGTTGATGAAAAACCGCATACGCGGCGCTGTGAACGAAGTGCATGGGATGCGGGGGGCTGAGGAAGATCGACCGCGCGCGCCCTCCGAGCGGAGCCGATGTGCCGCTTTCCGGGCGCCACAGCGGGCTGCCGCCTTGACAGGCTCTGCGTCACAATGGCAGGGGCGCCTGGCCTACGGCGTCCCACGCGCGCTTCGGCGGGCGGTCGGTGCTCGGCACGGCGCTTGCGCTTCCGAGGGCATGCCGACTCCCATGACGCAGAAGACTCAGGCCGCCGTCCAAGCCGCTGTGACCCTCGCGACCCAACGCGGGAACCCGGAGGTGCGCTCCACCCACCTGGCAGTCGCGCTGTTGGCCGAGCCGCAGGGCCTGTTTGCGGGCCTCTTGGAGCGATTGGAACTGGACCCCACGGTGCTCGCCCGCGAACTCGAGCAGGCGCTCGGACGCTTGCCGCGCCAGTCGGGCAGCGGGCAACCGGCCTTCTCCCAGGACATCGCGGCCGTCTTGAACGCGGCCGAGCAGGTCGCGCGCGAACTGGGCGACACCTACGTCTCGACCGAACACCTTCTGGTCGCGCTCAGCCAGGTCGGCGGCGGCGTCAAGGAGTTGCTGGCCGCCAGACAGGCGACCCCCGAGCGCCTGCGCACGGCGCTCGAAGCCTTGCGCGGCAACCGGCGCGTGACGAGCGAGAACCCCGAGGGCAGCTACGACGCCTTGAACCAGTACGCGCGCGACCTGACCGAGGACGCGCGCTCGGGCCGGCTCGACCCCGTCATCGGACGCGACGCCGAGATTCGCCGCACGATGCAGGTGCTTTCGCGGCGCCGGAAGAACAACCCCGTCCTGATCGGCGACCCGGGCGTCGGCAAGACGGCGATCGTCGAAGGCTTGGCGAATCGCATCGTCGCCGGCGACGTTCCCGACGGGCTCAAGAACCGGCGCGTGATGTCGCTCGACATGGGGCGCCTCTTGGCCGGCGCCAAGTATCGCGGTGAGTTCGAGGAGCGCTTGAAGGCCGTCCTCGAGGAGGTCGAGAACGGTGAAGGCGACATCCTCCTGTTCATCGACGAACTGCACACCCTGGTCGGTGCCGGTGGCGGCGAGGGCGCGATCGACGCGGCCAACCTCTTGAAGCCCGCCTTGGCGCGTGGGGACTTGCACTGCATCGGCGCGACGACGCTCGACGAGTACCGCAAGTACATCGAGAAGGACAAGGCGCTCGAGCGGCGCTTCATGCCCGTGCGCGTCGACGAGCCGACGGTCGACGACACGATCGCGATCCTTCGCGGCTTGAACGAGCGCTACGAGACGCACTACGGCGTACACATCCTCGACGAGGCCCTGGTGGCCGCGGCGCGGCTCTCGGATCGGCACGTCACCGACCGCTTCCTGCCCGACAAGGCCATCGACCTCGTCGACGAAGCGGCCGCCGAGTTGAAGTTGTCGATCGACTCCCTGCCGCCCGAACTCGACGCGCTCGAGCGACGCCAACGTCAGCTCGAGATCGAGCGTACGGCCGTCGAGAAGGAGCGCGGCTCGGACGCGAAAGCGCGCCTCGAGGCGATCGCCGCCGAGTTGGCCGACCTGCACGAGGAGAAGTCCGCGATCGAGGCGCGTTGGCGCAACGAGAAGGACTTGATCACGCAGATTCGCGCCGGCAAGACGCACCTCGAAGTCCTGCGCGCCGAAGCCGATCGCGCCGAGCGCGAAGGCAACTTCGAGCGCGTCGGGCAACTGCGCTACGGCGAGATCCCCGAGACCGAACGCAACGTGGCGGAAGCCCAAGAGCGCCTGCGCGCCGTGCAAGCCACGGGAGCCATGCTGCCCGAAGAGGTCGACGCCGAGATGATCGCGCGCGTCGTCTCGCGCTGGACCGGGATCCCCGCGACGCGGCTCTTGGAGACCGAGCGCGCCAAGTTGCTCGCGATGGAAGATCGTCTCCAGGAGCGCGTCGTCGGCCAGAACCACGCGCTCGTCGCGATCTCCGAAGCCGTGCGCCGCGCGCGCGCGGGCCTACAGGAGGAAACGCGACCCCTGGGCTCGTTCCTGCTGTTGGGCCCCACCGGCGTCGGCAAGACCGAAACGGCCAAAGCGCTGGCCGAGTTCCTCTTCGACGACGAGTCCGCCGTGATTCGGCTCGACATGTCCGAGTACATGGAGAAGCACGCCGTCTCACGCATGATCGGCGCGCCCCCGGGTTACGTCGGCTACGACGAGGGCGGAGCGCTAACGGAAGCCGTCCGCCGCAAGCCGCACGCGGTCCTGCTCTTCGACGAGGTCGAGAAGGCGCACCCCGACGTCTTCAACGCCCTGCTGCAGATCCTCGACGACGGTCGCCTGACCGACGGAAAGGGCCGCGTGGTCGACTTCACGCAGACCTTGATCCTGATGACCTCGAACCTGCGCGACGACTCCCAGGTCCGCGCACACTTCCGCCCCGAGTTCATCAACCGACTGGACGAGGTGATCACCTACAACGCACTCGACGCCGAGACGTTGCGCGACATCGTCACGGTGCAACTCCAGCGCTTGATCGAGCGCATCGAGCGCCGCGGCGTGACGCTCGAGGTCACCGAAGCCGCGAAGGACGCCCTGGCCGAGGAAGGTTGGGATCCCGAGTACGGCGCCCGCCCCTTGAAGCGCGCGATCCAACGCCGCATCCAGAACCGCTTGGCGGAAGCGCTGCTGTCCGGCGAACTCGCCGAGGGCGACACCGCGGTCATGGACTTCAGCGACGGCGGCTGGAAGCTCGACGTGCGGCACGCGCCGGCGGAACCCGAGGTGCAACCAGTCGCGTGAGCGGCCGGCACGGGTAGACTGGAGCGATGGTCAAGCCGCTCTTCTTCGCCTTGGTCGGCGTGCTCGTCGGAGCGTTCGCCGCGCACGCCATTCAGGAGTCCTTCCTGGCGGAGCGGGGCGAGCCGCAGGTCTGGGTGACGGCGCTGGCGGCGACCTTGCTCGGCCTCCTCGGCTATCAACGCGGACGCCTGCCCTCTGGAGCCGGGTGAGGCGCCACGAAGCCGACGTGAGGCAAGCAGGCCGACGACAAGGCCGACTGAGACGCCCGGTGGGCGGCTCGAACAACGATCAGCGCAGCGTGGGGTTCAGGATCGAGCCGTACTCGGTGGCGCTGAGAGGTAGCGGCCCGACGCGCGGCGCCCTAACGTGACGGCGCATGTCGCCGCTTCAGCGCTACCTCCTCGCTTCGGCGCTGTTCGCCGGGCTCGTGTGGCTGGCCTTCGGGCGTTCGCTCGCGGGTGACTTCGTGTGGGACGACCGCCTGCTGCTGCTCAGCCACAGCCGCTGGATCGGCTTCACGCGCGAGAGCCTCGAGTTCGCGTTCACGACGGGACACAACGGGCATTGGCAGCCGCTGAGCTGGCTCTCGTGGTCGTTCGATCACGCGCGTTCCGGTTTCGACCCGCGCGGCTATCACGTCACGAACCTGGTCCTGCACGCCGTCAACGCGGTGCTGGTCCTGGTGCTCGGCCGCCAAGTCCTGGCGCGCGCGCTGCCGGGACGCGCCGACTCGGTCGCGTGGATCGGTGCCTTCTTCGCGGCGACGGTGTTCGTCGCGCATCCCTTGCGCGTCGAGTCGGTGGCGTGGATCACCGAGCGGCGCGACCTCTTGTCGGGCGCGTTCTTGCTGGCGGCGCTCCTCGCCTGGTGGCGGAGCCGCCGCGAGGAAACGCTCGCCCGCGGCTGGTTCGTGGCGGCCGTCGCGTTGTACGCGCTGTCGCTGCTGGCCAAGGCGTGGGGCATCACGCTGCCCGCCGTGTTGCTGGTGCTGGCCGCCTGGCCGCTCGGGCGACTGCGGCGCGACACGCTGGCGCGCGAATCGTGGTCAGTCTTGCCGTTCGCGCTGCTCGCGCTCGGCACGGCGGTGCTCGCGATTCGCGCGCAGGCGGCCTCGGGCGCGATGGATTTCGCCGTCGAAGCGGGGCCGGCGCGCCGCGCGGCTCAAGCGGCGGTCGGGCTCTTGTGGTACCCGGCGAAGACGCTGGCGCCGCTGAATCTGTCGCCGCTCTATCGACTCGACCCCGCACTCGGCGCGTTCGCGCCGCGGCACTTGGCGGCCTTCGGCGGAGTCGCGGTGGTGACCATCGCGCTGGCGTTCTATGCGCAGCGGAACCGAGCGCCGCTCGTCGCCTGGACGGTCTTCGCGCTCGTCGTCTCGCCCGTCTTGGGCTTCACGCAGAGCGGCCCGCAGGAGGTCGCCGATCGGTACAGCTATCTCTCGATGATCGCGTTGACGCTGCTCGCGGGAGCGGGCTTCGCGCTGCTCACCCGCGGGCGCGAGGCGCTCGCGATCGGCGCGACGCTGGCGATCGGCGTCGGGCTGGCGCTCATGGCGCGCGCCTACGTACCCGTCTGGCGCGACGACGTGACGCTTTGGACGCGGGCGATCGAGCACACGGCGGACGACGCCTTCGCGTTCGCGAATCGCGGCGAGGCCCGCTTCCGCCGCCAAGACCATGCGGGCGCCCGGGCCGACTTCGACCGCGCGCTCGAGCTCGAGCCGGATTTCACGCTGGCGCTCTACCAACGCGGCTACCTGCGCGCGGCGGCCCCCCCCGTGGACCTCGCCGGCGCTCTCCGCGACTTCGACCGCGTCCTCGAGCTCGAGCCCGACCACGTGCGTGCGCTCTCCAACAAGGCCGGCCTGCTGATCGCCCTCGAGCGCTACGCAGAAGCCCGACCCGTCCTCGCTCGCGCCCTCGCCCTCGACCCCACCAACCCCGACCTCCTCTCCCTCCGCGACGCGGTGCCGGACACACCCCGCTGACCGGCGGGGTGGTGTGCGGCGCCCGATTCGTCGACAGTACGCGTATGCGAATCTTGGCTCTTGGGCTCGTGCTGCTGGTAAACGTCGTCGGGGGGTGCGGATCGAAAGAGGCTCCGCGCCCGAACGTGCTGTTGATCTCGATCGACAGTCTCAGGCGGGATCTCGTCGGGGCGTACGGGTTCGAGTCGCCGTTCGCGCCCGGCGTTAGCTCGAGTCCGGCGCTCGACGCGTTGGCGCTCGAGGGCGCCTTGTTTGAGAACGCGTACGCGACGACTTCGTGGACGCTGCCGAGTCACTTGACGATGCTCACGGGACAACCCGAGCTGGTGCACGGCGTCGACATCGACTACCACGTCGCGGATCCGTCGCGGCGGCTGTTGGCCGAGCGGTTGAGCGCGGTCGGATATCGCACCGCGGGCTTCTTCTCGGGGCCCTACCTGGACCCCGACTTCGGTTTCGGGCGCGGCTTCGAGCGCTATGAGGCGTGCTACGGACCCGCGCTGCGCGAGGCGACCCGGGCGAAAGCCGCGCTGGAAGCCGAGATCGAGCGCTCGCGTCGCGGCGCCGTGGGAACGCCGACCGTCGACGAGCTCACGCGGCGCATGAACGACGCCATCTTGGCCGTGGAGAACGAATCGCATCGCGACGTGAGTTCGCGCACGGTGACGGACGCGGCGCTCGCTGAACTCGAGGCTGCGGCCGCGGGCGACCGACCGTTTTTCCTGTTCGCGCACCTGTTCGATCCGCACTACGACTACGTGCCGCCGCCGCCGCACGATCGCACCTTCGACGCCGACTACACAGGCGCGATCACGGGCCTGGACCTCCTCGAGGATCCGGCCATCTCGCACCCGGACCCGCGCGCCACGGGCCCGGGGCAGTTGGTCCAGGTCGCCAACGAGCGCGACATGCAGCACATCCGCGCGCTCTACGCGGGCGAACTGGCGTGGGTCGACGAACAACTGCGCCGCGTGCTCGAACGACTCGACGCGCTGGGCCTCGCCGAGAGCACGCTCGTCATCGTCACGAGCGATCACGGCGACGAGTTCTTCGAGCACGGGTCGCTCGGGCACCGCAACACGCTCTTCGAGGAGATCACCCAGGTGCCCCTGATCGTTCGTTGGCCCGGCCGCGTCGCGGCGGGCACGCGAATCGCCCCGCTGGCCTCCACCGTCGACCTGGTGCCGACCGTGCTCGACTGGCTGCGGTTGGCCGACGACACGTCTGGAACGAGCCTGGTTCCGCTGCTCGAGGGTCGCGAGGATCCGCGCGAGCGCGCCGTGCTCGGACGCATGGTGCGCGCGTGGAACGTCGGATTGATGGTTCCGGATCGAAGCGGCACGCCACAATCGGTCGCCGGTCAGTTGGTCGTGTTGACCGAATCGTACCACTGGGGCTCGCTGAAGCTCTTGCGCGAGCGCAGTTGGCCGCGCCTTCCGAACGCCGTGCTCGACGCCCTGCCGCGCGAGGCGCGCGACCGCTTCGAAGCGCAGCAAGCTCTGGGTCGCGCCACCGAATCGCTGCGCTGGATCGATCTCGCCGTGCATCCCGACGAGCGACCTGAGAACTTCTCGACGGACTTCTCCAGCGCTCCGGCGCAGGCCGCCCTCGAGCGTTGGCGCGAGCGTTACGTCGACTTGAATGCCGATCGGCTGGCCGCCATCGAAGCCGGCGGAGTCGCCGTGCCGCGCGACACGTCGGAGCACAACGAGCAACTGCGCGCGCTCGGCTACGCGGGCGGCGAACTCGACTCCGAACCGTTGCCGCCGGGCGAGTTCTCGCTGCCAGCGCCTGGCCACTAGTAGAGTCACAAGAACATGACGCACGACGATCGCTCCGCCTGGCCCGCGTTGCCTTATCCGGAGTGGCGCGAGACGTGCTCCGCGCTGCATCTTTGGTCGCAGATCGTCGGCAAGTACCGCCTGGCGCATACGCCCTGGGTCAACCACTCGTGGCACGCCACGCTGTATGCGACGCCGCGCGGCTTGACGACGGGCGTCGTCGCGGACGCTGGTCGCTTCATCACGCTCGACTTCGATTTCCGCGCTCATCGACTCGTCGCAGAGGCCGACGACGGAGCGTCCGAAGCGTTCTCGCTCGAGCCCATGAGTGTGGCCGACTTCTTCGATCGGACGAAGCGACTGATCACGGCGGTGGGAGGTACGCCCACCATCCACGAGCATCCGAATGAGATGCCGAACCCGATCGCCTTCGCGGCGGACACTCGCGTGCGCGAGTACGACGCCGCCGCCGTCGAGCGGTTCCACGCCGCGCTCTTGTCCGTCACCCAAGTCTTCGAGCACTTTCGTACCGCGTTCCTTGGCAAGGTCAGCCCCGTCCATCTCTTCTGGGGTGCCCTCGACCTGGCGGTGACGCGCTTCTCCGGACGCAAGGCTCCGCTTCACCCGGGCGGAATCCCCCACCTGCCCGACTCGGTCACCCGCGAGGCGTACAGCCACGAAGTGTCGTCCGCCGGCTTCTGGCCCGGCGGCAACGGTGTCGATGAAGCCATGTTCTATTCCTACGCCTACCCGGCGCCCGAAGGCTTCTCGAGTGCCCCCGTAAAGCCGGCCACCGCGCGCTTCGACGACGCGCTCGGCGAGTTTCTCTTGCCCTACCGAGACGTCCGTTCGTCCGCCGATCCGGAGGCCACGCTGCTGGAGTTCCTCGAGTCCACCTACGCGGCTGCCGCTCGAGCGGCGCGTTGGGAGCGAGCCGAATTGGAGTGCGACCGCGGCGTGCCGAGGGTTCCGCGGCCTCTGGGTTAGCCCGGCTCCGGACGCACTTGCACGATGAGGGCGGGAAGTGTCGGCAGGGCGATGAGATGCGGCGAAGCAGGCGGATCGTGGTAAGGGAACCGGGTTAAGCTCGTCGGCGTGGAACCGACCCGTTGGCTCGAAGCACTCGGCGACTTGCGCGCGGCGGCGACGCCTTGTGTCGTCGTGATCGTGACGGATGTGCGCGGCAGCGCACCGCGCGAGGTCGGCGCGCGCATGGTCGTCGCCGCGGGTCGCCCCGCCTGGGGCACGATCGGCGGTGGCAACCTCGAGCGCTTGGCGATCGAACGCGCTGAAGCGCTCTTGGCCGACCCCGCCGCGCCTTCGGAGTCGATGGACGTCGTGCTCTCCGAGGCCGCCGGCCAATGTTGCGGCGGCGCCGTGACGCTGTTCCTCGAGCCGTTTCGGTGGAGCGTGCAACGCGTCGCCATCTTCGGCGCGGGCCACGTCGGCCAGGCCATCG
Source organism: Planctomycetota bacterium (assembly GCA_040880665.1). Lineage (GTDB taxonomy): Bacteria > Planctomycetota > UBA1135 > UBA1135 > JBBDIB01. The sequence continues at coordinate 41,433 of JBBDIB010000025.1, forward strand.
CCGGGCTCGCGCCGTACTTGCGGGCGCGCGTGCGCTTGATCGACGGCCGCGAGCGCGAGCAGCTCGTGCCGGCGCCCGACCCCGATGCCCCGGCCCGCTACCGCCGACTCCACCGGGCGATACGCAAGGGCCTGGTGTGGTCGTGCCACGACCTGAGCGAAGGTGGTTTCGCCGTTGCCCTCGCCGAGATGTGCATCGCCGGACGCCTCGGCGCCGACATCGACACCCTGCCCCACAGCGATCCGACGACCGCCCTGTTCAGTGAATCATCCGGACGGCTCATCGTCGAGGTGTCCCGCGACGACCTCGCTGCGTTCGTTGACGTCATCCACGAGGACCACGTCGTCGTGGGCACGGTCACCGACGAC
>JBBDIB010000026.1:0-1298 GCA_040880665.1 Planctomycetota bacterium
CGCGGCGAAGCCGAGCGCATCGCGCAGTTGGTCGAGCGCGGCAGCCTCGCGCCCAGCGCCGGCGACCGTGCGGGCAGCCAACGGCTCGCGGCGCGCGCCGCGTTCGAGCGCACCGAGGCCGAGCTGCGTCAGGCGCAGGCGGCGCTGAGCCTGGGCGACGCACGCCTCGAGCTCGCGCGGGCGGCGCTGGCGGAGATCGACGTCGAACTGGAGCTGAGCCGCCTCGTCGCGCCGTTCGATGGACGCCTCGTCGGGCCGGCGCCGACGGTGGGCGCGCTGGTCGGTCCCGCCGTCGTGCTGGGCGAGTTGGTCGGCGAGGAGGTCGTGTTGCGCGCACGCGTCGGCGAACTCGATCTCGCGCGGCTCGCGATCGGACAGGCGGCGCTCGTTCGGCTGCCGACGTTGCCCGAGACGCGTCCGTTGGCTTCGCGCCGTGCTCGCGTGCGCGCCGTCGATCCATTGGCCGAGCCACTCACGCGCCGGGCGCTGGTCGAGTTGGAGCTCGACGGTCCCCCGCCGACCGCGGGGTCGTTCGGCGTCGCGACGATCGTGACCGGCGTGCTCGAGGACGCCGTCTGGGTCGCGCGGCGTCACCTGGTGTGGCGCGACGGGCGCGCGACGGCGTTCGTCCTGGTCGAGCGCGCGGGTGAGACGTTCGCCGAGCAACGCGTCCTCGATCTCAGCCAGGACCATGGCGAAGGCTTCGTCGTGTCCGCCGGTCTATCGGTGGGGGAACTGCTCCTGATCGAGCCGCTCGATCGGCTGACCGACGGTATCCCCGTCGCGACGCCATGATTCGCGCGATCGCCCGCTTCTCGGTCGCGAATCCCGTGGCGGTCAACCTGGCGATGGTGGCGCTGATCGTCGCCGGCATCGCCGCCTACCGAGGCATGCCGCGCGAGGTCTTCCCGGACTTCTCGCTGGGGCGCATCGAAATCGAGACCTTCTATCCCGCGGCCAGCCCCGAGGACGTCGAGCGCTTGGTCACGCTGCGCATCGAGGAAGAGCTGGAAGGCATCGACGGGGTCGACTCGATGGCGTCGGTCAGTCAGGAGGGTTACGCGCGCGTCACGCTGACGCTGACCGCGGGCGCGGACGCGCGGGACGTCCTGGCGGACGTGCGCGCCGAGCTACTCTCGGGCGAGCTGGAACTGCCGGAGGAGACTGAGCCCGTGCGCATGCGCGAGGTCGAGAGCACGTTCCCCGCGATTCAGGTCTTCGCCTACGGCTTGGCCGACGACGACGAGTTGCGTCGGATCGCCGAAGAGACGAAGCGGCGGCTCGAAGCCTTGCCGGGC
>JBBDIB010000026.1:1308-28097 GCA_040880665.1 Planctomycetota bacterium
GGGCATCTCGAACGTCTGGGCCAGCGGCGCGCGCGAACCGCGCATCTGGGTCGAGGTCGACCCCGACGCGCTCGAGCGCTACGGCCTGTCGCTCGGCCAGGTCGGCGACGTCGTCGCCGCGCGCGCTATCGACGTTCCCCTGGGCGGTCTCTCGACGCGCGCCGGCGAGTTCCTCGTGCGGCTCGAGTCCGGCGTGGTCACCGCGGAGGACCTCCGCTCGACGCCGGTCGCGACCCTGCCCGACGGCACGCGCGTCCCCCTCTCCGAGGTCGCGCACGTCCGCGAGGCGTACGAGCGCACGATCACCCGCGCGCGCTTCAATGGGCACGCGTCGATGTTCCTGCAGGTCAACAAGGAACCCCGCGGCGATGCCATCGACGTCTCGAGGCGTGTGCATGAACTGCTCGACGAGGTGCGGCCGGCGTTGCCGCCGGGCGCGGCGCTCGGCACGAACTCGGACCTCTCGATCTACGTGCAGAACCGCCTTTCGACGATGCGCGACTCGGCGACGTTGGGCGGGATCCTGGTGCTCGTCTCGTTGCTCCTGTTCCTCGGCGTGCGCGTCGCCTTCCTGACGGCGCTGGGCGTGCCGGTCGCCTTCCTGGGCGGGATCCTCTGCGCCTTCGCGTTCGGGATCAGCATGAACATGATCACGATGTTCGCGCTGATCATCGTGCTCGGGATGGTCGTCGACGACGCGATCGTCGTGGCCGAGAACGTGTTTCGCTTGATGGAGGAGGGCGTGCCCCCGCGGCGCGCGGCGATCGAGGGCACGGTGCAGGTCGGCAAGCCCGTCGTCGCGACAATCCTGACCACGATCGCCGCGTTCCTGCCGGTCCTGATGGTCGGCGGCACGATGGGGGCGTTCATGCAGCCCTTGCCGCTCGTCGTCACGTTCTGCCTCTTGGCGTCGTTGTTCGAGGCGCTCGTCGTCCTGCCCTCGCACTTGAGCCACGTGCGCGCGTCCGCGCGCCGCGAGCACACTCGCGCCGCGTGGTACGAGCCGTTGCGCCGGGCCTACGTGCGCTGCTTGACCCAAGCCCTCCATTGGCGCTACGTGACGTTGTCCGTGGCCGGCGCCGCGACGGTGCTCCTGATCGGGATCGCGGTCTACCGGATCCCGTTCCAATTGTTCGACGACTTCGAGTCGAAGGTCTTCTCGATCAGCGCGCGCGCGACGCCCGGCACGTCCGTCGAGACGACGTTCGAGCTGATCGCGGCGATCGAGGAGGTGGTTTTCGAACTACCGGCTTCGGAGCTGGAATCGACGAACTCGGTCGCAGGCGTCTCCTACCAGGACGCGACCCAGTTTGTCGTCGGGCAGAACCTGGGCCAGGTTTGGGTCGAGCTGCGCGAGGGCGCGACGCGGACGCGGCCGACGGCCGAGATCATCCGCGAACTGCGCGAGCGCCTGGACCCGCCGCCGTCCGGGATCGAGCGCATCGACGTGCAGCAGCCCCAGGCCGGCCCCACCGGGCGCGCCATCGACATCGCCGTGCGCGGCCCGGATCTCGAGGTGCTGGCCAGCGTATCGAGCGAAGTCCAGGCGGCGCTGTCGCGCTTTCGCGGCGTCCGCGAGGTGGCTGACAACGCTCAACCCGGCAAGCGCGCGATCCGCGTCGAACTCTCCGCGCTCGGCCGCCAGATGGGCGTGACGGAGGGCTGGTTGGCGAGCGAACTGCGGAGCGCGCTGGAGGGCGTGCCCGTCGCGCGCGTGCGGCGTGGGCGCGACGACGTCGAGATTCACGTCAAGCTGCCCGAGGCGTTGCGCGAGCGGCGCGGCGCGCTCGGTCGCCTGCCCATCGCCATGCCCGACCGCACACGTCCGCCACTGCCTTTGGAGATGCTCGCAGACATCGAGGAGACCGCGGGACGCGCCGTCATCTCGCGCGACGACGGCGAACGCTCGTTGCGCATCACCGCGGACGTCGACAAGGCCGAGGGCAACACCGCGCGCATCACCGAGGCCATCCAGGAGGAGTTCCGCGACATCGGAAAGCGCTTCCCCGGCACCTCGATCGAGTTCCGCGGCGAGCACGAGGATCAGGCCGCGTCCCTCGCCGGCGCCGAGGTCGCGCTGGCCCTCGCGCTGGCGCTGATCTACGTGATCCTGGGCACGCTCTTCCGCTCGTTCACGCAGCCCTTCGTGATCATGGGCGCGATCCCGTTCGCGGCCGGCGGCATGATCGTCGGGCACCTCTTGCTGGGGCGCGTTCTGTCGTTCATGTCCCTGATCGGGTTCGTCGCCTTGGCGGGCATCGTCGTGAACGACTCCTTGATCCTGGTCGACTTCGTCAACCAACGGCGCCGCGCAGGCGAATCGCTCTTGCCCGCGCTCATCAGCGCCGGCCGCGATCGCTTCCGCGCGATCGTGCTGACCTCCCTGACGACGATGGTCGGACTCTCACCGCTGACCTTCTTCGCCAGCGGACAAGCGCGCTTCCTGCAGCCGATGGCGATCTCGATCTTCTTCGGCCTGCTCTTCTCGACCCTCTTGATCCTCGTCGTCGTGCCCTGCGGCTACGCCGTGCTCGCCGACCTCTTGCGCCCCTTCGGGTTCGATCGCGTGCCGCCGGATGCGGACGATCTCGACGACCGCGCTACGCTGCCGCTCTCACCTGCATTCCCACACCAAGCATGAACCTGAAACTCCACGCGCTCGCCCCCGAGGACGGTGCGCAGCACCTCGCCCTGGCCGAGCGCGCGCTGGCCGACAGCGCCGCGACGTACCTCGCCGACTCGAACACGACCGTTGCACCGGGGACGGCCGCGCGGCTCCTCGCGGAGATCGACGAGCGCGTCGAGTCGGTCGCCGTGGTCGCCGAAGCCGAGGACGAGCCGCACCCGATGGCGTTCTGCCTGACGACGCCGCTGCACGATCCCTTGGTGGCCGAGCGCACGGCGTGCATCCTCGCCCTTTGGGTCGACCCGCGCCTTCGGCACCGCGGCGTCGCGCGCGCGCTCGTGCGCGAAGTCCGGCGTTTGCTCGCCGAGCGCGGCGTCACTCGCATCTCGGCGCGCGTCGGACACACCGACGACGCCCTGATCTCGATGGGTGAACGCTGGGGCTTCGTCCGAGCCTGGGAGCTGATGGTGCACGAGTGAGCGCGCGCCACTTCGTCGTCCTGACCGGCGCAGGCGTCTCCGCGGACAGCGGCGTCGCGACGTTCCGTGACGCCGGCGGGCTATGGGAGGGTCACGACGTCGAGGACGTGGCGACGCCCGAGGGCTGGGCCCGCGACCCTGCGCTCGTCTGGCGCTTCTACCAACTGCGTCGCCGAGCCTTGCGCGACGTGGAGCCCAACGCTGGCCACCTCGCGCTCGCGACGCTCGAGCGCGAGGTCGTCGCCGCCGGCGGCACGTTCCTTCTGATCACGCAGAACGTCGACGACTTGCACGAGCGCGCGGGCTCCCAGCATCTCTTGCACATGCACGGCGAGCTGCGACGCCTGCGCTGCACGCTCTGCGACCACGAGTTCGAGGACCTCGAGCAGCTCGATCTCGAGACCTTCGTCCCATGTCCCGAGTGCTCCGAGCGCGCGCGCCCCGCGATCGTCTGGTTCGGCGAGCTGCCGCTCGGCCTCGACCAAATCGAGAGCGCTCTTCGGACTGCGACCGACTTCCTCGCGGTCGGCACCTCCGGCGAAGTCTGGCCGGCCGCCGGCTTCCTCGCCGCCGCCCGCGCCTGGGGCGCCCGCACGACGGTCATGGCGCGCGAGCGCCCGCGCAACCTCGCCGCGGGCGACCACTTCCTCGAAGGCCGCTCGGTCGACACGCTGCCCGCCTGGGTGCGGGAGTGGCGTGAAGCCTCACGAAGCCTCGGCTCGGGCGGTGAGCCTCGAACCCCCTGAGTTGCGGCTTCGATACGCGGGGAAGCGCGTGGCCGGGGCGTCCACCCGCCCGCTGCTCGTAAGTGCACGGGCGGCGGCTGCGCGGAAGGGCGCCGATCGCCTGACGGCTTGACCGCGGAAGGTCGTCACAGAATCGGTCTCGGAGGGATCCGTCCCAGGCCCTCGGCGAGTAGGGTCCGTCTCAGGGGCTTCCTTTGGATATCGATAAACGAGCACCGCCCTCGCCGTCCGCGACATCCAGGACGGCTGCGTCCGGAGGCGCGTCGCGGCGGGAAGGCGTCGCGCGCACGGAGCGGCCGGCGTGGTTCGAGCGCGCGGCGGGCTGGTTGGCGGCGGGGACGCTGCTCGTCGCCCTGTGGCCGTTGTTGGTCGGCAACGCGGGCCCGGTGGGTGACGCGCGGCTCTTCCACCTGCCGTACCAGATGCTGGTGGGCGACTTCGCGCGCGCTGGCGAGCTGCTGCTTTGGAATCCGTGGACGAATGGCGGGTCGCCCGATGGCGTCGAGCCTCAAATCGGTGCGTTCTCGCCGCTGGCCGTGGGTAGCGGATTGCTCGCGGGCGGCAGCTCGTGGTCGTTCGTCTTGTTCTGGCTCGGGACCTGGTGCCTGTCGGCGCTCGGCATGGTGCGGCTCGTCCGGCACCTGGGCGCGCCGGCTTGGGCCCAATACGGGATCGCGTTGGCGTGGTGCGCCAACGGGGCGTTCGTCGGGCACGCCGGGCACACTTGCTTCGTGCACGCGTTCGCGTTCTTGCCGTGGTCGGTGTGGTGTTTGGATCGGGCGTTGTCCAGTGCTAGCGTCGCCGCGCGGCTGCGACTCGCTGCCAGCGCGGGAGCCTGGTGGGGGCTCTCCGCGCTGGCGGGCTATCCGGGGCTGGTGGTCGTGTGCGCGCTGGTGCTCGTCGGTTGGGCGCTCGTGCGCATGTTGCCCGCCGCTCTGGGCGAAGAGCCGCGCGCGAGCCTGCGCGCGGTCGCGCTAGCGCTCGGCGTTTGGCTCGTGACGGGACTCGTGGTGCTCGCGCCGAGCTACGTGGGCTTCTTCGCCGAGGGCTCGGGCTTCAGCGGGCGCACCGACACCTTGACGCGCGAAATTGCGACCGGTTGGGGCGCGGAGGATCCCGCGGAGGCCAACCCGCTCGAACCATTGGCCCTCTTCACCCTCGCGAACTCGGTGATCGCCCCGGCCGCGGCGCGCGTGCCCGAGACGGATCCCTTCCCCGTCACCGACGCCACTTCCGTGGGTGTCAACGCCGGGCTGGCCGCGTGGGTTCTGACCTTCATCGCGCTGTTCGGCGCGGCGCGTTCGCGACGCAACACGGCGCTGTTCGCGCTGGGACTCTTGTCGTTGGGTTTGGCGCTCGGACACACGTTGCCGCTGCGCGCCTGGGCGTACGACCTCTTGCCGCCGCTGCGCTACTTTCGACACAGCGCGTTCTTTCGCGTCGGCTTGCTGTTCGTCGTGGCTGTCCTGGCGGCGCGCGGCGCCAGCCGCGTGGATGCGCGCGGCGCGGCGCGTGCGGCGCTCGCCGTGGGCTTGGTCGCGGGTCTCGCGACGGCCACCGCGCTGGCGGTACTGCCGCAGTTGACGTCGCGCACACCGCTCGCGCTGTTCGCGGTGCCGCCGGTGGCGATCCTCGCGCTGGCCTACAGCGCGCGGCTGGGCGAGCGGGCGATGCGACGCACGCTCGCCGTCGTGACCGCGGGCGGCGCCGTGTTCGCGTTGCTCGTCGGTCGGCCACTCATGATGGAGGATACGGCGCGGCGCGATCGCTTGGACGAACGTAGGCACGCCGAGTTGGACGATAACGCTGGCTTCGAGCGCGTGCCGTTCGCCTTCACGATTCCAGAAGCTCGCACGGACCAGCTCTTGGCGGGCGAGACCGAGGCGCTGGCTCCGTACTTCGACAAACCTGTCAGAACGCTGTTCGATTCGGCCAACCTGCCCGAGAAGTCGAACGTTCTAGCGGGCTACACGGCGCTCAACAGCGCTCGGCACCATCAGTTCGCCGCGTTCCCCGTGCTGATGGACCAGGCGCTTGGCCGCGAGCGCGTCTTCTTCGCGGCCGAGGCGCTCCACCTGCCGGACGACGACGCGACCTTCGCGACCTTCGCCGAGTCGACGGCGGCCGGCACCGTGCCCTTGGTGGTGCACACGGCCGACGAACCGTGGACCGAAGTGGGCGACGACGCGACCGCGAGGATCGCCGCCGCGCGCTTGGAGCGCGTGCCCTTCGACCTGGTGCGCTTCGAACCGACCTCGCTCGAGCTCGAGCTCGCGCGACCCGCGCCCCAGGACGGCTGGATCCTGGTGACCGAGCGTTGGGCGCGCGGTTGGTCGGCGACGGTGCGCACGCCGGGCGGCGTGGATCAACCGACCCCGGTGGAGCGCGCCGGCTTCCTGTGGCGCGCGGTGCGCGTGCCGGAGGGCGCGACTTCGGTGCGCTTCCGCTACGCGCCGTTCGGCTGGCCCTGGCTGCTGATCGTGTCCTGGGGCACGTTGTTGGCGCTGCTCGTTGGGTCCCTTCGTGCGAAGCGCGGTTCCCGCACGGCGCACGTGTGAGCAGTTGCCGAACAGCGAGATTCTCTCTTTGGATTCGGCTCGTGGCACGCCGCGATCCCGTCGATGGATCAGGGCGGCCGGCGCTCGCGAGGGTCCCGCTTCGATGAAAGGCTCACAACGCATGGAACATTCCATCGACTGCCCTGAACTCGTGTCCTTCGACGGTACGTTCGAAGTGGCGGGTGCGCCAACCCACCCCGGCGAGCGGATGCGCGGCCGCGCGGCGGCGAAGGCGAAGCTCGAGAAGGTGGTCGCGCGCATCGCGAGTTTGCAGCGCAAGTTGTACGCCGACAATCGGTACGCCGTGCTGGTCGTCTTCCAGGCGATGGACGCGGCAGGCAAGGACTCGACGATTCGTAACGTCTTGAGCGGCGTGAACCCGGCGGGCTTCATGGTGCGCAACTTCCAGGCGCCGTCGCACGAAGAGCTGGATCACGACTTCCTCTGGCGCACGACGCGCAATCTGCCCGAGCGCGGCCGCATCGGCGTCTTCAATCGAAGCTACTACGAAGAGGTGCTCATCGTCCGTGTGCGTCCGGAGCTCCTCGCGCCGCAACGGCTGCCGGGCGCGACCGGCGGCAAGGCCTTCTGGCAGGAGCGCCTCCAGTCGATTCGCGACCACGAACGCCACCTCGCGCACAACGGAACCGTGATCGTGAAGTTCTTCCTGAACGTCTCGCGCGACGAACAGAAGCGACGCTTCCTGGACCGCATCGAGAACCCCAAGAAGCGCTGGAAGTTCAACCCGAAGGACTTGGATGAGCGGGCTCACTGGGACGCCTACATGGCGGCGTACGAGGATGCGATTCGGCGCACCGCTGCGCCGTGGGCACCGTGGTACGCGATCCCGGCCGACGACAAGCCGACGATGCGCTTGACCGTGGCGAAGATCCTCCTAGCGACGCTGCAGCGACTCGACGTTCGCTTCCCGAGCATCGACGAAGCCGGACTGCAAGACCTGGCGCGTCACGAAGCTCGCCTGCGAGCCGAGTGAGCGCGGCGAACCCTCATCGGGATCGCGCCAGCTCGAACAGCCGCACGACCGACGGATCGAGCGCGTAGCCGCCCTGTGCGTCGGCCGCGACCCAGGCCAGGGCGTGCGACTCCTCGCTCTTCACCGGCTTGGCACCCTCGGGCGCCCAGACGAGGAAGCGCACGTCGAGGTGCAGGTGTTCCGCTTCGTCGCCGCGCGCCGGAATCGTGTGCACGTCGACGTCGACGACGCGCGGCTCGATCACCAAGTCGTCGATGCCGCTCTCCTCGATGGACTCGCGCAGCGCGACGCCGGCCAGGTTGGCGTCGCCGTCCGCGTGTCCCCCGAACTGCAGCCAACGATCGAGTTTCGCGTGGTGCGTGAGGAGCGCGCGTTCGCCGGCGGCGTCGATCACGAGCGCCGACGCCGTCACGTGCCCGTCTGTTTGCCGGCGCTCGAAGGGGTGCTGCTTCGCGAGGATCCAGCGCATGATTTGGACCCGCGCGCGCGCTTGGTCCGCGTCCGACGGAACGAACTCGCGCAGGTATCCCAAGGCGCGCTCGCGGTCGGGATCGAACGTCAGTCGCGGGTCGTGGAGGCCCAGGGCGCCGCGGCTCGGCCGCGGTCGGAGCGCTGCCATCAGGTCCGAAGGAGCTTGCGGTAGCGGCCGGCCTGGGACTCGGGCGGGAAGTTCATCCGCTTCCGCCACTCCTCGCGCCATTCGACGTAGCTCTCGTACGTCCCGTGGTGGAAGTTCACGAAGCCATCGCCCTCGAAGGCGAGGATGTGGCTGACGATGCGATTCAGGAAGTAGCGATCGTGGCTAACGACGATCGCCGAGCCGGGGAAGTTCTCGATCGCGCCCTCGAGCACGCGCAACGTGTCGAGATCGAGATCGTTGGTCGGTTCGTCCAGCAGGATGACGTTGCCGGCGTCGCGCAGCATTCGCGCGAGCAGCACGCGGTTGCGCATTCCGCCCGAACACTCGCCCAAGAGCTTTTGCTGATCCTCACCCTTGAAGTTGAAGCGCGCGACGTACGCGCGACCCTCGATCGTCGTGTTGCCGAACGCGATCAGGTCGTTGCCCTCGGTGATGTTGTCGTAGACCGACTGCTCGTCGTCGAGGATCGTGCGCGACTGCTCCAAGTACGTCAGCTTGACCGTCGGGCCGATGGTGATCTCGCCTTCGTCGGGCTCCTCCTGGCGGAGGATCATCTTCAGCATGGTCGACTTGCCCATGCCGTTCGCACCGACGACACCCAAGAGCGCGCCCGGCGGCAGGTCGAAGCTGAGATCGCGGATCAGGACGCGGTCGCCGTAGCCCTTCGTCACGTTGCGGAACTCGAGGACCTTGTCGCCCAGGCGCTCGCCCGGGGGGATGCGCAGTTCGACCGATTCGGCCTGGTTCTCCTTACGCTCCTCGATCATCGCCTTGTACCGCTCGACGCGCGCCTTGTTGTGGGACGTACGCGCCGCCGGTGAGCGGCCAAGCCACTCCTTCTCGTTCCGGATCAAGCGCCCGAGCTTCGCGTCCGAGTGGCGCTTCGTGTCCAGCTCGCGCTCCTTGGCTGCGAGGTAGTCGGAGTAGTTGCCCTTGTAGGGGCGCGCCTTGCCGCGCTCGACCTCGAGCATCCAGCCGACGACGTTGTCGAGGAAGTAGCGGTCGTGGGTGATCAGGATCACGGTGCCGTCGTACTCGGCCAAGTAGTGCTCAAGCCAGCCGACGGTGTCCGCGTCCAGGTGGTTCGTGGGCTCGTCGAGCAAGAGGATGTCGGGGTGCTCGATCAGGAGCATGCAGAGCGCGACGCGGCGCTTCTCGCCGCCCGAGAGGATCGAGACGACGGCGTCGTCCGGGGGCAGGCCGAGGGCGCTCTTGGCCTGCTCGAGCCACGATTCGAGGTTCCAGATGTCCTTCGAGTCCATTTCGTGCTGCAGGCGGTCGTACTCGAGGCCGAGCTTCTCCGCCTCGGCGCCGTCCGCGTCGCCCATGACGTTCATGACCTCGTAGTAGCGCGATTCGATCGCCCGGAGGTGCCCGACGGCGTCCTCGACGTTCTCGGCGACGGTCTTGGTCTCGTCCAGCGGCGGCTCCTGCTGCAAATAGCCGATGCTTTGCCCCTGGATGGCCTTCGCGGTGCCCTCGTAGTCCTTGTCCTCGCCGGCGATGATGCGCAGCAGCGTGGACTTCCCGGCGCCGTTGGCGCCGATCAAGCCAATCTTCGCGCCTTCGAGGAAGGCCAGGGTGATGCCCTTCAGCACCTCCTTCTGCCCGTAGAACTTGTGGAGGTCTTCGATGTGGTAGACGATCTTTCCTTCAGCCATGGCGCGAGAAGGATAGGGGGCAATCCCCGTCCGCCGTACCCCCGAGCGCCGAGGATTCCGGGATTTCCCCCGCGGCGCGCCCGCCGGGTCCCGAGAGCGTCGGTCGACGCGCGCGGCAGATCCGCCCCCGCGCTTGGGTGCGCGCCGCGGCGCGGACTATCCTGGCGCGCCCGTTTCCCTTCTCACCGCGACCCCGACCCGCCTCGCCCCCGTGGAATTGCTGCAGACCCTCGGCCTCGAAGACAAGAACTCCGGCGCGTACGCCGGCGAGTGGCTCGCGACGAGCGGCCCCGTGCTCGAGAGCAAGAACCCGGCGACCGGCGAGGTGATCGCGAGCGTCACGCGCGCCACGCGCGCCGACTACGATCGCGCCGTCGACGCGGCCCACGAAGCCTTCCTGCGCTGGCGCCAGGTGCCGGCGCCGCAGCGCGGCGAGATCGTGCGCCGCATCGGCAACGCGATGCGCGCGAAGAAGGACGAGCTCGGGCGCTTGATCGCGCTCGAGATGGGCAAGATCCACCAGGAGGGCCTGGGCGAGGTGCAGGAGGCGATCGACATCGCCGACTTCGCGGTGGGGCAGTCGCGCATGCTCTACGGCCTCTCGATGCACTCGGAGCGCCCCGGACACGCGATGCGCGAGCAGTGGCATCCCCTGGGCGTCGTCGGCTGCATCACGGCCTTCAACTTCCCGATGGCGGTCTGGGCCTGGAACGCGATGTTGGCCTTGATCGCGGGTGACGCGATCCTGTGGAAGCCCTCCGAGCAGACGCCGCTCTCGGCGCTCGCGTTGACGAACGTGTGCCGTGGCGTGCTCGAGGAGGAGGGCTTCGGCGCGCTGATCCCGTGCGTCGTGGGTTCGATCGACGACGTGGCGACGCCGATGGTGGAGGATCGCCGCTTGCCGCTGATGTCGTTCACCGGCTCCTGCGCCGTCGGCGGCAAGGTCGCGGGCCGGGTGGCGGAGCGCTTCGGGCGCTCGATCCTCGAGCTGGGCGGCAACAACGCGATCGTCCTGATGGAGGACGCGGACCTCGAGCTGGCGATCCCCGGCATCGTCTTCGGGGCCGTGGGGACCGCGGGCCAGCGCTGCACGTCGACGCGCCGCTTGCTCGTTCAACGGTCGATCCTCAGCGAGGTCGAGCGTCGCCTGGTGGCAGCCTACGAGCAGGTGCGCATCGGCGATCCCCTGGACGAGGCGACCTTGATGGGCCCCTTGATCTCGCCCGAGGCCTGCACCGCGATGGACACCGCGTTGGCCCGGCTCAGCGAGGAGGGCGGCCGCCTCTTGGCCGGCGGCGGGCGCCCGACGCTCGATGCGAAACTCGCGGGCGGCAATTTCGTCGTGCCCGCCATCGCGCGCGCGGAGAACCACTTCGCCGTCGTGCAGCAGGAGACCTTCGCGCCGATCCTGTACGTGATCCCGTTCGACACGCTCGAGGAAGCGATCGAGCTGCACAACGCGGTGCCACAGGGCCTGTCATCGGCGATGTTCACGCTGAACCTGCGCCACGCCGAGCGCTTCCTGTCCGCCTGGGGCTCGGACTGCGGCATCGCCAACATCAACATCGGCACCTCGGGCGCCGAGATCGGCGGCGCCTTCGGCGGCGAGAAGGAGACCGGCGGCGGGCGCGAATCGGGCTCCGATGCCTGGAAGGCCTACATGCGGCGTCAAACGAACACGATCAACTGGTCGACGGAGCTTCCGCTCGCCCAGGGCATCAAGTTCGACCTGTAGCGCGGCGTGCTCGCGTCGACGAGGCCCGGCTTCAGCTTCACGGGTCCCGACCTCTGGCTGCTGCTGTTCTCGGCCGGGATCGCCGGCGCGGTGGTCCTGTTCCACTACGAGAGCATGAGTTGGACGTCGCGGCTCCTGCCTCGCACGCCCGTGCGACGACGGAGCCGCATCGTCGGACTGATCGCGTGCATGCTCGCGGCGCACGTCGTCGAGGTGTGGGCCTTCGCGCTCTCGTACTGGTGGTTGGCCGGTTGGCCCGCGTTGGGGGAGATCGTCGGCGTCACGGCCGCTGCCAACGAGTACGTCTACTTCTCGGCCACGGTCTTCACGACGCTGGGCTTCGGCGACATCGTGCCCCACGGAGCGCTTCGGATCCTGGTGGGAACGGAAGCGCTCGTGGGGCTCTCGATGATCACCTGGTCGGCTTCGTTCGCGTTCTTGGAGATGCAACGCGACTGGGCCGAGTTCCGCCAAGCGCGCTGAGCCGCAGTGCGATTCAGCCGTCGGTGGTGCGGAAGCGATAGGTGCCCGAGCCGACCTCGAGCAGCACGCTGTTCGCTGCGCTCGACAGGACCGCGACGCCCGCTGGCTCGGCGATCGTCGAACCGCCGGACCACAGCAGCACGGACCCTTCGTGGACCGAACGCCCCGAGCCGCCGCTGACGGGCAAGCGCACTTCGGCGACGGCGTTGACGGGCACCGCGAGGTGCAGCTCGAGACCGTCGGGCAGCTTGTCCCAACGCGCTTCGATCGATCCGCGCGGCGAGGGAAGGGTCGCGGCCGCGAAGGAGAGCTGCGTGACGAGCCGCGGTTCCACCCGAAAGCGCGCGAAGCCCGGCGTCAGCGGTTCGACGCCCAGCAGCCCCGCGGTCAAGAAGCGCAGGGGATAGGCCGTGAACCCGTGACACTGGGAACCGCCGGGCACCCAGGCTTCCCAAGCGGTCGTGGCGCCTTCGTCCAGCATGCGTCGCCACAAGCGGTCGGGCTCGAGCGTCAAGTCGATCAGGTGTTGGATCTCGCCACCGCGCCAGAGGTACTCGCTGAAGTACCACCCGCCGTACGTCGAGGCGCCGAAGCCGGCCTGGCGCACGTACTGCACCGCATCCGTCCGCTCGAAGTAGGGCACGATGCCGAGAAGCAGCGCCATCGCCGTCGACAGGGGCTGCGTCTGGGTGGAGTTGGAACTGTCGCGATAGCGCCCGTTCGCCAGGTGGAGCCGCGCGTGGATCGCGATCCGCAGCGACGAGGCGCGCGCGGTGTACTCGGCAGCGAGCGCGGTGTCGTCCAGTTCGGCCAACACCCGCGCACCCAGATCGAGGGCGTTGACGAAGAGACAGTTCTGCATCATCAACGCCGGGCCGCTCTCGTCGTAGGGATCGAGAGGATGGTCGGAGAGCGGGTTTCCCGGCACCCCCGTCAAGAGCCCGGTGACGGGGCTGCGGTAGGCCTCGAAGGAGGCGATCAGGTCGACCAGCGTCGCGCGGTGCCGAGCCAGCACCTCCGGCGAATCGTGCAGCAGGTGTTCCCACCAGAGCGCCGTCGGGAAATGGAGCGACCATTCAGGAATCAGTTGCGCATGGTTGCTGGGCGCTTTCGCGAACAGCAGGCCGGAGAAGGGCTGCGCCGCTTCGAAGTCCGACAGGAGCTTGCGCAGCATCCCCGGGTCGCGCGCGAACGCGGCGAGGTTCAAGCCCTGGATCGCGGCGTCGGCCAGGTACTGGGATTGTTCGCGGTCGGGACAGTCGACCAGCACGCCTTGGGTGCAGTGGCGCTGCGTCCGTTCCGAGAGCGCGTAGATCTGCTCGAGCAGCGGTTCGGAACAGGCGAAGGACCCCACTCGAACGAGCTTCGTGTGCACCTGACGCATCGCGATCCGGCTGGGCGTCGGTGCCTGGGAGAGCCCCTCCAGTTCGATGTAGCGAAACCCCTGGTACTTGCGAGCAGGTTCCCACAGCTCTTCGCCACCGCGCGCGACGTAGTGGTCCCAGTTGTCGGTCATGCTCATGCGCTCGCGCACGATGCGACCGTTCAACAACGTATCGGAGTAGTGCATGCGGACTTGGCGTCCCGGTTCCAGCCCGTGCAGCAGGAGCGCGGGCCAGCCCGCTCCGTATTCGCCGAAATCGACTAGGTGCAGCTCAGGTGCCAGCTCCACGATCGCGGCCGGGGCGACGTAGCGATCGGTGGCGTCGAGCGCGACCGGCTGGGCGCAGAGGACGAAGCCCGGTTCGACCACCGTCGCCGGCGCCCAGGCCGAGTCGTCGAAGCCGGTCTGGCGCCAGCCCACGGGTTCGAGCCGCGCGTCGAACCACTCGGCGCTGGTCGCCATGGCGAAGCTCGGGCCGCGAAGCGGTGCGCTCTCGTCGAACGGGGTCGTCTCGAGCACGCGCCAGCTCTCGTCGGATCCGACGTGAGTCCGGCTTCCATCGGCATGCACCAGCGTGAGCTGCGCCAGGAAGGCCGGAGAGCCGAGCACGCCGCAGCCCGCGCCGCCGCCGCGCCAATGCGCGACCGCCGACAGCGTGGCGCTGGTCCCCGGCGATAGGAGCTGGGTGATGTGGTAGCCCTGCAACAACAGGCCACGGTACGGATTCGCGGGTGCCGGTCCGCGGCCGACCGCCGAGCCGTTCAGGGATACCTGGTAGAAGTCGTGAGCCGTGACGTAGAGCCGTGCTTCCACCAGGTCGGCGGGCACGTCGAACTCCCGTCGCAGATAGACGGCGTCGTTCTGTCCCTGCGTCGAGTCCCACACGAAGCGGGCGACGAGGTCGCTCTGGGCGGGTTGCACGTCGAAGCTCGCCGGTGCGCTCCAGGCGCTGACGGCACCCTCCTTGTCCCACGTCCGAACTTGGAAGACGTAGCTTCGGTCGCGGTCGAGCGGCGGCCCCGCATGCAGCACGCTGGTCGAGTTCGCGGAGTCGACGCGTCCGCTGTTCCAGACGTCGGCAGCTTGCGCGCTGAGTCGGTCGAGGTTCGTGGCGACCAGGATCTGGTACGCGCTCTGCAGCTCGCCGCGATCCTCGTCGGCGAGCACCCAGGAGTAGCGCGGTCGCGTTTCGTCGATGGACGGTCGGTCGCCGCGATGTTCCACGCGCAGTTGCGTCGGCGGTCCGGGCGAATGGTTCTGGGTCCGCGTCGCGACCGCACCGGAGGTCGCCGCAGTTGCACCCTGCGTCACGCTCGGCGTACCCAGCGAAGCAGCGCCGACGGCGCCCGTCAGCGCGAGTGTCGCGAGCGCCATGCTGACGGCGCGGGCGACGCGAGGTCGTTCGCGCTCGAAGGGCGGCGTCGCGGCGGTTCTTCCTGGGTGCATGGGTTCGAAGCTCCTCCCCGAAGCTCTGGTCGGTCGCTGTGGCTTGCTCGGTTACGTGGGCGGCCTACCGAAAGAGCCTACTGCGTCGGAAAATTCGTAGCGGCCCGATCGCCGCCCTTTGCCGGCGGCGAGCGCAATTCGGCTCTCGAGCTTCACATCGCGAGCGGGCGTGTCCGACAGGGCCAGGAGTCCTTTCCGTGGTGGGGAAGGAACTCCCCGGAGACGGAACGTCTCCATCGGTACTCACGGGCTCGTCTCGACGAGCCAGAAGGACCCCATGCTTCGCCGATCGATCACGGTGGGGACGTTTTTCGTCCTCGCATCCACGGCCGCCGCGGACGGCCTTTTCTTCCCGCTCCTGTTCCAGCGCGCGGGCGCCGGTTTCGAGACGCGTGCCCCCGGACTCTCCGCGCGCTTCGCGGCGGGCGGCTTCGAGCTCGTCGTCGATGGCGCGCGAGTCGGCGTGTCGTTCGAAGGCTCCCACGCCGAGCCGGTCGGGGACAGGCTCTCGAGCGCGCCGGTGCATCGGCTCACAGCCGCGGGCGCCCAGTCGGAGGAAGCCTTCGAGAGCCTGCTCTACGAGGCCGCCTGGCCGGGCGTCGACGTCCGCATCCACTCCCACGGGGGCCGGCTCGAGTACGACCTGGAACTGGCTCCGGGCGCCGACTTGGCGTCCGCGGTGCTGGCCTTCGGGGCCGCGGGGGAGCTCCACTTGGATGCCTCGGGCGCGCTGGTCGTTCCGACTGCGGCCGGGCCGCTCTTCCTGGCCGCCCCGGTGAGCTGGGAGGTGCGCGCGGACGGTGCGCCCCTACCGCGCGCGAGCAGGTTCGAGCTCTTGGGCGAGGGTCGCGTGCGCATGGTCGTCGACGGCTGGAGCCGGGAGCAGCAGCTCGTCGTCGATCCCGTGCTGGTCTGGAGCCGCTACGTGGGCGGCACCTCGGGCGACGAGGCCACGGCCGTGGCCTTCGGTCCCGACGGGGCCGCCTTCGTGACGGGCTGGACGCGCTCGGGCGACTTTCCCTTGAGCGCCGACGCCGTCGATTCGAAGCGCGGCAGCGAGGAAGCCTTTCTGTTCAAGGTCGCGCCCGACGGGCACTCGCTCGTCTGGTTGACTTACTTCGGCGGCCGCGATGCGGACCGGGGGCTCGGCGTCGTCGTCGACCCCAAGACGCATCAGCCCATCATCGTTGGGCGCACGCAGAGCTCCGACTTCCCGGCGACGCCCGGTGCCTTTCGCACGGGTCGCTCGGGCGTTCGCGACGGCTTCGTCGCGCGCCTCGCCGCGGATGGTGCGGCCGTGGTCTGGGCGACCTACCTCGGTGGCTCGGGCGGCGACGAGCTCGTCGACGTCGCGCTGACCGCCGCGGGGGAGCCGGTTGTCATCGGTACGACGACCTCCAACGACTTCCCGGTCACCTCGGGCGCTCGTCAGCCCAACAGTGGGGGCCGCGATGACGTCGTGTACGCGCAACTGGCTGTGGACGGGATGAGCTTGATGAGCTCGAGCTACCTGGGCGGATCGCGCGACGACGTCGGCACGGCGCTGGCGCTGGATGGCACGCACGTCTGGCTCGTGGGGATGACGCGCTCCTCGGACTTCCCCGTGACGCCGGGCGCGCACGACGTGACGCGCAACGATCGCGATGCCTTCGTCGTGCGCGCTCCGTTGGACGGCGGGCCCTTGGCTTTCGGAACGTTCCTCGGCGGGCGCGATCGCGATGAAGCCAGTGACGTGGCCGTGTTCTCGTACCTCGGCGCCGTCGTCGTGGGCAACACGCGCTCGTCGGACTTTCCGGTGACGGATGATGCCTTCCAGACGACGCGCAACGGCCTCGAGGAAGGCTTCCTGGCGCTCGTGCATCGCAGTGGAGCTTCCGTGCTGCACGGAACCTACCTCGGCGGCAGCGCCGACGACCGCGTGACCGCGGTGGGCGTGGACGAGCACGAGCGCGTCTGGCTCGCGGGTATGACGTACTCGTCCGACTGGCTGATGACCGGTGACGCGGCCCAGACCGAGCTGGGCGGCGCCGGCGATGCCTTCGTCGCCACCTACGATCCCCGCACCGGCGAGCGCGCTTACGCCACGCTGCTGGGCGGTACCGCGGAGGATCAAGCGCTCGACCTCGCGCTGGATCCGCTCGGCGGAAGCACGCTGGTCGTCGGCTACGCGCGCGCCGGATTGCCGGGCCGCGCCGACGGGACGCCGGACGCCGCGGGGGCGCGCGACGCCTTCCTGGCGCGCTTCGACCACGGTGTCTGCGGTCGCGTAGCGACGGTCGAGGACTTAGGTGGCGGTTGCGGTCTGCAGCTCTCGGCCACACCGGCGCGCATGGGCCGCAGGATGAGCCTGACGGTCGAAGAGGCGCCCTCGCACGCCACCGGTTGGCTCTTGGCCAGCGCGCCAACGAACACGCCGTACCCGTTGGGCGGCGGCTGCCTGGCCATGATCGACGTCGATCGGATGTGGGTCCTCGGCCTGTTCCAGACGGATGCCGAGGGCTTCTTCGAGGTGTCGTTCGACGTGATCGACGACGAGTCGAGGTGTGGCGATGCGGTCTCCGTCCAGGCTTTGATCCTGGCTCCGGGTCAGGGGCCGAGCGGTGTGGGCTGGCTCTCGAACGCCAAGACCTGCCGACTCGGCGACTGATCGCACGTGCTCGGGGGAGTTGCGATCGCGTGCGTCCAGGTCGACGTCCTGGGCGTACGCGAACCGTGTCCAGCCGATCCGAGACGCGCGCTCGCATCGAAGCCTCCTTCGGTCAACCGTTCGTCCCGGGGAACCAGCTCGATCGGCTGAAGAACGGCGTCGAGATCTTTCCGGCGCTCTTCGAGGCGGTCCGCGGTGCGCGCTGGACGATCGACTTCTTGACGTTCATCTACTGGCGTGGCGACGTGGCGTACGAACTCGCCCAGCTCTTCGCCGCCAAGGCGCGCGAGGGTATCCGCGTGCGAGTGCTGCTGGACGGGGTCGGAAGCCTGAAGATGGACCCGGAGCTGCGCCGCACGATGACGCGCGCCGGCGTGGACGTGCGCACGTTCCGGCCTCCATCGACGTGGCGCTTGTGGCGCCTGGACCACCGTACGCACCGAAAGATCCTGGTGGTCGATGGCCGCGTCGGCTTCACGGGAGGCGTCGGCATCGCCACCGAGTGGGAGGGCGATGCCGAGGACCCCGAGCACTGGCGGGACGATCACTTTCGGCTGCGCGGACCGGCCCTCGTCGGACTTCACGCTGCTTTCGTGGGCAACTGGATGGAGGTCGCGCGCACGGTCGCGAACGAGGACTTGGACAGGTTTCGCGACCTCGAGGAGGAAGGCGCGGCCAGCATCCTCTCCCTGCGCTCGACGGCGTCCGTCGGCTGGAGCGACTTGATGCTGCTGGTGCACCTGGTCGCAGCATGCGCCCAGGGAAGATTGCGGCTGACGACACCGTACTTCGTACCCGACGAAGAGACCGTGCGGTTGCTCTGCGCGGCTGCGGAGCGCGGCGTCGTCGTAGAGGTGCTGACCGCCGGGCGTTACAACGACCAACGCGTGGCGCTGCTCGCGGGTCGCGTGTACTTTCAACGCCTGCTCGACGCGGGCGTCGAGATTCACCTGTTCGACCGAACGATGATGCATACCAAGGCCCTCACGCTCGACGGTTGGTTCGCAGTGGTGGGGTCGCCGAACTGGAACCACCGCTCGCTCCGGAAGGACGACGAGCTGTGCCTCGTCGTGGACGATGACGCGTTCGTGCGCATCCTCGACGCGGACTTCGACGAGGACCTCGAGGCTTCGCGAACTTTGGACGCCGCGCGCTGGGCCCAGCGCGGCTGGAGCGCGCGCCTTGCCGAACGAGTGTGTCATGCGGTGCGGCATGAGCTCTAGAGACGTCGGCCAAGCGAAGCGCTCACGCTGGCGCCAACTCGCGCACTGGGTGGCCAGCCATGAACGCGTCACGCTCGCCGCGGGTGCCATCGTCGTGGGCGCGATCTGGCTGTTCGTGGAACTGCTCGACGAGGTGACCGAGGGCGAGACGCTCGACGTCGACCGGGCGATCTTGACCGCGTTCCGCCAGGGCGACGACTACGGCGATGCACTGGGACCCATGTGGTTCGAGGAGCTCGTGCGCGACATTACGGCGCTCGGCAGCGTCGGAGTCCTAGTGCTCCTGAGCCTGTCGGTGGTGGGCTACCTCATGTTGCGCGGACAGCGCCGAACCGCGCTCTACGTGGTCTTCTGCATCGGGGGCGGGGCGGTCTTGAACTTTGCGTCGAAGGCTTTGATCGGTCGACCTCGACCGGACGTCGTGCCCCATGCTGATACCGTCCAAACGGCCTCGTTCCCTAGCGGGCATTCGACGATGGCCGCCGTCACGTTCTTGACCCTGGCGGCCCTGACGGCGCGAGCGCACGACGACAACTTGCAACGCGGGTATCTCTTGTTCCTGGGCGGTCTGTTGACCGTCATCGTGGGCGTGAGTCGCGTGTACCTCGGCGTGCACTGGCCGTCGGACGTGTTGGCCGGCTGGTGTCTCGGAACCGCGTGGGCCTTCGCGTGCTACGTCGTCGCGGTCGAACTGCAGCGCCGCGCGATGTTGGAGGAGCCGACCTGACGAGAGCGTGCTCGCGCACTCAACCGCGCGGATGATAGAGGCGATGGACGGCGCGCACGGTCTCGACGTCGAGGTGCGTGTAGACCTCGGTCGTGCGCACCGACGCGTGACCCAACAGCTCTTGCACCGCGCGTAGATCGGCGCCGCCGTCGAGCAGGTGCGAAGCGAACGAGTGACGCAGCGAGTGGGGCGAGAGCTTGCCGCTGATGCCCACGCGCTCGGCCGCCGCGCGGACGCGCCGCCACGCCGTGACGCGGTCGAGCGGACGACCCGACTTGGTGAGGAACACGGGGCTGACCTCGCGCGCTCGCGGCCGCGTCAGGCGGCCCTCGGTCAGCCAGCGCTCGAGCGCCGCGCGCGAACGCTCGCCGAGCGGCACGACGCGCGCTTTCCGTCCCTTGCCGAACAACGTGACGACGCGCAAGGAGGGTTCGATGCGCGCCGTCGTCAGGCCGACCGCCTCGCTGACGCGCGCACCCGACGCGTACAAGAGCTCGAGCAGCGCGGTGTCGCGCTGCGCGCGCCAGCCAGCGTCGCCGAAGGCTCCCAGCAAGAGGTCGACCTCCTCGATGTCGAGGACGCCGGGCAAGGTGCGCGAGAGCCTGGGAGCGCGGAGCAACGCCGTGGGCTCGCGCGCCAGCCGCCCCTCGAGCACCTGGTGCCGGAAGGCCATGCGCAGCGCCGAGAGGCGGCGCGCGACGCTGGCCTCGCGGAAACCGGCCGCACGCAGCGCGGCCAGATGATCGAGGACGAGGTCGGCGTCGACCTCGTCCCAGCCGGTGAGCCCGCGCGCGGCGCCCCAACGAAAGAAGCTCTCGAGGTCGCGGCGATAGGCGAGCAGCGTGTTGCGCGCCAGCCCCGCTTCGACGCGCAGCGCCTCGAGGAAGTCCTCGAGCGGCGCGACGACGGCGGCGGCCAACGCGCAATCCTCGTCGTTCGGCGTTGGGGGCGGTGAGGTCACGCCCCTATACTTCCCGGCTCGGCCCCCCCATGCACCTCCCCTGGAAGCGTTTCCTCGTCGTTCTCGTGCTCGTCGCCCTCGATCAATGGTCGAAGGCGGCCGTGTTCGAGTACCTCGACCCACAGCGGCTGATCCACGACGCCCCCGCGGCGCTCGAGATCGACCCGCACGGTCACCGGCGCTTAGTGCTGGTGGACCCCTGGTTCGCGTTCATGCTCTCGCTGAACCCGGGCGCCGCCTTCGGTCGCCTGGGTGATTTCCCGCACTTCTTGATCTGGGGACGAGCGCTGGCCGTGGTCTTCTTGACCGCTTGGACGTGGCGGGTGTCGCTGCGTCCGCGCGCCCACTTCCTGGCCTTGGTGCTGGTCCTGGCCGGCGCCGCCGGGAACCTGATCGACAATCTCTGGACGGGGCCGCACGTCGAGGGGCATCCCTACGGACTGGTGCGCGACTTCCTCGACGTCTGGTTCGTCTCCGCCGAGGAAGGGCGCGGCGGGTGGGGTTGGGACTATCATTTCCCGACCTTCAACGTCGCGGACGCGTGCATCACGGTCGGCGCGATCCTGTGGATCGCGGGCTCGTTCCTGCAGCGCGGAGCCGGCGACGACGACACCCAGCCCGAACCCGCCTGACCTGTGCCCGCGGGGACCGGGCCTACATTCGACGACACGATGGCCGATCTCTCCTGCCGTCTCGGGCCGCTGAAGCTCGCGAATCCGATCCTGACCGCGTCCGGCACCTATGGACACGGGCTGGAGATGCAGCACTTTTCCGCCGTCGGCGCTTTGGGCGGTTGGGTGTCGAAGACGGTCACGCGCGCACCGCGCGCGGGCAATCCCAGTCCGCGGATCGCCGAGACGGAGCTGGGGTTCTTGAACTCGATCGGCCTCGAGAATCGCGGCGTCGAGCACTACCTCGAGCACACGCTGCCAGAGATGGCGCGCGCCTTCGCCGTGGTCGTGACGAACATCGGCGGTGAGAGCATCGACGACTTCGTGGCAATGGCCGCGCGTCTCGACGGCGAGGCGGCGATCCACGCGCTCGAGATCAACCTCTCGTGTCCGAACGTGCAGGGGGGCAAGCTGCCCTTCGCCACGGACCCCGTTGTCGCGCGCGACACGCTGCGCGCGGTGCGCGCAGCGACGACCAAACCGCTCTTCGCGAAGCTGTCCCCCAACGTCAGTCGCATCGCCGATCTGGCGCGCGCGGTGGAGGAGGGCGGCGCCGATGGCATCACCGCCATTAACACGCTGCTCGGGATGGCGCTCGACTGGCGGACGGGTCTGCCGCGCTTGGCCACGGTGCAGGGCGGCTATTCGGGTCCCGCGATCAAGCCCGTCGCGCTGCGCTCCGCGTGGGAGTGCGCGGGCGCGGTCGCGATCCCCGTCATCGGCGTGGGCGGGATTCGCACCGCCGAGGACGTGCTCGAGTTCCTCGCGGTGGGCTGTCGCGCGGTGCAGGTCGGGACGGCCTCGTTCGCGGACCCGGGGCTGCCTGCGCGTCTGGCGGGGGAACTGAGCCCCTTGCTCGACGCCGCGGGCTTCGCCAGCGTCGCGCAGCTCGTCGGTTCGATCCGGGACGGACGTCAGCGGGTTTCCGCGCCCAACGAGCTCGGCGCGGGAAGGCCGTGAAGTTCGCGCAGCTCAACCCGGGCATCGTGCGTCGCGCGATCGCGTTGTACCTGGATCACGCTTGGCCCGAGCAAGGCGCTCGTGGACCCACGCTCGATCTCGACAAGGTTCTCGCGGCGCCCGGTCTGAAGGAGCTGTTGGAGTGCTTCGAAGCCTCGTGCGACATGACGGGACATCTCGAGCGCTACACGCTGCGGCTCGGCAATCTCTCCTATCCGTTCATGAAGTTCGTCGTGCAGGAGCACCTGATCCATGGCGAGTACTTCTTCTCGGTGGACACGCACGACAACCTCGACATTCGTCCGTCGCATCCCGATTACTCCCAGTGGGAGTCACTGAAGGGTCGGAATCGAGCGCTGAAGGCCAAGATCGAGGCCGCTTGGCACGCCGAGGGGTTGCCCACGAACGAGGATCTCTACCACCTGATGGCAAAGCTCGCCCAGGTGGAGACGGAAGGTTCGAAGCAGCGCCGCATCCTGGTCGTGGACGACGAAGCGCCCATCGCGTTGGGCATCGCCGAATGCCTGCGCGCGCGCGGCTACGTCGTCGAGCTGGCCAGCGACGGGCGTGAGGCCTTGGACGCGATCGCCCGTCGGCCGCCCGATCTGGTGCTGCTCGACTTCGAAATGCCCGAGCTGGACGGCGAAACGGTGCTCAGCCGGATGCGCGCCGACGCGCGCACCGCCAACGTGCCGGTGCTGATGGCCACCGCCGCCGAGATCGATCTGACGCGCCTGACGCGCGTCAGCGGCTTCTTGCGGAAACCATATCCACGTCAGGTGTTGTTCGAGATGATCGGGCGGCTCATGGAACCGGGGAGCTCGGACGCCGACGAGGTGGACGATGGCAACCCGGGTCGAAGGGGCGGCTGAGCGTGGCCCCCGGCGTCGCAGCGACAACTTCAACTGGAACGGTGACCGGGTCGCGGGTCGCGGCGGTCATACTGCTGCGCTCGCCGCTCCCGCCCGAGGGTCGTGATCCACGGCCCGTGGGAGCTCGCCGGAACGCTCGCGGGTAGGGCCCGCACTGGGTAACCCCCGCACAAGACAACAAGGCATGGACTGGTCGACACTCAGTGACAAACTTTCGGGGCTCGGGGATTCGGTCGGAAAATCCCTGAAGTCCGTCTTCGGATCGCGCAACGAGCGGATGGTCCGGGAACTCGGACCGCTCGTGGACGAGATCAACCAGCTCGAGACCTGGGCTCAGGAACTCTCGTCCGAGGACATGAAGGCGCAGACCGCGGCCTGGAAGCAGGCGGTGGCCGCGGGCCAGGTGGACCTCGACGACATCCTGCCGCGCGCCTTCGCCTTGGTCCGCGAGTCGGCGGTGCGCACGCTCGGGTTGCGGCACTACGACGTGCAGCTCGTGGGCGGCGTCGTGCTGCACAAGGGCGCGATCGCCGAGATGATGACGGGGGAGGGCAAGACGCTCGTCGCGACCCTCCCGCTGTACCTCAATGCGCTCGGCGGCAAGACCGTCTACCTGATCACCGTCAACGACTACCTCGCGCGCCGCGACGCCGAGTGGATGCGGCCGGTGTTCGAGTACCTCGGCCTGACGATCGGTTCGATCCAGTCGCAGATGGGCTCGGCCGAGCGCCAGGACGTGTACTCGCGCGACATCGTCTACGGCACGAACAACGAGTTCGGCTTCGACTACCTGCGCGACAACATGAAGCCCACGGTCGAGCAGCAGTGCCAGAAGGACCTGGCCTACGCGATCGTGGACGAGATCGACTCGATCCTGATCGACGAAGCGCGGACGCCGTTGATCATCTCGGGTCCGGCCGAGTTCATGCCCGACAAGTACGCAGCCGCCGACAAGGTCGCGCGCGAGCTGGTCGAGGACGAGCACTTCGAGGTCAAGGAGAAGGAGAAGGCGGTGCACCTCTTGGAGGACGGCATCGTGCGCGCGCAGGAGATCCTGGGCGTCGACTCCTTCTACACGCACGGAAACACCGACTGGCCGCACTACATCGAGAACGCGCTGCGCGCGCACAAGGTCTACGAGATCGACCGCGAGTACGTCGTCGAGCAGGGGGAGGTCGTCATCGTCGACGAGTTCACCGGCCGCAAGATGACGGGGCGCCGTTGGTCCGACGGTCTGCACCAAGCGGTCGAGACCAAGGAAGGCATTCCGATCAAGCCGGAGAGCCAGACGCTGGCGACGATCACCTTCCAGAACTACTTCCGGCTCTACACGAAGCTCGCGGGCATGACCGGCACCGCGATCACCGAGGCCGGCGAGTTCCTCAAGATCTACGGCCTCGACGTGGTTTCGATCCCGACCAACATGCCGGTTCGGCGCGAGGACAAGGTGGACACCGTCTACCGCACCGAGCCCGAGAAGTGGAACGCGATCGTCGAGGAGATCGCGCTACTCAAGGAGAAGGGCCAGCCCGTGCTCGTCGGGACGACGACCGTCGAGAACTCCGAGCGCCTCTCGGGTCTCCTGAAGAAGGCGGGCATCCAGCACGAGGTGCTGAACGCGAAGGCCGGGCAGCAGGAACGCGAAGCGCACATCGTCGCGATGGCGGGCCAGAAGGGTGCGGTCACCGTCTCGACGAACATGGCGGGGCGCGGCACCGACATCAAGTTGGGCGGCAACTTCGAGTACCGCCTCGCAGCAGCGCTCGAGGAAGCCGGGCTGCAACTGGGCAACGAGGACCAACTGGAAGAGATCGATCGCGTGCGGCAAGAGGTCAAGCGACAGACCGACGCCGACGAAGCGGAAGTCCTGGCGCTGGGCGGGCTCTACGTGCTCGGCACCGAGCGCCACGAATCGCGCCGGATCGACAACCAGTTGCGCGGTCGCTCCGGGCGTCAGGGCAACGCCGGCGAATCGCGCTTCTTCCTCTCCCTGCAGGACCCGCTGATGCGGCGCTTCTACAAGGACTGGGTCACGAACGCGATGGAGAAGCTCGGCATGAGCGAAGGCGTGCCGATCGAATCGCCGATGGTCGGTCGCGCGATCGAGAAGGCGCAGAAGAAGGTCGAGGACTACCACTTCGAGATGCGCAAGCAGCTCCTCGAGTACGACGAGGTGATGGACGAGCAGCGCAAGTCCATCTACTCGGTGCGCCAGGAGGTGCTCGAGGACAAGGGTCTGCGCGAGAAGGTGCGCGAGATGTTCGAAGGCGTCCTGCCGCGACGCGCGCAGACCTTCGTGAACGACGCCGAGGGCTTCCGCGGTTGGTTCGCCGCCTCGTTCGGCTTCGAGCTGCCGCTGCCCGACGCCGAACGCGCCACCGATCCCGAGTTCATGGATTCGGGCCCCGCGCTCGAAGCGGTCTGGAAGCGCTACGAAGAGCGCGAGGCCGAGCTCGGTGAGGAGATCATGCGCAAGGTGGATCGCCACCTGCTCTTGCATGCGATCGATCAGAAGTGGATGGACCACCTGCGCGCCGTGACCGCGCTGCGCACGGGCATCGGCCTCCAGGGCTACGCGCAGCGCGATCCCAAGAACGTCTACAAGGAAGAGGGCTACAAGCTCTACGAGCAGTTGCTCGCCGCGGTCGAGGACGACGTGACGGCGTTGAGCTTGCGCGTCCAGGTCCGGCGGCCCGAGGACGGCGCACCGCCGGCCGGCGGCTTCACGCAGAGCCCCGAGGCCTACCAGGGTGCGACGCCCCAGCAGCCCGGCCAGCCCTCGCAGCAGGCGGCCGCGGCCGCGCGGGCGTTGGCGATCGCGCGGGCGCGCAGCCAGGCGCAGCGTGCGCCGGCGTCGTCGGCCTTCGATCAGGCACGGCGGATGGAGCAGGCGCGCGAGGCGCAGGCGCGCGCGGGTGAAGGAGCGCGGGAAACCCCGCGCCCGGAGGGAGCTTCCGCGCCGAAGCCGGCCGCCGGGGCGTCGCCCCAGTCGCCCAGCGAGGTAGCGGTCGTCGGACGGAACGACGCGTGCCCGTGCGGCAGCGGCAAGAAGTACAAGAAGTGCCATGGCGCCGCCAACGGCTGAGCTGCTCCTGCCGCGGGGGGACTCGGCGGCGCACCGCGTCGCTCGAGCCCTCCCCGCCGCATGAAGACGCGTCAACCCGCGCCGTTACGCTTCGACCCGTTCCCCGGAATCGGTCGGCGCCTGTTGCATCGCGCGTACGGGCTCGCGTGGTGGACCGCGGGTGCGGTGTGCTGGCCCGTGATCCTGTGGAAGGCGCGGCGGCCCGCCTTTCGGCGCATGCTGGTCGAGCGGCTCGGCCGGGGCGTGCCGCGCCTCGATCCGACCCGGCGGCGCATCCTGGTCCACGGCGTCTCGGTGGGAGAGGTCAAGGGGGCGGCGGCGCTCGTCGCCGAGCTCGAGCGCTTCGACCCCGGGCTCGAGATCGCGATCAGCACGACGACCGACACCGGGCAGCGCGTCGCTCGCGGGCTCTATCCCGGGTTGACCGTCGTGCGCTTCCCCTTCGACGTCGAGTCGTCGATCGCGCGCTTTCTCGACCGCGTCCGACCGACCGCGGTGGTGTTGGTCGAGCTCGAGATCTGGCCGAACTTCCTGCGCTTGTGCAACCAGCGCGGCATTCCCATCGTCGTCGTCAACGGCCGCATCACCGACCGGAGCCACGCGCGCTATCGGCGCTTTCGCCACCTCCTGCCGCAGTTCCGGCGCATCTCCTACTTTGCGGTGCAGTCCGAGGAGTACGCGCTGCGCTTCCTCGACCTGGGCGTCGAGCCGGCGCGACTGTCGGTGACGGGCAACATCAAGTTCGACGCCTTGCGGCTCGAGCGTCGTGAGCCAGCGCCGGAACTCGTGCGCCGCGTCGCGGCGCGGTCCGGCCAGCCGGTGGTCGTCGCCGGCAGCACGCACGATCCCGAGGAGCGCGCCGTCGTCGCGGCCTGGCTCGCCGGCGCGCCG
>JBBDIB010000026.1:28107-41701 GCA_040880665.1 Planctomycetota bacterium
CCCGAACGGCTCTCGGAGTTGCGTCGGCTCGACCGCGCCGGTGATCCCGCTCGGCCGCTCCTGATCGACACGATCGGCGAGCTAGAGGAGGTCTACGCGCTGGCGGACATCGTTTTCGTGGGGGGCACGCTGATGCCCCATGGCGGTCAGAACCTGCTCGAGCCCGCTGCGCAGGCGAAACCCGTCGTTCGCGGGCGTTCGGTGGCGAATTTCGTGCAGGAAGCGCGCCTGTTGGCGAGCGCCGAGGCGTCGCTCGAGGTGGCCGACGGCGCCGGGCTGGCGCAGGCGCTGGCGGTCCTCTTGGCCGACCCGGTGCGCGCGGCGGCGATGGGCGAGCGCGGGCGGCTGGCCGTCGAGGGTCAGCGCGGCGCGGCGGCCCGCACGCTGGACGCCATCCGCTTCAGCCTCGCGCCCGAATCGGCGGAAGAGGCGCGACTCGTCCCGGAGAGCGGGTAAACTCACCGATCTTCGTATCTCGATCCGTTGTTCTGTCCAGCCGAGCGCGCCGGCCGGCTCGAGCTACGCCGGCGGGCTTCCCGCGCCGCCTTGACCCCCCGTTGCGACCATGGCTCGACAGCTCTTCACCTCCGAATCCGTCTCGATGGGCCACCCCGACAAGGTGGCCGACCAGATCTCCGACTCGATCCTCGATGCGCTCCTCGCCAAGGATCCGAATTCCCGCGTCGCGTGCGAGACGTTGGTGACGACCGGGCTGTGCGTGATCTCCGGCGAGATCTCGACCAACGCAGAGATCGATTACGCACGCGTGGCGCGCGAGACCCTGAAGAGCATCGGCTACACCGACGCCGCCCTCGGCATCGACGGTGATACGTGTGCGATGCTCGTGACGCTCGTCCGCCAGTCCCCCGACATCGCCCAGGGTGTCGACGAGGGTGCCGGGCTGCACAAGGAGATGGGGGCTGGCGATCAGGGCCTGATGTTTGGGTTCGCCTGCGACGAGACCGAGGAGCTGATGCCGGCACCGATCTCCTTCGCGCACAAGCTGATCGCCAAGCTGACCGAGCTGCGTCAGAGCGGCGAGGTGACCTGGCTGCGCCCCGACGCGAAGAGCCAGGTGACCTGCGAGTACGACGGCGACCAGCTCGTCCGCGTGCACACCGTCGTGATCTCGACGCAGCACGATCCGGACGTCGACAATCAGACGATTCGGGACGTGGTGATCGAGAAGGTGATCAAGGCCGTGATCCCGGCCGACTACCTCAACCCCGAACCGATCTACCACGTGAACCCGACGGGGCGCTTCGTGACCGGTGGGCCCCAGGGCGACTGTGGCTTGACCGGCCGCAAGATCATCGTCGACACCTACGGCGGCATGGGCCGGCACGGCGGGGGGGCCTTCTCGGGCAAGGATCCCTCGAAGGTCGACCGTTCGGCGACCTACGCGGCGCGGCACGTGGCCAAGAACATCGTCGGCGCGGGGCTCGCGCGCCGCGCGGAGGTTCAACTTTCGTATGCGATCGGTTATTGGAAGCCGCTCTCGATCCGGGTCGACACCTTCGGAACCTCCGAGGTGCCCGAAGATGTCCTGGTGCGAGCCGTCGAAGCGACCTTCGATCTCTCGCCCGCAGGGATCATTCGCGACCTGGACCTCAAGCGCCCGATCTACCGCGAGACCGCCTACCACGGCCATTTCGGCCGACCGGGGTTCACCTGGGAGCGCCTCGACCGCGTGGATGCGCTCAAGCAGGCCGTCGCGGCCGCGACCGCGCTGTGATCCGTGGGACGTCAAGCCCTCGTTACGGCAGCGTTCGTGACCTAGACTCGGACGGCGGGTACGCCCGCCGTGCGGTCGCCAGCCGCGACCCGGCTCGCCCATACGTTCCGACTTCCAGCTTCTCATACGTTCACGTCGTCCGATGAAACATGTCCTCGACGTCGCCCATGCCCGCCGCCGCGCTCTCGCGGCGCGGCGCTCCAAGGTCGGCTTCACCCTGATCGAGCTCCTGGCGGTCATCCTGATCATCGGGATCCTCGCCGTTGCGCTCCTGCCGATGGTCACCGGCGCGATCGAGGAGGCCAAGGTCACGGCCAGCGAAGCGAACCTCAGGAACGTCTACTCGTCGATGCTGATCTACGAGAACAAGTACGGTCGCCTGCCGTCCAAGAGCGGCGTGCGCTTCTTCGCCGAGCTGTATCAGAAGAAGGCGATGGAGCAGACCAAGACCAACGCCGAGCGACTGACCTGTCCCGGTGTCGACATCGGCGCGCTGACGATCGGTGATCTGCCCTGGGAGGAGTGGTGGACCGACCTCGATGCCATCGATGGCAGCTATTCGGCCTACGCCGGTCGTGACTGCAAGAACTTCCCGCTGCGCAAGCTGTCGGGCAAGGAGGTCTTGGTCGCGACGGACAACGACCCGTACATGAACTTCGAGACGACCACGTTGGCGCTCTACGGCGATGGCAGCGTGCACCGCCTCGAAGTCGGAACCCTGCAGGACGAGGGCATCCTCGACCTCGAGGAAACTTACCTCGCGGTCGGCCCGGATTCGCCCTTGGAGGATCTGCAGAAGCTCAGCTTGGACTGAGATCCATACTCCCTCTCCCCCCGCTTTGGATCCACCGGCCGGTGGATGACGATCCGATCGACCGTTCTCTCGAGAACCGCCCCCCCGATGACGACGGGCTGCGTCGCGAACGGGAATGGGCGGCTGATCCGGCACTCCACGCCGGCCTCGACCTGCTTCAAGAGGCGTTCTTGACGCTCGATGGTGCAGGGGTCGTCGAGTCCCTGAATGCCCGTGCGCGTCAGGTGACCGGCTGGGGAGCCGCCGCGCTGGGCATGCCGGCGCACGAGATCCTGCGCTTCCGGGCGGACGACGGGGCTGACGGTCATCGGCACCTCTCGGACCTGTCCTGCTTCGAGAACTTCGCGCCGGCCACCTTGGTGCGGTCGAACGGGTCGCAGGTCGCCATTCGGATCCGCGCGCTCGCGGTCGGCGCGGAGACCGCGGTCGTGTTCGTCGAAGAGCCCCGCGACCGGCGTCGACCTCGGTCGCGCGGACGGCGGGCACCTCGCGAACGCGATCATCGAGACCGTCCGCATGCCGCTCGTGGTCGTGAACGCGAACGGGCGGGTGCACGAGTGCAACGCCGCGTTCCAGGCGGCGCTCGGGCTCGAAGACGAGGACATCGTCGATGATAACTTCTTCGAGCTGGCCGGCGGCGAATTCGACACACCGCGCGTTCGCGAATTGTTTCGTGATTTGGTGGAGCGGGACCTGCACGTCCATGACGTCGTCGTGACGCAGAGCTCCGAGCGCTTTGGACGGCGCGTCTACCTGTTCAGCGCCTCCA
The DNA here is from genome assembly GCA_040880665.1 of Planctomycetota bacterium. Taxonomy (GTDB): domain Bacteria; phylum Planctomycetota; class UBA1135; order UBA1135; genus JBBDIB01. The sequence continues at coordinate 31,426 of JBBDIB010000026.1, forward strand.
GCGTCACGCTGCCCAACGACGCGGAGCGTTATCTGTTACTCAGCATCGAGGATGTAACGGCGGCGCACGACGCGCTGCGCAGGCGGACCGAAGAGGTCGAGCAATTCGCCTACTCGGTTTCGCACGACATGAAGTCGCCCCTGGTCAGCGTGTTGGGTTTCGTCGGATTGGCGCACGAGGAGCTCGAGCGTGGCAATCCGGCGGAAGCGAGGGCTTTGCTCGGACGCATCACGTCGTCCGCGCAGCGCATGTCCGCGCTGATCGACGATCTCCTGCGGCTGGTACAGATCGGACGCGCCGATCCCCGCGACGAAACGTTGGATCTCGCCCGCCTGATCCAAGAGTTGATCGACACGTCCTTGTCCGGACCGATCGCCGCCGCGCGCGCCCAAGTCGTTCTGGAGGCGGGGTTGCCGCGCGTGCGCGCGTCGCGCTCTTACATGAATCAAACGTTTTCGAACTTGCTCGGAAACGCGTTGCAGTACGGGTGTCCGGCACCGGGCGCGACGATCCGCGTAGGGGGCCGACCCGCGGCCGGCGGATACCGCATTTTTGTCCGCGATGAGGGTCCCGGCGTCCCCGAGGAGTATCAAGAGCGCATCTTCGGCCTGTTCCAGCGGCTCGGTCCGTCGCGCAACAGCACCGGCATCGGGTTGGCGATCGTGGCCAAGATCATGGATCTCTACAAAGGCCGGGCCTGGGTCGAGTCCGCCGATGGAAAAGGGGCAACTTTTTGGATCTTCCTACCGTCCGAGCGCGTTTTGGAACAAACGGGATCCGCATGACACAGACTCAGCGATGCTTTCTTCTCGTTGAGGACGACGACGATCATGCCGAGATCGTCATGCGCACCCTGACGAGCCACAACGCCAGCCGGCGAATCGACCGGGTGCGCGACGGCGTGGAAGCATTGCGCTACCTGCGGAATCAGTCGCCCTTCGAGGCCACGCCGGTGCCGGACCTGGTTCTGTTGGACCTCAGCCTGCCGCGCGTGGACGGTCACCAGGTGCTGGAGGAGCTGAAGAGCGACGAGGACTTGCGCCGCATTCCCGTCGTCGTGCTGACGACCTCCAGCGCTGCGGCGGACAAGGAGAAGGCGTACTCGAACCATGTGAACAGCTACCTCGTGAAACCCATGGATTTCGAAGGCTTTCGCGCACAGATCCGCGGTTTGGACGAGTATTGGGGCGAATGGAATCGCGTCATGCCAGGCTCCGCGTGATGGAAGCCGTTCACTTCGACGTCCTGCTGATCGAAGACGATGACGACCACGCTTTCCTGATCGAGAGGCACCTGCGCGGCACGGCCCGCGTGGAGCGGGAGCGCACGTTGGCCCGCGGGCTCGAGCGGCTCGAGAACGGCACTTTCGACGCGTTGTTGCTCGATCTCGGGCTGCCGGACAGCCCGATCGGCCGCACCCTGCGCGAGGTTGGTGCGCTCGCCGATCGGCCGGCGCTGATCGTGCTGACGTCGTTGGCCGATCTCGACACGGGCATCGTCGCCGTGCGCGAAGGCGCGGACGACTACTTGGTCAAGACCGAGGTTAGCCGACAGGTGTTGCAACGCTCCCTGCGGTACGCGATCGAGCGACGTCGGATCGTCGAGGAGTTGGCTCGCAAGAACGCGCGGCTCGAGCGCGTGAACGATGACCTGCGAAACTTCGCCCACATCGTCGCGCACGAACTGAAGCAGCCGCTCAACCCCATGCGAATCAACTGCGAGCTGATTCGCCGCGGGCTCGCCAACGGCTCCACAGCGGACTTGACCGAGATCGTCGCCGACCTGGATTCGTCGGTGGGGGACATGGCGAATCTCGTGACGCAGATGCTGGAGTTCGCGAGCGTCGAACGGAACAGCGGGCCGCGCGAACCCGTGGATCTCACCTTGGTAGCACGCGCCGCTGCCGACGAGTTGGGCGGGCGCGTCGCCGAAGAGGGGGCGACGATCACGATCGAGTCCCTGCCGACGGTGGCGGGCCATCCGCTGCAGCTCCGACAGGTCTTCAGCAACCTGTTGTCGAACGCGCTGAAGTACCGCCGCGCGGTTGCTCCGGTCATTCGTATTCAAGCGATTTTTTCGGAGCGCCACGTCGTGATCGAGGTCAGCGACAACGGCCGCGGGATTCCCCAGAGCGAGTTGGAGAGCGTTTTCGACATGTTTCACCGGGGCGCGCAGCAGCATGTTGATCGCGGGAACGGGATCGGCCTCTCCTACTGTCGCCGCATCGTCGAGCACCACAGCGGAACCGTGACCGCGCACTCGCAGGACGGTCGGGGGACGACGATTCGGCTGCAGTTCCCGCGGCTGTAACGTCGACCGGCGCAGGCGTGCGCTATTCGTCGTCGCCCATCACGCCGTAGGCGTGCAGGCGGTTGTAGAGCGTCTTGAGGCTGATGCCGAGCGTCGTCGCCGCCGAGGGCTTGTGCCCGCCGGCCTCTTCGAGCGTCGCTAGGATCAAGCGCTTCTCGACCTCCTCCACGGACATTCCCACGCGCACGTCCAGGGCGCCGTCGGCGGAAGCGACCGTTCGCCCGTCGAGGAGGATGCATTCGGGCGAGATGACTTCGTCGCCCAGGATGTACGCGCGCTCGACGACGTTGCGCAGCTCGCGCACGTTGCCGGGCCACGAATGGGAGCGCAGCATCACGAGTGCTTCGGGCGAGAAGCGCTTCGGCGCCTCGGCGACCTTGCCGAAGAGGTCGAGGAAGTGCTGCGCCAAGACGTCGAGGTCCGCGCCACGCGAGCGGAGCGGAGGCAGTTGGATCGGGAAGACCATCAACCGGTACAACAAGTCCTCGCGCAACGCGCCCTTCTCGATGGAAGCCTCCGGATCGCGATTCGTCGCCGCCACGACTCGCACGTCGACCTCGAAGGATCGCTCGCCGCCGACGCGCTGGATCGAGTTCGTTTCGAGGACGCGCAGCAGGTTGACTTGCTGCTCGAAGGGCATCTCGAAGACCTCGTCCAAGAACAAGGTGCCTCCGTCCGCTTGCTCGAAGACGCCCTTGCGCCGTTTGGCCGCGCCGGTGAAGGAGCCAGCTTCGTGCCCGAACAGTTCGGACTCGATCAAGGATGGCTGCAGCGCGCCGCAGTTGACGGCGATGAAGGGGCCATCCTTGCGCTGGGACAGTTGATGTACGGCGCGAGCGGCCAGCTCCTTGCCAGTGCCCGTCTCGCCGAGGATCAAGACGTTCACGTCGGTCGGTGCCACCTTCGCCACGTGATCGAAGACGTCCTGCATCGCCTTCGAGCGCCCGACCATGCCCATGAACTGGCCTTCGTCGCGCAACGCCTGGCGCAACTCGGTGACCTGGCGCCGCAGTTCGAGCGTCTTGCGCATGCCGTGCAGCGCTTGCTCGAGCCGCGTCGGATCGACGGGCTTGGTCAAGAAGTCGGCGACGCCCGCCCGCAGCGCGGACACGGCGGTATCGATCGATCCGTGACCGGTCAGAATCAAGATCTCCATGTCGCCGGCGGCGCGCAGGTCGCGCGCGAGGTCCATGCCGTTCCCATCCGGCAGGTCCAGATCGAGGAGCGCCCCTTCAGGACGGTCCTTCGCGATCGCTGCTTCCGCTTCCGCGTACGTCGCAGCCGGCGTCGTTCGGAAACCCGAGTCCTCGACGAGCCGCACGAGTGAATCGCGCGTGCGTCGGTCGTCGTCGAGGATCAACAGGTGCAGTTTGGAACTCATTCCGCTCTATTCGAGGAAGGGATAGCGCCAGTCCGTCGGCGGCACGAACGTCTCCTTGATCGTGCGCGGGCTGACCCAGCGCAACAGGTTCAGGATCGAGCCGGCCTTGTCGTTCGTACCCGAGGCGCGCGAACCTCCGAAGGGCTGCTGCCCGACCACCGCACCCGTGGGCTTGTCGTTCACGTAGAAGTTGCCTGCGGCGAAGCGCAGGCGGTCGGTGAGTTTCCGGATTACGTGACGATCCTGCGCGAAGATGGCGCCGGTCAGCGCGTACTCCGAGCCATTGGCACAGTGCTCGAGCGCTTCTTCGAGATCGCCCTCTTCGTACGGGTGCACGGTGAGGATTGGACCGAACAACTCCGTCTTCATCGTGGCGTAGTCGGGGTTGGTCGTCTCGATCACCGTCGGCTGGACGAACCAGCCGCGCGAATCGTCGCACTGGCCGCCGGCGACGACCTCCGCGTCCTTCGCGCTCTTGGCCGCCTCGATCGCGGCCTTGTGCTCGCCGAACGCGCGCGCATCGATCACGGCGCCGACGAAGTTCGAGAAGTCCCGCACGTCGCCCATGCGCACCTGCGCCAGTTCGTCGACGAGGATCTCGCGGACTTCCTTCCAGAGGGACTTGGGGACGTAGGCGCGGCTGGCGGCCGAGCACTTTTGACCCTGGTACTCGAACGCGCCACGCAAGAGCGCCACGGCGAGGCTGCGGGCGTCCGCCGACGGGTGCGCGAAGACGAAGTCCTTGCCCCCGGTCTCGCCGACGAGGCGCGGGTACTGCGCGTAGTTGCCGATGTTGTCGGCGATCGACTTCCAGATCGTCTGGAAGGTGTTCGTCGAGCCGGTGAAGTGCAGTCCCGCGAAGCGTCGGTCGGCGAAGACCGCGTTGCCGATCGCGCCGCCCGGGCCCGGCAGGAAGTTGATGACGCCATCGGGCAGGCCCGCCTCGCGGAACATCTGCATCAGGTACCAGTTCGAGAGCAGCGACGTCGAGCTCGGTTTCCAGAGCGCGACGTTCCCGAGCAGCGCCGGTGCGCTGGGCAGGTTGCCGGCGATCGACGTGAAGTTGAACGGCGTGACGGCCAGCACGAAACCGTCGAGCGCGCGGTGCTCGAGCCGGTTCCAGACACCCGGGCTCGACTCGGGCTGCTCCTCGTAGACTTGCTTCGCGAAGTGCACGTTGAAGCGGAAGAAGTCGATCAGCTCGCAGGCCGCGTCGATCTCCGCCTGGTGGCAGGTCTTCGACTGACCGAGCATCGTGGCGGCGTTGACGCGGTCGCGCCACGGGCCCGCCAAGAGGTCGGCCGCGCGCAGGAAGACCGCCGCGCGCTCGTTCCAGGGCAAGGCTTCCCAGTCGTGCTTGGCCTGCATCGCGGCGTCCGCGGCCGCGGCTACCTCGGCTGCGCCCGCCTGGTGGAACGTGCCCAACACGTGACCGTGGTCGTGCGGCATCACGATCTCTTGCGTGTTGCCGGTGCGCACCTCGCGACCGCCGATCACCAGCGGGATCTCGATCGACTCGGCCGCCTGCCGATCGATCTCCGCCTCGAGGATCGCGCGGTGCGCGTCGCCGGGTGCATAGCGACGAACGGGCTCGTTGGTGGGGGTCGGGGGCAGGTAGGTTCCGTAGCTCATGACAGGCAGGGGGTGTTGGCAGCGCCGTGGGGGGGTCGACGTCGTCGCGAATGGTACCGGACGAGAACCGCCGAGGAACACGCGCAGCGTCGGGAGCCGTCGGCTCGCCGCGGGTTCGCGCCGACTCCCTGAAAGCGGTCATCTACGACCAATCCGCGCGCAGCCTCGGGTTCGATCGCGGCTACGATGTTTGCGATCACGCTTCGCCTTCCGACCGTTCTGCCCCGCCGTGGGCCCACGACACATGCTGCGCCTCTTTTTCTGCTTGCCGCTTTGCCTCGGTTCGACCGCTTGCCTCGCGAGCGCGGGTCACAACGAGGGCTCGACCTCCGAACGCACACCGCGGGCCGAGACGGAGGCGCTGGAGAAGAGCGCCGAGAAGGCCGGGCTCCAAATTGCGCAGTCGCGCGTAGAGCTCGTGCGGACGAAGTCGAATCGCGCGCGGATCGAGGCCGAGGGCGCGCTGGAAGCAGCGCGGTCCGCCGTCGACGAAGCGCGTCGTGCGCTCGTGCTACAGCGCGAGAAGGCGGCTCCCTTGGCTCTCGGTGAGGCGCAGCTCGGCGTCGACCGCGCGCGCGGGCGTGCCGAGGACGCCGAAGCCGAGCTCCAGGAACTGGAAGCGATGTACGCCGAGGAAGAATTCGCCGCGCTCACGAAGGAGTTGGTGCTCAGCCGCGGTCGTCGGTCGCTCGAGCACGCGCTCCGCGCGCTCGAGTTCGAGGTGCACAAGCTCGCGCAACTCGAGCAGGACACGCTGCCCACCAAGGAGCGCGAGTTGGTGCGCGCCCTCGGCCGAGCGGAACGCGCGCTGACGACGGCGGAACTCGAACTGACCGAGGCGGACCTCGACGGACGGATCGACCTCATGGAGGCCGAGGAGAAGCTCGCCAAGTTGCAGGCGGAGGAGTGATGCTCGCCGCGCTCGGATCCGTGTTGGCGCTCACCCTCGGCTCGCCGCTGCTCGCGGGCCAGGACGGTGCTGCGCTCTCGACGCTCGGGGGCGCCCGCGAGCGAACCCCGGCGAACCCCGCGCCGCAGGCGTTCGAGGAGGTCGTCGACGAACTCGAGGCGGCCTACGCGTGGTTGCTCGCGAACCAGAAGGCCGACGGTTCGTTCGCGGTCGGCTCGCTCCAACAGCTTCACGAGCTGGGCTTCTCGGTCGAGACCTTCTACGCGTGGCAGGTGGCGGCGCATGCGCTCGCTTGCATGGCGCTGCTCGAGGCGCCGCCGACGGACGCGCGCAGCCAAGCGCTCGAGCGTGGGCTTCGCTGGCTGTGTTCGACGCGGGCGCCGAAGCGCGGCAGCTCGTGGGACATCGACTACGTCTGGGGCGGCTTGTACGGCTTCGTCGCGCTGGTCGAGGCCGCGGGTTCGCCGCGCTTCGAGGAGGAGCGCTGGCAAGCGCTCCTCGAAGGCGGCGCTGCGGGCTACCTCGAAATCCTGCGCGCGAACCAGATCCCCTCGGGTGGCTGGGCGTACTACGACGACCCCGTCTTCAGCCGGCGACCCAAGTGGGGCACGAGTTTCTCGACGGCGCTCGTGCTGCCGGCGCTCGCGCGCGGCGAAGAGTTGGGTTGGGTCGAGGACTTCGAGCTGCGGCAGCGGGCGACGCGCTACGTCACGCGTTGCGCTCTGCCCAGCGGCGCTTGGGAGTACGATCTGAATCCCGTGCCGCGGTTGCGGGGCGGCGAACACATCAATCAGACCAAGGGCAGCCTCGCGCGCACACAGGTCTGCAACTGGGGACTGGCGGCCAGCGGCGTGCGACGGATCACGCCGGAGCGCCTGCGCGAGGGGCTGACGGCCTTCTTCCACGATCACCGGTTTCTCGACGTCGCGTACATGAAGCCGCGGCCGCACGAGGCGTACTACGCGAACTCGGGCTACTTCTACCTCTTCGGACACTACTACGCCGCGCTCGCGATCGAGGCGCTGCCCGAAGCCGAGCGCGAGGGTTGGCATCGCCAGCTCCGTCCACACCTGACGAAGGTGCAGCGCCGGAACGGTTCCGCGACGGACTTCTTGTTCGGCGAGTACAACCTGGTCGCGGGGACTGCGTTCCTGGCGCTGGCGTTGGAGCATGGACGACCCGTGCATGGACGACCCGTTGAGCGCTGACATGACGACCGAAACGACCCGTGCGCGCGCCGCCCAAGCGGCGCGCTACCAGGCGCTGGAGGCCTGGCTCGCCGCCCGGCTCGACGCAGCGGCGCTGGCATGGCTGCGCGACGAGGCGCGGACGCTGGGGGAGGGCGCCGACGGACTCCGGTTCGGGTTGGCGCTCTCGAAGGCGTCGCGCTACGCCAAGGACACGCGGGCACTGGCGCCCAGCGTGGCGGAGCGAGAGGCGCTGGCGCGGCTCGTGCCGGGCCTCGATCCCGAGCGCTGGACCTTGCTCGAGACCGTGCGCATCGCGTTGACGCTGGCGCTCGCGGACCTCGCCGACGAACCGGGCCGAAGGACGGTCGAAGAGGCGTTTCGCTACGCCGACGAGGGTGAGGCACGCGCGCTCTACCGCTCGCTCGCGCTCTTGCCCGGCGCGCACCGCTTCGTGCAGCGCGGGGCGGAAGGTTGCCGGACGAACATGCGCAGCGTGTTCGAGGCGACGGCACTCGATACGCCCTTTCCGCGCGACCACTTCGACGACGTGGCCTGGCGCCAACTCGTGATCAAGTCCTTGTTCGTCGAGGCGCCGCTGTGGCGACTCGTGGGGCTCGACGAGCGGCTCGATGCGGACCTTGCGCGCATGGCGCTCGACCTGCGCGAAGAACGCACCAGCGCCGGGCGCCCGATCTATCCCGAGCTGTACGCGTGCTTCGGCGCGGCCGCGGGCGCGCGTGGCCGCGCGGCGCTCGGCGACGCGCTACGCTCGACGCACGCGCCGGAGCGCGCTGCGGCCGCCGTCGCGCTCGTTCGCGCCGGACACGCCGGCGATCTCGAGGCTCACCTGGCGAACGAGTCCGACGACCTGGTCCAGGGCCACGGTCGCCGGGCGCTCGCCGGAGAAACCGATTCCCGCGTGTTCGGCGCGCTGCGCGCCGACGCGCCCGCTTGATCCCTTTCGACTTCATGCGCTTCTTCGATCCGCACATCCACGTCACCAGCCGTACCACCGACGACCTCGAGGCGATGGCGAGAGCCGGCGTTCGCGGCGTCATCGAGCCCGCGTTCTGGCTCGGGCAACCGCGCACCAACGTGGGCACGTTCGTCGACTACTTCTCGAGTCTGCTCGGTTGGGAGCGCTTCCGCTGCCGTCAGTTCGGGATCGCGCACTACTGCGCCATCGGTCTCAACTCGAAAGAGGCCAACGACGAAGGCTTGGCCCGTGAGGTGTTGGCCGTCCTGCCGCGCTTCGCCTTGAAGGAAGGCGTGGTCGCGATCGGGGAGATCGGCTACGACGAGATCACGCCTGCCGAAGAACGCGCGTTCCAGGCGCAACTCGAGTTTGCGGTCGAACACGACATGGTCGTGATGGTGCACTCGCCGCATCGCGACAAGAAGCGCGGCATCGTGCGCTCGCTCGACGTCGCAGCCGAAGCCGGCGTGCCGATGCACAAGCTGGTGATCGATCACAACAACGAAGAGACGGTCGATGCCGTGCTCGAGCGCGGTGCCTGGGCGGCGTTCACGATCTATCCGCACACCAAGATGGGCTCCGAGCGGATGTGCGAGCTCGTCGCGCAGTACGGGCCGGAGCGCGTGATCGTCGATTCCTCGGCCGACTGGGGGGTCAGCGATCCCTTGTCGGTGCCGAAGACGGCGAAGCTGATGCTCGAGCGCGGGCTCACGCCCGAAGCCGTCGAGAAGACGACCTGGTTTAACGCGATCGAGGTTTACGCGCAGTCGGGACAGATCGACGTCGAAGCGCTCGGCGCGACGCCCGTGATCGATCAGCGCGAGCTGTTCTCGGACAACTCGGTGCTTCGCGGTCAGGAGCCGCGCGTGGACGAGGCGGTTCCCAACTGATCGCGGCTGGATGTAGGCGCCGCGTCCGCCGCGCCGAGGCCCAAGAGCCGAGCCGCATTCCCGCCGAAGACGGCTCGCAGCGTCGCGCCGTCGGCGCCCGTGGCCCCGAGGGCTTCGCGTTGTTGCGTCAGGAGGTCGTGACGCCAACCGCGCGGGAACACCGATGAGTCCGTGCCGAATAGGATGCGCTCGCCGCCGAAGACCTCGAGGCAGCGCTCGAAGACTTCGACCAGCGTGATCCGTCCGGGATTCGTCCGCATCCACGAGTTGGAGGAGCTCGTGTCCACGCAGACGTTCTGACACTGCGCGCCGGCCATCAGCGCTTCGCGCAGGAAGCCGCCGCCGAAGTGCGGCAGGACGAAGTGTGCGTCGGGGTGGCGGTCGGCAGCGGGAATCAGGCGCAGCGGGTCGGCGTGTGCGAGGTCGTAGCCGCGCGGCAACCCGAACCGATCGCGGAGGGCGATCGCGAGCAGGCCCGTGTGCACGGTGGCGAGCGCGTGGTGCGCCGCGACGACGCGAAAGACCTCGTCGGCCGCCGTACCGCTGGGATCGAAGTGGTGCAGGGCCGGGAACAGCAGCACGCCGCGGAATCCCAATTCGCCCAGCAACCGATCCACGCGCGCGGCCGCGCCGTCCTTCGTTGGGTCGACCACGCACAACGCGCTGGCGCGCCCGCCGCTGGCCGCGACCGCGCGCGCCACGTCGTCGGCCTCTTCGGGCACGCTCGCAAACGTAACGAGATGCTCGACGCCGTAGCGATCCAGCTCGGCCTGCCAGGTCGCCCAGTGCTCGACCGGATCCGCGTCGGGCAGCCGGAGCCCCGTAGCCTCGAGCACGTGCGCCGTCCGTTCGTCCGGCGTGCCCGGCAGCGGTGATGCCGCCGCCAGGGTGTCGAAGAACGTCCGGGAGAAGAAGTGCGAGTGAAAGTCGACGATCACGTCTTGGTCCTGGGTGGGGGGAGGGACCCCGAGCCTAGCCCGGTTCCCT
>JBBDIB010000027.1:0-6522 GCA_040880665.1 Planctomycetota bacterium
AGGACAACGATCTACGACGAATCCGATCGAACCGTGGTGAGGGAACCGGGCTAGCACCGAGAGCGTGCAGTACGTTCGCGTTGGCGGCGAGCCGCTCCAAGATGGTTCGTCGATCGAGCATTCCGCTAGCAGTGTAGTCGTAGTCAACCCAACCGCCTTCGGGCTATGGCCTGACTTTCGTTCGTGGCCACTCAGCACCGCGGATGGTGACGACAGCCCGTGCCCGAGGGCCGCACGTGACCCCGCGAATGTTGCTCACGCGATCACGGTCACGGTCAAGAGCAGCCAGACCGCGGCTCCGGCGACGAACTTCATCAGCAGGCCGAGCGCGTGGCCCACGCCGGCAGCGCGACCGATGCGGCGGGCGTCCTGGAAGGTGCGGCCGCGGTGGCGCTCGAGCAGCGTCGCGCCGGTGAAGGCGCCGAGGCCGCCGCCGAGGAGGCTGCCGACCAAGGGGATCGGCAAGAGGAAGGTGCCGAGGATCGCGCCGAAGATGCCGCCCGCGAGCGCGCCCAGCGCGCCGCGGTGGCTGGCGCCGGCGCTTTTGGCCTTGGCGGCGGAGAAGAAGAACTCGAAGGCTTCGCCGAGCAGCGCGAGCACGAGCGCGGCCACCACGGTCGCGTCGGAGAAGAGCCGCGGCTCCGTCAACCATTCGGCGACGCCCGCCAGCACCAACAGGAGCCAGGTTCCGGGCAGGCCGATCAGCACGAGCGCCAGGCACACGAGCCCGACGAGCGGCAGGACGATTTGAGCGACGAGGACGGGCACGCTTCCTTTGTGGCCGGACGCTTGGTGCAAACGCAAGGGTCGAGCTGGGGTTCTCGCTGCGCCGCGGGCAGCGTACGCTGCTGCGATGAGCTTCTTCGCCCCGCGCTTCGCCCTCGCCACGAGCGCGTGCTGGCTCGTGCTCGCCTGCGGCTCGCCCACGCCCGAGGCGCCTCGAACCCAAATCGACTTCGGCCGCGACATCGCGGCCATGGATGCAGCGATCCTCAAGGGCGCAACGGAACTCGAGCTCCTGGCGCTCGATCCCGCCGGGCCGACGCCGGAGACGCTGGTCGACCCCACCTACTTCCACGGCTACGGCATCCGCGGGCGCGCGACGGTGACGGGCTCGACCGCGAGCGAACTCTTGGACGCCATCGGCCGCGCGTGTCGCGAGAACGACGGACAGGTCGCGCTGTGCTTCAATCCCCGTCACGCCATCCGCGCGACCGCGGGCGAAGACACGGTCGACCTCGTCATCTGCTTCGAGTGTCTCTCCTTCAGGCTCTTCACGAACGACGACGACGCCTACGGCAACGACCTCGCCGCGACGCAAGAACCCGAAGTCTCCGCGATCTACCGCGCCGCCGGCCTTTCGATCGCGCCGCGCTGAGGGCGCGCGCGACGCCGCTCGCTAGCGAGCCTGCACGAACGCCGCGATCGAGCTCCAAGCTTCGGGGTGCCGTCCCGGGCTGCGGTGGAACGGCATGCGCTGGCCATCGGGGTCGCGCTCGACGACGCGTAGGCTGTGGTCGCAGCCGGTGAGCACGAGCACCTTGGCCGGGTCGACACCGGCGAACCACAGCGCGTCGCGCATCAGCGGCGCGTGGATGCGCGCGGCGACCGCGAGATCGAGTTCGCCGAACAGCGCGAGCGTCGGGCAGTCGAGCGAGCGCAGCGTGGCGCGCTGGTCGAAGTCGCCGTTCAGCCGCGTCCAGCGCCACGACTCGTCGTCGAGGTCGTCGGGGCCTTGCAGTTCGTCGAGCCAACCGGCCCCTGCCACCTCCCGGCGCAGCGCGAGGTAGCTGTTCCCGTCGCTCGCGCCGCGCGCGAATTCCCACAGCGCGCGCAGGTAGCGCTCCCCGAGGGCGAGTTCGGCTTCGGTAGCGCCGCGCTCGAGCATCCGGTCGAGGCGCGCCGTCGTCTCCTGCTCGATCGGCGACACCGCCGGGCCGACGAACGACACGAAGCAGGCGCAGGCGGGATCCTCGGCGGCGGCGACGGCGCCCGACCAGCCGCCGCGGCGCCCTGCGAGATAGCCGCCGCGCTCGCCGTCGCACGCCGGGTGCGCGCGCGCCAGCTCGGCGAACGCGCGCAGGTCGGCCGCCGTCGTCGCGAACGGCACGGTGCGTTGACCCCCCGACTCGCCGAAGCCGCGCTTGTCGTAGGCGATGCTGGCCACGCCGAGGGCCGCGAGTAGCAGGCGCTGCGTCTCGAGACCCCGGCGGTTGCGCCAGTCGCTTCCACCGGCGAGGACGAGGCAGGCTGCGTTCTCTCCCGCGGGCAACGTGAGCGTGCCCGCGAGGGTCGCCCCGTCGCGCTCGACCGTGATCTGCTCGGTCCGCACCTCGCGCCGCTCGAGCCGCCGGTCGCCGTCGACGAGCGCGAGGACGGCGCCGCTCGCATCGCGCTCGAAGCGCAGCTCGCGCTCGATGGGTGCGGGAACGTAGAGCCCGGGCCCCACGACGTAACCGCCGCCCGGGCGCGCGAAGAGCGTGCGCTCGTCGCCGCGTTCGGGATCGAGCAACACCAGCTCGCCCCACCCTTGCGCGCGCACCGCGAGCGCCCCCGCGCCGGGGTCGCCGTAGACGCCGACCAGGTCCGCGATCTCCTTCGGCGCCTCCCACAGAAGCATGCCCGCCGCGCGCTGCAGTTCCGCGCGACCGTCGACTCCGTACCAGGTGACTTCGCCGCACAGCCGGGAACCGCCGGTCAGGTCGAGAGCGAAGTGAATCTGCGCGTCCTCCTTGGAAGGGTGCGCGACGACGAGCCGCTCGCCTTCGAGCGCGGCGTAGCCGAGGGCGACGCCGGTGCTGCCGGCGACGGGAAGATCGATCTTCACGCGGAGTTCCTCGCCGGCTCGTGCGAAGTGGAAGCGCACGGGCACATCGCCATCGTCCAGGTACATCCAGCCGGCCCAATCGCCGGCGACGTCCTGCGCCGCGAGGGACGGCGCGAGCGCAAGACAAAGACCGGCGAACCAAAGCGAGATCGGTGAGTTCATGCCGGCACGCTACGTCGCCCCGCCAAGGCCTGCGTGGCGATTCTTGATCGGCCGCACGGTTCCGTGTTCGCGTCGAAACGCGCTCGGCGGCCGGCGCAGCACCTTGTGGAACGCGCGATTGAGCTGCGTGCGGTCGGAGAAGCCGGTCAACGCGGCGACGTCGTACAACGACAGCGAAGGGTTGCACAAAAGACGCAGGGCCGCGCGCACGCGCAGCGAGCGCCGCTCGCGATGCAGCGTCGTCCCGAACTCCGCGCGAAAGACGCGACACAGGTGGTGCACGGAAACGCCGAGTGCGGTCGCGACATCGCCCAGGTCGATCGGCTCGGCAAAACGAGTCGCGAGGAGCGCGCGAGCCGCGTGTGCGAGGTCGCGGTGAGCGGGGCGGCTGGCTCCGGCCGCGGAAGCCGGCGCGGCGCCGCGCGCCGTCACGATCACGTGCACCGCGAGGCGCAGGGCGCGCTCTTCGACCTCGAGCGCGTCCAGCACGCCGCGGCGGAGCCCATCGACCAGCGCGCAGTGCTCGGCGTACACGCCCTCGTCGACCGCGACCGACGGCGTGGCGAACGCCCCGCGTTCGCCGACACGCGGATCGATCTCGGCGAGTGCCGCGGGGCTCAACACGATGCCTGTGTTCCGATCGCCGCACGTGCCGGGATGCGAGACGCGATGACTCTCCCCGCGCGCGAAGAGGTGCGCTCGGCAGGGATCGACGAGCAGCTGCTCGCGTCCCCGGTGCCGCAGCCAAGCGCCCGAGCGCGGGAACACGATCTCGTCGTACTCGAGCGGCCGCGTCTCGGCGGAAACGCGCGCATCGTCGCGCCGACAAACATTGTCGTGGATCGCGAGCGCGGCGCCGCGGAACAGCGCGCCACGCTCGACGAACGGATTCGGCTGCGCGGCACCGGGGGGAATCGGCTCGGGGACCTGCAAGGAGAGCCCGAGTGTACGCCGCGTCGCGGCGCAGCTTGCCAGCGCGGGGGGCCCGCGCCGGCTGTTCCGGGATCTGGATGCTCGATCCAGGGTCTGGATGAAGCCCCCGGAAAGGGCGCCCGCTGGACCGCTGGCGGCGCCTACTCGCGCTGGCACGGCAAGTGCAAGCGGACGCTCGACGGACGGAAGCGTCCCCTACCCCCCCGGATTCCCATGCTCTCGATGAAGCTCCGTCTCTCCGCCCTCGTTGCGCTGGCGCTACCCGCGACGGCCGACGTGCAACTCGTCTGGTACCAATCTGCGGACAACTACACGACGATCGGTTCGACGGTCGTCAGCGCTCCTGCGATCGACGTCGAGGCGGCCGACGACTTCGTGTTTACCGGCGCGATCACGCGCGTGATCGCGCACGGCTACGCCGGCTTCGGCTCGGGCGGCACGCTCGCGATCGACGGGGTTTGGGTGCGCTTCTACGCCGACACGGGCAGCGGTCCGGGCGCTCTGCAGTACGAAGTCTTCGTGCCCGAAGGCGCGGCGCACTTCACGCACGACGCGTATCCCTCGAACCTCGACGTCACGCTGCCGGCACCGTTCCAGGCCAGCGGCTCGCACTTCGTTGCGGTGCAGCTCGTGACGCCGGGCAATCACACCTGGGCCAACTGGAGCGCGAATGTCGGCAATCCGGCCGCTGCTCCGGCGCACACGCGCAACAACCTCGCCGCCGGTTCGTGGGCGCCCTTCCAAACCGTGCTCGGTGCGCATGTCGACTTGGCCTTCGAGCTCTGGGGCGACGACGGCACGTCCACCGGCGACCCGGTCGATCCCTGCGGCGCGTGGCAGATCATGGAGCCGCCGCCCTTCCCCGCCAACTACCGCACCGTCATCCTGCGTGACGTCGTCGCGATCGCGAACGACGACGTCTGGGCCGTCGGCGATCCCAGCGTCGAGGTGCAAACCTTCAACTACAAGTCGAGGACCCTGGCGATGCATTGGGACGGCGACGAGTGGAGCCGCGTGCCGACGCCCGATCCCGGCGCCATCCCGGCGCCCAACCAAAGGACGAGCCTCGTCGCCGTCGACGCCTCCGGCGCGAACGACGTGTGGGCCGTCGGCAACTACCAGATCCAGGACCCGGTGGGTTTCCTCGTCGACCAGCCGCTCGTCCTGCGTTGGCAAGGCAGCCAATGGAGCCACCTTCCCACGCCGCTGATCGGCTTGGGGACGGGCATCACCGACGGCTCGACCTACGACGTCGACGTCGTCGCCCAAAACGATGTCTGGATCGTCGGCTTCGGTGGTGGTCAGCCGGTCGCGACGCACTGGGACGGCTCGGGTTTCAGCGTCTTCTACCCGGACTTCAGCGGCCTCGGCGGCGGCACGCCCGGGCTCGAGCTGACGGCGGTCGACGGCAGCGCCGCGAACGACGTCTGGGCCGTCGGCGGCGGCAGCGACGGTGACTTCAGTCCCCTCACGGTCGTCGCGCACTGGAACGGCAGCGACTGGCAGCCGGTCGCGGCGCCCGCGCCCGGGCTCAACCGACGCCTCTTCGACGTGCACGTGCGCGCCAGCGACGACGTCTGGGCGGTCGGGCAGTACGCGCAGCTCGTCGGTTCGTCGCTCGAGTACTTCGGCTTCGCGCTGCACTGGAACGGCGCGAGCTGGCGGCTCTTCGACAGCGCGCTCGAGCCGGTCGGCAGCCTCGCCGTCCACGCCTTCGGACCCAACGACGTGTATTCCGCCGGCGCCCAGATCTACCACTACGACGGCACCGGCTGGAGCGTGGCCGACGACCTCGAGCAGAGTTCGGGCGACGTGATCCAGGCCTCGATCGCCGGGCTCGACGCCGCCGAGGACTGTCACCTCTGGGCGGTCGGTCGCCAGGATCTCGCCGGCGCGCTGATGCCGATCACCGCGCGCCAGCAGGGTCCGAGCGTCTGGGCCACGACCCCGCGCTCGTGCGCCAACGCGCCGGGCCTCCCCGGCGGCCTCGAACTGGTCAGCGGCCCGAAGCTCGGCACGACCTTCGACGTCCGAGTCGGCGACCCCAACGGCTTGGCCGGCGTCACGCCGAGCCTCACGCACACCTTCTGGGCGGCATCGCGCAACGCCTTCGGCAACTGTGTCGGCACGATCGCGGGCGCCGGTGCGCTCGGCAACCCGGCGGCGCTCCTGATCGACTGGTCACCGCTGCTGGTGCTGAACGGCCCCATCACCTGGAACGGCGTCGGCACCGCCGCGCTGCACTCCGTACCGATTCCCAACAACGTGTCGCTGACCGGTTTCACGTTCTCGACCCAGGGCTTCCTCTTCGACCCGACGGTCTCGCCGTCGTTGCGCCTGACGAACGCGTTGGATGCACGCCTGGGCGAGTAGCGGGAACTCGAGCGCGTAGTCCCTCCTCCCTCGCGCGCAAGACGAACCGCTGTCATCGGCGCTCTCGCTTCGACGAGGGCGCCGATGACTCTTTCCGCTCAGCCTGCCTCCGCGCCGACCTTGGCCATTCGCCGGAACGAGGTGCCTAGGTCGTAGGGCGACGACGCGGGTGCGGCTAGCCCGGTTCCCTCACCACGATCCGTCTGATTCGCCGTATCTCGTTGCCC
>JBBDIB010000028.1:0-34048 GCA_040880665.1 Planctomycetota bacterium
AGGGCAACGAGATACGGCGAATCAGACGGATCGTGGTGAGGGAACCGGGCTAGACGTCGGCCCGCCTCGGCGAGTTGGGCATCGAGCTCGAGCGCCTTTGCCAGCGCCTCGCCTGCGACTTCGTTCAAGAAGCGCACCGGGCGGAACTTGAGGTAGAAGAAGCTTCCCCAGTCTTCCGCTGACTTGCCCGTGATGCGGTCTTCGAAGTAGTCCGCAACTTTGGTTCACTCTGGATCCTCGGCGACTGCCCACTCTGGTCGCGTTGCGACGGACTTCACCGGCGGTTCGTCGACGTGCTCTTCTGAAGAGATACGGGGCAGTGTCACGGCCCGCGCAGAAGTCAGCACGGACGATGGCTCCTCCAGCATACGGTGTCAGGCACATTCTCATCGCTGCGATGGGAATGTGCCTGACACCGTATGCTCGGAATGTGCCTGACACCGTACCGCGTCGGCGCCGCTTGCGGGTTCCTCAGGCGGCAGTGCGGTTGCCGTGGGACTCGCCGGGATCCAGAGAGCCGAGGACGCGGGCGCCCGCGGCGCGTTGGTCGGTGAGGAGGCGTTCGATGTCGGCGGGGCGGGCGTCGGCGGCGGCGAGGACGTGCTGGAGCAGGGCGAGGGTGGTGGCGAACTCCTCGGGCTGCACCAGGTCGGCGCCGAGGGCGCGGAACTCGTGGGCGTCGGCGACGTAGCGGGTGCGGGCGACGATCTTGGTGCTCGGCGCGAGGCGGTGCGCGAGCGCGATGCCGCGGCGCGTCGCGGCGAGGTCCGAGATGGCGAGCACGAAGATGCGTGACTCGACCAGGCCCGAGGCGAGCATCACGTCGGCTCGGCCGATGTCACCGAACGAGATCGGCACGCCCTCGGCTCGACCGCGGCGCACGGTGGTCGGGTTCATCTCGATCACGTGGTACGCGATGCCGAGCGCCTCGAGCGCGAAGGCCAGCTGCTTACCCGCGAAGCCGTAGCCGGCGATCAAGACGTCGGGGTGCTCGGTCTCGTCCGCGGACTCCTGCGCCAGGCCGGCCGTGCGCGCAAGTTGGCCCCAGGAGGCGAGGAGTCGGCGGGGCAGCGGCGTCACCAGCATCGACAGCACCGCGACGACGAGCAAGAGTTGGAAGTCGACCGGGGTCAGAAGCCCGACCGACACGGCCTCGCTGGCCAAGACGAAGGAGAATTCGCCGACCTGCATCAACGTCGCGCCGACCAGCAGCGCGGTGCGCTTCGAACGCGAGACCCAGTAGGCCGCGGCGGCGGTCGCGCCGCCCTTGACGACCAAGAGGAAGGCCAGGAGCGCGGCGATCGTCAGCGGTGCTTCGACCAAGAGGCCGACGTCGAAGAGCATCCCCATCGAGAGGAAGAAGAGGCCGCCGAACGCGTCGCGGAAGGGCAGGATCTCCGAGAGCGTCTGGTGGCGGAACTGCGTCTCCGCGATCGCGAGGCCGGCGACGAAGGCTCCGAGCGCCAGCGGCAGGCCGAGTTCGTGCGCCAACAGGGAAGCGCCGAAGGCGAGGCAGACGACCAGCAGCACGAACAACTCGCGCCCGCCCGCGCGGACGACGCTGGCGGCCAAGCGTGGAAAGCCGAAGCGACCGAAGGCCAAGGTGCCGGCGACGAGCAGCAGCGCCTTGCCCGAGACGTGAAGGGTGTGGGTCAATCCTTGACCGTCGATCCCGGCTAGCAGCGGCACCGCCAAGAGCAGCGGGATCACCGCGACGTCCTGCAAGAGGAGCACGCCGACCGTCAATCGACCGTGCGGCGTCGCCAGCTCGTTCTCGTCGGCCAACAGCTTGAGGCCCAGGGCCGTCGACGAGAGCGCCGCAGCGAGCCCGAGGAACAGCGCCGTCTCGAAGCCGAGCTTGCGCGCGAAGAGTCCCACGGACGCGGCGACGAGCGTCGCGAACATCACGACGCCGATGCGCGCGACGGACGAGAACAGGGAACGGAGTCGCGTCAACGAGAACTCGAGCCCCGCGGTGAAGAGCAGGAGCGCGACCCCGATCTCCGCCAGCGACTCGACCTGGGTGCCGCCGCGGACCCAGCCCAACGCGTGATCGCCGAGCGCGGCTCCGACCAGGAGGAACCCCGCGGCGGAGGGCCAACCCACGCGTCGCAACACGAGGACGACGGGGATCGAGATGGTCAGCGCGAGGACCAGCTCGACGAGCAAGGAGAGGGGCATGGGGGCGAGAGCGGGGGGCTTCCACCTTCATCGAGCGCGCGGGGCCGCCGTCTGAACGCTCGCTGGGGAAAGCCCGCTATCGGCGTCGCCGTACCGCGACGGCGCGCGCAACGCGTTCCCCGTCGAGCGCGGCCGAGACGATGCCGCCGGCGTACCCGGCGCCCTCGCCCGCGGGATGGAGCCCCGGCGCGCCCGGGCTCTCCAGCGTCTCCTCGTCGCGCGCGACGCGCACCGGGGAGCTGGTACGACTCTCGACGCCGACCAAGAGCGCGTCGGGGCCGGCGTAGCCCGGGAGTTGGCGCTCGAGTTCCACGAGCGCCGCGCCGAGGCGCTCGACGAGCCCGCGCGGCAAGAGGCGCCCGAGGTCCACACCGACGACGCCCGGCCGATAGCTGGTCGGCAAGAGCCCGAGGTCGTCGCCACGCCCCGCGAGGAACGCGTCGGCGCGCTGTGCCGGAGCGCGGTTGGCGCCGCCGCCCGCGGCGCCGGCGACGCGCTCGAGCGCCGCTTGCAAGTGCTCGCCAAAGCGCGGCGCGTCGCCGGGCGCGCCGGGCAGTTGCACGGGTACGTCCTCCCCCAGGTCGCGCGCGCGCACCAAGAGCTCGTCCCAACCCCAAGCACGCCCGCGCACGCCGCACCAATCCTCGGGCTGGATCCCGACGACCAGCCCCGAGTTCGCGAAGGGCGAGTCGCGCCGCGAAAGGCTCATGCCGTTGACGACGGTGCGGCCCGTGACGGTCCCCGCGGGAACGATGAAGCCGCCGGGGCACATGCAAAAACTCCAGACGTCGTGCTCGGACGCCGCCAGTTCGTAGAACGCGGCCGGCAGGTCGCAGGTCTCCCGCAGCCCGCCGTATTGGTGTTGGTCGAGCCAGCTCTGCGGGTGTTCGATGCGCACGCCCATCGCGAAGCCCTTCGGTTCGAGTGGCGCACCGGCGCGCTCGGCCTGCGCGAGCGCATCGGGGGCGCTGTGGCCCGTGGCGAGCACGACCGCGTCGGCGTCGAAGGTCTCGAGGGCGCCGCTCACGACGTCGCGCGCGACGACGCCGGTCACGCGCTCCGTGTCACGGCGCAGCTCTTCCGCACGCAGGCCGAAGCGCACGGCGCCGCCCGCCGCTTCGATCGAGTGACGCAGGTTCCGCACGACCTCGGGCAATCGATTCGAGCCGATGTGGGGCCGCCACGAGACGAGGATCGAGCGCGGGGCGCCGTGCTCGACCAGCGTGGCGAGCACGCGGCGCACGTCGCGCTTCGAGCCCGAGCGCGTGTACAGCTTGCCGTCCGAGTACGTGCCGGCGCCGCCCTCGCCGAAGCAGTAGTTCGAGTCGGGGTCGATGGCGAGCCCGCGCTGGATCGCGCGCAGCGGGCGGCGCCGCGCGCGCACGTCTTGACCACGTTCGAGCACGGTGACGTGCCAGCCCTGGCGCAGGAACTCGAGCGCCGCGAACAGGCCCGCCGGGCCGCTACCGACGACGACCGCGCGCGGCGCGCCGGCGGGCGGCGGAGCGATCGGCGTAGGCGTCGAGGCGACCGGCACGGGCACGTCCTCGCCCGGTTCCCAGAGGCGCACGACGACGCGCCAGTTGCGCATCCGGCGGCGCGCGTCGAACGAGACGCGCACGACGCGCGCCGCCGCAACGGCGTCGATGCGCGCCTTCTTCGCGGCGCGCCGGACGAGTCCGGTCGCGTCGTCGTCGAAGGGCGGCGCCGTCTCGGGCGGCAGAACGAGCTCTACGTCGTGGGGCATCGAAGGCGCGGCACCGCGTCGGTTCAGCGCTCGAGGCCCTTCACGTGTTCGTCGAGCCAATCGATCATCTCGGCGAGCACGTGCAGCACCGACTCCTCGGCGCGATAGCCGTGGCTCTCGTGCGGCAGCATGACCAAGCGCGCGGTGCCGCCGTTGCCTTGGATGCCGGCGAACAGGCGCTCGCTCTGCATCGGGTAGGTGCCGGAGTTGTTGTCGACCTCGCCGTGGATCAACAGCAAGGGCTCGTCGATCCGATCCGCGACGAAGAACGGTGACACGTGGATGTACGCGTCGGTCGCCTCCCAGATCGTGCGGCGTTCGCTCTGGAAGCCGAAGGGCGTCAGCGTGCGGTTGTAGGCGCCACTGCGCGCGATGCCCGCGCGAAAGAGGTCGCAGTGCGCCAAGAGGTTGGCCGTCATGAACGCGCCGTAGCTGTGCCCGCCGACGGCGACGCGTTCGCGATCGGCGACGCCGCGCTCGACGCAGTAGTCGATCGCCGCCTGGGACGCCGCGACGATCTGCTCGACGAACGTGTCGTTCATCGTTTCGGGATCGCCGATGATCGGCATCGTCGCGCCGTCGAGCACGGCGTAGCCCTGCGTGACGAGCGCCAGGTGCGACGGGCCGCTGATGCGCGTGAAGCGGTTCGGGCTGCCCGAGACCTGTCCGGCGGTCGAGGCGTCGTTGTACTCGACCGGATACGCCCAGACGAAGAGCGGCAGGCGCTCGCCCGGTTCGTGGTCCGCGGGCAGGTAGAGCGTGCCCGAGAGCGGCACGCCGTCGGCGCGCTCGTAGGTCACCAACTCCTTCTTGATGCCGCGCAGCTCCGGCGTCGGGTCGGGGAAGTTCGTCAACGCGACGACGTCCGCCCCCTCGTGCAAGAAGTAGTTCGGCGGTGTGACCGGCGATTCGCGCCGCGTGACGAAGCGCTGCTCGGCGTAGGGCGAGACGTACTCGACCGTCTCGTAGGCGTCGGCGCTCGACTGCCAGATGCGCGTCACGGAGAGGTCGCTGAGGCTTTGCCGATCGAGGAAGGGCCGCGCGCCTTCGGACGTTTGGCCCTGGCCCGTGCGCCACACGAAGCCTTTCAGCGTCGCGATCACCGGAAAGCCGCGCGGCGAGCGCTGCATCACGAAGCGACCGGGATCGCCGTAGCGATCGCGCACGCTGCGATCCTCGAGCACGCGCGGCTCGGCGCCGAGATCGCGCACGTCGCGCAGCAACGAGCGCGTCCAGCGGCGGTCGCGGTCGTACTCGCTCGCGACGAAGAGCGTCTGGTTGGCGATCCAAGCGATTCCTGTCGCGCGCTGCTCGACGCGAAACAACTCGTTGGGCGTACCGCCCGTCGAGGGCGAAGCCATCCAGCGGTCGCGGTGCTCGACGCTGACGTTCGGATCGCCGCCGTCGAGCGCCTCGACCCACAACAACTCCGCTGCCGGCGACCACTGCACGTCGCGCGGTCCCGTGCGCACGCCTCCGATGGGTATGCCGTCGCCGAGCGGAACGTCGGCGACGGTGTGCATGCGCTCGCCGGATCCGCTCCAGACCTCGATCCGGTGGGGGAAGCGGTAGTACGGCATCACGTACGAGAACGGACGGCGCAGCGTCGTGACGAGCAGGTGCTCGCCGTCGGGCGCGGGATCGATGCCCATGTGCAGGCCCGGCGCGCCGATCGTGCGCGTCCCACCCGAATCGCCGATCGCGACGATGCTGGTGGCGTAGTGCTCGAACAACGCTTCGTCGTGCTGGGAGGACAGGAGGTCTTGGTACGTGCGCAGCGGCGAGAGGGCGCCGCGCGACTCGCGTACGTTCGGACCCTGCGGCCGGGCGGGGGCGTCGGGCGGCGACCCGCGCTCGGCCGGCACTTCCAGGAACACGACCGAGTCGCCGTTGGCCGCCCACGTCGGGCTGGCGAGGACGGTGTTGACGCGCTGGCTGACGAGAGCGGGTTCGCCTGGCGCGTCGACGTTGCCCAGCCACAGCTCCGTGCCCACGTCCGTGACGACCCAGAAGGCGAAGTGACGGTCGTCGTGCGACCACGAAGCTCGGACGAGTCCGGCGCCGTCGGACATGGGCACCCGCACGGGCTCGCCGCCCTCGGCGCGCTGCAGGAGCAAACCCTTGGCGTAGCTCGTCTGGAAGCGGCCGTTCGAACTGGGGTCGATGCGAATGCCCGCGAGGCGCAGGAGCGGTCGCGCCACGTCTTCGATCGAAGGCATGGCGTCGCGTTCGACGAGCAGCATCCAGTCGCCGGACGGCGAGAAGCTCACGCTCGGCGCCGGCTCGGCGGCGACCAGCTTGACCACGTCGGCGGGCGGCTGGCGGTAGTCGTCGGCGACGGGCAGGAACGACAGCGACAGCGAGAAGAGTGCGAGTGCGACGTGCATGGCGATCTAAGAAGGGGGGGAGCGGACTCCAGGGAGAATAGCGACCGGCCACGGTCGGCGGCACTCCGACTCCGGTCGGCAGACCTCCGTCTCTGGTCGGCAGACCTCCATCTCTGGTCGGCAGACCTCCATCGCTGGTCGGCAGACCTCCTGGCGCCGGATTCCAGCGCTTACGGTCGCCAGGGCGGTGGGCACGTGCGGCGCTTGCCGTCCTTCGTCAGCTTGACGTTCGAGCCCGCGAGATCGCGATCCCAGAGCTGGCAGGTGACCTCGACGTGCTTTTGGTCGAGGCCTTCGCAGTAGTTCGTGTAGATGCAACGTCGGACGTCCGAGCCGCGACCGCGACGCATCTTCTCCCACCAGTCGGGGTCGGCGAGCGACTGGCGCGCCGCGGCGACGACGTCGCAGGTCTCGTTCGCCAGCGCGCGCTCGGCCTGGTCGAAGGTCGCGATGCCGCCGCAACCGACAACGGGCGTCGCGTGTCCCGCCGCGCGGATCGCGCGCCGGACCTCGCCGACGAGGGGCAGGTAGCGACCGAAGGGGCCCGCCGCGTCGATGCGCACCGTGGGCATGCACTCGTGGCCGCTCGGGCCCGTGTAGGGGTAGACGGCCTTTCCGACCTTGGGCTGCTTCGCGTCGTCGAACTTGCCGCCGCGCGACAGCGACAGGAAGTCGAGGCCGGCGCCGGCGAAGCGTACGGCGAAGTGCGCCGCATCGGTCACGTCGCTGCCGCCCTCGATGGCTTCGTCGCACAGGAACCTGGCGCCCACGGCGAAGTCGTCGCCGACCGCAGCGCGCACGGCTTCGATGACCTCGAGCGGGAGCCGCGCGCGGCCTTCCAACGAGCCGCCGTAGCCGTCTTTGCGCGTGTTCGTCCGCGACAGGAACGACGCCATCGTGTACGCGTGGGCGTAGTGCAGCTCGATCCCGTCGAAGCCCGCGTCGCGCGCGCGACGCGCCGCGCTGGCGAAGAGCTCCGGCAGGACGCTGGGCAGCGCGGCGACGTGCGGCAGGTGGACGTCGGTGACGCGCTCGCGATAGCCCTTCGAGAGGTCCTCCCACTCGCGCTCCGAAAGCACGCGCTCGAGCTGCTCGTCGTCGAGCGCGAGCAACTGCGCGCGCAGCGCGTCGTCGTCCGCGGCCGGTCGAATCTTCTCGCGCTCGAGCCCCGCGCGGTGCTCGTCGGTCAGAGCGAGGAAGCGCCCGAGGAACTTCGCGCGTTCGGGGCGCCGGCGGATCGCGAGGAAGTCGATCGTCTGCAGGAAGAGCCGCGTCGCGCCTCCCGAGCGCTCGCGCACGCGCTCGACCAAGGAGCGCAACCCTGGGACGAAGCGATCCGCGCTGACGCGCAAGAGCGGCCCCGACGGCACGTCGCGAATGCCCGTCGCCTCGACGACGATCGCGCCCGGGCGTCCGTCCGCGAAGCGTCCGTACCAGTCGAGCACGTCGTCGGTCACGAAGCCTTCGTCGGTCGCGCGCCAGGGCACCATCGCGGGCACCCAGGTGCGCGACGTGAGGCTGGTCGGCCCGAGTCGCACGGGCGAGAACAAGCGACTTCGAGCGGCCTCCTCGGCGGAGGGCCAGCGCGCGTCGAGCAGGGGTACGGGCTTCGCCATCGCGCGCGAGGCTAACCCCTCGTGCCGGCATCTGGCACACTCCCCGCCATGAACGGCAGGATCGCACTCGTCACCGGGGGCAGCCGCGGCATCGGCGCCGCGACCGTGCGCGCGCTGGCGGCGCGCGGCGCAACCGTGATCGTCGCCGCGCGCGGCCTCGAGGCCAGCGAGCGGCTGGTCACCGAGCTGCGTTTCGCCGGCCACAGCGCCCTTGCGGTGACGCTCGACGTCAGCAGCGCCGAGGGCATCGCGACGGGGCTCGCCGAGGCGGCGGAAGCCGTCGACGGCGCTCCGATCGACGTCTTGGTCAACAACGCCGGCATCGCCGAGAGCGCGCCGTTCCACACGGGTGAAAAGCTGACGCGGCGGCTGCTCGAGATCAACTTCCACGGCGCGCGCCGACTGATCGAAGCCTTGGCGCCGGCGATGATCGCAGCCGGCGGCGGCGCCGTCGTCAACGTCGCCTCGTCGGCGGGGCTGCGCGGCTACGCCTACGTCTCGGCCTACTGCGCTTCGAAGTTCGCGCTGGTGGGCTACAGCCTCGCGCTGGCCGACGAACTGGCGCCGAAGCACGTACGCGTGAACGTCGTGTGCCCGCACTACGTGGAGACGTCGATGCTGGAGCGCTCGATCGAGAACGTGATCGCGAAGACGGGCCGGACACAGGCCGAGGCGCGCGCGACGTTCGAAGCCATGAACCCCGGCGGCCGCCTCGTGCAACCAACAGAGGTCGCCGACGCCGTCGTGGAGCTCGTCGACGGCGAGCGCTCCGGACTCGTCGTCGAACTCGGCGGCGGCCAGCCGCGCTTCCACACCCCCAACGCACCCGACCCACGCGCCGACGCATGAAGGCCAGCATCCAACCCGCGGGCTGGGCCCGCCCCAAGGGCTACTCGAACGGCGTGCTCGTCGAGCCCGGCGCCCGCCTCCTGTTCGTCGCCGGCCAGATCGCCTGGGACGAGAATCAAGCGCTCGTGGCGCCAAACGATTTCGGCGGTCAGTTCCATCGGGCGCTCGCGAACGTGTGCACCATCGTCGAAGCAGCGGGCGGCAGCCCGCGGGATCTCGCGGACATGACGGTCTATGTGACGGACAAGCGCCAGTACCTCGCTCAAATCGCCGCCGTCGGCGGCGCCTGGAAGGAGCTCATCGGCAAGCACTTCCCCACCATGGCGTTGGTCGAGGTGGCCGGTCTTTTGGAACCGGGCGCGCTGGTCGAGATCAAGGCCGTGGCCGCCATCGACGGAGGTGCGCGATGAGCCCGACCAACCACGCGATCACGACGACCCACGTGCGCTACTCGGAGGCGGACGGCGTCGCCACGATCCGGTTGGATCGTCCCGAACGGCTGAATGCGCTGACGTTCGAGTCGTACCGAGAGCTGCGCGACCTCTTCCCCAAGCTGGAAGAGCGCGAGTCGGTGCGCGCGATCGTCCTGACGGGCACGGGCCGCGCGTTCTGCTCGGGCGGCGACGTGAAGGACATCATCGGGCGGCTCTTCGGCGTCAGCGAGGCCGAGCTCTTGGCGTTCACGCGCATGACCTGCGACCTGATCGAGAACATGCGCCGCGTCGAGAAGCCGATCGTCGCGGCGCTCAACGGCACGACCTGCGGCGCGGGCGCCGTGATGGCGGCGGCGGCCGACGTGCGCATCGCCAGCGACACGGCCAAGATCGCGTTCTTGTTCACGAAGGTCGGCCTCTCCGGCGCGGACATGGGCGCGGCGTGGTTGTTGCCGCGCATCGTCGGGCTGGGACGCGCCAGCGAGCTGTTGATGGGCGGCGAATTCATCAGCGCGCAGCGCGCCTACGAGATGGGGCTCTACAACCGCGTCGTCGCTCCCGAGGCGCTCGAGGACCCCAGGGCGGAGGGGGCGCGGCCCCGCGCCGACGGGCCCAGCATGGGGCTCGCGATCACGAAGCGCATGCTGAACGCCGAAGCGCACATGAGTCTCGCCGAAGCGATGCAGACCGAGGGCTGGATCCAAGCCGAGTGCATGCGTCACCCCGACTACCGCGAGAACTTCGAGGCCTTCACCGAGAAGCGCCCCGCCAACTTTCGTCAGTTCGGTCGCCACGACCGGCTGTAGCGCGCGACAGGCGAGCTACGCGGCGCTCATTCGGGCGGCAACTCGTAGGTGCCTTGGCCCGAGTCCAGCAGGCGTCCAAGGCGCACGAGTTCGTCCCAGACCGCGCGTGGATAGTGGCGCGGCGGCGTGATGCCGACGATCGAGGATTGCCGGCCGCTGCTCATCGGGCCTCCACCCAGCGAGGATTCCGCGTCGAGGCGCGTGACCTTCAGGCTTTTCCGGAACGACTTCAGCGCGCGCTTCAAGATCGTGCGGTCGTGCACGGGCGCCAGAAGCTTGCCCGACTCCCAGCCGGCGACCAGCGCGCGCACGGCGTCCGCGTCGCGCGCCTCGATGGCGGCGGCGATCTCGGGCCCTTCCTCCTTCGTCAGGACGAGCGCCTGGTCCGCGAGGGTCCAAGCCGCTTCGTCGCCGGCGTCGAGACGCTGAGCCACGTCGCGGAGGACGTGCTGAAGGAGGGCCGTGCGTTCGTCGATCATGTTGGGGGGCCTGAGGGCTCGGCTCCGCGGCGTGCGGCGGGAAGTCCCTCCGAAGGGGGCGCTCAGTCTAGCCTCGGGAAGGTGGCGGGAATCGTGGCGACGCCGGGCAACATGCTCGGCATGGCTTTCTTCTCCTCCGGGCGCGAGCGGGCGGCGGGAACGGGCGGCCGGAATTTCGATCTGCGAGCCGAAGCGCTAGGGTGCAAGCCGTCATGACGACACCTCCGAGCTTCGTCGACAGTGTCCGCGACTTTGGGCTCGGGCTCGATGTCCTCGACGACCTGTTCGAGGACGCGCCGTTCGGCGTGTATCTGGAGCATCCCGTCGAGGGTTGCGTCTACGCGAACCCGATGTTGCTGGCGTACTTCGGCCTCGAGTGGGAGGAGTTCCGGGGCTTGCAGTGGGCACGCTACGTGGTCGAGCAGGACGCCGAGCGCATCCGTGAGGCGATCCAGCATTACGAGACGACCCTGGATCCGATCCGGATCACGTACCGCATTCGGCGACCGGATGGTGAGCTGCGTTGGATGCAGGCCCGCGCGCGTGCGATTCGCGACCGGTTCTCGACGCACCTCGGGACGATCGCGCTCGTCGACGACGTGACCGACATTCGAACGCTGCGCGAACGGGTTGCTGGCACGCAGAAGCTGGAAGCAGTCGGGCGCTTGGCGGCGCGCATCGCACACGACTTCAACAACCTCCTGACGGTCATGCTGGCGTCGACCGAGATGCTTTCGGAGCGCCAGCTCGACGCCGAGAGCATCGAATCGCTGCGAACGATGGACAACGCCATCGATCAGGCCGCCCAGATCACGCGCCAGTTGTTGACGCTCACGAGGCATCAAATGGGCCGCGCCTCGATCTCGGCGCTGGACGACGAGCTGCGCGCGCTCGAACCGCTCATCGCACGGACGCTCGGCGAGGGCATCGACCTGCGCCTGCACCTGGACGCTCCCGAAGTGCACGTCGGCCTCGACTCCGGGCAGTTGGGTCAGATCGTCCTGAATCTCGCCACGAACGGGCACGACGCCATGCGCGGTTACGGACGCCTCGAGGTTCGGACCCGTGTGGTCGGCGAGTTCGCGGCCATCGAGGTCGAGGACGAGGGCGAGGGCATGGATTCCGCGACGCTCGCGCGCAGCTTCGAGCCCTTCTTCACGACCAAGGCCGAGGGGCGCGGCACCGGCCTCGGTCTGACCACGGTGCGCGACATCGCCGAGGTCGTCGGGGGACGGGTCGAGATCCATTCCGCGCCGGACGCGGGCACGCTCGTGCGCGTCGAGCTGCCGAGCGTGCGCGCGGAATACGACTCCGCCCGTCCGCACCCCGAGCTCGGTCCGGAACGCCACGACGAAACCGTCCTGTTGGTCGAGGACAAGGACGACCTGCGTCAGTCCTTGGCGTATGCGCTGGCGTTGCGCGGCTATCAAGTCACGTCGGCGCGCTCGCTCGCCGAAGCTCGCCGCTACCTCGACGTGCCGCCGGACGTCCTCGTGACCGACGTCATGCTGACCGACGGCAACGGCATCGATCTCGTCCGCGAGCTGCGCGCGACGACCCCCGGCTTGCCGGTCGTGATCATCTCCGGCTACGCGGGCGAGGCGACGATCGGCGTCGATGCGACGCCCAAGCACACGCAGTTCCTGCCGAAGCCCTTCCGGCCGCGCGACCTGTTGCTGGCGCTGAACAAACTGCTGCCCGTGCGGCAGGGCTAGCTGCTAGCGCGGGTCTGAACGGGCAGGCTTGGGGTGCACCCCGCGCTCGGCGTATCCTGCTTCGCCATGGAACTCGACGATTTGCGCCGCGCAGCGGCTGGGCTGGCCCTCGAGGTCATCCCCTCCCTACACGGTCTGGCCGAGCGTGACGAAGCCCAGGCCGCGATCCGCGCCCTCGGCGCGGCCAGGCTGATGGGTTGGTGCGTCCCGGAGCGCGACGGCGGACATGCGACCGGCGGCCTCGCCTCGGCGGATACGGTCAGTGTGCGCGCGCTCTCCGCGTTGCGCGACGAGCTGAGCTACCACCACGGCATGCTCGACGTGATGTTCGTGATGCAGGGCCTCGGCTCGTACGCGGTGGCGCTGGGCGGGTCCGACGAGTTGCGAGCCACCGTGTTTCCCGACGTGATCTCCGGCGAAGCGATCGCGGCCTTCGCGCTGACCGAACCCGGCGCCGGCTCCAGCTTGAACGACGTCGCGACGCGCGCCGAACGTACGGCGAGCGGCTGGAAGCTCACGGGACACAAGACCTTCATCTCGAACGCGGGGCTGGCGCGCTTCTACACGCTCTTGGCCCGCACGTCGGGAGAGCCCGGCGACAAGGGCGGACTCTCGATGTTCTTCGTACCGCACGACGCGTGGGGGCTCGAAACCGAGCCCTTCGAGGTGATGGCGCCGCATCCCATCGGTGACGTGCTCTTGCACGACGTCGAATTGCCCGCAGCCTTCTTGCTGGGCAAGGAGGGCGACGGCCTGCAGATCGCGCTGGCCGTCCTCGTGCGGTTCCGCGCTTCCGTGGCCGCCGCTGCGAACGGCTTCGCGCGGCGGGCGCTCGACGAATCGCGCGAGCGCTTGACGTCGCGCGAGCAGTTCCAAAAGCCGCTCGCCCACAACCAGGGGCTGCGCTTCGACCTGGCCGAGATGGACGCGCGTTTGCGGGGGGCGCAGCTCTTGGTCGACGAAGCCGCGCGCCTGGTCGACGAGGGCGGGGATGCGACCGCGGCCGTCGCACGCGCGAAACTGGTCGCGACCGAGACCGCTGGTTGGATCTGTGACCGCGCGGTTCAGCACCACGGCGGTCTGGGGGTCAAGCGCGGCGTGCTCGTCGAACGGCTCTATCGCGAGGTGCGCGCGCTGCGCATCTACGAGGGCACGAGCGAGATCCAAAAGCTCATCCTGGCGCGCGAAGTCCTCGCGCGCCCGCTGCCGACGCGCAGTTCGTGACCCCATGGCCAAGTTTCAGCGCCACATGTTCGTCTGCGTCCACGACCGCGGCCCGGGTCATCCGCGCGGCTCGTGTGCTCAGCGCGGGAGCGTCGAGGTGGCCGAGGCGCTCAAGGCAGCCGTGCACGCGCGGGGTCTCAAACGCATCGTGCGAGTCAACAAGTCCGGCTGCCTCGACCAATGCTCCCGGGGCGTGACTTGCGTGATCTATCCCGAAGGAGTGTGGTATGGGGGCGTCGGTACGGCCGACGTGGAGGAGATCGTCGATCGACACCTGATCGGCGGTGAAGCGATCGAACGCCTCCGCATCCCCGACGACGAGTTGACCGGCCGCGATCCCGATGAGGGAGCCCCCGTATGAAGTCGCACGCGAACATGCCCGAGGAATCCCGTCAGCTCCTGCGGCGCATCGTCGAGACCGTCGCTTGGCGGCAGATCTCGATGCTGAACCTCGTCGGCCATTGCATGAAGTTCCTCTCGGACCTCGACGCGAAGGCGCGCGCCGTCGATGAGCTGGAGCTGAACCTGCGCCTCTTGAATCAAGTGCGCGAGCTCTATCGCGAGCTCGGTTGGGAAGACCTCGAGACGGCGGTGCGCGAACGTGTCGAAGGCATGCCCATCCCGCAGTCGCGCGGCGAGTTCGGGATCGCTTATCACCTGACGTCGGTCGCCGAGCGCGTGGCGATGGAGAGCTACCTCGACTCGAGCTGCAAGGAATTCGCCGCGATCGCGCGTTCGTACGTGGAGGTCGCGGATCTGCGCCCCGGGCCGAGCCGGTTCCTCGCGTTCGCGAAGGAGCCGACGAATCGCCCGCGCGCGCAGGAGTACCTCGAGCGCTGGCTCGGCGCGTCTCTGCGCTCGTTCGGTCGGCCGGACACGGCGGCGGAGCAGCGCGTCATCGAGCTCGGGCTGCGCGATGCACGCGTGGCGTCGCTGGTGGCAGCCTTGATCGAGCGAATTCGCCCAACGGTGCACTCCGTGGGGCTCAGGATCCCGCCGCTCGAGTCGTTGGGGCTGGTCCTGCCGGCCGGGATCGACGTCGCGGGCGATCCGCGCGCCTGAACCACGGGCGCGGGGCGTTGCGCGAATCGTAAGCCCAGGGCTAAATGGAGGCGCGGCCACTTCGTCGCATCCACTCCTCCGAGGCACTCCATGAAGTCACTCTCCCTGGCCGCGGTCGCGGCCGCCACATTTTTCTCGACGCTCGAGGCCCAGACCCTCGTTCCGCTCGTCACCGAGGGGGATTCCGTCCCCGGCGTCGGCTTGGTCACGAGCATCGCCAACATCGCCATCAACGACGCCGGAGACTGGCGCGTCGAGGCCGACACCGACAACGCGGTGACGACCTCCGACAGCGTGCTGCTGCTCAACGGCGCGCTCGAACTCCGCGAGGGTCAGACGCTCGTGGGTCCGATCCAGTTGGGTTCATTCGACTCGGTCAACGTGCCCTTTGACGTGACCGGCGGTTGGAACTTCTTCCTGGACGGGACCACCGGTTCGAGCGACGACTCGGGCATCTTCCACGGCACGAACATGCTGATCCAAGAGGGAGGCACGACGATCGCGCCGACCCTCGACCCGACGGCGACCTACCTCGGCTGGTTCGAGACGAAGGCGCAACCGGGCGTGATCTTGATGATGAGTTCGCTCGACGATCCGACCATCATCGGCTCTGGCACGGTAGACCGCGTGTTGCTGAAGGCGTTCCACGACGGCGCCGGCACGCTCTTGAGCGAGCAGGTCGTGGTCGCCGAGGATCAACTCCTCCCCGGGCAGACCGAGCTCGTGGTCGACCTCGAGACGGGGCCGCACAACTTCGCGATGAACGCGAGCGGCGCTGTCATGTTCATCGCGGATCTCGCAGGTGACACGACCCTCGACCACGCGGTCTACATCGACTCGACGCTGCTCGCGCAAGAAGGCTCGCCCTCGCCGGTCGTGGGTCGCAACTGGTCGTCGCTCTCGCTCGCCGAGGTCGATCTGAACGACGCCGGCGACTTCGTGATCAGCGGCAGTCTCGACGGCGATACGACCTCCAACCTCTTGATCGAGAAGAGCGGCACCAAGTTCCGCCAGGAAGGCGACTCGCTGCCCGACATCGCTCCGTTCCAACTGACGAGCTTCGGTTCCGGTCCCGTCCACATCGCGAACAACGGCGACGTCCTCTGGTACGGCGACTGGGACGATCCCGACACGACGCGCGACACGGGTCTGTTCATCAACGACACGTTGATCGTCCAAGAGGGCGTCACGCTGCTGAACGGGGCGCCGATCACGACGCTGCGCGGGGTCCAGGACGGCTTTTTCCTCAGCAGAAACGGTCGTTTCGTCATGTTCGAGTGCGTGCAGGGCTCCAACGACGTGGCGGTCCTGATCGATCGCGGTGGCTTCCTCGACCTACCCTCCTGCGTTCCGAACGCCGGGTCGCTGGCGCACACGGCGGGCGTGCCGGCGATCGGGCAGTCGTTCCAGATGACGTTCGACAACGGCTTGGGCGCAGGCTCGGTGCCGCTGCTGGCCGCCTCCAACGCGCCGATCTTCACCTTCCCGCCCTGCGGCGCGACGCTCGCCATCGGCGAGCTGATGATCGCGGTGGGTGCGCCCAACCCGATCGTGCTCGAGAGCGCCCCGCTCTGGTTCCCGGGTAGCCCGTCGTCGCTGGTGCTGGTTCTGCCCAACGATCCGGGTCTCATCGGTCGCGAGTTCTGGGTGCAGGGCGTCTTCGCCAACGGTGCGGTGACGCCGAGCCTCGGGCTCACGAACGCGTTCGTCCTCACGATCGGCGAGTAACGCCGCGCGCGCCGCTCGGGCCTCGCGCCCGAGCGGCGTCGCCCGTCAGCGGCGTCGGTAGACCAAATAGTCCTGCATCCAGTGGGGCGGCAGATCGTCGAGCGCTGGCTCCAGCTCGCGGTCGTTCTCGACGTTGAAGCGCGCGACGGGCTCGTAGGCCGCCACCAGTTCCGGCCGCGATCGGAACGCAGCGATGCGCGGTCGCTCGGCGACGAAGATCACCCACTCGGGCCGCTCGGCGTCGAGGATCTCGATCTGCGCGTTGGTCATGCCTGGGCCGTCGCCCTTGAAGTCGAGAGCCGCAGGCCAGGTCAAGCCTTCGCTGTCGAGCACGATGCAGTTGGAGTAGTACGCGATGGCGCCGATGTCCGAGGCCAGGATGCGGTCGGCCCCGTCGATCCCGTTGGCGCGCACGAAGTGCTCGAGCGGCCGATAGACGTGTTGGGTGACGAGGTCGGGGCGCGGCCAGATCACCAGGCTCGAGGCCACCGCCGCCCCGGCGACGATCACCGGCAGCGCGAAACGTACCCGACGCTCGAGCGCCGCGCGGTTCACGCAACCGAAGCGCTCGACCAGCGCCTCGACCCCGCTGCCCAGCCAGAGGCTCCACGCGACGAGCGGCAGATAGTAGTACCAGCCCCAGGTGTGGGGGCGGGCGATGAGGTAGCTGATGACGACCGCCAACGCGGCTGCGCCGACGAGGTGAACGCCGTCGCGTCGCCGAAAGCTGCGGAGGAGTCCGATCACGACCACCGGCAGGAGCGGCGCCAACCACAGCGTCGGCAGGAACGCTTGGCGCGCGATCTCCAGCATGCGCTCGAAGCCAGCGGCGGCGTCCGCGGCCGCATGCGTGCTGCTCTTGGCTTGGACCGATTGCGGAATGGGTGAGCCGTAGAACAGCGTCAAGAGGCTTGCGGAGACGAAGCCAACGACCGCGATCACGGCCGCGTAGCGCAGCAACGCGCGCCGGTCGCGGACGAAGCTCAACCCGAAGATCACCGTGAACAAAACGGCTTCGGGGCGGACGACGCACGCGAGCGCGACCGCGAGCCCCGTCAGCCAAACGCGCCGTGCCCGCGCGGCCAGCGCTCCCGCCAGGAGCAGGGCGACGAGCAGCGGCGACTCCATGCCTCCCACGCCGATGCGCGCGATCTGCGGCAGGACGGCGAAGACGACCAGGGCTACCGTCGTGGGGACGAGGCGTCGCCGGAAGAGCGCCACGATCGAACCCGCCGATACGAGGTCCAGCACGATGCCGAGCACCAGCACCGTTGCCGTAGGTTCGCCGCCTAGCTTCAGAAGCAGCGCGACCAGCACGGTGAAACCCGGCGTCGTGGTCCCGAGCACGGGCTCCCAGGCAGCGCCGGGATTGAACACCATGCCCGCGCCGTCGGCGAGGTTTCGGGCGTAGCGCAGCGTGATGAACGCATCGTCGTAGAGCGGCAGCGCGTAGAGCGCGAAGAGCCGGCCGGCGAGGACCAGCCCCAGCAGCAACGCGATCTGCAAGGCCGAGAGGCGTGCGCTCGGGAGGGGATCGTCGGGCTCGATCATCGCTTTGGCCGGCGGCGGCGCGTGGCCAAGATAGCCGCTCGCGGCGGAAAGGACGAAGGAGTCGTCGCAACCGGCGGCTCGGCGGTCTGCAACTTCGATGGTGCGGCCTTCGAACCGCGACGAGCGAGCAGCATCCCGGCGGTGCGTTTGGCAGGCTGAAGCGCCATGCAAGAGCGCCCGGCCAAGACCACCATTCCGTTCGCCGCGGTCGACCTCGGCTCGAACAGCTTCCATCTGGTGGTTGCGCGCGTGCTGGGCGATTGGGTCTCGATCGTCGATCGGCTGCGCGATCCGGTGCGGCTGGCCGGCGACCTGGACTCGAAGGGACGCCTCTCGGCGGAGGGTTTGGAGCGCATGATCACCAGCCTCGAGCGCTTCAGGCAGCGCTTGAAGGACATTCCAACCGAGCGGATCCTGGCGACGGGCACGAACACGTTCCGCACCGCGCGCGAGCCGAAGGACCTCTTGGCGCGCGCACAGGAGGCGCTGGGCGCGCCCATCCAGATCCTCTCGGGGCAGGAAGAGGCGCGCTTGATCTACCTCGGCGTCGTCCGCGAGTTGCCACCCAGCGAACGCCGCCGTCTGGTGATCGACATCGGTGGCGGCAGCACCGAGTGCATCCTCGGGCGGGGCAACGCGCCGGTGCACACCGACAGTTTGCACATGGGTTGTGTCAGTTGGAGTCAGCGCTTCTTCCCCGACGGCAAGCTGACGCGCGAGCGCTTCAAGAAGGCCGAGACGGCGGCCAAGCTCGAGCTGGAGACGTTGCAGGATCGCTTCACGCGCATGGGCTGGACCGAGGCCTTCGGTTCCTCGGGCACGATTCTCGCGATCGGGCGCATCCTCTCGGCGCTGGATGTCAACGCGACCACGATCGAACGCGCGGGGCTCAAGCGCTTGCGCAAGACGATGATCGAAGCCGGCTCGCTCAAGACCTTGAGCTTGCCCGCGCTCGACGGTGATCGACGCCCCGTGCTCCCCGGTGGGCTCGCGATCCTGAAAGCCACCTTCGACATGCTCGGCGTGCAAGCGCTGCAGCCGATGAAGGCCGCCTTGCGCGAGGGCTTGCTGTACCAGCAGATCGGACGCTTCGGCGGCGACGACATGCGCGAGACGACGGTGCAGAGTGCGCTCGAGCGGTACCACGTCGATCTGCGTCAGGCGGAGCGAGTCGAACGCGTGGCGACCCTCCTGTTCGAGGACGTGCGCGCCACGTGGAAGCTGAGTGACGAAGACGCGCGCTTCCTGCGTTGGGCGGCGCTCCTGCACGAGATCGGCCTCGCGATCTCGTACGCCGGCTATCACAAGCACGGCGCCTACATCCTCGAGAACTCGAACCTGCCCGGCTTCAGCTTGCAGGAGAAGAGCCGGCTGGCGCTGCTCGTGCTGGAGCACCGCCGCAAGTTCCGGAACGAGTTCTTCGACGAGCTCGGCTCCGAGTTCCGGCGCAGTTTCCGGCGCCTCGGCGTGCTGCTACGGTTGGCGGCGCGCCTCAACCGCATGCGCAGCGACCAGCCCTTGCCGCGCATCCACGCGGCGGCCGAGGGCAATCGCATCGAGCTGCAGTTTCCCCCCGGCTGGCTCGAGGAGCACCCCTTGACCTGTGCCGACCTCGAGGACGAAGCGATCGTGCTGGGGCAGGCGAGCTTCGAGCTCGCGACCAGCATCGTGCCCCAGCGAGCTGGTTTCTAGAGGCCAACTCTCGGGCGGCCGATCGCCACGGGTTCGAAGGCACCGGTAGGATGGTGGGTCGCGCCCGCGCTTCCCGAATTCCTTCGCCCCCCTCGTCCAGCTTGGTCAAACGCCACTTCTTGGAGCTCGCTTCGAGCTCACGGTCCGGTTCCGCGTCACGGATCGAGGACCTCGTCGCGTTGTTCACGGGGCGCTGGGCGGTGCGCGAACGACCCGTCGAGATCTGGCGACGCACGCTGCTCGAGACCTTCGACTGGCGGCTCGCTGCGCTGGGTCGCATGTGGCACCAGGCCGGCCGTACGGGGTGCTTGGTCTGGGAAGGCCGCGACGAGCGGCGCGCCGTGCGCGTGCGGGTCGCCAGCGCGCCGTCGCTGGCGGAGGAGCTGCCCGAGGGCGCCCCGTGGTCCAAGTTGGCAGCGACCGTGCGGCCGCGCCGACTGCTCGAACGCCTCGTGCTCGTCCAGCGCCGGCGACGGCTGGATCTGCTCGACGCCGAGGAGAAGGTCGTCGCGCGGTTGGCCCTCGTCGAGGCGACCGCGATCTCGCCCGTAGATCGAAGCGAGCGCGAGATCGGTCCCTGGATCGAGGTCGAGGAGTTGCGCGGCTATCCCGACGGTTCCCGCGTCGCGGTGCTCCTGGCCAAGACGAGCGCCTTTCGCCCACTCGCGGGGGATGGCTTCGATCTGGCGCTGGCGGAACTCGGGCTGCGGTCCGGCGTCGACCCGTCGAGCTTCGCACCCGAGTTCTCGCGCCTCGCGAACGCCCGCGTCGCGACGAGCGACGCGCTGGCGCTCCTGTTCGAGATCGTGCGCGTCAACGAGCCCGGCGTGCGCGCGGATCTCGACGTCGAGTTCCTGCACGACTATCGCGTCGCCGTGCGGCGCTCGCGGGCGCTGGTGTCGGAACTCGGCCACGTGTTCGAGAAGCGAGCGCTCAAGCCCTGGAGGGACGAGCTCGGTTGGCTCGGGCGCGTCAGTGGGCCCGTCCGTGACCTCGATGTCTTGCTTGACGAGTGGAACCGCGTCGTCGCGGGCGTTGCGAGTGACGCCCGGATGGAAGAGCTGCGCCTGGCAGCCAAGGCGCGTCGCGGGCAGGCCTTCGACGCGCTCGTCGCGGCGCTCGCAACGGCGCGCTATCACCGCATCGTCGAGCGTTGGCCGGCTTTCCTCCAAGCCCAACGGCAGGCGCTCGAGCCCGCGGTCGGGACGATCGACGCCGAGGTCGAGCGGCGCGTCTGGCGGCGTTATCGGCGCGTCGTGAAGCGCGGCCGAGCGCTCGACGCGAACTCGCCCGCGGCCGATTTCCACCGCGTTCGCATCCAGGCCAAGAAGCTGCGCTACTTGCTCGAGGTCTTCCGTTCGCTCTGGAGCGGCGACGACGTGCGCGCCGCGATCAAGGCGTTGAAGAAGTTCCAGGATCGCCTGGGGGAGTTCAACGACGCCGAGGTGCACGCCGAGCTGGTGCGCGAACTCGCCGGTGAGGGCGCTCTGTCTCCGGCGGCGATGCTGGCCGCCGGCGAGTTGATCGAGGCTCTGCGCCAGCGCGCTCGCGAGGCTCGGGATGGCTTCTTCGAACTTTTCGAGAGCTTCACCACCGACGAGAACGCCGCGCTGTACGCGCGCCTGGCGGGGCGGGAGCGCGACTGATGCGCGTCGTCGGCGTGTATCAACTGAAGGGCGGCGTCGGCAAGACCGCCGCGGCCGTGAACCTTGCGTACCTGTTCGCGCACGGCGGTGATCCTTTGCACCCTGCGCCGACGTTGCTCTTCGACCTCGATCCGCAGGGCGCGGCGACGTTCTACTTCCGCGTCGCGCCCAAGGTCGGCGGCGGTCGGCGCGTGTTCCAGGACGCCGAGCGCTTGCGCAACGCGATCCGCGCCAGCGACTATCCCGAGCTGGATCTGATCCCCGCCGACTTCTCGTACCGCAAGCTCGACCGCGACCTGGCGAGCGCGGACGCGTTCGCCGAGGCGATCGAGCCGCTCGGCGAAGACTACGAGACCCTCGTGCTGGACTGCCCGCCCAGCGCCGGCGCCGTCGCCGAGAACGTCTTTCGCGTCGCCGACGTGCTGCTCGTGCCGACGATCCCGACGCCGCTCTCCTTGCGCACGCTGGCGCAATTGATGGCGCACCTGAAGCGTCGCGAGGGTCGTCGGCCGCTCGTCTTGCCCTTCTTCTCGATGGTCGATCGGCGCAAGGGCTTGCACAAGCGCGTGATCGACTGGGCTAGGGACGAAGAGCTGGGGTTCCTCGAAGCGACGATTCCTTACTCCGCCGAGGTCGAGCGCATGGGCGTGCGCCGCAGCCCGATCTTCCAGTGGGCGCCGCGCTGTCCAGCGGCCCTGGCGTTCGTCACGCTGCACGCCGAGATCGAACGCGCGCTCAGCGCCGGTTCTGGCCGTCGTTCGCCCCTGTTCGCCAAGCGGAAGCGCAAGCTGCTCGAGCGCGCCGGACGCGAACGCGAGCCGCGCTATCCCGAGCTCCCGCAATCACAGCCAGCACCCATGCCGAGTCCCAAAGAGATCGAGTTCAAGTTCCTCGTCCAGGACGCCGACGCCTTCGAACGCCTCGCGGAGGGCTTTCGCGAGGCGCCGCGCCGCGCGCCCGTGCTGCAGGTGAATCACTTCTTCGACACCGTCGGTGGTCACCTCGGTCGCGCCGGCATCGCGTTGCGCTTGCGCAAGGAGGGCGAGGGCGAGGACGCGCGCTGGTTCATGACCGCGAAGGGCCCCAAGGATTCGGCGGATCCCTTGGTCGCCGCGCGCCCCGAGGAGGAGCTCGAGATCGCCGAGAAGCACGCGCGCGCGCTCCTGGCCGGCACCGCATCGCCGTTGGAGCAGCTCGCCGCGGAGCGTCCACGCAGCCCGCTCGTGGCGCGCCTCTCGGCGGTGCTCGGCGACGAAGCCTTGGTGCACGTCGGCGCCTTCGAGAACCTGCGCGCACGTCTAGGCCCGATCGAAATCGAAGCCGACGGCCGCACCCACGCGCTGCTCTTCGAACTCGACACGACGCGCTTCCCCGGCGATCGCACCGACCACGAGATCGAAGTCGAGGTGCGCGCCACCGAGGACGCCGAAGCCCTGCGCGGCCACTTGATCGGCCACCTAGCGCGCCTCGGCATCGGTTGGAGCACTGGCGACAGCAAGTTGAAGCGCTTCCACGACGCATTGCGCGAGCGAGCGGCCAACGGGACGTCATGACGCCGTCGATCTATCTCCTGCGGCACGCCAAGTCCGACTGGGCCGCGGGTCCCGAGCCGGATCTCGATCGCACGCTGACGAAGCGCGGTCGCAAGGCGGCGAAGCGCGTCGGCCGCTGGCTGACCGAACACGAAGAGGCGCCCGACCACGTGCTGGTCTCACCCGCCGTCCGCGCGCGCGAGACCGTGCGCCTGGCTGTGGCACACGGCGCCTGGGAAGCGCCGATCGAGCTCGCCGACGTGCTCTACGGCGGTACGGTCGAGGACGTCTTGGCGTCGATCGCCGCCGTGCCGCCGACGACCGCGCGGCTGCTCCTGTGCGGCCACCAACCGCTGCTCGGCGAACTCCTCCGGCGCCTCGTGGGCGGCGGCAACGATCCGGTCTTCCCGACGGCCACGCTGGCGCGCATCGACGCGGGCCGCCTCGTGTGGCTGCTGCCGCCGCGCTTGCTCGGCTGAGCGGCCTGAGCGCCATGAAGAAAGGAAGTAGCTTATTGTTTGGTGCGGCTGTGCTTTCTTGCGCGGTCGGTGTTGCGCTTGTTTGCATTCTCCGGGTGGGACGCCCTTCTGATTCTGGCTGGATCGAGACTGGCCCCGACTTCCTTGCCAGTGACACAGAGGGGACCGCTATCGACACAGGGGAGCTCGAGTCACCGACCACTGCCGGAAGTCTCGGCAGCCGAACGCATACGCCAGTTGGGCAGTCGGTGCTGGTCACAGATTCCCTTGGCGGCCGAATTGCCGGCGCTTTGCTGTTTCAAGGTTCTGTCCAGAACTTGCGCTCGATCTCGGCAAGCAGGCTTGGCGCTGTCGGAATCACTGACCAAGTTGGAATTTGCAACCTAGAGGGAAGCGTAGTTGATAAGCCACTGATAGCGTTCGCGCGAGGAGCGACGCGTCTCAATTGCAAGCAGGCTATGAGATGGGTGCTTGTGTGGTGGTCATTGAGGACGGCGACGGTCAGGTTGTCAGCGGACTGAACTTGACACTTGTCGCGGACGGATCCCCGGTTCCTGTTGAAAATGGAGAAATCTGCTATGTTCGTTCGGGGCAGTATGAGCTTGTGTCGGGGATCCCGTGGATCGATGAGTCGCTGAATCGCTCTAGCGTGCAGATTCCGGGAAACTACCATGCAACGCTCGAAGAGCGCTTAAGGGGCATCCAGGTCGGGGTCCGGGTCGGCGCAAAAAGTTCTCCAGATAACTTCGCGCTCACCGTGGAAGTGCTTGGAGCTACCATGGCATTTGCAGGTCCTGGGGGTACGGTGGTTAACGTTGTCGTTCCGGCGAAAACCGAAGTGCTGCTGTCCGCGTCAGCCGAAGGCTACGAGCACGCAACAGCCATATTCGACGCCTCGGCCGTCGATGAGGAGGGCTGCTTCTGGATCACCCTCGTACCGGAGTAGCGCAGGGCTCGCCGGCCGCCTCGTGTGGTTGAGCCGCCGCGCTTGCTCGGCTGACTTCGGGCGCGCGCTCTACTCGTCCAGGCGAATGCCGATCACTTCTTCGAGGGTCGTCTCGAGGCTCGCGCTCCGAGTCTCGCCGCCGGCCTCGACGCGCAAGGCGTAGTCGCCCCGCAGCAGGTTCGGGATGCGGACGCCGAGCGTCGAGACTTCGAGCTTCGTCTCGCGACCGCTGGACCGCTCGAGGAGCGACACGGCGGCATCGCTCCAGGCGAGTTCCTCCGCGCGGAAGAGACCTCCGCGGAGCACGTGTTCGGGGGCCGCGACCACGATGCTTTGGTCTCCGTCGGGTGTGACATCCAGCGACCCGACGGCTCGCTCCATCCAGTAGGCGGAAACGGTGAGAGTCCAACGACCTGGGCTCAAGCCATCGAAGTCGAAGATGCTCGATTCGTCGGCGCGGTCCGTTCCTCGAAACGTGTCGACGCCATCCGTCGCATGGACTTGAAGGCGCTCCGGCCAGTCACCCGACAACTTGCAGGCCACGCGACTCGCGCTCTCCAGCGTCACGCGCTCGGTCGAAGTCGGCAGGACCTGTGTCACGTGGCCGGGCGCCTCGACACGCCAGTACGGCGTCCAGTCCTCGATCGTTGGGATGGGTTGACGGACGCTCCCCGTCGCATCGGCGGACGCCTGGCTCCACATCCAAACGTTGGGCTGGTGAGGAAGGAAGAAGAGCCCACCGAAACAACCCCAAGAGATCTGCGTCGCGGCGGGAGCCCGTTCGAAGGGCGAGAGCAGGACCAGGACCGTCGCACTGGCGAGCGCCGCCCCCGAGGCATCGGTGACGCGCAGCAGCTTCGCGGAAGGCTCGGTTCGGAGCGGCACTTCGACCGTTTCCGTGGCCGAACTCACCAGCACCGGGCGCGGCGAGTAGCACGTGGTGTCCAGCGCCGCGTACACGAGCAAGTCGCTGGTCGGAAAGATCTCGACGAGGCCCGCTGGCGAGCATTCCGCCTGCCGGAAGTGGAGGTTCGGCCACTGGGGATCGCTTTGGGAAAGCCACACCTGGGCGGGAAACGGCGCGCTGCTCGCGCCTCGCGTCAGTTGCAGGCGCGTCGCCTTGCGCGGCTGAAGGCGCAGTACGACGCCCGTGTCGCCCCAGGTCGCGACGAGGGGTTCCGACGTGAATTGCGTCTCGTCGTTCAGCCTCACGAGTACTTCGTCTTCGGCGGAACTGTTGCTACGCAGCGCGAAGCGCCCGTCTTCGTCGGAGATCACCGAGAGGCACGCGCTGGCGCCGTCCGTCGGGTTGAACGCGCCGACTTCGACGCCGCCGATCGGACCCTGATCCGTCGACACGCGACCTTCGATCGGCGGCGACAGCGTGCAGACGAACACGACGTGGCGGTCCTCGCCGGGCTGGAGCGTGATCTCGCTCGGCTCGACCGCGATGATGCCCGGGGAGTTGGAGGTGACGGCCCACGTCGTCGCGCGGATGGGCTCGCGTATGTCGATGTCGCCTTGCGCGTCAGCACCGAAGCCAATCATGTTCAGGTAGGCGGGCGATAGCGAGCCAGGATCTTGCGTGTCCAGGGCTCGCAGCGAGAGCACCACCTTTGGCAGGCTCTCACCGTCCTGGGTCGTGACCGTTCCGGTGACCCGTGCGCCCCAATGGAGTCGGATCGTGCCCAGGTCGAGCATGTCGGAAATCGGCGGTCGCGGCACGTTCGTCTGACGCGTGCACACAGCTTCTCCACGGATGCGGATGAGCATCTGCGGTAAGGAGTCGGGGCCGAACTGCGCATCGGGGATCTCTACGGCGAATCGACCGCGAGCATCGGGCACCGCTGTGGCCGTCGGCCCGACGGCGTCCGGGAGGCGCGGATAGGCCGTGACTTCGATACGGCAGTCGAGCGTCTGTTGCTGTGCGCCGACCACGGTCCCTCGAACCGTCAGCGCCGAGTCGCCGAGTTCCTCCTCGGCAGCTTGCTCGCCGTCCCTGAGGTTCAACGGTCGAGGCGACTCCGACGGGATCGCGCTGCGCTCCGGCTCGGCGATGACCGGCGCGTGGCTCGTATACCCTGGGATGAGGTCACCCTTCTCCGCAGAAGTCGTCGCTCGTTCGCGAGGCATGGCCTCTTTGATTCCGCGAGCGACCGGGTCCGCGAAGAGGAACCAGGCGATCGTGCCCAGCGTCAACAGAGCGAGCACGATCGCGAACACCCCTTTGCTCAGGTTCATGCCCGAACTCTAGCAAACGGAATTCGGGCCTTGGGCGCAGGGCTTCGCGCGAGCCGCGCTTTTACTGCGGTGGCGTAGCGGCGATCGCGCCTTCGATCGGAGGCG
Source organism: Planctomycetota bacterium (assembly GCA_040880665.1). GTDB lineage: Bacteria > Planctomycetota > UBA1135 > UBA1135 > JBBDIB01. Next base: position 26,421 of record JBBDIB010000028.1, read on the forward strand.
CCGTCACGGGCTCTTCCTTTTGGAGGTAACTCTTCTCCTTGTAGAAGAGCGAGTAGAGGACGAAGAGCGCCGACGCGGCGAACATCAACTTGGTGAAGAACCACCAGTACTCCGGGCCTTCGAGCGTCGAGTTGCCGTCCGCGTCCATCGTGAACGAGTTGACGCGCGCGGTGAAGAAGTTGCCGAACGCCACCGCCAGGTAGAAGATCCCGACCATCAGGGACTTCATCTCGGGCTTGGCCTGCGTGTAGAAGAACTCCAAGAGGGTGATCGAGACCAGCACCTCGGACGCGGTCAAGATCGCGTAGGCGATGACCTGCCAGCCGATGCTTGGAGCCGGAGCGCCGGCGGCTTGCGCGGCGAGGATCCAGGTCTCGATCTCGGTGACGAGCCAGAACGAGCCGGCCATCAGGAACATGCCCGTGCCCGCTTTGCGCAGCGGCGTCAAGCGTACGACGCGGCCGGCGATGGGATAGACGACGTAGTTGAAGAGCGGAACGAACAGGAGGATGCAGAACGGGTTGATCGCGCCGATCTGCGCCTCGTGCCACTCGATGCCGAGGAACATGCGATCCATGCTCTCCGCTTGCCCGATCCAGCCGGCGCCGGTCTGATCGAAGAGCGACCAGAACACCGCCAGGAGCAAGAAGATCGGCAAGAGCTTGCCGATGATGCGCAGGCCTTGCCCCGTGAACGCTTCCTTGAAGTAGCCGACGCCCGTCGGCTGGATGTGGACGAAGCGATTGCGGCCCAGCCAGAAGACCAGCGTCGCGAGTCCCATCAAGATGCCCGGCAACGCGAACGCGACGCCCGGTCCGAACCGGCTGAGCACCCAGGGCAACAGCGCGTACGCGGCCGTGGCGCCCAGGTTGATCGAGACGTAGAACCAGCCGAACATCGGCTCGAGCAGGTGTTTGTTGGTCTCGCCGAACTGATCGCCGACGTGCGCCGACACGCAGGGCTTGATCCCGCCGGCGCCGACCGCGATCACGAACAGGCCCGACATCATGAAGCCCTCGGGCGACAGCGTGGCCTCGAGGAACGCCGGCGGCGCGTCCATCAGTGCGAGGAGCGCGTGCCCGACGCAGTAGAAGAGCGAGATGTAGAGGATCGTCTTGTACTTGCCCCAGAAGGCATCGGAGAGGACGGCTCCGACGAGGGGGAAGAAGTAAGCCAGCGCGACGAAGTCGTGCACGCCCTGTCGCGCTTGCGTCTCCGTGTAGAACGCCTCGTTGCCGGAGGCGTCCAAGAGGTACTTCGTCATGAAGGTGAACAGGATCGCCTTCATGCCGTAGAAGCTGAACCGCTCGGCGACCTCGTTCCCGAGGATGAACGGGATGCCCGTCGGCAGCTTCTTGGTGGCAACGGGAGCGGTGCGGAACTGGCCCATCGAGTGGCGGAGCGGTAGGGGGGACGGGAGGGGGAGCGCGAAACACTACAGCGAGCCCGCGACCGATGCTCCCAGCGACTTGGCTTCGGGCGGCCTCCTAGGAAAGTTCCTCGGGCGCGCGCCGGGCGGTGCGAGGAACGGCTTGCAGGCTCTCCTCGGTCGCGCGGGCGACGGAGCGTGCGTCCTCGGCTTCGACGCGCGCGCCCAGCTTCTCCATCAGGCGCTCCTGGGCGACGCGTGGTTTCCGCGAACCGGGGCGCAGTCGCTTGTAGGTTCCGTCGGACGCGAGCGTCCAGGCCTGACTGTTGTCCTCGAGGTACCAGTCGAGGGTCTCCTCGACGACGCGCGCGCGCAGCTCGTCGTCCAGGATGGGGAAAGCCGTCTCGACGCGCCGGAAGAAGTTCCGCGGCATCCAGTCGGCGCTGGAGAGGTAGACGACGTCTTCCTCATCGTCCTGGAACTGGTAGCAGCGCGTGTGTTCCAGGAAGCGACCGATGATCGAGCGCACGCGAATGTTCTCGGACACACCGGGAATTCCGGGGCGCAGGCAGCAGATGCCGCGCACGATCAGGTCGATCTGGACGCCCGCCTGCGACGCGCGGTAGAGCGCGCGCACGATCTCGGGCTCGGCGAGCGAGTTCATGCGCGCGCGCAGCCGCGCCGGCTGGCCGGACTTCGCGCGTCCGATCAAGCGCTCGATGTGTTCGTGGAGCCGCTTCGAAAGCGTGAACGGTGCTTGCAGCAAGCGCTTCAGGCGCGAGGCGCGACCGAGGCCCGTGAGCTGTTGGAAGAGACGCTGGACGTCGGTCGAGATGTCCGTGTCGCACGTCAGGAGCCCGATGTCGGTGTACGCGCGCGCCGTGCCTGCGTGGTAGTTGCCCGTGCCGAGGTGCACGTAGCGTCGCATGCGCCGACCTTCCCGCCGGACGATCAAGAGCATCTTCGCGTGTGCCTTGTAACCGACCACGCCGTACGCGACCTGCGCCCCCGCGCTCTCGAGGAGTTGCGCCAGGTCGATGTTCTGCGCCTCGTCGAAGCGCGCGCGCAGCTCGACGACCGCCGTGACCTCCTTGCCGGCGCGCGCAGCTTCGACCAGCGCGTCCACGAGCCCGGAGTCGAGGTCGGTGCGGTAGACCGTCTGCCGAATCGCTAGCACCTGAGGGTCGCGCGCGGCCTGCACCAAGAGGTCGATCACCGTCTGAAAGTTCTGGTACGGATGATGCAGCAAGAGATCGCCCGCGCGCAGGCGCGCGAACAGATCCTCCGTGTCGCTCGCCGGCGGCGTGCCAGGCACGTAGATCGGATACTTGAGGTCCGCGCGATCGACCTCGCCGTGGATCGCGTCGAGCCGATTCAGGTTGACCGGTCCGTTGACGCGGTACAGGTCCTCCTCGCGCAGGCCGACGTTCTGCAGCAGGAACTGCGCCATCTCCTCGGTGCAGGTGTCGGCGACCTCGAGGCGCACCGCCTCGCCGTACTTTCGGCTCGGCAGTTCGCCCTGCAGCGCTTTCAGCAGGTTTTCGACCTCTTCTTCGTCGACCCACAAGTCGGAGTTGCGCGTGACCCGGAACTGATAGCAGCCGGTCACCTCCATGCCCGGGAACAGCTCGCCGACGTGGTGGTGGATGATCGATGAGACCATCACGAACGCATACTCGGCCTTGGAGAGCTCCGGCATCATGCGATAGACGCGCGGCAGCGAGCGAGGTACCTGCAACACCGCGACGCCGCCCTCTCGTCCGTAGGCATCGTTGCCCGAGAGAGTCACGAGGAACGAGAGCCCCTTGTTCAAGACGCGCGGAAACGGGTGACTGGGATCGATCCCGATCGGCGTCAAGACCGGCAAGACCTCGTTGCGGAAGACGCGCTTGACCCAATCCGCCTGGTTATCGGTCCAGGCCTGCCGGCGCAGGATGCGCACGCCTTCCTCGGCCAGCGCCGGCAGCAGCTCGTCGTTCAGCACGCGGTACTGCTCCGCGACCATGCCCTTCGCTTCGACTCCGATGCGTTGCAGTTGCTCCAGCGGCGAGAGCCCGTCCGCGCCCCGCGGCGACACGCCGAAGGCGACCTGCTGGCGGAGCCCCGCGACGCGGATCTCGAAGAACTCGTCGAGGTTCGCGCTGGCGATCGTCAGGAAGCGCAAGCGCTCGAGCAGCGGCGTGTTGACGTCGCGCGCCTGTTCGAGCACACGGCGATTGAACTCGAGCAGCGAGAGCTCGCGGTTGATGTAGAGGCTCGGATCCTCGAGGTCGATCGGCTCGCTGGACATGACGGCGCACCTTAGCGAGCGTGTGTGAAGATTCCGCGTTGCGCCCCGGATCTGTCGCGTTGGAGGTCGATCGCCCAGCGTCGCGCGGCCGCGCCGAGGCGCTCGGCCGATCCGACGTCCACGCTGCCGCCCGTGTACCAGGCCGCGAGCGCCTCCAGGAGTTCCGGCCGGCGCCGGCCGCCCTCAGCGCGAAACAGGAAATGCGCCACAGCGGCCGCCTGGAGGTAGAAGAGGCGCTTCTCGGTCAACGCGGCGGAACCACCCAGGACCCAGCGGCGCGCGACGAACGTCGTCGATGTTGCGTCCAGCGCCAGGAACTCCTCCTGACTGAGCCCGAGGACGTCGCCCCACGGCAAGAGTTCGTTCTCCGCGGCCGAGGCCACGACGTCGAGGCTCGCGGCGCGCACCACTTCGGCCGACCAGCCGGCGTCGTCGAACTCGAACTCCTCGAGCATCGTCGCGAAACCCTCGCACACCCAATAGCCCGGCGAGTCGGGCCGGCCCGCGCGGTCGGAGCTCCGCTTCACGAAGGGCGCGCGTCCGGCGACCCAGTGGTGCGTCAGCTCGTGCACGTAGGTGGCTGCGAAGCGTTCGAGCGCGTTCGTCTCGTCGGGCACGAACAGGTGGCTGAGGTGCTCGGCGGGGCTGTAGTGGCCCGCGGCCCAGCCGGCGAGGCCCGCGCCCGCGAAGGCTTCGTACGAGGCGCGATCGGGATGCACGAGGATGGCGAGCGGTTCCAGGTCGCCGCCCGTGACGCCGAAGATTTCGTCGAGCGCTCGGCACACGCGCTCGCCGATGGCGACGCCGCGAGCGAGCGCGGCGGGCACGTTTGGCGGCCCGACGAGCACGACGTGCGGCGTCTCGACGCCGATCAGGCCCGGGCTCCAACGCGCGCGCTCGGTGGCGAGTCGCGTCCGCGCCGCGGCGCTCGTGCCGGGAGCGCCGACGAAGCCCAACCGGGCTTGGGTGCCGAGGCGCGCCAACTCGAGCCAGCCCAAGGGGTCGCTCGCGACGCCGCGGATGTCGCGGGGGAGGTCGCGTCGCAGAAGGTCGAGCGCGCCGACGTGGGCGGGCCGTCGCTCGAAGAGTTGCTCCAACAAGGCGTGCCGAATACCGCCGGGGTGCTGCCGCGCGAAGGCGGTCTGCTCGTCGTCCGCAGCGTCCAACAGTTGGCCTTCGCGCCGCACGACGTCCTCGGCCTTGCGAGCGTCGACGCGCGGCGCATTCGAGCCGCGGCGCCAGCGTTCGAGCGTGCGGCGCGCCTCGTCCAAGGGGCGCGAGCGCGAGGACCGCGCTTCCGTTGCTGCGATCAAGCGCTCGGTCAGCTCGCGATCGCCGCTCTCGGCCGCGAGCTTCGCCAACGCGCCGAGCCCGAGGCCGACGCGCGCGTCGATCGACGCCAAGAGTTCCTCGGCGCGCTCGCGGTCGGCGTCCGGTGGAGAGTCGGCGCGAAACAGCTCGAGCGTGCGCTCGTTCGTGCGCACCAAAACTCCGTTCGGAACGGGCGTGGGGCGGGTCGCGGGTGACATCGGCAGTCTGAAGCGCACCTCGAGTGTCCGTGCATCGACCACATCGCGTCCCAGGAACAAGCGGCCACCGTGCAACGCCGCGGGTGGCGCGTCGAGCAGGTAGTTCGCGCGTCCCGCGTCGGCGATCACGCGCAGCGAGCGCGCGTCGCGATCGCTGGACAAGAGCGACCAACGCAGGCCGGCGCCCGTCCGCTCCAGCACCAGTGTGCCGTCCGGAACCGCGAGGGCCGGGGACGAGAGCGCATACAGCCGCACGCCGGAATCGAGCGATCCGTCGGCGTTGCGCCACACGCGCACCGCGTCCAGTACGCGATCCGGTGCAGTCGAGCGCACCGGTCGGTCGAAGCGCACCCAGACCGCGTCGGGCAGGACGTCGATGCGCGGTCCCGGGTCCTCGAACGTCGGCACGGAGCCGCCATGATCACCGACGCCGACGACGCCGAGGATGCGTCCCGTGCGCTCGTCGAACTGCACGAGTCGCGCCCCGGCGCCAGCGTAGCCGACGGCGAACACGCGCCCGTCGGCCGCGGCCGGGACGCCGCGCCACTGGCCGGCCGCGCGCCAGCGCGGCTCGAGCTCATCGGGATGCTGCAGCACGAGTTGGTCGTCGACGAAGAGCATCGCCAGGCCAGCATCGGTGAAGCTTGCGGCGGAGACACGACTACCGACGAGCTCGCGACCTCGCACCAAGCGATCGTTCTTCAGCGCGAAGAACTCGACGCGCGTCGTGCCGCGGCGCACGACCAAGCTGTCGCGATGTGCGTCGACCGCGAGCGGTACGTCCGTGGCGAAGAGCTGATGCGTCACCCGGCGCCCCGTGTCGAGGTCGAGCACGGACAGCTCGCGCTGGTCCGTGCCGGCTCGCGCGGTGACGAGGACGCGGCGCTCCACGACCAAGGGCTCGCCCTCCAACTCGCCGCGGAGCGCGACGCGCCAGGCATGCTCCCACGGCGTATCCGGGCCGCTCCCGAGGAGCGTGAGTGCGAGGGCGAGGATCACAGCGGGAGATCGGCCGAGTCGCGCGGCGAGCTTGAACGTGGCGGCTCGGTCGGCGCTGGCGCGCGCGCGTCGCGAAGAATGTTCGCGCCCGCCAAGGTTCTCGCGGATTCCGCGCCAGCGGGGGCTCGCGGCGCTCCGATGGGGAGCAGCACGCCGGGATCGTCCCGGCGTCGCGAACTGTCCCTTTCCCGACGACGAAACCGGAGATCCCACCATGGCGCGACTCGACGCCTTCTTCCGCAAGATGGTCGAACTGGAGGCCTCGGACCTCCACATGACGACGAGCCTGACGCCGTACTACCGGCTGCACGGCGACATGGTGCCCGTGAACGGCGATCACGTCTGGAACGCGGAGGAGATGAAGAAGGCGCTCTTCGAGATCACGCCGCAGTCCAACATCGATCAGTTCGAGGCCGAGGGCGACACAGACTTCGCGTACGAGATCAGCGGCCTCGCACGCTTCCGTGCGAACCTGTTCATGGATCGCCTCGGCCCGTCAGCGGTGTTCCGCCAGATTCCCGAGGAGATCCTGACCGCGGATCAGCTCAACCTGCCGAAGTGCGTGCGGGACCTGTGCTACCTCTCAAAGGGGCTCGTCCTCGTCACGGGACCGACGGGTTCGGGCAAGTCGACGACGCTGGCGGCGATGGTCGACCTGGTCAACAAGTCTCGGGGCGATCACATCATCACGATCGAGGATCCCGTCGAGTTCGTGCACAAGAGCCAACGCTGCTTGGTGCACCAGCGTGAGGTGGGGCGCCACACGCAGAGCTTCAAGCGCGCGCTCCGCGCTGCGCTGCGCGAGGACCCCGACATCATCCTGGTGGGCGAGTTGCGCGACCTCGAAACCATCGAGATCGCCATCGAGACGGCGGAGACGGGTCACCTGGTGTTCGGCACGCTGCACACGACGACCGCCGCTTCCACCGTCGATCGCTTGATCGACCAGTTCCCCGCCGATCGGCAGGCGCAGATCCGCACGATGCTGTCGGGCTCGCTCAAGGGCGTGATCGCGCAGACGCTGTGCAAGAAGAAGCCCAAGGGGCGCATCGCCGCGCTCGAGATCATGCTCGGCACGCAAGCGATCGCCGCGCTCATTCGCGAGGGCAAGACGCACCAAATCACCTCGCAGATGCAGATGGGCGCGAAGAACGGGATGAAGCTCCTGAACGACTCGCTCGTCGAGCTGGTCAAGGGCGGCATCGTCGACCCGACGGAGGCCTACATCAAGTCGGTCAACAAGGAAGAGCTCATCGCGAAGCTCGCGCACATCAACATCCAGGTCGACCTGGCGAAGGCCAACGCCAGCAGCGCCCCCGCGCCCAGCGCGGCGACCAGTCCGGCGACGAATCCCGATGAAGCCGGCGCTGCCGCTCCGCTCGAGTGCGCGCCGAGGGAAGCGCCCGTCGCGCCGCCGCTCGGCGAGCTCGAGTCGCGGGGG
>JBBDIB010000028.1:34058-40555 GCA_040880665.1 Planctomycetota bacterium
GTCGCCGGCCGCGGCGCTGCCGCTGCCCGAAGAGAAGCCCAAGCCCGAGCCCGCGCCGGACTTCGACGACTTCGAGAGCTTCCGCAAGAACCGCGGCTGAGCTTCGGGCGACGTCTAGCGAAACGTTCGCCGGGCGGGTACCAAGAGAGGATGGTTCGACCGTCCGACAGCCGCTTCGTTGCCCTTTTGCGAGGCGTCAACGTAGGCCAGGCCAAGCGCGTGGCCATGGCCGATCTGCGCGACGCCTGCGCGGGGCTGGGCTATCGCAACGTTCGTTCGCTGTTGAACAGCGGAAACCTCGTCTTCGATGCCAGCGGCACGAGCGTCGACCTCGCCGCGGAACTGACGGCGTGCATGCGCGAGCGCTTCGAGCTCGACGTGGCCGTGACCGTGCTGAACGCCTCCGACGTGGCGTTGGTCGAAGCCGAGAACGAGCTGCGCGCCGTCGCGACGACGCCCTCACGGCTCTTGGTCAGCCTCTGGCGCGACCATCCCGCCGCGCGCGCGCGACTCGTCGAATTCGCCGAGCAGGACTGGGGCACCGAGCGCGTTCACGTCGGCACTCGCGCGGCGTACGTGTGGTGCCCCGACGGCGTTCTGGCCAGCCATGCGCTGGATGCACTCGAAGCCGCGCTCGAAGGGCGCGTGACCTCTCGCAACGCCGCGACCTGGGCGCGGATCGTCGCAGCCGTCGCGGATTGACGCCGCACGCCGCGGACCTCGCGGTCGCGGCACGGTTGAGGCTTGGCCCGGTGCGCGTCATGCTCGGGCTCTCATGAAGCGCTTCACGCACCGCACGCTCACGTTGGGGCAACGCTCGATCACCGCGCGCTTCGGCGAGGGCGCCGACGAGCGCGCCGTCGTCGTGGTGGGTGGCCCGGACGTGGAGCTCGAAGACTGGCTGGCGCCGCTCGACCTGCAGCTCGTCGTGCCGGACCTCGCCGGGCACTTCGGTGGAGACTTCGAGGTGTGGCCCGACCGCGAGGCGCTGCGGCTCTTGGACGATCTGGCCGACCGGTTGGTGGCAGAGCACGCGATCGCCGCCGATTCGATCGCGCTGGTGGGCGTCGGTGCCGCGGCGCCGCTGGCCTGGTTGGGGGGCTGCACGTCGACGCGTTTCGCCGTGATCGGCAGTTTGGGCGCACCGCCCGTCTATGACCAACTGTCGCGCGCGAAGCCGATGCAGCCCGTGGAGATGACCTTGAACTTGGACCGTGCGCTGCTCGCGGCGTTTCCCGCCGAGGCGGCGCACCTCGAAGTGGTACGCGACCAACTCGAATCGGGATCGAAAGATTTCTCGTGGGTTCCGTTCGATGGGACGACGCCGATGGCGCTGGCGAAGTTCCTCGACGAGCGGCTGTAGGCGACGCTGACGTGACGACCGACCTCACGTATGATCCTTGGGTGTCGCCTCGCCGTTCCCCTCGCCCGAGCTCTCCCGTGGACCAAAACCTGATCCGATTCTTCGACCTGCGACCCGGGATGACGATCGCAGCGCGCTACACGGTCGTCGCCGTCCATCGGCAAGGCGGCTTGTCGACCGCCTATCACGTGCGGACGCTCGACGGGGGCCTCGAGCGTGAGCTGCAGATCTTCCCGTCGGAGCTGTTCGAGGGCGCGAGCCAGCTCGAGGACTTCTCCGAGCGGATGGGCGTGTGGCGCAGGCTCGACCACGAAGCGGTCTTGGGCGTTCACGAGTGCTTCGAGCTCGGCACGCACCAAGCGGTCGTCACGGACCTGCCGGCCGGGCGTTCGCTGCGCGCCGTGCTCAACGACGAGGAACGCTTGGAGCCCGAGCGCGTCACGGCGCTCGGCGTACAACTGCTCTCCGGCCTCGCGGCGATCCACGCGGCGGGGCTCGTTCATGGCGACATCAAGCCGTACACGATCCATCTGGGTGGCGCGGCGGGCGACGAGCGCGCCGTGCTGATCGACGGTGGCGTGACGACCGCGCTGTGGACGGCCAAGGACCTGGGCGACAAGACGATGCTGATCGGAACGCCGTTCTACGCGCCGCTGGAGCAGTTCGGCGGTGATCCGCCGACCGTCGACTCCGACCTCTACAACCTGGCCAGCGTGCTCTTCGAGTGTCTCGCCGGCGTGCTGCCTTGGCGCGGTCGCTCGTACCTCGAGGTGTTCCAGGCGAAGATGGACAAGGCGCCGCCCGCGGTCGCGCGCGTCGCGCCGGGCGTCGGGGTGCCGGCCGAACTCGAGGCGGTGATCGCGCGCGGTTGCACGGCGGTGCGCAAGGAGCGCTACGGCGACGCGGCGCAGTTCCTGGAAGCGCTGGCGGATGTCGCCTCCGTTCGATGACCGCGCCGATGCTCTTCAATCTGGCCGACTACTACCTCGAGGAGCGCGTCAACGAGGGCCGCGGCGAACGCACTGCGCTGATCTCGGGCGAGTCGACGCGCACCTACCGCGAGGTCGCCGAGGAAACCCGACGTGTGACCGCGTACCTGCGGCGAGCGGGCGTGCGGCCGGAAGAGCGCGTGCTCTTGATCCTGCCCGACGTGTTCGAGTTCGCCTCCGCGTTCTTCGGCGTGCTGCGCGCGGGCGCCGTCTTCGCGATGGTGAACCCGCTCTTGAAGCGCGAGGACTTGGCGTACTACCTCAGCTACTCGAAGGCCCGCGTCGCGATCGTGCACGAGTCGGTGCTGCCGGAACTCGCGCCGCTCGTCGAGGACGCGCGCTTCCTCGAACGCGTGCTCGTCGTCGGTGACGACGCCGGTGCCTTCGATCCGTGGAGCGACGCATTGCGGCACGAGGACCCGAACGCGACGGCCGCCGAGCTGGAACCCACGACGCGCGACGACCTCGCCGGTTGGCTCTTCACCAGTGGCTCCACGGGTCATCCGAAGGCGTGCGTCCATCGGCACGGCGACTTCGAGTTCAACACCGAGCGCTACGCCCTCGACGTCGTGGGCTACCGCGAGGACGACGTGACGCTCTCCGTGCCGAAGCTCTTCTTCGGCTACGCGACGGGCACGAATTTGATGTTCCCGTTCCGCGTCGGCGCCAGCGCGATCCTGTTCCCGGGTCGGTCGACCGCGGACGAGCTGTTCGATCAAATGGCGGCGCACCGGCCGACGCTGCTCACCAGCGTGCCCACGATGATCAACAACCAGTTGCAGTCGCCGCGCATGACCGATGTCGATTGGAGCCGCATGCGCGTCTGCCTCTCGGCGGGGGAGGCGCTGCCTCCCGCCTTGTACCGCGAATGGAAGGAGCGCACGGGCGTCGAGATCCTCGACGGCATCGGCTCGGCGGAGATGTTCCACATCTACATCTCGAATCGACTCGACGACGTCAAGGAAGCTAGCTTGGGCAAGCTCGTACCGGGCTACGACGCCGAGATCGTCGACGACGCGGGCGAACGCACGCCCACCGGCGAGCCGGGGCGACTCCGCGTGCGCGGTGGTTCGACGGCGCTCTGCTACTGGGGCGACCGCGCGAAGTCCGAGGAGACGTTCCAAGCCGACTGGTGCACGTCGTCGGATCTCTTTCGCGAGGACGGCGAGGGCTACTTCTACTACGAGGGTCGCTCGGACGACCTGATCAAGGTCTCGGGCATTTGGACGTCGCCGCTCGAGATCGAGAACTGCTTGCTGGAGCACCCGCGCGTCGCCGAGGTCTGCGTCGTCGGTGCGCCGGACGAGAACGACCTCGTCAAGCCACTGGCGTTCGTCGTGCCGCGCGACGGCGCGGGCTCGGACGAGCTGGCCAGCGAGCTCAAGGCCTGGGCGAAACAACACTTGGCGCCTCACAAGTATCCGCGTTGGTTCGAGTGGCGCGAGGCGCTGCCGAAGAACGATCGCGGCAAGGTCGCTCGCAAGGAATTGCGCAGCGAGGCGGAAGCTCGATGACCGAGTTGGCCAAACGAACCTGGCCCGAGGCGCGTGAACTGTTCGCCAGCGATCCGATCGCGCTGGTGCCGATCGCGACGACCGAGCCCCACGGCCCGCACCTGCCGCTCGACACCGACATCACGATCGCCGAGGCGCAAGCCCGCCGCGCCGAAGAACTCTTGGCGGAAGCCGGCGTTCCCAGCGTGCGCCTCGCGTGCGTGCCGTTCGGCTTGACGCGTTTCGCAGAAGGTTTCGAAGGTCGCATCTGCTTGCGCCCCGGAACGCTCTGGGCGCTGGTCGAGGACTTGATCGAGTCGCTGGCCGAGCAGGGAATCCGGCGCATCGTGATCCTGAACGGCCATCTCGAGCAGGAGCACGTGCAGGTCTTGCGCGGGGTGGTCTCCGACTTCGCCGAGGCGCCGGACAAGGGACGGCCGCAAGTCGTGCTGGCCGACGTGACGCGCCGCCGTTTCGCCGAGCGGCTCGGCGACGAGTTCCTCTCCGGCGAGTGTCACGCGGGCCGCTACGAGGCCAGCATCGTGATGGCCGCCGATCCCGACGGCGTGCGCGAAGCCGAGCGCGTCGCGCTCCCGCCCTTGACGATCGGCCTGATCGAGAAGATGCGCGCGGGCGTCACATCGTTCCGCGACGCGGGCGCCGACGCCGCGTACTGCGGCGATCCGGCGGCGGCCAGCGCGGCCGAAGGACGCGCGCTGATCGACAGCTTGGCGTCGATCGTCGTCGACCTCGCGCGCGAGACCTGGCCCGAGCGCTTCCCCGAACGCGCCAACGAGCGATGACCCAGAAGTCCTTTCTCACCCAGCAGAAGGTGCGCTTCGGCGACGTCGACCCGGCGGGCATCGTCTACTACCCGAAGGTCTTCGATCTGATCCACGAGGCCTTCGAGGATCTTTGGGACGTGCACGTCGGCAAGCGTTACTACCACCTGATCGGGGAAGAGCGCCTGGGCTTTCCACTGGTCAACTCCCAGGTCGACTTCGTGTCCCCGATGCGCTTCGGCGATCGCCCGGTCGTGCGCATCACGTGTTTCCACGTCGGACGTTCGAGCCTCGGGCTACGCTACGTCTTCGAGGTCGACGACCGCGTGTGCGTCGACGCCCGCATGACCGTGTGCTGCATCCAGCTAGACGAATTGCGCGCCGTTCCGATCCCGGACGCCTACCGCGCGCGATTCGAAGCGCTGAAGGAAGAACCTCTGGACCCCCCCTCGTGACCATTCCCGACCTCTTCGGACGCGGCCGTCCCGTCTTCAGCTTCGAGTTCTTCCCGCCCAAGTCCGACGAGGCGGCGCGCGGCTTGATGAAGACGATCGCCGATCTGAAGGCGATGCACCAACCCGACTTCGTGTCGGTCACCTACGGCGCCGGTGGTTCGACGCGCGACCGGACGCTCGAGCTGGTCAGCCGCGTGCAGGGCGACCTCGGCCTGACGGCGATGGCGCACCTGACCTGCGTCGGTCACGATCGCGCCGAGCTGGCGAGCGTCGTCGATCGTTTGCGTTCGCGCGGCGTGCGCAACGTCCTGGCGCTGCGGGGCGACCCGCCCAAGGGCGAGACGGAGTTCCGCGCCGTCGACGGCGGCTTCCAGCACGCGAACGAGCTGATCGAGTTTCTGCGCGGCGGCTACGACGACCTCGGCGTCGGCGCGGCTTGCTATCCCGAGAAGCATCCCGAGTCCCCCGATGGCGACGACGATTTGCGCTGGACGGTGAACAAGGTCGAGAGTGGCGCCGACTTCCTCATCACGCAGCTCTTCTTCGACAACCAGGACTACTTCCGCTTCGTCGAGCAAGCGCGCGAGGCGGGCATCGGCGTTCCGATCGTGCCCGGCATCATGCCGATCACGAACGTGTCACAGATCCAACGCTTCACCAAGATGTGCGGCGCCTGTTTGCCGGAGGACCTGCTTGAGCGCCTCGTCGCGTACCAAGAACAGCCCGACGTCGTGATGGCGATCGGCATCGAGCACGCGATCCGCCAATGCCGCCGCCTCCTCGACGCGGGCGCGCCGGGCGTGCACTTCTACACCCTGAACAAGAGCCACGCGACGCGCCCCATCATCGCCGCGATCCGGGACTTCTAGGCCGGTTCCCTCACCACGATTCGATCGGATTCGCGAGCCGTTTCCCGCCGAAGCGCCGGAGGGGCGAAGGCTGAGACCTGAGACGAGCTTCGGCGCAATTCGTCGACGCAATGTGGTGCGCGAGGCGCGTTTGCGTCCGAGAACGATGAAGACGCAAAATTCTTGAATTCGCGCACAGGATTCGGACCCCGCCGACACCCCTAGGTGCCAGGATGGGCTTTGCCGAAATCCCACCGGCCGAGCCATCCCCTCACGCTGCCCGCAGTGCTGACCCTCCGGAGACCCGACTCGATGAAGCGCCTCTCGTACCCGCTCGCGTGCCTTGCCCTCGCCACGACACTGGTCGCTCACCAAGGTACGACGCCGGAGTGGGAGCCCACGTTCACGAACGAGTTCGCCGCTCCCAACAGCGGCCCCGACGACTCGACGCCCGAGATCGCCCACCCTTCGGAGGGACTCATGGGCTTCTACACCGACGCCCCGAGCTACCTCCCGGACGAGACGGTTCACGTGCTGGGCAATTGGGGGCCCGGAGGGGGGGGGGGC
>JBBDIB010000029.1:0-39257 GCA_040880665.1 Planctomycetota bacterium
GGACAACGATCTACGACGAATCCGATCGAATCGTGGTGAGGGAACCGGGCTAGAACCCTGGCTCGCCGCCTTGCTGTTGGCGACGCTCGGTCCGGCACTCGGTTCGGCACTCGGTGCCCAGACCAAGGCGCCCAAACCGGGCGACTACTACGAGGAGTCGGTGCAGATCGGCTTCAAGCTCAAGAGCCCGAAGGGTTGGAACGTGACGCCGCCCGGGCCCGAGGACGCGAACCTCGTGGTACAGTTCGTGCCGCCGCGGGGGCAGGGGTTGCGGCTCGGCCAAGAGGTCGCGGCGGTCGCGGTCAGCGTCCTCCTGTTCGACAGCAGCATCACGCGCGAGGAGTACGCCAAGCGGCGCAAGATCAAGTACGCGGCGGACAGCGCCGAGTGGGTCACGACGAACATGATCGGCGACGGCTGGAAGCTCGACCCCGACGAGGAGGTCGACGAGACGTTCAAGTGCAAGGAGAAGGACCTGCTCGGCAAGGCCAGCGTCTACCGCGGCACGTACACGTCGCAATTCTATCCCGAGGATGGCGAACACCACCTGGCCTGCCTCGTCGTCGAGTACCCGCTGTCCGAGACCCAGACCCTGGCGATCATCGGCAACGCGCCCGGTGACAAGCGCGACTGGAACAAGTGGGAGAAGTCGCTCGAGAAGATCGCCGAGACGTTCCAGCGCATCGAGATCCAGCGCGTCGAGCTGGGCGAGGACGCGGAGGCGTTGCGCGGTCCGCGTCTCGACCGCTACAACAAGATTCGTTCGCAACTCCCGCCCTCGGGCGGCTGGGAGATCCACATCTCGCCGAACTACTTCGTCGTCTCGAACTGCTCCGACAAGTCGTTCATCACCGAGATCCAAGACCGACTGGAAGCGATCCGCGTCGTCTTCGAGGAGGACTTTCCGCTCGAGAAGGCCTACCAGGGACCGGTCGAGTCGGATCCCCTGGCGGCGTTGACCGAGGAGGGCCGCGAGTACTTCGAGACGCTCGACGACGCACAGAAGGCGGCGTTCTTGGCCGAGCTGAAGGCGCGCGAAGAGGAACGCAGTCGTGCGGTCGACGGCCTCACTCCCGCCGTCAGCTCGACGCTGAGCGTCGTCAAGGTCTTCGAGAACCGCCAGTCGTACTTGGACTACTGCAAGATGCCCCAATCCGCGGGCTACTGGTGGCCTTTGACCGAGGAGCTGTGTCTCTACGAGGATAGGAGCGCCGGCCGGGCTCGCACCTTCGGAACCTTGTTCCACGAGGCCTTCCACCAGTACATGTTCTACTACTGCGGCGGGATGCGCGGAGTGAAGCTGCACGGGTGGTTCGACGAGGGCACCGCGGACTACTACGCCGGCTACGACATTTCGCGGGGCAAAGCGCAAGAAGGCGAGTTCAAGCTGCGCCGCGACACCATCCGGCAGAACATCAAGGACGGGAAGCAGGCACCGCTCGAGACGTTTCTCAACTGGTACCAGCGGGAGTACTACGGCCAGAACCCGCTGGACATCTCGCAAGGAGATAACTACGCCCACGGCTGGTCGCTGGTCAACTTCCTGAAGCGCGGCCCGAAGGAACGGCTGCGGTGCTGGAAGAAGGAATGGGAAGGCTTGATCGCCACCTACCTCGAGGTCGCGCTGACGACCGGCGACTCGCAGCGCGCGATCGAGGAATCGTTCGGGCAGATCGACGTGAAGGAACTCGAAGACTGCTGGCGGTCCTTCACCGAATAGTGCCCAGGCCTCACCTACGGGCGCGCGCGCGATGATCTCGGCCGCGGCTCTCCTCGCGTTCTCGGGGGCGCTCGTCCCCCACAGCGGCCCGCCGCTCGACTTCCGCTTCGTGGTCGACCCGGGGCACGTCGCGCTCCGCGTACGCGGCGAGCAGCGCGTCTGGGATCGTTGGCTCGGGCTCGGCGAGACCTTCGAGGAAGAGGTCCCGCCGAGCGCGCGGCAAGCGCTCCTGCCGATGGCCGAGGCGCTGTTCACACGTTCGGGTCGCGTGAAGATCGACGGCGTCGAAGTCGCACCGACGGCCTGCAGCATCTCGTGGTGGCTGGCCTACGGTGACGGGTTCGGCACGCCCGGACTCGAGCTGTGGCTGACCTACGAGCACGGCGATCCCGTGCATCCCAAGCCGTGCGAGTCGATCGCCTTCACGTGGCGCGAGTTCGCCGAGATCGACGGACGAGGCGATTACTTCGAGCGCATCCCCGTCGGCTTCGAGATGAACAAGGTGTTCTCCTACGGCGACGTGTTCACCTGGGAGCCGACGCACATCTGGCACGCCGTCGAGGAGCGCGATCGCCTCGAATTTGTGCCGCCCGCGCCGCCACCCCCGCTCGAGACCTGGCGCATTCCCTTGGCCGCGCTGGCACTCTTGGCGCTCGGCGTGCTGGGCGCCGGCTACTTGCGCCTGGTGCGCGCGCCGGGTGCCGTGATCGGGCTCTTCCTGGTCCTGGCGACGGGCGCCGCCTGGGCGCTGCGCGATCGTGCTGTGCACGCTTGGGTGCCGTTTGGCGAGCGCCGCGCTGCCCTGCCGACGGAGACCCGAGCACTGGAACTCTTCGAGCGGTTGCACACGAACGTCTATGCAGCGTTCGGCGCCGAGCGCGAGAGCGACATCTACGACATCCTCGCGCGCTCGGTCACCGACGACCTCTTGGACGACCTCTACACCGAGATCTACACTAGCCTGATCCTGCGCGAGGAAGGCGGCGCCGTGTGCGAGATCGAGCGACTCGAGCCCTTCGAGAGCGTCGTCTCCAGCATGGATGCCGAGACGGCGACCTTCACCGTCGATCACGCCTGGCGCGTCTACGGCAGCGTGTTCCACTACGGCCACGGACACCAGCGCATCAACCAGTACAAGGCGCGCTACTACGTCATGCACGACGGCGCCGCTTGGCGCATAGCAGCCGTCGACACGCGCGAACACCTGCGCATCGGCGACGATGCGGCGATCGAGGTGCTGTATTTGGACCGGCAAGACGTCGAGCCCGACGGGGACGGCGAATGAAGGGCGCGCGCGTCGAAGCCGTCGACCTGGCGTTCGGTTACGCCGGCGATCCATTCCGTCTGGCGATCCCGCACTTCGCGCTCGTGCCCGGCGAAGCGGTCGCGTTGATCGGTCCCAGCGGTTCGGGCAAGTCGACGCTGCTCTCCCTGCTCGCGGGCATCCTGCTGCCCGATCGCGGACGCGTCGAATTCGAGGGTCGCTGCTGGTCGGAGCTCTCGTCGAGCGCTCGACGCGCGCGGCGCATCGCCGGCGTCGGCCTCGTCTTCCAGGAGTTCGAGCTGCTGGAAGCCTTGAGCGTGCGCGAGAACGTGCTCGTGCCGTACCACGTCAATCCCGCGTTGACGCTCGACCCAGGCGTCGAGCGCCGGGCGCGCGAAATCATGGACGGCGCAGGCATCCTGCCGCTGGCCGACAAGCGGCCGCGTTCGTTGTCGGGTGGCGAGCGCCAACGCGTCGCGCTCTGTCGCGCGCTGGTGGCCGAGCCGGCGTTGATCCTGGCCGACGAGCCGACGGGTAACCTCGATCACGCAACCGCGACGCACGCGATCGATCTGTTGTTCGAGGCGCGTGCGCGCGGCGCGACGCTCGCGGTCGTGACCCACGACGAAGGGCTTTTGCCTCGCTTCGATCGCACGGTCGACTTCGCGCCCTGGGCCAGCCGCGGTGGGGTTCCCGTGGGAGCCACGCGATGAAGGGCACCTGGCTGCTCGCGTGGCGCTACGTGACGTATCACCGCTGGCGCTCGCTGCTCCTGTGCTTGGCGCTGGCGCTGACCGTCGTCCTGCCGATCACGGTGCAGGTGCTCGTCGGGCGCTTCGAGCGCGAGCTGACGGAACGGGCGGACGCCACGCCGCTGGTGCTCGGCGCGGTCGGTTCGCGCTACGACCTCGTCCTGTCGTCGCTCTACTTTCGCGGGCGCATTCCCGCGCCGGTGAACCTGAGCGCGGCCGAGGCGCTGCGCGCCACCGGCCTCGCCGACGCGCATCCCGTCCTGGCGCGCAACACAGCCAAGGGCGCGCCGCTGGTCGGCGTCGAACTCGACTACTTCGCGTTCCGCAAGCTCGTTCCGAAGCGCGGGACGCTGCCGCAGATGCTCGGCGACTGCGTGCTAGGAGCGACGATCGCGGAAGAACTGGGGCTCGGACCGGGCGACTCGGTGCTCTCGGACCAAGAGAACCTGTACGACATCTCGAAGAGCTATCCGCTCAAGATGCCCGTCGTCGGTGTCCTCGCGCCGAACGGCTCACCCGACGACCACGCGGTCTTCTCGGACCTCGCCACCGCGTGGATCGTCGAGGGCATCGGGCACGGGCACCGCCCGCCCCAGGAACAAACCGACGAGCAACGGCTCTCGACCGAGGAAGGGCACATCCGCCTGAACGCGTCGATCGTCGAGTACAACGAGATCACGCCGGCGAACGAAGCCAGCTTCCACTTCCACGCGACGGCGGACGAGCTGCCGCTGACGGGCGTGCTGGTCGAGCCCTTCGACCGGAAGAGCCGCACGTTGTTGCTGGGCCGCTACCGCGTCGACGACGAGCTGCAACTGCTCGAACCCGGCGTCGTCGTGCAGGAACTCCTGGGCTTCGTCTTTCGCCTCAAGACGTTCTTCGACGCCAACGCGCTGGCCGTGCTGGGTGCGACGATCCTGTTCCTCGGAACGATCGTGCTGCTCTCGATCCAGGTCAGGCGTCGCGAGCTCGACACCCTGATGAAGATCGGTGCCGCGCGCACGACCCTCGTGCGCCTCGTCGGCACCGAGCTGTTCTTCCTGGCCCTCGGTGGCGCCGTCATCGCAACGCTGCTTGCGTTTCCCATCCTGAGCCTCTTGCTCCAGCACGCGGGCCTCTAATCGAAGCGCCGCAGTCGCTCGGCGGTGACGCGCCGGCCGCGCAAGCCGTCCCAGGTGCCGCGCGCCTTGGCGAGGACGGAACGCCCTTCGCCGTGAACCGCGCGCAGGAGCCAGACGAACGGGAGGCTCGCGACGTCGAACAGGAAGAACGAGAGCCAGCGTGCCGGCGAACCGTGGCGCCGCAGGAACCAGACGGTGTTGACGCCCATCATGTACTTGCGCTTTCGGTTGTAGCCGCCGCCGGTCGTGTGATGCGCGTCGTGATGCGCGACCACGTCGCCCACGTAGAGGCAGCGAAAGCCCGACTCGCGCGCGGTGATGCAGAACTCGACGTCTTCGTGGTAGGCGAAGTACTCACCGGCGAGCAGGCCAGCCTGCTCGAACACTTCGCGCTCGACCAGCATCGCGCAGCCGGGCACGTAGTCGACGTCCTCGCGCGACCGAAACTGCGGCCCGTCCGTGGCGCGGTGCCCGACCAGCGTCGAGAGGTTCTGTCGATACGTGACGCGGCCGCCCGCACACCAGATGCGCGTTGGCTCGCGGGCGTAGACGAGCCGCGGACCCACGATGCCGACGCCCGGTTCGTCCAACGCCGCCTCCAGCAGCGCGAACGTCGCCGGCTGGACGAAGAGGTCGTTGTTCACCAGGAACACGCGCGTCGCCCCGGCGGCCAGCGCGTGCCGGATGCCGCGGTTCGTGGCGTGCCCGTAGCCCTCGTTCGTCGCGTTGGAGAGCAGCACGACGCCCGGGAACTCCGCCGCCACGCGTTCGAGCGAACCGTCGCTCGACGCGTTGTCGACGAAGACGGTGCGCTCGGGCGGCAAGCCCTCGGCCGCCAGCGCGGCGAGGCAGACGAGGTTCTCCTCACCGCCGTTGTAGTTGCAGAGGACGGCCCACGTGCCGGCTCGGGCGCCCGCCAGAGCCTCGGTCACGCGTCGTCCCGGGTCGGCGTGACGGCGACCACCTCGGCCTCGAAGCTCCCTGCGGCGAGCCGCGTCCGCACGCGCTCCCCCACCGCGAGCTGCGCGGCGGAGCGCACGGCCTCGCCGTCGGTCGCGCGCACGGTAAACGAGTAGCCGCGCTCGAGCACGCGCAACGGCGACACGGAATCGAGCCGCTTCGAGGCCAGCGTCCAGCGCGTCTCGCCGCGCTCGACGACGCGCGCGGCGCTCTCGACGAGCCGCCCGCCGGCGCGCTCCAAGCGCGCGGCCCAGCGCTCGAGCCGCGAGCGCGGCGACTGACGCTCGAGTCGTGTCGCCAACGCGCCCGTGCGATTCGCGCCGTCGCCGAGCCGCAGCTCGAGCGCACCGCGCAAGCGTGCGAAATGGTCGCGGAGCCGCCGTTCCCGCTCTTCCAGGAGCCAGTTCGCGCTCTTCAGCTCGCGCCGCAGCGCGAGCCGCGCCAGCCCGGCCTCGCGCTGCTCGAAGGTGCGCTCCATCGCGCCCACGAGGTAGTTGCCGACGCGCTCCAGCTTCGCGACCAGCTCCGCGCGGTCGGGAAAGACGGCTTGCGCCGCGTCGGTCGGCGTGTGCGCGCGGAAGTCGGCCTGCAGGTCGGCCAACGTCGTGTCCGTTTCGTGACCGACGCCGCTGACGACGGGCACGGGACACTCCCAGATCGCGTCCAGCACGACCTCCTCGTTGAACGCCCACAAATCTTCGATCGAGCCGCCGCCGCGCGTGACGACGACGACGTCGACGCCGCTGGCTCCCAGGCGACGGATCGCGGCCGCGATCTCGAGCGCGGCGCCCGGCCCCTGCACGGGCGTGTGCGCGAGGCGCACCGGGTACGCGGGCCAACGCAGGCTGCGCGTCCTGAGAAAGTCACGCAGCGCCGCGCCGTCGCGACTCGTCACGACGCCGATGCAACGCGGCATCGCCGGCACGGGACGGTGGCGATCGAAGCGGCCGGCGGCGGCGAGCCGACGCTTGCGCTCCTCGAGCTGCGCCAGCAACGCGCCGATTCCGCGCGGTTCGAGCTTCGAGACGATCAGGCTGTAGCTGCCGCGCGGCGCGTACACGTCGAGCTTTCCGTGTACGACCACCTCGGTGCCTTCGTCCAACGTATCGAGAGCGAGCCGGCCGGCGACCGAGCGCCAGATCGCGCAGGAAATGCGCGCCGACTCGTCCTTCAGGTCGAAGTAGACGTGACCGCTGGCGGCGCGCTTCAAGCTGGAGACCTCGCCCTCGACGCGCAGGGACCCGAGGTCGCCGAGGCACCCGGCGATCTTCGCCGTCAGCTCACCGACGCGCCACGTCGGCGGCTCGGCGGGCGACGCTGCTGCGCCGTCGGGCGGCACACCGCTGAAGAGGTCGGGCGCGGGTTGGGCTTCCTTTCGTGATCGGCGCGCCATCGCCCAGAGGTTATGCGCGGCCGACCCCGGCGGGTCAACCGCCCTCTTCGCCGGCCGTGCCCTCGGCGGAAAAGCCCGTGCCAGGCAAGTGCGCGGCGCGCCACTCGGCCAGGTGCGCGTTCGGCAGGTAGATGCGATGCACACCGTCGAGGAAGGCCTGGCGGCGCTCACCGCGCAAGGTGATGCCGTCGTGGAGGACGAGCAAGACCCCGCCGTCCTCGACGCGCACTGCGAGCCGATCGGCGAACAGGCGTCGGCGGATGCTGCCACCCGAGTCCAGCTCTTCGAGGTGCACCTCGCGTAACTCGTCGCCGACGACGCCGCTGAGCCCGCGCAGGCGGTACCAGGCCGAGCCCGTGTCGAGCGCCAGCAAGCGGTTCAGCTCGTCCTTGACGCGGGGCAGACGCCAGCGACCGTCGTCCGGCCGCGCAAAGACGTCGGTGTTGAACAACTCGGGCATGCCTTCGATCCAGGCCGCGGGATCGAGCCCGTGGAACTGAATGCGACGCGTCCCGCCCTCGAACGGAGACTTTTGGCCGAGGCGCAGCTCGTAGCCGTCCTCCAGCACCAAGGTCAGCGAGCGCGCCGCACGAGACGCCTCGAGTCGCAGGCGCTCGGCGACCAACGTTCCGTCGAGTCGACCGCGCTCGTCGAGGAGGCGGAAGACGACCGGACCGAGCGAACCGCCCTCGAGCGCGCCGACCTCGAGCAGGTCGAGGTTGACGAGCCGCTGCGAGAGCAGCAACGCGCGCAGCGAAACTCTGAGCTCGTGCGCGCGGTCGGCGTCGGGCTCCGGTTCCGCGGCGTCGGGCTCGGCGGCTTCCTCCTCGTTGTTTGCGCCGCGCAGCTCTTCGGGCAGTTGTTCCTCGTCGACGGCGAAGCGCGGGAGATCGTCGAGTTGCAGCAGCGCCATCGCACGGTTGAACTCGTACCAAGCCAGTTCGCGCTCCTGCCGCCGCATGCGCTCGCGCTGAACCTCCGCTTCGAGTTCGCTGACTTGGCCTTCGAGCTCTTGGATGCGGTCGGGGGCAGCCGGCCGTTCGATGCGCCAGGCCGCGCGCTCGATGTCGGCGACGGCGAACGTGGCGGGCTCGAGCGCGAAACGCCGCGCTCTTCCGTCGACCTTGGCGAACAGGCGGCCCGAGCCGGTCGGCCGCGGGCCCCACAGGAGCTGCGTCGAGCCGATGGTTTCGATCGAAGCCAGGAGGCCGAGGGCACCACTCACCCCGGCGTCGAGCGGGCGCAACTCCGCGTCGTCGAACTCGACCCGCGCAGCCCGAACGTCGGCGCCGACATCGAGACGCCACAGCTCGCCGGCCGGCAAGCCGTAACGCTCGGAGAGCAGCACGCCCCAGGTCGTGTTCCAGGTCGCCGACAAGCGATACGGCACGAGGCGCGCGACGTCCTCCGCGTCCGCGGCCGGCTCGCCCGCCGGTGCCGCACCGCCGGCGACGCGCCAACCCTCGACGGCCTCACCGAAGGGCGACTCGGCCGTCGGGCCCTCGATCCCACGGTCGGCCAGCGGGTCGGCCGGTGGTGATCGAACGAGGCGCAACGCGACCAGCGCTGCCACCAGGAGCGGAATGAACAGCAGCACGGGCCCGACACTCGCCGGACCGATCGCACGTCTCTCCGTCAGCTTCGCTCGCCCCAGTCTTCCTTCTTGTTCTTGTTCCACCAACGTTGCCAGGCCTCGGGCTCGCCCTCGTCGTGTCCGGTCAGGATGCGGAGGGAACCGATGATCGGTCCCGAGATCGTGTCCCAGCGCTCCCGTGCAATTTGATCCGCGGGTGACGTGTCGACGACACTCTTGAGCGCCATCATGATCTTGATCATCTCGTAGACGATCTCTTTGCGGTCATCTTGTCCGAGCGACGTGAACGAAGCCAGCGCCTCGGCGCCGGCTGCCTGCATGCGCGGCTCGTGGTGCTTCAGCAACCCGGTCAGCGTTTTGACGCCCTTGGGGTCCTCGGTCTTCCCGAGCGCCAGGATCAAGTACTTCTGCAGCTCGAGGTTCTCCTTGAGCTGCTTGTCGTCGATCGCGGAGATCAGGTCCTTCACGCTCTCCGGCCCCATGCGGCCGAGCGCCACGGCGGCGGCGGCGTGCAGCACGATCGTCATGTCCTCGGACTCGGGGTCGAGGTCGCGCTTCGCGTCGAGACACTTCGCCACGCCGGCGGCGATCGCCTTGCGATCCTTGGGTCCGCTCTTGTCGAACTCCTGTACGAGGCGATCGATCACGGCGACCGCTTGCTGATCCTCCTTGCCGCGCTCCTTCACGTGGGCCGCGAGCTGCTTCAAGGTCTCCTTGACCTCGGGGCGCTTATCTTCGATCTCCTCGTCCTCTTGGACGAAGGTCACCCTGGGCTCGGGAACGCTCGGCGCGTCGAGGACGACGAGGGGCGCATTCGAAGCGAGCAAGAAACTGGCGAGGATGAGAAACATGCGTGGACTCCGGAGGGAGATTCGAGACGTGCGGCGCAGCCGTATCCTCGACTACGAACCGAGGTGAGTCTAGCCCGGTTCCCTCACCACGATCCGACTGCTTCGCCGTATCTCATTGCCCTGCCAAGACTTCGCTCCCTCACCGTGCTCGACGACCCGCAAAGTCGCCTCCGCGCGCTTCAGGAACCGGGCTCGCTGCCGGCCTGCCCTTGGCTCGCGTTCGAGCCGCGTGTACGGGCGAGGTAATCGCGTTCCAAGCGCCGAATCCGTCCGTCGACCGCACGCACGGCCTCGCCCTGGGCGCCCGGTAGCTCGAGATCGACGAGCCCGGGGCCGCGCACCGAGAGCGCGCCGGTCGCGCGACCGCTGGAATTGGTGACGAAGACCTCGAGCGCGTGCGGGAGTTCGTCGAGGGTCGTCGCGCGCTCGACGGCGCGGAGCCGCTCGCCGCTCGCGAGCAGCAGCGGCTCGTCCTCCAGCGATGCCAACACCTGGGCGCGCGTGATGCCGCTCAAGCAGCCGAGGTCGAGCGGCGGGGTCCAGAGCTCCGCGTCGAAGCGCACGAACACGTTCGAGACCGTGCCTTCGATCAAGCGCGCCTCGGTGTCGACCAACAAGGCTTCCCAGGCACCGGCGCGGTTCGCTGCTTCGCGCGCGAGCACGTTGCGCAACCGGTTGGTCGACTTCAATCCGTCGAGCGCGGCTTCGGCTCGGATGCGCGCCGCCGGAACCCACAGGTGCGCACCGCCGTGCGGCGGCGGCGCGACCGCCCGCGCGGTGACGACCATCGTCGTCCCGATGCCGGGTGCCCCGCGCGAGAGCGTCGTGCGCAGGACGAGCGGCTCGACGCCGATCTTCGCCGCCAACTCGTACAACGTCGTGCGCGGATCCCAAGGCGGTGGCCACGGAATCCCGACGCCGCGCGCGCCGTGCTCGAGCCGCGCCAGGTGCTCCTCGAGGAACAAGCACGCGCCGCCCTCGAAGAGCAGCGAATCGAACACCGACAACCCCAGCGTAAAACCTTGATCGGTCGCCAGCAGGACGGGTTGGTCCGGCGCGTGGAAGGTACCGGCCGCGAAGATCGGCCACAGGCTCGCGTCCGTCATCGCATTCCCGGCGTCAGCGACGAAGCCGTCAGCGGATCGAGCGCCGCGATCAGCGGTGCACCCTTGTCGAGGCTCTCCGCCTCTTCCTCCCACGCGTCGGACGACCAGGTGATTCCGCCGCCCACGCGCCAACCGAGTTCGCCGTCGAACTCAGCCGCGGCGTCGCACGCGCGCCAGAGCGGCGAACGGATCAACAGGTTCCAGCGCGCGCGCCCGTCCAAACCGTGGAAGCCGAAGGCGCCGTACGAGAAGCCGCGGCCCTCTCCCTCGAACTCGGCCAAGAGCTCCATCGTGCGCGCCTTGGGCGCTCCGGTGACGGAACCGCCGGGGAACAACGCTTCGAGCGCGTCGAGCCCGTCGTACCCCGCGGCCAGCGTCGCGCTGACGTCGGCGGCGAGGTGGTGCACGCTGACGTAGCTCTCGAGCTGGGGAAACTCGCCGACGCGCACGGCGCCCGGCCGAGCGAGGCGGCCGAGGTCGTTGCGCCCGAGGTCGACGATCATCGCCAGTTCCGCGCGATCCTTGGCCGAGCGCAACAACCGCTCGGACTCGGCGCGGTCGGCGTCGGGACTCGACCGGCGCGGGCGCGTGCCCTTGATCGGCCGCGTTCGCGCAACGACGCCGTCCTCGGTCGGGTCGACCGCCAACAGCAGCTCCGGCGAGAGCGAAAGGAGCGCGCCCTCGGCGAAGCGCAGGAATCCGGCGTAGGGAGCCGGGTGCGCGGCGACGAGTCGGCGGTAGAGATCCTCGGGCGTCCCGCGCACCGCGCGCAGGAATCGATGCGTGACGTTGGCCTGGTAGCACTCGCCCGCAGCGATCGCTTCGCGTGCGCGCTCAATGCGGGCGACGTGTTCCGCGGCCGGCACGAGGCGCCGAACTTCGCCGGCGTGAACGTCGGCCGACGGCGCCGGGCGGGACAACTCGTCGAGCAGCCGCTCGCGCCGCACCGCGAGCGCGGGGCGCGCGTCGCCGGGCTCCTCGCCAAGGACCAAGAAGCTCTTCCCCGCACGCTCGTCGCGCACGATGAAGTCGACGTAGAGCCCGCCCACGACGCGCGGCCAACCCCAAGGATCGGGGGGCAAGGTCAGCGACTCTCCGAAGGGTCCCAGCTCGTAGGCCAACGCACCGATGAAGCCGCCGGCGAACCACGGCGGCGGCTCGCCCTCGAGCGCCAGTTGCGCGACGAGCGCGGCGAGCCCGAAGCCACGGCCGCGGTCCGGCTCTGCGCACGGGGGCAAGGGATCGAAGGCCAAGAGCGACCAATCGCGGGGCGCGCCCCCCGCCGAGTCGAGCAAGGCGACGCGCGCGTGAGCCGCGACACGCGGCAAGAGCTCGCGCAAGGGCACTTTCGACGGCGGCCCTTCGAGCTGCGCGACCTGGGGCCGGAAGGAATAGGCAGGCTTCATGGGATCGACGGCAACGCGTCCCGATTGTGTCGATGCGCCCGTGCGTCGTTTCAATCGGTCGCCGCCGAGCGTACAAGGTTCGCGTGGAAGCCCCCAAACGATCCCCCCAGCGTTCGCCCCTCGGTCAGGTGCTCCTGACGGTGTTCCTCGACATCGTCGGGTTCTCGATCCTCTTCCCGCTCTTTCCAGCGATGCTCGACCACTACGTCGGCAAGGAGGGACCGGGCAGCCTCGTCGGTCGGCTGGTCGAGCGCCTGGCCGGCCTGGTCGGCGGCGACGAGTACGCGGTGATCGTGCTCTTCGGCGGCGTGCTGGGCTCGCTCTACTCGATCCTGCAGTTCATCTTCTCGCCGATCTGGGGCTCGATCTCCGACCGCATCGGCCGGCGCTCGATGTTGTTGTTCACGCTGACCGGCACGTTCGTCAGCTACATCGTCTGGATCTTCTCGGGTTCGTTCCTCTTGCTGGTCGCCTCGCGCCTCTTGGCGGGAGCCATGGCGGGCAACATCTCGATCGCGTCGGCTGTCGTGGCCGACACGACCAGTGGCGCCGATCGCGCGAAGGGCATGGGACTCATCGGCATGTCGATCGGGCTCGGCTTCATCTTCGGCCCGACGATCGGAGCGCTCGCGATGCTGGGCGGCGTCGACACCAGCGTCGCGTGGGACTCGGGTTTGGCTTGGAACCCGTTCTCGCGCGCGGCGTTGGCGGCGGCTGGCCTCGCCCTCGCGAACCTGCTGTGGGTCGCCTTCGCGTTCCGCGAGAGCTTGCCGCCCGAGCGCCGCGGACTCTCCGGCGCGCCGCGCGGCTGGAATCCGTTCGGGCGACTCGGAACGCTGAGCGCGATCCCCGGCGTCGTGCGCGCGAACCTGATCTACTTCCTGTTCCTGACCGCGTTCGCTGCCATGGAGTTCACGCTGACCTTCCTCGCGGTCGAGCGGCTCAACTACACGATCGCGCAGAACACGTGGCTGTTCGTCTTCATCGGACTGACGATCGCAGTCGTGCAGGGCGGCGTCGTGCGTCGCGTCGTGCCGCTGTTCGGCGAGAAGAAGATCGCCATCCTGGGACTCTTGCTCTTGGTGCCGGGACTGGTCGCGATCGGCTTCGCGCAGTCGTCCGCGCTCCTTTACGTGGGAGGCTTCCTCCTGGCCGTCGGCGACGCGCTCGCCATGCCGTGCTTCTCGTCCATGGTCTCGCGCTACACGCCCGAGCACAGTCAAGGGCTGGCGCTCGGGACGTTGCGCTCCTTCGGCTCCTTATCGCGCGCCATCGGACCGGTTCTGGGTGGGCTCCTGTACTGGAAGTTCGGCAGCGCGGCGCCCTATTGGACCGCGGCCCTGTTCCTCTTCATCCCGATCCTGCTGTCCCTCAAGCTGCCCGACCTGCCTCCCAGCGCCCCCCGACGCGCTTGACGCCCCGGCGGTCAACTTTGGGGGCGCGTTGGTCGATACCCTCGCCTGTCATGAAGCTCCTTCTCCCGACCCTCTGTCTCGCCGCCGGTCTCGGCCTCACCTTCGGGTTCGTCACGCACGCGCAGGACGGCGGGGATCCGCCCGCCAAGCCGCCCGTGGAAGCGCTTCTCGATCGCGTCCAAGCGCTCGAAGCCGAGCTGTCCGGCCTGAAGAAGGGCCAGGCCGAACTCGAAGTGACGCTGACCGCGGTCGTCACCTACCTGGACCAACGCGCGGACGCCGCGCTACAGATGTCCAAGTCGTTGGACATCGTCGAAGCCAAGGGCTTCACCGCGGGGATCAACCCGAACTCGCGCGAGTTGCTGCTCAGCTCGTGGCGTGCGTTCCTCGCCGCCGAGGGCGCGACGCTGCCGAAGCTGGTCGCCCCCGAGGACGAGCAGCCCGCGCCGGGAAAGAAGCCGCCGGGGCGCTGATCCACGGCGCGGCTTGTCTCGCGCACTTCCGCTGACCAGGATGCAGGCATGAAAGCAACGCCTGCCGCCCTGCTCCTGTTCGTCGTCGGCTGCGGTGCGCTCGGCGATCCCGGGCCGCCCGTACGCGCGGTTCCGTGGGAAGCGCGCGCCACGGGGTGGCTCGACGACCCCGTCTGGTACGACGGTTTGGCGGAGGTCGCCGTCTACGACGGGACGCGCACGATCTACGGACTCGAGCGCCGATTCCCGGCGACGATCTACACCAACAAGCAGCGCATAGATCCCGGCACGACCGTCAAGGCCGAGTCGGGAGGCATAGAGTGCTTCAAGCAGCACACCAGCGAGCGCGTTCCGACCGAGAACTACGACTACGACTTCTCGACGGCGACCTTCGTGACCAGCGACGGGCTGGCCCTGGTCAAGCTGACCGCTTCGTCGCAGGACGACTGCGGCGCGAGCTTCCGGCACCTCTGGCCGCGAACGGGCGTCGAGTATCGCTTCTGGGAGTCCGTCTACTTCCCGGGCACCGGCATGCGCACGGCAACGATCGCGGGACCGCTCATCGCGTACGACGCCTTGCCCTTGGTGCTGCGCGACTGGCCGTCGGAGCTGGAGCGCGCGACACTGCGCGTCGTCCCTTCCCAGAAGCACGCACAGCGCCAAGCCTTCGAGCCGCGCGCGATGACGGTGGTGAATGCCGGCGAAGAGGTGCTCGACGTGCCCGCGGGAGCGATCACGTGCCGGCGCCTCCTGCTCCAGGCGGACGGCGCAACGCTGGCGAGCTATTGGTTCGCCGTCGATGGGTCCGCGCCCTGGCTGCACGCGCTGGTCGCGCACACGGGGCCGGAGGGTGTCAGCTATCGCTTGCGCAGCTTGGAGCGTCGCGCGTATTGGGAGCGGTGAGCGACGCCCCCCACCCTCTCGAAGCGCGCGTCGGACGCTTCCTCGTGCAGCTCGCCGCGACCCGCGGCGCGTCGCCGCATACGCTACGCGCCTATCGCGCGGACCTGGCCGAATGGCTGCGGTTCCTCGGCGAGCGCGGCCTCGAGGATCCGCGCGAAGTGACTGGACGAACGATGCGGGCCTACCTCGTGCGACTGGACGACCGCGGCCTCGCGCGCCCATCGATCGAGCGCAAACTTTCGGCGGTGCGCTCGTTCTTTCGCCATCTGCTGGAACGGGGTGAGCTCGACGCGGATCCCTCACGCGGCTTGCGTCAGGCCAGGCGTGCGCGCCACCTGCCCGGCGCGCTGGACGAGAACGAGATCGCTCGGCTGCTCGCGGCGCCGGACGCGACCAAGCACGCCGGTCGCCGCGATCGCGCGCTGCTTGAAACGATGTACTCGGCGGGCACGCGCGCGGCCGAGACGGTCGGCATCGATCGCCCCGACCTCGATCTCGCGCGCGGCGTCGTGCTGGTGCGCGGCAAGGGTCGCAAGGAGCGGCTGGCACCCCTCGGCAGGTTCGCCCAGGAAGCCGTCGCCGCGTACCTCGCCGACCCCCAGCGCCCGCGCCCGCGCCCGATGGCGGCACACGCCGTCTTCCTGAATCAGCGCGGTGGACGCCTGACGACGCGCTCGCTGCAGACGATCGTGTCGCGGGCCGTCATCGCCGCAGGCATCACGCGGCGGGCCACGCCGCACACGCTGCGCCACAGTTTCGCGACGCACCTGCTCGATCGCGGCGCCGATCTGCGCAGTGTGCAAGAGCTGCTGGGCCATGAGCACCTCGTCACGACGCAGATCTACACGCACGTCTCGATCGAACGCTTGCGCGGGATTTACGAGCTGGCACACCCGCGCGCTCACGCGTAGTTCCTGCAAGCGCGACTTGTAGTGCGGGAGCGCCAGCGCGGTTCGCGCGTGGCGCCCCAGGTTGGCACCCCGCTTGCTACCTCCTGGCACTACGGCGTTGCGTTTCGCGGCATGCCGCCCCGCAGAAATCGACATCAGCAGCGGACTCCATCGGCCCAGCTTCGGTGGTCTTGGTGCGCTGCTCGTCCATGCTCCTGTCGGCGGCTGCGGCGGAACGTGCGCTTTTTGACCGACCCTAGTTCCAAGAAAACGCAAAGTCTCATGGCATCCCGCGCATCAACTCATCCCGTCGTCCTTTCGACCACCAGCCTCTCCAACGATTCCGTCGTGAACCGCGACGGCAAGGATCTAGGCAAGATCAAGGACATCATGATCGACGTCGAGCACGGCCGCGTCGCTTACGCGGTGTTGTCGTTCGGCGGCTTCATGGGCATGGGGGACAAATTGTTCGCCATCCCGTGGAGTTCGCTCGAGCTCGACACCAACCGTGAGCGCTTCCTTCTCGACGTCTCGAAGGAGCAGCTCGAACGCGCCCGCGGCTTCGATAAGGACGACTGGCCGAACTTCGCCGACCCGACCTTCCGGTCGGAGACCTACGAAACGTTCAACCAAAAGCCCTACTGGTCCTGAACCACGGATCTTGTTTCCCCCAAGCGCCGGCGACGGCGCGTTCGGGGACGTGCGCGGCGGCGGGTAGCACCGAGCGCCGCGCACGTTTTTTCGTCGCTGGAGCGCGTCGGTCGCCCGTTTCGAGACGACCGCGCGAACGTGCCGACTACGGCTGCTTCGTGACGAGCACGCCGTTGCTGGCGACGAAGCCGAGCGCGTTGTCGCCGGTGGTGAAGGCCTGCACGACCGCCTGGTTGAAGCTCAGCGCGAGCATGAGTGGTACCTCGAACGTCACCGTCGCCTCGCCGCTTCCGTCGAACAGCGCAAGCTCTTGCTCGAACAGCGCGTTGAAGTAGATGAAGCAGCCCGGGGCACCGAAACCGCTGCCGTCGACCGGGTTGGGGTTGTTCGAGCCCGCGATGAACAGCGCGGTCTCACCGGCCATTCCACCCGCCGCCGTGAAGGCCAGCGTCTCGCCGAAGCGGAAGCAGTTCTCGGCCGCGGTCAGGATCGGTCCGCAGCTCGTGCCGAAGGGCCGGGCCTGCAGGTCGAAGGGGACCTGCTCCGCCGACAGATCGATGACGTTCACGAAGACGTTGAAGGTCTTCCCGGGCACGCCGACCGCTGTCAGCACGGTGTTCTTGCGCGCCAAGAGCGTGATCGCCGCCGGACCCGGGAGCGTCCTCGTCGTTCCCGACTGCATCAGCGTGACGTCGTACACACCTGCCGGAACCTCGAACTCCACTTGCTTCCCGTTGGCGATACCGAGGATCGACTTCACCAGGGAACCGTTCTGTTCCAGTCGGACGTCGATCGGCGGACCGCTCGCCGTGTGGCGGATCGTCACGCGCGTGTTGCCGATCAGGTCCGGCGCCGAGACGTCGTTGTCGAAGTCCGCCAGCTCGAACAGATTGTTCATGCCCAGGTAGGCGAACAGCGAGCGATCGTCACCAGCCTCGAGTGTCACCTGCTCGGACACGAGCGTGACGAGTCCATCGAAGCCGGTCACCGTCAGGTTGTAGGTTCCGGGTGCAACGGCAACGGGGCCCTGTTGGTTCGTCGCATAGTTGAACAGCGGAATGCCATTCAGCTCGAGCCTCGGGTTGATCCCGGGCAACCTCAAGGCTTGCACGGATCGTATATGAGCCGCCAGGCCGTCGCGCAACACGAGGAGGTCGAACGAGGGCGTCAGGGCTTCGCCGATGGCGAAGACGTTGTACCGATACCCATTCTGCAGCGTGATGTTCAAAGGGCCGAACAGGTTCGTCAGAGTGCCAGCCAGCACAACCTCCAACTGATAGACACCGGGGCCGATTGCTGTTGTCACCTGTTGGCCGCCGACGATGTTCGAGAGCGTCACCGGAGGCGTGCCACTCTTCGTCAAGACTACGTCCAGTGCCGGTGCATCGGCCGTGTGGTGGAACACGACGCGAGACCCCGGCAGCGCTAGCGGCGAATTGTCGTTCGTGAACGCCGTGAGGGTCGGATCGCGCAATTCGTTGAGGTGGGCGACGACGGTGACGTCGTCACCGGAACCAAGGTTGACGTTCGTCGATAGAATCGTGTTTCCGAGCAGGTCGACGTCGATCGCATAGGTGCCGGGCGTCAGGGACAGCGGGCCGCGTTCTTCACCAAAGCAGAACGAGGTCAACTGCATGCCATTGGCCAGCACTTCGACCGGCGCTTCGAGACCTGGTACGGCATGCACGACCGTCAACGATGCATCCTGTGCATGGGACGTCCCTGCAAGTGCAGCAGACGTGAGCAGGAGGGAACAGAGAGCGTAGCGTTTCATGATTCGAGTTATGGGATGAAGGTGTGGGGAGGCCAGCACTTGGCCTTCCGTCTTCGCCCCTCGCTTCCTGGGCGGATGCACGCTTCATCCCCTCGAATCAGGGCTGTGCCGCTTCGTGCGCTTCTCGCGCGCACACGAGCAAGACTCTTACCCTCCGAGTCGCAGCCCGCAGCCGGGACACGAGCGCGGCAGTTCGCGAAACGGTTCCCCGCACGCGGGGCAGGCGTTCTCTTCCGCGTCGAGATCGATGACGTGCTCCGCGGCGCGGCGCGCCTCGGGCGTCAGCTCCGCCAGGAAGTCACCGTCGATCGCCGCGGTGGCTCGCTCGAGGTCCTCGCTCGCGACCGCGAGCAGCGCCTGGGCGCTTCACGAGTTGCCGCTGGCACCGGGCGGCGCCAGCAATTCGGCTTGGATCCCGTGACGGCGGAGCACGGCGTGCAGCTCGCGCATACGCGGAAAGCCGCCTTGGGCCAGGATCTGGATCGCTGCGTCGGTCATGGCGGCGAGAATGGTAGCGCTTGCGGGGTTTGCGAAGAAGAGCAGCGGTTCCGTGTGGAACGCGAGGCTCGCGGCGCGGACGATGCGGGGCCGCCATGTCGAAGCATCCCCTGCTAGCTTGCCTCCTTCTCGGACTCACGTGTCTCGGCACGACGCCCAACACTCGCGCGCAGGAGCCCGCCGAAGCTGTTCCGGCCGAGCGTCTCACGCCGGACCGTGAGTCGCTCGTCCGCGCAATCGAAGAACTGGGCGATGCGACCGCCGCCCCCATCGCAGAACAACGCAAGCTGTACGTAACGGCGTTAGAGGCACTCGACCAAGCGCGGGCGGAAGAGCTGCGCACCGAGGAGCTTTTGCGCGAGATCGCGCAGACCGACAGTTTGGCCGACGAAATCCGTGCCGAACTCGACGCGCCGACGCCGCCCTCCTCCGCGTTGCCCGCCGACATCGAGACGCGCGAGCTCGAACAGCGGCTGCGGGAGGCGGAGTCGACGCTGCAAGCGAGTCGCGAGGAGCTGGATCAACTGCGCCGCACCGCCGAGCGACGCAGCCTGCGCCAAGCGGCGCTACCCGACGAGATCGCGCGCAGCCGACAAGCGATCGAGATGCTGGAGGAATCGCTACGCACGCTGCCCCCCGGCGTCGAGGACGCGCGGCGCACCGCGCGCGCGGCGGAGCTGGCGCTGCGCCGTGCCGAGCTCGCCCATCAGGAAGCGGAACGCCAGCACATCGATCGGCGTCGCGATCTCTTGCCGCTGCGGCGTGAACGCGCGCAGCGCCGCGTGAACTTCGCCGAAATGCGCGTCGAGCAACTGCTCGATGCCGTCACGCGGGCGCGCGAGCGCGATGCCCAGCGCGCGGCCGCGGACGCCGCACGACAGACGCGTGAGATCGTCCAGCGCTTCCCGGAGCTGGCTGATCTCGCGCGGCGCAACGAAGAGATCGCGCGCGAATCGACGGACCTGCCCGCGCGGATCGAGGAGGTCCTGCGCGAGCGCGACGCGATGCGTCGCAAGCACTCCGAGGTCGAACGCCGCTTCGCATCGACGCGCCGCCGCGTCGGCCTCGCCGGCTTGACCGAAGGCATGGGTGTCGTTCTCCGGCGTGACTACGAGTGGCTGCCCAGCGCCGACTTGTTGGCTGCCGAGCAGCAGCGACGCAGCAGTGAGTTGTCGCGCGTCCTCATGCGCGAGATCGAGATCAGCGAACTGCGGGACAAATTCGCGACGGTCACCCTCGAGCACGAAGCCTTGTTGGAGCGATTGGCGCCGACTCGGCCGACCGAGGAGGTCAGCGCCCTCGCGCGCCAGTTGCTCGAAACGCAGCGCGACCTAGAGGTCCAAGCGCTGCAAAGCCTCGGCAACCTGGCGAACGCGCTGACCGAATGGCGCGCCGCGCAGGATCGCCTCGCGGTCGAGTGCAACGCATATCGCGAGTACATCGCCGAGCGCATCCTGTGGGTTCCGAGCACCAGCCCGAACCCCTTGCCCAGCCTGATCTCGGTGCCGGGCGACGCGATCGACGTCGTCGCCGACGGTGGTTGGACGCGTATCCCGCCGGAACTGTTGGTTGGCATGCGCGCGCGCCTAGGCACGACCTTGGGCTTCGCTCTCGCGCTCCTCGTGTCGCTGGCCGTGCGCCGCAAGCTGCGCGCGCTGCGCTCGGAGCTCGCCATGCAGGTGCGTTTCCACCGCACCGACCGCTTCCGCCACACCCTGCGCGTCGTCGTACAGAACCTGGTCCTGGCGTTGCCCTTGCCACTGGTGTACTTCGCGCTCGCCGAACTGTTGGAGACCGCGCCCACGGACATCGTCCGTGCCACCGGCCGCGCTTTCGGAGCGATCGCGCCGATCGCGCTCGCACTGGGCTATGCACGGCGCGTCGCGCAGCCCAAGAGCCTGGGCGAAGCGCACTTCCGCTGGGCGCCCCGCTCGATGTCGCAGTTGCGCCTCGAGCTTCTGTGGTTCGCGCCCACGATCTTGATCGCCGTGTTCGTGGCGACGATCTTTCGGTCGCTGCCCCAACAGAATTGGAACGAGTCCTTGGGGCGGACCGGGTTCCTGGCCGCGATGGTCGCCTTGGCCGCGTTCGCGTACCGCTTGCAGCGTCCCGGCGGCGCGCTGGGTCCCGCGACGAGCAAGACCAAGAAGACGATCCTAGGACGGACGCATCGGCTGTGGTCGGCGCTCGCGATCGGAACGCCCGCCCTGCTCGCCCTCCTGGCGTTGACGGGCTACATGTACACCGCCGAGCAATTCGAGCTGCGCGTGCGCGCGTCGATCCTGGTCGTGATGGTGTTGACGCTGGTCCACGCGTTGCTCTTCCGCTGGCTCTACATGACGCGGCGTCGCTTGGCCGTGGAGCAGGCACGCAAGAAGGCGCGCGCGCGACTCGAGAGCGCGTCCACCGATGGCGAAGAGCCGCCGCCCCTGGACGAAGACTCGATCAACATTCCAGCGATCGATCAACAGACGCAGCGCCTGTTCAAGAGCGGTATCGCGATCGCTGCGTTCCTGGCCCTGTTCTTCCTCTGGAGCAGCGTGTTGCCCGCCTTGCGCGCGCTCGATCGCGTGCAGCTCTACCCGAGCTTCCAAATCCTGTCCGACGACGAGCAAGCGCAGGCGCCACTTTCGGACATGGACACGCCGGCGCAGGCGGAGTCGAACGCCCCCGCCACGCCCACGGCAGCGATCGGCATCATTCGACGCGGAGGAGCCGCCACCGCTCCCAACGCCAACCTGCCCACCCTGCCTTTCGAGAACGCGGTCACGTTGGGCGACGTGCTCTGGAGCATCCTGCTGTTGGTCCTGACCGGCACGGCCGCCAAGAACCTGCCAGGCTTGCTCGAGATCACGATCCTGCAACGGTTGCCGATGGACAGCGGCTCTCGCTATGCCGTCGCGACGCTGCTGCGCTATCTGATCGTGATCATCGGTCTCACGATCGCGGCGGGCACGGTGGGCCTGGGCTGGAACAAGGTCCAGTGGCTGGCCGCGGCGCTGACCTTCGGCTTGGCCTTCGGCTTGCAGGAGATCTTCGCCAACTTCGTCTCCGGACTCATCATCCTGATCGAGCGTCCCGTGCGCGTCGGCGACTACGTCACGGTCGGCGGCGTGGATGGCCGGGTGACGCTCCTGCGCATGCGCGCGACGACCATCCAAGACTGGGACCGACGCGAGCTCTTGGTGCCGAACAAGGAGTTCATCACTTCGACGGTCATCAACTGGTCGCTCTCGGATCCTGTCACGCGCTTGGTCGTCTCGGTCGGCATCGCCTACGGCTCCGACACGCAACTGGCCTACGACAAGCTGCTCGAAGCCGCCCAGAACGAAGCCCTGATCCTGGAAGAGCCGGCGCCTCAAGTCGTCTTCCGCGCCTTCGGCGAGAGCGCGCTCGACTTCGAACTTCGGATCTTCATCGCCAGCCGCGACAACTGGGCCCCCATCACGAACAAGATCCACATGCGCATCGACAAGCTCTTCCGCGAAGCCGGCATCGAGATCCCCTTCCCGCAGCGCGACCTGCACATCCGCTCCGCGTCCGCGCTCGCGCCCTGGGTCCCGAACGCAACCGACTCCACCGAGGCCTGAGCCCTCACCCTCCCATGCTCGCCATCGTCCTCCAGATCCTGATCGCGCTCGGCCTCTTCAACGTCTGGCTGCTACGCGCCCGCTCGAGCACGAGCTACCGCGGCGGCGACGCCCAGACCCTGCGCCAAGAGTTCGCCGCCTACGGCCTACCCCCGGCGATCTTCTACCTGGTCGGCGCGCTCAAACTGACGGCCGCCACCCTCTTGATCGTTGGCCTCTGGCTCCCCTCCGTCGTCCTGCCCGCCGCCTTGATCGTCCTCGTCCTGATGATCGGCGCCCTCGCGATGCACCTCAAGGTCAAGGACCCCCTCGAGCGCTCCCTGCCCGCCTTCCTGATGCTCTTGATGAGCGCGACACTCGCCGCGCTCTACCTGACCTGAGCGGACCGGACGGAGCGGGCTCCATGTGCGCACTGCATGGACAACTTCGCCGACTTCGTCCACGCTCTTGGGGCCCGGCCGCTGCGGCGCGCGGTCGGGCGACCCTCATGCTGCTCACCATCACGACCACGCGGCGACCCGCGACCGATCTTGGGTTCCTGCTCGCGAAGCACCCCGCTCGATCGCAGACCTTCAGCCTGCCCTTCGGTGAAGCGCATGCCTTTTACCCCGCAGCGGACGAGGAACGTTGCACCTTCGCGCTGTTGCTCGACGTCGATCCCATCGGGCTCGTGCGGCGTCGAAAGCGCGACAGCGCGCCCTCGCTGTTCCAGTACGTCAACGATCGCCCCTACGTCGCGTCGTCATTCCTCAGCGTGGCGCTCTCCAAAGTCCTCGGCAGCGCCTTGAACGGTCGCTGCACGGAGCGTCCGGCGCTGACCGACGAGCGGCTGCCGTTGAAGGCGCACTTGCCCTGCCTCCCGTGCCGCGGAGGCAAGGACCTCGTGACGCGACTCTTCCAACCGCTCGGCTACGAGGTCGCGGCGTCGCGCCATCCGCTCGACGAACGCTTTCCCGAGTGGGGTGAAGGCCCGTACCACGACGTGACGCTGCGCGGCGACGTCCGTCTGCAGGACCTCCTCTCTCACCTCTACGTCCTGGTGCCCGTGCTCGACGACGACAAGCACTACTGGGTCGATCGGGACGAGGTCGAGAAACTCTTGGAGAAGGGCAAGGAGTGGCTCGCCGAGCATCCCGAGCGCGAGTTGATCACGCGGCGCTACCTGAAGCACCAGCGCCGTCTGACGCGCGAAGTGCTCGCGCGACTCGTCGAGGAGGACGACCCCGATCCCGACGCGACGGCCATCGACAGCGACGGCGCGGAACGGTCGCTCGAACGGTCGATCAGCCTGAACGAGCAGCGCCTCGGCGCGGTCGTGTCCGTGCTGGAGGAAGCGGGCGCTCGGAGCGTCGTCGACCTGGGCTGTGGCGAGGGCAAACTGCTACGCGCCCTGCTCGAGTCGCGCTCGGCCACGGGCTGGAACTTCGATCGATTGCTGGGCATGGACGTCTCGCACCGCTCCCTCGAGATTTGCCGCGATCGCCTCGACCTTGAAAGGCTGCCGCCCAAGCAGCGCGAGCGCATCGACGTATGCCAAGGCTCCCTCACCTATCGCGACGCGCGCCTCGCGGGCTTCGACGGCGCCGCCTTGATCGAAGTCGTCGAGCATCTCGACCCGCATCGACTGGGTGCGCTCGAACGCGTGCTGTTCGAGTTCGCGCGGCCGCGTGTCGCCGTCGTCACGACGCCGAACCAGGAGTACAACCAGCTCTTCGAGACGCTGGCCAGCGGGAAGTTGCGGCACCCGGACCATCGGTTCGAGTGGACCCGCGGCGAGTTCCGCGACTGGTGCGAGCGCGTGGCCGCGCGACACGGCTACGGCGTGCGCTACCGCCCCGTCGGACCGGAGGACGCGACGCACGGCGCTCCCACGCAAATGGGCATCTTCACGCGATGACGATCACCATTCCCCGACCGTCCTTGGTCGTCCTCATCGGACCCTCGGGCAGCGGCAAGTCCACGTTCGCGCGCAAGCACTTCGAGCCGACCGAGGTGCTGTCCTCGGACTTCTGCCGCGGACTCGTCTCCGACGACGAGAACGACCAGGCTGCAACGAAGGCCGCTTTCGAGGTACTGCATTTCGTCGCGGCGAAGCGTCTCGCCGCCGGCAAGCTGACCGTCGTCGACGCCACCAACGTGCAGGCTCCCGCGCGCAAGTCCCTCGTCGCGCTCGCCCGCGAGTACGACTGCCTGCCGGTGGCGATCGTGTTGAACGTGGGCGAGAAGATCTGTCAGCAGCGCAACCGTGCGCGCGACGACCGCAGCTTCGGACCGCACGTCGTCCAACACCAGCAGCGCCAACTCGGTCGCTCGCTACGCCACCTGAAGCGCGAGGGCTTTCGCAACGTCACCATCCTGAAGTCGCCGGAGGAGATCGACGCCGCGGTCGTCGAGCGCGTCAAGCTGTGGACGGATCGCCGCGACGAGAGCGGCCCGTTCGACGTGA
The DNA here is from genome assembly GCA_040880665.1 of Planctomycetota bacterium. Classification (GTDB taxonomy): domain Bacteria; phylum Planctomycetota; class UBA1135; order UBA1135; genus JBBDIB01. The sequence continues at coordinate 24,808 of JBBDIB010000029.1, forward strand.
TCGGCGACGTGCACGGGTGCTTGGACGAATTGACCAGCTTGCTGACCGAGCTCGGGTACGAGGTCGCCGGCGTCCCCGAGTCCCCCACGGCGCGTCACCCCGGCGGTCGCAAGGCGATCTTCGTGGGCGACCTCGTCGATCGTGGTCCCGACTCGCCCGGAGTCCTGCGACTCGTCATGTCGATGGTGCGCGAAGGTTCCGCCCTGTGCGTCCCCGGCAACCACGACATGAAGCTCTTGCGAAAGCTGCGCGGGAAGAACGTGCAGATCACCCACGGTCTCGCCGAGACCCTCGAGCAGCTCGAGCGCGAGCCCGCCGAGTTCCACGCCGAGGTCGCCGAGTTCCTCGACAGCCTCATCAGCCACTACGTGCTCGACGACGGCAAGCTCGTCGTTTCGCACGCGGGTTTGAAGGAAGAGTTCCACGGTCGCGCCTCGGGCCGTGTCCGTGCGTTTTGCCTCTTCGGCGAGACGACGGGCGAGACGGACGACTACGGCTTTCCGGTGCGCTTCGATTGGGCGACCGAGTACCGCGGCCAAGCCGCCGTCGTCTACGGCCACACGCCCGTCCTCGAGGCGCAGTGGGTCAATCGCACGCTCTGCCTCGACACGGGCTGCGTCTTCGGTGGCCGCCTCACGGCTCTCCGCTATCCCGAGAACGAGCTGGTCGACGTTCCGGCGCGCCGCACCTACTACGAGCCGGCGCGACCGCTGGCGCCCGCGACGGAAACGCCGACGATCGACGAACGCCCCTACGACGATCTGCTCGACATCGAGGACGCACTCGGCAAGCGCATCGTCGAAACGCGTGCCCACCGCACGGTCACGATCCTCGAGGAGAACGTGGCCGCCGCGCTCGAAGTGATGAGTCGATTCGCGGCCGATCCGCACTGGTTGATCTACCTGCCGCCGACGATGTCGCCCTCCGAGACGTGCGCCGACGGCGAGTCTCTCGAGCATCCGCGCGAAGCCTTCGCGTACTACCGCTCGCAAGGCGTCCCGCGCGTGCTTTGCCAAGAGAAGCACATGGGCTCGCGCGCGGTCGTCGTCGTGTGCCGCGACGTCGACGCAGCGCGCCGACGCTTCGGAACCGCGGGCGACCGCTCCGGAATCATCTACACGCGGACCGGTCGACCGTTCTTCTCGGAGTTCGAGGTCGAGACCGCATTCCTCGAGCGCGTGCGCCGCGCGCTCGACGCCGCCGACTTCTGGCAGCAGTTCGCCACCGACTGGGTGTGCCTCGACGCGGAACTCCTGCCGTGGTCCGCGAAGGCCGAGGCCCTCCTGCGCACGCAGTACGCCGCGGTCGGGTCGGCCGCCTCGGCGGGCCTGCGTGGCGCGGAAGCCGCGCTCCGAGCCGCGCTCACCCGCGGAGCGGGCGACGCCGACCTCACCGCGCGCTTCACGAACCGCATCGAACTTAACGACCGCTACGTCGACGCCTACCGCCAGTACTGCTGGCGCGTCGACGACGTGGCGGACCTGAAGCTGGCGCCGTTCCACCTGCTGGCGACGGAAGGCCGCGTGCACACCGACCGTGATCACGTCTGGCACATGGAGACCCTTCGCGGCCTGTGCTCCGCCACCGACGGTTTCCTGCATCCGACCGCCACCCAGCTCGTCGACCTCGACGACAAGGACAGCGAGTCGACGGCCACTCGCTGGTGGGAGGACCTCACCTCGCGCGGCGGCGAAGGCATGGTCGTCAAACCCCTCGACTGGATCGTGCGCGGCAAGAAGGGCCTGGTGCAACCCGCGCTCAAGTGCCGTGGCCGGGAGTACCTGCGCATCATCTACGGCCCCGAGTACACCTCACCCGCGCACCTCGAACGCCTGCGCTCACGCAGCCTCGGCCGCAAACGCTCCCTGGCCACCCGCGAGTTCGCCCTCGGCCTCGAGGCCCTACACCGCTTCGTCGAGAAAGAGCCCCTCTACCGCGTCCACGAGTGCGTCTTCGGCGTCCTCGCGCTCGAGAGCGAACCCGTGGATCCGCGGCTGTGAGCTCGTCGTCCGCGTACTCAGCGACCGCGCGTGATCTTCTTCGAAGCGACGGACCGTGCTCCCCCTGCCCGCCTGGCGAACGGGCAGGGATTGATCGGGTCGAGGTGGTGCGACTCCGTCCCGGGTAGAAGTGGTGCGACTCTGTACTACGGCCGCACCGTCACCTCGAAGACTTGCGACGCGGCGAAGTGCAGCGAACCGGTGCCAGTCGTCTCCGGCATGACCCATTGGGCGTAGAAGACTTGGCCGATCGCGTTGGTCCAGCCCGAACTCGTGAGTTCCACCGTCGCATTGACGAAGGGGCCCATGGCTTCGCTGGTCGCCGGAAGCATCAGCTCTGGAACCAGGACGCGGCCGCCGCCCGCGACCGTCTGCATCGACTTCTGGGTCGAGAGCATCAAGTGGGCGCTGCGCCCGAGCGGCACGTCGGTCAAGTGGAACGCCAGCTTCTTGCGCGAAACCGACACGTTCGTTCCCACGCCGATCGCCGGCACGCGGCCGTCGAGCGCCGGTGTGCCCTCGCCGCCCACGCGAATGCCGGCGGGCAGGCACGAGTAGACGCCGAACTTGTAGACTCCAGCTGCGACGAACTCCTGGAAGCCGTCACCGTCCACGTCCCCAGCGGGCTCGACCACGTTCGAGAAGCCTCCACCCGCCTCGAGATCGATGTACTCCCAGATCGGCTCGAGCGTGTAGCCGTCGACGGCCAAGACCTTTTCGATCTTCCAAATCCCCCCGTCGGGGTGAGGATCCGGCAGAACGATCGCCGTCAGGAAGTCCGGGGAACCATTCTTGTTGATGTCGCCGATCGCCCGCAAGGTCTTGCCTATCACCCGGACCTCGCTACTGTCGAGTTCGGGATGCCCGCGGAAGCGCTTGAGCTGCCCGACGATTTCGAGGGAGGCCCCATCGGCGATGTAAATCTGGTATCGATGAGGTGTGATGGGAATCTCGAGCTGCCATTTCGAGACGACGATTTCCGGCACACCGTCGCCCGACAGATCTCCCAGCGTGTCGAACGAGATCCCGATCTGTGACCAGGCACGATCGACGCGCACGTAGTCCAGCAGCTCTCCCGTCACGCCGTCGTGCAGGCCAACGAGGTTGTCGAACTGGGCGAAATGCCACCAGTCGGTGTCGTTCCAATTCCACGAGACGAGGTACTCAGCAACGCCATCGCCGTTGCGATCGACGAACGGCTTGACCCGAGAAATATCGCCAATGTAGAACGCAAGTGGTCCGGTCGAGTACCAACTGGGGTACCTGTAGCGCGCGCTAGAAAGGGGGTGCTCGGGCGGAATCCCCGGCACGGTCCAATGAGGACCGAACAGGATGCCATTCCCGAACGCGTACACATCACCGACGCCATCCCCGTCAAGATCTCCGAGCGGCTGAAAGTGCCTCGTCGGGTTCGAAAGAGTCGCCAGCAGCGCGAAGCTCTGGCCATCCAGTACGACGGTCCGCGCGTTCGTATCGACGGAAAAGTCGTCCTTGCCGTCGCCCGTCACGTCTCCGAGCGAGACGACTTTGGCGCCAACGCCAACATAGGCGGCTGTCCCCAGCTCCGAATGCAGCAGCGTCCCGTCCAAGGCAACCACGGCGTAGAGGCCGGATTGAAAGATGAAGTTGTCAGAGTCGAAATCGAAACTTGGTAACCCGTACGCGATTCGCGCGCCGGGACCCGGGTCCAAAACCGTTAGCATCAGCGCTTCCGCGGCATTTTGGTATAACCGGTCCAGAAACTCAATCGGCTCACCAACACGCTGTTGTGCAGTAAGCGTATCGGAAAGCCCACCGGAGAGCCCTAGCAGCGCAATGGCCACGAATGTGGTGATGTATCTCATGGGTAGTCCACCCGCACGAAGGTGCCTTGCGACGGGAGTCCGTTTTGGTTGATGAGGAACAGCATGTACCAGCCTGGGGGAGCGATGGCATCGTTGGGAGGTGGCGTCACCAAGAGTTCCTTCGGCATCGTCGTGGTCCGTACGGGCAATTCGACGAGGCGTTGCCCGTAGTCGAAGTGATGCGTGACCGAGCCCACGCCGATCAGCGCCGCGTGGCTGACCTCAGCCGCGTCCCTCGACTCGACCAGGAACTCGTTCCAGTGGGCGGCACTCGGGTAGGTGATTGCTGCTGGAACCGTAGCGAGTTCAGGTCGTGCGCTCAGCAGGCTCATGTATTCCGGCAGAAAAATCTCCGCAACGTCATTGCCGTTTAGGTAAGCATCGAGGCCCCCATTGGAGGACCTGGCGAACTCCCTACCCCCGGTCAGCGCGACCGACCCGTTCGGTAGTAGGATCGCCGCCGAGTGGTACCCGCGGGGATAGAACTCGCCCGCTGCCGTCTTGTAACGCTCGGGCTGCGCGCTCCACGTCCCTAGATCCAGCGGCCCTTGTGGATCGAAGACGTCGGGGATCGTATTGGGCGAATCGATTGTGTCGATGTTCTTTTGAAGTCCACCGACAAGAAACAGCTTGCCCGTCGGGAGGATGACGAAACTGCTCCCAAGGGCACGCGGCCGCAGCGGCGGTGACTTGGCACGCCACTGCTTGAGGACCGCGTCGTACTCCAGACACGATTGGATGCCCCAGGCGTTTGCATCTGTAGGCGAGGTGGCCTTCGGGAAGTGCTTGTAGATGCCACCGGTGATCAGAACCCGGTCGAGGTCCCAGTTGGTGGTCGATCCCGGAGCTTGATGCTTGGGCGAATCTGTCGTGTTGAGTGTGTGAAGAATCGCGCCGTTGCAGTAAAGCCACGAACCCACGTTGCGTCCGGCGGTGAGAGCGGCGAGCCAGTGCTGGTTCGCGAGCGCATGCCCGACCGTCGCCTGTTCATTTACCGGGCGTAGACTCGCCGCGTTCGGATGCGCCGGATCGTTGGGATCGATCGGCTGTATCGGCTGTGTCGCCAACGAGTTCATCAAGTGCGTCGGGCGCTGACCGAACCCAAGATCGCAAAGAGTCGTGTTGGGCGTCAGGAGGGCGACCCCGTAGTTCACGTCGAACAAGGAACCGGGACAGGCCGGAGGGGACTCGCAGGTAACGGCATGCCCGGCATGCAGCACCTCTCCGCTCGACAGAACGAACAGTCGGGGATACTGGTGCCAGCGGTAGACGTCAGGACCATCGAAGATCGGGCCCTTCGCGCTCCACGACCGAGTCGAAGTGCTGGGATCGGCCGTCATCTCGAACCAGTTCTCGGTCAGTACCGGCGGGTCATTGTCGCAATCCGATGGAACGTTCGACGCGCGTGTCGATCCTCCCACCGACCAGGCTCCGTAGCGCGTGCCTGGACCGCTCTCTGGCAAGGCGATGACGCTCGGATAGTAGTAGCCGGAGAGCCCCGCCACAGGAGGACTGGTCAAGTCCGGGTAGGTCGTCAGATCCCAAGCCGCGGCGTAAGGGTCGAACGCCATGACTTCGAGCGTACCGGAAGGAGGCGTCGTGTCCTCCCGGCCGCCAGCGACGAGCAGCTTCACCTTCGGATCTCCGTTGACATCCGTGTCGATCGGATCCAGCACCCACGAGTGCCCGGCACAGAACGGACCACTGTCCATCAAGGCGGGCCAGTCGACCGTTCGGACGGTGCCCGCCGACGGACTCCAGATGTAGGACTTGTACTTGTCGCCGGGCAGTTGCCCCAAGTCACAACGAGTCCAGATCAAGAGCGAGCCCGCGTGCTCCCCCACCGGGATCAAGTTGAGGTGCACGATCTCGTCCTCCGACGTGGCGAACGTCGTCGGACAACACGGAGTCGTGCACGAGATGCCCAACTCCACGGGCGGCTGCCACTTCCCTTGCGCCAAGCAGGCGCCACCCACGAGAGCGACTCCAACGAACCTGGCAAGCAACGAGCGATCGACGAACATGGCCACCTCCCTTGTTTGTGACCGCTCCACCGTGGTGGAAGTCCGACCGGCGCGCAAGTCAATTTCAAAGTCCCAATTTTGGGAACGCGCTCCCGCGGCTCGTTCGAGCGCCCGGGACGCTTCGCGCGCAACGACCTCCCCCGCGCCCCTGGACGTCCGCGAGTTCGCCCTGGGCCTCGAGGCCCTGCACCGCTTCGTCGAGAAAAGCCCCTCAGCGACCGCGCGACGTCTGCTCCACGGGCCAGCTTCGTTGGATGCGCCAGGCCAGGGTGTGTCCAAACTCGTCGCCGCCGATGACGGTGAAAGTGACGAGGTGATCGTGGGTGTCGAAGAGGATCGAGCGCAGGAGGTAGGTGTGGCCGACGATCGCTGGCACGCTGCGCCCGAGTCCGAGCGCGGCGGCTCGCTCCTCGTCCGCTTCGCTCAGCGCGCGCCGCTCGCCGTCGTCGAAGGCTTGCACCGTGGCCCGCGCGTTCCAGAGGAAGTCCCAGGCCGCGCGTTCTCGTTCGCTGAAGCCGGACGGTGGGCTCCCGGACATGACCGCCGCGAGCTGGTCGAACGGGACTTCGCCGAGGTCTAGCAAGAAGCCTCGGTCGCGTCCCGCGAAGCCCGAGGAGTAGCGACCCTGCTGCAGCTCGAGCTCGGGCTCCTCGTCGTAGTCGTTGCTGCGCGAGTGGAACGAGTAGTACGCACCGCCGCCGCGCATCTCGACCAAAGGATCCCACTCACCACGGCGGAGGATCCGGGCGAAACCGGACGTCTCGGCGAAGCTCCGGGGACTCTCGCCGACGGTTCCCGAGTAGCGCTCGGCGAGTTCACCGGGAACCTCGAGCAATCTTCCTGCCGCTTGAGCGCGAACGAGTGCCAAGAACTGCATCAGCTCGTCGAGCGACATCTCGGTGAGCCAGGTTGGCCCGACGGGCACTTCGGGATACGCAACCCGCGCTTGGAACGCGCCCTTGTGCTCCCCGGGCACGGGCCAAGTCCGGAGCACGCGCCAGGCGAGGGTGCAACCCTGGTCGTCGAAGTCGAGCGGTCGAAAGGCCACCAGGTGATCGTGTTCGTTCGGACTGAACACGCGCAGCAAGAAGGTCGACCTCTTGATTGCGATCGACCGGCGCAGTCCCTGCCTGCGCTGCCTGAAGGCGGACCCGTGGGCGGCGTCCTCCAACGTGATGTCGCTCCACAGCACGTCCCACGCTTCGCGTTGGCTGTCGGCGAGCTCACCGGGAACGGAATCACCGCGCTCCGGCAACTGCGCCAACGCGACGTCCCCCACGTCCATCAAGAGACCGAGCTGAATTCCGTAGAAGCCCGCCTTGAACTTGCCGTCATGCAACGAGAGATCAGGCTCCGCGTCGTAGCTGTGATCCCGTGTCGCGAACGAGAAGTACGCCCCGCCGCCGCGCTTGGTGATCGCGTGGTCGAAGCGGCTTTCCGTTCCGTTGCCGTCGAGGAGGCGGCAGATGCCGGTGCGTGGCAGCGTGAGCAGCGCCGCGTGCTGCGCGAGGATGCGCTCGTCCGGCACGAGCAAATGCGCCTCGATCGCGCGCTGCGTCTGAACCGCGAGCTCGCGCAGCTCGGACATGGAGCGCCCGTCGAGTTGCGCGCGCTGCTGGGGATCAAGAGCTACGGGCGGCGCGGACTGCACGGGCTCGCGAACTCGCGTGCCCGCGTCGACGAGCGCCGGCGCGAACGTCGCCTCAACGCTCGGCGGCGACCCGCCCGCGGCCGGATCGCCGAGTCCCACCCTCGACTCCGAACGCAGCTCGTGCGGCTCGAGCCAACGCGGCACGACGACGACCGCCAGCGCGCCGGCGACGACGACTCCCACCGCGACCGTCGCCTTGGCTGGCGTCGTCGCCCAAAACTTGGTCGCGGAACGCGCGCCGAGCGCCTCGGGCGCGAACGGCGCGCCGAGACCCCCCCACCCCGCCCCCGCGCCGCCGAACTTCGACTCGAGTCCCCCCCCCAGGATCTCGTGCGCGCGACTGAGCTGCGAGCGCACGGTCCCGGCGCTCCTTCCCAGCCGCTTCGCCATCTCCGCCGCGTCGAGCTCCTGGTAGTAGTGCAGCAGCACGACACTCTTGTACGGCTCCTTCAGCGCCAGCACGACGTCGACCACTTCGCGCTGCCCGGCGAGCCGCTCGAAGGTCGTATCGACGGACTCGACGCTCTCCCCGCGCGCCACCATCCGCTCCCGCGCCGTCCGGCGACCCGTGCTGCGATGCGAGTCCCGCGCCAGGTTCTTCGCGACCCGAGCCAACCAAGCCCGCAACGACGAGCCCGCGCGCGGTGGCCGCTGCAACGCCGTCAGCCACGTCTCCTGCACGACGTCCTGGACCCGCCCCTCGTCGGAGAGCAACCCGCGAACGACGGCCCGCACGAACGGCTCGTGCTGCAACAGGGTTTCGGCGGACAACGCGGTAGTCTGGTTCATGTCGGGGGTGCGATCGAGGTTTCGAGGTCCAACCCCAAGACGTCACCGTCCCTACAGCGCGGCGACGAACCGCAGGAAATCGGCGCCGCCTCGTGTTGGGCCGAACAACGACCAGCGCGAGGGTATCCACCGCGCGCACCATGCACCGCGCCGGGTTGCTGAGCCATTCGCGCAAGGATGCCCCCACGGCGAACCCACGACGAACTCACGGCGGATCGCAGCGATGAAGTCCCAGCCAATCGCCCTCCATGTCGAACTTCGCCAACTTTCGTCAAGGCGCATGCTGGCTGAGGCTGCACAATTTTGAGGCGTGCGGGACGCGTCTCGCACCCGTCGAGCGCGGCTCGACGCCCCCCCATGCGGCTCATCATCTCGATCACGCGGCGACGGAATACGGGTCTAGGGTTCTTGCTCGACGAGCATCCCTACGGGTCCTCGGCGTTCAGCCTCTCCTTCGGCAAGACGCACGCCGAGGAAGTCGCATGACACCCAACCCCGAGCAGGAAGCCCGCCAGAACATCGACGCTGCTCTGGAGGCCGCGGGCTGGATCATCCAAGACCGAGCCGAGATGAACCTCGCCGCCGGCCCCGGCGTCGCCGTCCGCGAGTTCAAGATGGCCGACGGCCACGGCTTCGCCGACTACATGCTCTTCGTGGAGGGCAAGGCCGTCGGCGTTCTGGAGGCGAAGCCCGCCGGCTACCCGCTCACCAGCGTCGAACTGCAAGCGGACAAGTACGCCACCGGCCTCCCAGCCGGGCTCAACCCGCCCGTCAACCCGCTCCCGTTCCAGTACATGAGCACGGGCGTCGAGACCCGCTTCATCAACGGTCTCGACCCCGACCCCAAGACCCGCCGCATCTCCGACGTTCCGCACATCCACCGCCCGTCGACGCTCACCGACTGGCTCAAGGCCGACACACTCGACGAGTGGGTCAAGCGCCTCCACGTAGAGGGCAGCGGCTCCAAGACCTCGGCCGAGGAGACACGCCCCGCCTCGCTGCGCTCGCGCCTCCAGACGCTGCCGCCCTTGGAACAGGGCTTCCTCTTCCCCAACCAGGTCGAGGCCGTCACCAACCTGGAGGACTCCCTCCAACGCAACAGGCCGCGCTCCCTCGTTCAGATGGCCACGGGCTCGGGCAAGACCATCTTCGCGATCACGTCCGTCTACCGCCTCATCAAGTACGCCGGAGCACGCCGAGTCCTCTTCCTCGTGGACCGCAGCAACCTCGGCGAGCAGGCAGAGAAGGAGTTCCAGGGCTTCCGCACCCCCGACGACAACCGCAAGTTCACCGACCTGTACAACGTCCAGCGTCTGACCTCGAACACGATCGGCTCGTCTTCCAAGGTCGTGATCACGACCATTCAGCGCCTCTACTCGATGCTGAAGGGCGACCCCGAGTTCACGGCCGAGGCCGAAGACGAGTCGCAGTTCGAGTCCACGGGGGCCGCCATGCGGGAGCCGCTTCCCGTCGTCTACAGCTCGATCTACCCGCCTGAGTACTTCGACGTGATCGTGATCGACGAGTGCCACCGCTCGATCTACTCGCTCTGGCGCCAGGTCCTGGAGTACTTCGACGCCTTCCTGGTCGGGCTCACGGCGACGCCAGCGAAGCAGACCTTCGGGTTCTTCAACAAGAACCTCGTCATGGAGTACGACCACGAGCGCGCGGTCGCGGACGGCGTCAACGTGGACTTCGAGGTCTACAACATCCGCACGAAGATCACCGAGAGCGGCTCTACCATCGAGGCAGCGCCGGACACGATGGTCGAGTACCGCCACCGCCAGACGCGCGAGCGCCGCTGGGAGCGCCCCGACGACGACATCCCCTACGACGCGAACGAGCTGGACCGCCGTGTGGTCGCCAAGGACCAGATCCGCACCATCATCCGCACCTTCCGCGACCGCCTCTTCACCGAGATCTTCCCAGGCCGCACCGAGGTCCCGAAGACCCTGATCTTCGCCAAGGACGACAGCCACGCCGAGGACATCGTCGGGATCGTCCGCGACGAGTTCGGCCGCGGGAACGCCTTCTGCCAGAAGATCACCTACAAGGTCACGTCCGAGAAGCCGCGCGATCTCATCCAGCGCTTTCGCAACACCTTCGATCCGCGCGTCGCCGTGACCGTGGACATGATCGCGACGGGAACGGACATCCGCCCGATCGAGATCGTGATGTTCATGCGAGCCGTGAAGAGCCGCGTGCTCTTCGAGCAGATGAAGGGCCGGGGCGTTCGCATCATCGACCCCAACGAACTGAAGGCCGTCACGCCCGACGCCAGCGCTAAGACGCACTTCGTCATCGTCGACTGCGTCGGCATGACCGACACGCAGCTCGCCGACACGCAGCCCCTCGAGCGCAAGAAGACAGTACCCTTCAAGTCGCTCCTGGAGCACGTCGCGATGGGCGGCACCGACCCGGCGGTGCTCTCTTCCCTCGCCAGCCGCCTTTCCAGACTCGACAAGCAGTGCGGACCCGAGGAGCGCACGCGCGTCGCGGAGGTGTCCGGCGGCGTCGGCATCTCCGCGATCAGCGCTGGCATCGTGGACAGCCTCGACCCCGATCGTCAGATCACCGCGGCGCGTCGCACCTTCGACCTGCAGCCCGACCAAGAACCCACGGAGGACCAAGTCAAAGCGTCCGCCCAAACGCTGCTCGCGAACGCCACGCAGCCGCTCGCCACGAAGCCGGCGCTGCGCGCGCTGCTCTTGGACCTCAAGCGCGAGGTCGAGCAAATCATCGACGAGGTCTCCGTCGACGAGCTGCTGGAGGCCGGAGCCAGCGAAGCGGCCAAGGAGAAGGCGAAGGCGCTGGTCACCTCCTTCGAGCAGTACCTCGAAGACAACAAGGACGAGATCGACGCGCTCCAGTTCTTCTACGCGCAGCCGTACTCGAAGCGGTTGCACTTCAAAGACATCAAGGAGCTGGCCGAGGCGATCAAGGCCCCGCCGCGCTCATGGACGCCGGAGAAGCTCTGGCGAGCGTACGAGACGTTGCGCAAGGACAAGGTGCGGGGAGCGTCGGCGAAGCGGCTCCTCACGGACCTCGTCTCGCTCGTTCGTTTCGCAACGCACAAGGACGAGGAACTGGTACCGTTCGGCGATCAGGTGCGAGGACGATTCGATCACTGGCAGGCGCAACAGCGCGGTCAGGGACGGTCGTTCACCCCCGCCCAACGTCGGTGGCTGGAGATGATGCGCGACCACATTGGCGCGAGCCTGGAGATGACGGTGGAGGACCTCGACTATGCGCCATTCGCGGAAGAGGGTGGACGCGGCAAGGCCGCCGAGATCTTCGGTGACGACCTACATGACGTACTCGCCGAACTAAATGGAGTGCTCGCGGCATGAGTGAGACCTCGATCCCCCCTGGCTGGGCAGTGGCGCGACTTCCGCAGCTCGTCGCTCCAGGCGGTCGATTCGTCGATGGCGATTGGGTTGAATCCAAGGACCAGGATCCCGAGGGAGCGATGCGACTTACACAGTTGGCCGATGTGGGCGACGGTGTATGGCGGAATCGCTCATTACGCTTCTTGACCCCTGGGAAGGCTCGGGAGCTTCGTTGCACGATTCTCGAAAAAGATGATGTCCTCGTGGCTCGGATGCCCGACCCATCTGGCAGGTCATGCCTCTTCCCCGGAGATTCCCAGGACTGCGTGACGGTCGTCGATGTGTGTATTGTTCGACCATGTCATGACGGAATCTCGGTGCGATGGCTGTCTCACTTCATCAACGCACCACAGTTCCGCTTGGCGATCTACGGTCTCCAGAGTGGATCGACTAGAAAGCGGATCTCCCGAAAGAACCTGGGAACCCTCGAGCTTCACCTCCCGCCGACGAACGAGCAACATCGCATTGCTGAAGCCATCGAGTCCTACTTTACCCGCCTCGACGACGCCGTGGCGACCCTGGAGCGGGTGCAGCGGAATCTGAAACGGTATCGGGCCTCGGTGCTCAAGGCCGCCGTGGAGGGACGACTGGTGCCGACCGAGGCCGAGCTGGCCCGCGCCGAGGGCCGCGACTACGAGCCCGCCTCGGTCCTCCTGGAGCGCATCCTCACCGAGCGCCGCCGCCGCTGGGAGGAGTCCGAGCTGGCGAAGATGAACGCCAAGGGCAAGCCCCCGAAGAACGACAAGTGGAAGGCGAAGTACAAGGAGCCAGCGGAGCCCGATGCGGCCGAATTTGCCGTCCTGACAAGTGGGTGGTGCTGGGCCAGCATTGACCAGCTAGCTGATGACCAACAAAGCAACGCCCTGACCGATGGTCCCTTCGGTTCGCATCTAAAAAGCGCGCACTACGAGCCATTGGGTCCGCGTGTGATCCGGCTCCAGAACATCGGAGATGGGGTCTTTGTAGATGCTCACGCGCACATCTCGCAAGAGCACTACAAGCGGCTTATAAAGCACGCCGCCCTTCCCGATGACGTAGTAATCGCATCATTGGGCCAGGAGTTGCCGCGCGCATGTCTAGTACCGGAGTGGCTGGGAGAAGCGGTCGTCAAGGCCGATTGCCTGCGATTCGCCGTCAAGCGGGGCCTGATGCTCCCGCACTTCGCAATGCACGCTCTCAACTCACCAGGAGCCCGCAAGCATGCCGAAGACTTAATTCATGGCGTCGGTAGACCGCGGATCGGGCTGACCCTACTCCGCTCGTTTCCCGTACCGCTTCCTCCGCTCTCCGAGCAGGCCCGCATCGTGGCGGAAGTCGAACGGCTGCAATCCGTCGGGGATGCACTACTGGTAGCGAACCGCGGTGAGGAATCACGGCTACGTCGTCTTCGTCAGGCCATCCTCAAGTGGGCTTTCGAGGGCAAGCTCGTTGATCAGGACCCAGCTGACGAGCAAGCAACCAACATACTTGAGCGAATCACGCACGAGCGCGAAGTCGCCTCTTCATCGACCAAGACCAAGAAGCGCGCACGCAAAAAGACGAGATCAACGAAAGCATGAGCGACGCCGCCAACCGAATCGTCCAGAAGCTCTGGTCGTACTGCCACGTTCTCCGTGACGACGGGCTCTCCTACCAGGACTACCTGGAGCAACTCACGTTCCTGCTCTTCCTCAAGATGGCCGACGAGCGCGCGAAGCTCACCGGCGAGGAGCAGCCGATCCCCGACGGCTACCGCTGGGCCGACCTCGCCGCGCCCCAGATGGAGGGCGTCGAGCTCGAGCAGCACTACCGCGTCACGCTGCGTGAACTGGGCAAACAGGGAGGCATGCTCGGACTGATCTTCGAGAAGGCCCAGAACAAGATTCAGGACCCCGCCAAGCTCCGGCAACTCATCGTGGAGCTGATCGGCAAGGAGGACTGGTCGTCGATGGCGGCCGACGTGAAGGGTGACGCTTACGAAGGGCTCCTCGAGAAGAATGCTCAAGACGTGAAGGGCGGGGCCGGGCAGTACTTCACTCCACGCCCGGTCATCCAGGCGCTCGTCGACTGCGTCCGGCCGCAGCCCGGCGAGATCGTCATGGACCCCGCCTGCGGTACGGGAGGATTCCTTCTGGCAGCGCACGAGTACCTCAAGCGTCACGCCGAGCTGGACCGCGACCAGAAGAAGCACTTGCGGTTCGAAGCGCTGCGCGGCGTCGAGCTCGTTCCCAACGTCGCACGCCTGTGCGGGATGAATCTCTACCTCCACGGCATCGGTCCCAACGGTGGCGAGGACTACGAGCCTCCGATCAAGACCGACGACGCTCTGCGTAACGAGCCCAGCGAGCATGCTGACGTGGTGATCACGAACCCGCCCTTCGGCAAGAAGTCCTCGATCACAGTCGTCAACGAAGAGGGCGCAAGTGACCGCCAGTCGCTGACCTACAACCGCCCGGACTTCTGGACGACGACCTCGAACAAGCAGCTCAACTTCGTCCAGCACGTCAAGTCGCTGCTCAAGGTCCACGGCCGCGCCGCCGTCGTCGTGCCCGACAACGTCCTGTTCGAGGGCGGCGCCGGCGAGACCGTGCGCAAGAACCTCCTGCGCGAGTGCGAGGTGCACACCCTCCTGCGCCTCCCCACCGGAATCTTCTACGCCCAGGGCGTGAAGGCGAACGTGCTCTTCTTCGACCGCAAGCCGGGCGCGAAGGAAGCCTGGACGTAAGCGTCCGGCCGACCCATTGAAGGTTCTGCCCGTCGTCCCGTGCGCTACC
>JBBDIB010000030.1:0-6260 GCA_040880665.1 Planctomycetota bacterium
GCTTCAGTCGCGAAGCCTCGGCAGGACAACGACCTACGACGAATCCGATCGAATCCTGGTGAGGGAACCGGGCTAGGCGTTCGAGTTCCCAAGCGTCCATGCCGCGCACCAGGACGACCGTGTCGAAGAACTGGAGGTCGAGCCGGTCCGTGACGCGGCGCGCGACGGCGTCATCCTGCTGGCAGGCCCGGTGAAGCGAGGCGCGGCACCAGACCGCGGGACTGAAGCCGCGCGGACTCGGCCGATCGACCCAGCACTCGAGCTGAGCGAGGTCCGCGTTGGTCAAGCAGGCTTGGAAGAGGGTCGCTTGGGTGAGGCACCCGAGCGCCTGGATCGAGCGTGAAGTCCACATGCGGAGCAGGTTAGCTGAGACTGACTCTCACTCGCAAGTAAAAAGAGCAGGCCGCGGCTGGGAGCGTCCTACCTCGCGCGGCTGGCCTTCCGCGAGGCGTCGGCGAGCTCCATGCGCAGAGCGAGCAGTTCGCGCAGGTCGCCTTCCGAGACGACGCCGAGCAGGCGGCCGTCCTCGACGACCAGGCGTTGGCGGCCGGCGGCGTTGGCGAAGAGGCTGGAGGCGAGTTCGGTCAGCTCTTCGTCGGGGCCGACGGTGTTGGCGCGCGAGCAGGTCGTGACGATGTCCGCGACGGTCTTCGCGCGCCGATCCGCTTCGGGGACGGCTTTCACGCGCTCGACGGTGGCGCAACCCGTGAGCTGACCATCGGCCTCGACGACCGGGAAGAGGCGTGAGCGGTAACGCAGGACGTAGTCGTCGACGAAGTCCTGCAGGTTGAGCGAGCGCTCGACGGTGACGGGGTTCTGGTTCATCACGTCGCGCGCGGTTCGGCCCTCGAGCATCTGCTGGACGAGGAGCTGGCGGTACGAGCCCTTGGCCGCGCCGCGGACGAAGAGGCCGATCAGCACGTACCAGACGCCGGCGATGAACACGCCTTGGATCAGCGACACGATGCCGAGGAACATCAGCAGCAAGCCGAAGGTCGAGCCGATGGCGCTCGCGATCCGCGTCGCTTGGCGGATGTCGTTGCGCCAGGCCCAGAGGGTCGCCCGCAGCATGCGACCGCCGTCGAGTGGATAGGCGGGCACCAGGTTGAAGATCGCCAGCACGACGTTGATGAACGCCATGTAGTAGAGGACGCCGGTGATCGGCAACGGCCACGCGAACCCCTCCGCCGCCAGGTGCAGCAGCCAGAACGCGCCGCCCAGAACCAGGCTCGACAGCGGCCCCGCGCCCGCCATCAAGAGCTCGACCTTGGGCGTCTTCGGTTCGTGGCGCATCTCCGCCACGCCCCCGAACATGAACAGCGTGATGCCACCCATCTTGAGGCCGTAGGCTCGCGCGACCAACGAGTGCGACAGCTCGTGGAAGACGATCGAAAAGAGGATGCCGAGTGCGCCCGCGACGCCCATCGACCAGTAGGTCTGCGTCTGGAGGTCCGGATAGCGCTCCGGGAAGAGTCCCTCGGCCAGCGTCCAGGCGACGAGCAGGGCCAAGAGCAGCCAGCTCAGGTTCAACCGCACGTCGAAGCCGAAGATCGTGAACAGCGGGAACCCGCGCATGCCTCGGGGCCTTCTCTCTTCTCCCATGCCGCGAACCTAGCAGACCGGAGCGCGCGCTACCGAAGAGCCCACGTTCCGTGCGCGCGCGCTACGAGTTCGCCTTTCTCGGTGCGGCACTCCGCCTCGGCGAACGCGACTCGCTTGCCGCGTTTCGTCACGCGCCCCACGGACCGGAGCGTGCCGCGCGCGGGTGACAGGAACTGCACCGAAAGCTGGACGGTTGCGCATACGCCGCCGGCCTCGAGCGTGCGGCCTACGGCTCGACCCATCGCGCCATCGAGCAGGAACGACGTCAGCCCGCCGTGGACGAGGCCGACCTCGTTGACGTGCTCCGGGCCCGTGACGAGGCGCAGCTCGACGGTGCCGTCGTCGTGGTCGACGGTCTCGAGACCTAAGTGCTCGTTGATCGGGCTGTGCATCAGGTGTGACTCCCGTTCGTCGCGGCTCGAAACACGCGCTCGAAGTTGCCGCCGACGATGCCCGCGATGGTTTCTTCGTCGAGACCCTGCTCGAAGAGCGCCTCGACGAGGTTCGGATACAGGCTCGCGTCCTCGAGCCCGCGGGGCGCGCGCTCGATGCCGTCGAAGTCGCTGCCGATGCCGACGTGGCGCGGACCGGCGATCTCGATGGCGTGCAGGACGTGATCGACGACGCGTTCGAGCGGGAACGGCGCGGCGTCGCGCTGCAGGATGCGCTGCATCTCGACGAAGGCGCGCGCGGGAGTCGCCGGGTCGATCGACAAGTAGGCCTCGAGGCGGCGCACGCGAAACTCCTCAGCTCGCGCGTCGGCGTCGAGGAACCCGGGGTGGAAGACGATGCCGACGACGCCGTCGTTTGCGGCCAGCGCGCGGAGTTGGTCGTCGGTCAGGTTGCGCGGATGATCGTGGAGCGCGCGGCAGCCCGAATGGCTGGCGACGGCGGGCTTCGCACTGGTTTCGAGGGCGTCGTAGAACGTCCGCTCGCCTGCGTGACTGAGGTCGACCAGGATGCCGAGTTCGTTCGCGCGCGCGACGACTGCGCGCCCCAGCCCCGAGAGTCCGGCGGGGACCGCGGGGTCGTCGCACGGTTGGCACGAGCGCGCCCATGCGAGGTGATCGTTCCAGACCAACGTCAGGACGCGCAGCCCGCGCGCGTGGAACTCGGCCAACGTGTCGAGGCTCTCCCCCAGCGCGCGCCCACCCTCGAGCCCGAGAATCGCGCCGATGACGCCGTCGGCATGTGCGCGCTCGAGCTCGTCGCCGTCGCGCACGACGCGCACGCGTTCGGGCGCGCGTTCCGCCAGCTCGTGCGTCGCCGCGAACATCGCCAGGGCGCGCTCACGCGTGTTGCCGGCGAACAGCGCGGGATCCGGCCAGGCCACGAAGACGACGCTGCCGAGACCGCCCTCGCGTGCGCGCACGAGGTCGAGCTGCCCCTGCGGCTGACGCTCGGCGAGATCGACGCCGAGGTCGACCGCGAAGCCGATCGAGTCGACGTGCGCATCGAAGAGCGGCTGGCGGGCGAGCAGCAGCCGGGCGCGTTCGGCAAAGGTGTTCATGGCGAGCCCGAGACCCTACCAACGATCCAAGCGGTTACGAGGCGCGTATCGCCCCGGGAGTTCTCGCCCACGACGGCTCCATGGGAATCATGCTCGAGCACGACGAACGACTGCGCGCCCACGTGCATCCGGCCGACTGGCCTCCGCCCGAGCCGGCGCGGCGCTATCACATGGTCGTCATCGGCGGCGGCACGGCGGGGCTCGTCACGGCGCTCGGCGCCGCGGGTCTCGGTGCGCGCGTGGCGCTCGTCGAGCGCGCGCAGCTCGGCGGCGACTGCTTGAACACGGGTTGCGTGCCGTCGAAAGCGCTGCTCGCCAGCGCACGCGTCGCCGAGGGCGCGCGCCGAGCCGCAGCCTTCGGCGTCACGACGGGCGACGTAGCCGTCAACTTTCCGCACGTGATGGAGCGCATGCGACGGCTGCGCGCCGACATCGCGGAGCACGACTCGGCGGAACGCCTGCGCTCGCACGGCGTCGACGTGTTCCTCGGCGACGCGACGTTCAAGGGCCGCAAAGTCGTCGTGGTCGGCGCACACGAGCTGCGCTTCCACCGGGCTTGCGTGGCCACCGGCTCGCGCCCGCGGTTGCCGCCGATCGACGGCCTCGATCCGAAGCACGTGCTGACGAACGAGTCGGTGTTCGATCTGAACGAGCTGCCGCGGCGCCTGGCGGTGCTGGGCGGCGGACCGGTCGGCTGCGAGCTGGCGCAGGCCTTCGCCGCCTTCGGCTCCGAGGTGACGTTGATCCAGCGCGGCGAACGCGTGTTGCAGCACGACGATGCGGAAGCCGCGGCCGTCGTGCAGCGCAGCCTGCGGAACAGTCACGTGCGGCTGCGGCTCGCGACCACGGCGACGAAGCTCGCGCGCGGCGCGGACGGAGCCCACGTGCTGAGCCTCGCGCCCGACGACTTCGGCGCAACACTCGAAGCGGACCGCGTGCTCGTCGCAACCGGGCGCAGTCCGGTGGTCGACGGATTGGAGCTGGAACAGGCCGGCGTCGAGTACGACGCCGAGTCCGGGATTCGGGTCGACGACAACCTGCGCACGACGAACGAGCGCATCTTTGCAGCGGGCGACGTGTGTCTCTCGACGCGCTTCACGCACGCCGCCGATGCGGCGGCGCGCATCGTCGTTCGAAACGCGCTCTTTCCCGGTAGCCAGAAATGGGACGCGGAGCGCGTGCCGTGGTGCACCTACACCGACCCGGAGCTGGCGCACGTCGGCCAGACCGAGGATCGCGCGCGCCGCAACGGCCGTGGCGTCGAAGTCATCCGCATCGAGTCGCACCAGCTCGATCGCGCGGTGGTCGACGGCCGCACCGATGGCTTCGTCAAGTTCGTCGTCGATCGCCGCACACAACTCGTGGGCGCGACCATCGTCGGCGCCCATGCGGGCGAGCGCTTGGCGGAACTGGTTCCGCTCGTCACCGAACGCGTCGCGCTGCACCGGCTCGCGGGTCGCATCCACCCCTACCCGACCTACGCCGCCGCCACCGCGCGCGCCGGAGACCGAGCGAACGCCGCGCGCTTGACGCCGTTCCGTGCCAAGCTGGCGCGGGTGCTGCTGGCGTTCCTGCGCTGAAGCTCGCGGGACACGCGGCGAATTCCATGGGCGCATTCCTCCATCGTCACGCCACGACGCTCCGCTGGCTGGCCCTCGTGCTCGTCGTCGGCGCGCTGGTGGTCGCGTTTCGGGTGCTCGACCTCGAGCCCTACGTCGAGCGCGCCGCCGAATGGATCGACTCGCTCGGCGTCTTGGGCCCCGTCGTCTTCGCCGCGGCCTACGCGGTGGCGGTCGTCCTGTTGGTGCCCGGGTCCGTCTTGACCCTGGCCGCGGGCGCGGCCTTCGGCCTGTGGCTCGGCGTCGTGACGGTGTCCGCCGGCGCCACGCTGGGCGCCACGCTGGCCTTCCTCGTGGCGCGCTACCTGGCGCGCGAGCGAATCGCAGCCATGGCGCGGAAGAAGCCACGGCACCTTCACGGGAGCGGGGGTTGTATTGGAGTGCGCGGAGGACCCGACGCGGCTGCAAAAGGCCGAGTCCTGGTCCGCGCCATTCCACGCGGCATCCAATTACCTGGCAGCCGTGTTGCGCCAACAGATCCCCTACGCTCCCGACTTGAACGCGGCTCTGACCGTCTCCGGCCCCTTGCGAGCCTGGCTGGAACGAGCGGCTGTTGTCCAGGGCGCTTCATGCGCGGAGTCGAAGTCCTCGGCGTGATCTCTGCGCGCCCCGAATGAACCCGTAGTGTCCCACTGCTCGGTCGACGCCCCTACGTCACTGTGGGGGCCTGATATCCAGCTCGCATGCTGACCGACTGTCTTCCGCTTCGCGCCCTGCTACTGACCGTCATCGGCTGGGTCAGCCGCGAGCAACAGCGCACGATCGATTACCTGATGGAGGAGAACCGCGGCCTCAAAGAGCAACTTGGTAACAGACGACTCCGGCTCACGGGCGATCAGCGGCGGCGACTGGCCGAGAGAGTGAAGCAGCTCGGTCGGCAGCTTCTGGATCGTGTCGCAACGATCGTGACCCCCGACACGAGCTGTTCTTCCTGAAGATCTGGGACGAGCGCGAGCTGGAGCAGATTGAGGACGGGTTCCAGTCGCCCCTCGTCAACGTCCGCTGGAGGGACAGCGGCGAGGAGCGCACAGCCGAGGAGCTTCGCTGGCGCACTTGGGCGGCCGATGCGGAGGCCTCGATCTCTACCCGGTCGTATCAACCCACACGAAACCCTGAAGCCCCAGGTTCAGGACGTCCTGCGGCGTTGGAATTCGATGGGCGTTCGACCTGGGGAACTTGCTCCCGCCTCTGCGCCTGACCGGCCCCAGTCGCGCTGGGTGGATCCAGCCGATCGCAATTGCAGAACGGGCCGCCCGATCTTTTGATCGGGCGGCCCGTTCGCGTGGATGCCGCTAGGCATCGGAAGGCTTGGACCTAGTGGTGGTGGTGACCGCCGCCGCCGCCCGCCATTGCGTTGTCGTCCTTCTCCGGGATGTCGCTGACGATCGCGTCCGTCGTGAGCAGGAGGCTCGCGACCGAAGCGGCGTTGGTCAGCGCGAGGCGCGTGACCTTGGTGGGGTCGATGACGCCCGCCTTGAGCATGTCCTCGAAGACGTCGGTCGCGGCGTTGTAGCCGAAGGTCGGGTTCT
>JBBDIB010000031.1:0-30087 GCA_040880665.1 Planctomycetota bacterium
ATGTTCGGCAGCTCGGCGAGGCGCAGCGTGGTGCCCACGTCCATGTTGAGCGAGGTCCGCGACGGCACGTTGTAGAGAATGCAGGGCAGGCCGGTGCTGTTCGCGATGGCCGTGAAGTGTGCGACCAGGCCATCCTGCGGCGGCTCGGGACGGCGCTGCTCTTGAAGGGCTTCACCAGCGTGGAGGTGCGCGCGCACCCCGACGTGATAGAGCACCTCGAGAAGCATTTTCAGCGCGACCTCGATCAGCTCGAGAACGACAGCGGGCGCAAGCTCGTGCTCGTCCCGGTTCCCGACCAGGTCGAGGACAGCGTGCTGCACTACCTGCGCGCCGACGGGCGCGAGGTTCGACCGGGCGGGCGCAAGAAGCGCTGACCCGCGCGGCGCGGTGACAGCCGGAATCGGGGCCCGGACGAAAATCGGGCCCGGTTTCGAGCTTCCAGCCGGGCCGCCTTCCCGCTAGGATCTCCGCCCCGCGAACCCGCCTTCCACGCACCCCGACCAGAACCTCCCCCGTGTACGCCGTCATCTCCGATCGAAGCCGCCAGGAAACCGTCCGCGTTGGCGATGTCATCGCCTGCGACCTGAACGACTCCCTCCAGCCCGGTGCCGAGATCACGTTCGACGACGTGCTGCTGGTCTCCGACGAGGGCAACATTCAGCTCGGCAAGCCGCTGGTCGCCGGGGCCAAGGTCACCGGTCAGGTCCTCGGCGAGTCCAAGGGCGAGAAGATCGTCGTGTTCCGCTTCAAGCGCCGCAAGAACGTGCGGGTCAAGACGGGTCACCGTCAGCGCTACACGGACGTCAAGATCACCGGCATCACGGTTTAGCAGGCAGCATCACAGCCTAGCAGGCAGCATCACAGCCCAGGCAGAATCAGATGGCACACAAGAAAGGACAAGGTTCGAGCCGCAACGGCCGCGACTCCAACCCGCAGTTCCGGGGCGTCAAGCGCTTCGGCGGCGAGTCGGTCACGTCCGGCACGATCCTGGTTCGCCAGTGCGGAACCAAGTTTCACCCGGGCCGCAACGTCGGGCTCGGCTCGGATTACACGCTCTACTCCAGGATCGAAGGCACGGTGCGGTTCCAGAGCAACCGCAAGGTGCACGTCGATCCGGTGGCGTAGCGTTCTCGGCGGGAGCCGCGGCTCGTCGAGTGCGCGGCTCCTCCAGCGACCCTTCCCCGTATCCCCATGTTTCGCGACGAATGCTCGCTCGAGCTGATCGCTGGGAAGGGCGGGGACGGCCTCGTTTCCTTCCGGCGTGAGAAGTATGCGCCGCGCGGCGGTCCCGACGGCGGCGACGGCGGCAAGGGCGGCAGCATCGTGTTGCGGGCGACGACGGGCGTGTCCTCGCTGCTCTCCATCGCGCGCAAGCCGCGCTACAAGGCGCGGAGCGGCGAGCCCGGCGGACCGAACCAGCGCAGCGGTCACGCCGCTTCGGACGTGATCCTCGAGGTGCCCGTCGGAACGCAGGTGATCGACGCCGAGCGCGGTCACGTCTTGCGCGACCTCGCCAGCGACGGCCTCGAACTCGAGATCTGCCGGGGAGGCAAGGGCGGCCGGGGCAACATGAACTTCGCGACGCCGGTGCACCAGACGCCGCGCTACGCCGAGCCGGGGCGACCGGGCGAGCGTCGCACGGTGCGCCTCGAGCTCAAGATCATGGCCGAGGCGGGACTCGTCGGTCTGCCCAACGCCGGCAAGTCGACGTTCCTCTCGGCTGTTTCGCGCGCGCGTCCGAAGATCGCGGACTATCCCTTCACCACGCTCGAGCCGCACGTCGGCATCGCGGCGGTGGGGGACCACGACACGCTCGTGATCGCGGACCTTCCGGGCCTGATCGAAGGCGCGGCGGCGGGCGCCGGACTCGGGCATCGCTTCTTGAAGCACGTCGAGCGCTGCCGCGTGTTGCTGCACCTGGTCGATTGCTCGAATCCCGACGAGGATCCCGCCACCGCCTTCGGCGTGATCGAGGCCGAGCTCGCGCGCTATTCGAGCGAGCTGGCCGCGCGCCCGCGCATCGTCGTCGCGACGAAGGTGGAGGGCGACGAGGCCCACGCGCGCGCCGACGCGCTCGAAGCCGCGTTGGGAGTCACCGTGCGGCGCATCTCGTCGGTGCGCCACGACGGCTTGGGCGAGCTGCTCGAGGCCACGCGCCAAGCCGTCCGGGGCGTCGTCGCCGAGCCCTGGGCCTGAGCGCGCACAGGGAAGCATTTGCGGGACTCGGAACCCGCCCCGGGCGCTTTTGCGTCAAGCCGCTCGGGCGTGGCCTCCGATAGGACGGGCACGACGTCTCCGGTGTGGAGAGACGTACACCGGAGACCTCGTTCAGGTACCGCTACGTGGAACAGCCCCAATACGACGACGCCGAGCCGCTGCCCATCGATCCCGAGCACGTCGGTTCGACGCCCCCCGGGCATCGGCGGAACCTGCCCCAGGTGCTGGAGAGCGCCGAACTGGCGGCGGTCGTCGGCTCGAACCAAATTTCGCCGCGGCACAAGCTCGAGGCGTGGCTGGGCGAGATGGTACGGCTCAACGCGAGCGACCTGATCCTGCGCGCCGGCGGTCGGCCGTCCTGTCGCGTCGACGGACGCATCCACTTCCTGCCCGGTCGCGTGCCGTTCAGCGGCGCGCTGCTCGAGGTCCTCGTGGGCGTCGTCGGCGAGAACCGGATGGGCGCCTGGAAGGAGAAGGGCTCGGTGGACACGGCGCTGCAGCTCGACGGGCTCGGCCGCTTTCGCCTCAACGCCTACCGGCAGATGGGCGAGCCGGCGCTCGTCCTGCGCCGCATCAACGAGCAAGCGCCGCTGCTCTCGAGCCTGTGCTTGCCCACGCAGGAGCTCTCGCAGCTCGCGATGAAGAAGCGCGGCGTCGTGCTCGTCACCGGGATCGCCGGCTCGGGCAAGTCGACGGCGTTGTCGGCGATGATCCAACACATGAACACGTCCTCGGAGCGGCACATCATCACGCTCGAGGACCCGGTCGAGATGCTCTTCACCGAGGACCGCTGCGTGATCTCGCAGCGCGAGGTCGGCACGGATTGTGAGTCGTTCGCGGACGGTCTGCACCACTCGCTACGCCAGAGCCCCGACGTCATCCTGATCGGCGAGATGCGCGACGCGAGCACGGTCGCCGCGGCGCTCGATGCGACCGAGACGGGCCACCTGGTGATGAGCACGCTGCACACCGTCAACGCGTCCCAGACGCTCGATCGCATCCTCTCGTTCTTCAAGGCCGAACGTCACGCCCAGATTCGCCAGCGCATGGCCGAGAACCTGGCCGCCGTCGTATCGCTGCGCCTCCTACCGCGCAAGAACGAAGGCGGCATGGTGCCGGCCGTCGAGCTGCTGCAATCGACGCCGCGCGTTCGCGAGCTGATCTACGAAGGCCAGGTCGGCGAGATGGCGCGCATCGTCGAGTCGGGCACGGAGCCGGGCCTCCTGTCCTTCAACCAGTCGATCCGCACCTTGATCGAGCGCGACCTGATCGAGCTCGAGGTCGGCCTCCAGGCCAGCGACCGCCCCGAAGAGCTGCTGCTGGCCCTGCGCGGCTTCTCGAAGGGCAAGTCGAAGCGCCACGAAGAGGCCGCCCCCGCAGCCGGTGGATCGAAGCTCCGCCTGGCCGGTGGCGGCAAGGAGTGATCCGGGGAAGAACGGCCGCGCTGGGTCGTCACACGACCTGATGCGGCCGCTCGGCCTTCCCGCGTGTGCTCGAGCGGCGCTTCCGGCTACGATGGCCCGGCGCTCCGACGCCACGCACCCCTCGACTTCATGAGCACCATCCAATCGACGAAGGCCCTCTTGTGGGTCGGCTCCCTGGGCCTCCTCGGAGGCCTTGGCTACACGGTCTTCGACCACATCTCGAACCAAGAGGTGCTCGCGAAGGAGCTGACCGCCGCCGACTACGAGCCACACCTCAAGGACGTGGTGAAGCCCGAGCCGCCGAAGGACGATCTGATCGCCTACGACAAGGTGCTGGCGACGTTCCACAAGCTGGACTGGTCGGGCAAGTTGCCGCCCCCGGAGAAGGTCGCCCAGGCGGACGGCCCGACCGAGCCGGAGAAGCCGCCGGTCGTGCCGGTCGCCAGCCTGGTCACCGTGCTGATGACGCAGGTCGACTCCCAGAACCCCGAGGAGAGCCTGGCGTTCATCCAATTGCTGCTTCCGGCGCTGATTCAGAACAGCCCGAGCGGCGACGCGAAGCTGGTCTACACCGTCGGCGACGCGTTGCCCCAACCCCACGCCGACGTCACGGTCGAGTCGATCACGCCGGGCTTCGTGAACTTCGCGTTCAGGGACGCGGCGCGCGAGCCCGAGGCGGTCGAGGTCAAGGCGCCCGAGGCCGCGATCGAGTGGATCGTCAAGCTCGGTCCGGACGACGAAGTCCTCGCCGCGGTGGATGGCGAAGGCCGCATCGGCAAGCTCGACGGTCCGATCTTCCGACCCAAGCAGACCTACGTGCGCAAGTCGGGTCTGCGAAACACCGAGTACGTCATCGGTTCCGAGGACAAGGAGATCTGGAGCACCCGCTACGCCGACATCCTCGCGAACGACGTGGGCTACAAGCGCTATCGCGATCCGCGCACCGGTAAGGTGACCGGCGTGCAGATCACCGACGTGAAGCCCGGCTCGATCGCCGCACGCCACGGCGTGTCCGGTGGTGAGATCATCAAGAGCATCAATGGTCACGCGGTGACCAGCGTCAGCGACGCGATCAGCTACGCGAAGCAGAACGCGAACACGACCAGCACGTGGATCATCGTCTACGAGAAGCAGGGTCGGGAATTCACGACCACCTACCAGTCGAATTGACCGGCCTGGTGCTGACGCTCGACCTGGGGAACAGGCGAGCCAAGCTGCGCCGCTGGGACGCGCACGGCGTGCTCGTTCGAGCGCTCGATCAGCCGCACGGGGCGTGCCTGAGCCCGCCCGCAGAGGACCTGTGGTCGGCGTCGCGGGCGCTGCTCTCGAGCGTGGCGAGCGAGGGCGTCGTGCGTCGTTGGACGGCTTGGGCCCACGAGCTCGGCCTCGAATGGCACGTGCCCGTGCCGCAGCTCGAGCTGCGCGTGTCCGAGCCGGCTAGCGTCGGCCACGATCGCCTGTTCGCCGCGGCCGGGGCGTTGCTCGAGCGCCCCGCGGCCGTCGTCGTCGACGTTGGTACAGCGCTGACCGTGGACGCCGCCGGCGACGGCGCGTTCCTCGGCGGTGCGATCGCGCCGGGCGCGGAGCTCGGCGCCCGGGCGCTGCACGACCACGCCGCGTTGTTGCCCGCGATCGAGCCCGAGCCCACGCGCCGCGCTCTGGGGGGTGACACGCGCTCCGCACTTCAGGCCGGCATCGTCCTGGGCTTGCGCGGCGCCGCGAGCGCGCTCGTCGCTCGCGCGGCGCAGGAGGCGGGCTTCGACCTCGACGTGCCGGTCGTCCTGACCGGCGGCGCTCGCGCGCTGTTGCTCGAACCCGAACCCTTTACGACGCGACCGATCGTGGTCGAGCCCGACCTCGTGCATCGGGGCCTGCTCGCCGCGGCCGCGGCGGGGCGCTGAGGATGGGCGCGCGCGAGCTGACCGCACGCGCGCCCGGAGCGGTGCGTGTGCTCGAGGTCGCGGGCGATGCGCGCGTGCGGCTCGCCGCGCTCTTCGCGCGGCCGCTGCCGGCGGCCGGAGCGCTGGCGTTCGGCCGGCTCGCGTGGGAGGGCGAGACGCTCGACGAAGCGCTCGTCGTCGGGCGCCCCGACGGCGAGCTCGAGCTGCATCTCCACGGCGCATCCGTCGTCGTCGCGCGCGTGCTCGCGCTGCTCGGAAGCGACACTCCTGCGCCATCTCCGGCGACGCGCCGGGCTCGCCTCGCCGGGCTGTTGGCGGGCGCGCGCACCGAAGCGGCGGCACGCGTCCTGCTGGACCGCGTGGAAGGCGCCCTCGAGCGCGCGCTGGCGGCGCCCGACGACGCTGCTTTGGCCGAACTCGTCCAGCGGGGTGCCTGGGGGCCCGACCTCGTGACGCCGCGCCGCGTCGTGCTCGTCGGCGCGACGAACGCGGGCAAGTCGACCTTGTTCAACGCGCTGCTCGGCAGCGAGCGCGTCTTGACCAGCGACGTGGCCGGGACCACGCGCGACGCGATCCGCGAGCCGTGGGATGCGGGTGGGTTTCCGATCGAGCTGATCGACACCGCCGGCTGGCGCGCGGTCGAGGACGGTTCGCCAGCAGCCGCGCTCGAGCGTGCCGGGCAGGCGCGCGGACGCGCGCTCGCCGCGGGAGCCGACCTGGTGGTCTGGCTGACGGCCCGCCCCGACGAGCCCGAGCCGGCGGGGGTGCACGTCCTGGGACTTCAGGCCGACCGAGTGCAGCATCCTGCCGGGCGCCCCGCGGTCAGCGCGCTGGTCGAGCCCGCGACCGCCGCCGCGGCGTTCGGGGCGCTCGTGCGCGCCGCGTTCGCGTGGCCGGCCGAGCCCTGGCGCCCCGGTCGGGCCGTGCCGGTCGAACCGGCCGAGGTGGAGCTGCTGGCACGCGCCGCCGCCGCGCGTGGAACGGAGCGCGAGCAATGTCTCCGGCAGCTCTTCGCGTCCGATCCGCGATCCGCGGGCGAATCGTAGCCGGCACGTTGACCCCTCGGCTCCGTACGCTACCTTCCGCCAGACAGGGCTCGATCCGTGCGCTCACCTTCCGCGTGCGGAACGCCCGACGATGAATCCGGTCCAGAACCTCCTCACGGTCGACGACCTCTCGGTCGCCCAGATCCTCGAACTCTTCGCCCACGCCAAGGCCTTCGAAGAGCGACCCCGTGGTTTCGCGGACCTGGCCCGCGGCAACATCGCCGCCAGTCTGTTCTACGAGCCCTCGACGCGCACGCGGCTCTCGTTCGAATCGGCGATGCAGCGGCTCGGCGGCGGCGTGATCACCGCGGCCGACATGCGCGCGTCGAGCGCGACGAAGGGCGAATCGTTGGCCGACACCGTGCGCGTCGTCAGCGCCTACGCCGACTTGATCGTGCTGCGCCACCCCAGCGAGGGCGCGGCGGAACTGGCCTCGCACTACGCGGGTGTGCCCGTGGTCAACGCCGGCGACGGCAGCCACGAACACCCGACGCAGACCCTGTGCGACCTCTACACGCTGTGGCTCGAGAAGGGCGGCGAGGCGCGCGGCGGCCTGGCGGGACTCGACGTCGTCGTGGCCGGCGACCTGCGCTACAGCCGCACGATTCACTCGTTCGTGTACGCGCTCGCGCGCTTCGGCGCGAACCTCGTGTGCGTGCCGCAGCCGGGGCTCGAGCTGCCGCAGTACGTGGTGCAGCGCCTGCGCCAGGAGTACGGCGCCGCGCCGGTGCGCGCCGACGCCTCGGCGCTCGGCACCCTGGCGGGGGAGAGCGACGTCGTCTACCTGACGCCGCAGAAGCCGCACCAATTGTCGCTCTTCACGGACGCCAGTGGGCTCAAGGTCGGCGACGTGGATGCCGTCTACATGACGCGCTCCCAGACCGAGCGTCACGAGCACGCCGACGAGCGCCCCTACATGCAATTGGGTGCCGATCAGATGTCCGCAGGCTCGCTCCGGCGCGCGGTCGTGATGCACCCTTTGCCGCGGCGCGACGAGATCAACGAGGACCTCGACGCGGATCCGCGCAGC
Source organism: Planctomycetota bacterium (assembly GCA_040880665.1). Lineage (GTDB taxonomy): Bacteria > Planctomycetota > UBA1135 > UBA1135 > JBBDIB01. Next base: position 7,619 of record JBBDIB010000031.1, read on the forward strand.
CGCTACTTCGAGCAGGCGGCGCGCGGCGTCCCGATCCGGATGGCGATCCTGGCGTACCTGCTGGGGCGCATCTCGCTGGCGGCGCCCGCCGACGGGCGACCCCCGGCCGAGACCCTCAAGCTCCCCGGCGATCGCAATCCGTGCGTCAACCCGACCTGCGTCAGCCATACCGAGCGGCGGCACCGGGAGCTGTTCTGTCTCCTCTTGTCGCGCGATCCCTTGCGCGCGATCTGCGGCTACTGCCACCAGGAGCTGCCCTTCGAGTGGGTGGGAAGTTCGGCGACGCGCGCCTTCCACCCCCGCGATGCCGCGGCCGTGCGCCGGCTGCGACCCGAGCAACTCGTCTTCTTGCGGACCGAGGACGAGGCGCGCGAGTTGGGCTTCGAGCCCGCCGGGACCTGAATGCCGGCCCCGGACCGCGAGCGGCCCGGTTGGACGTCACCGAGCGGATTCGCACGGTGACCCCCGCGGGCGCTCCGCCAGGGCGACCCGGGTAGGCTTGGCACGTGGTTTGAGGGTAGGGTCCTACCCGTCGTCGGAGGCCGAAGAGCGGCCGATCGTTGACCCCGGAGAACGTCCCATGGAACAATCTCGCCCCACGCTCCCCAGCCGGTTCCAAGAACCTCTCCCGCCTCCGCTGTGTTTCGCCCGCCCCGATCGGCGCGGGAACGCACACCGGAGTCAGCTCACGACGAAACCAGCCTCCCCACGGTGGTTAGTGCGCTCGCACGCCATCCTTCCCCCCTCCGCACGCGCCCCTCGGCGTACCGGCTGCGACGGTGATGATCCCCGCAAGCTGGATCGCTGCCTGCCGGCCCCCAGAACATCGGCTCGAACTCTCGTCGACGACTCCCCACGGTCGCGAACGAACGTGCTTTCGCTCTCGAACTCACTCATGAAAAACCACACGACTCCCTTGGCGGGACGCTTGTCGCTAGGGGCGAAGGCTCTCGGCCTGGCGTTCCTGCTCCTTCCCACCGGCTGCGACCTGTCCAGCTCGAATTCGAGCGGCGGCATGATCGGAACGGAGGGCGAGCTGATGGTTCCGCCCGGGGGCGGTGACGCCTTCTTCGTCGATCAGAACCAGGGCGGGGGTGCGTCGCGCATCCGCGTCGAGGAGATGTTCTGGGGTCGTCAGGTCGACGTGTACGGACTCGACCGCACCACGGGTCTGCCCGAGACCACGCCGCGCTTCACCGACTTCGTGGTCAACGAGAACATCCAGTCGCAGCCGGCGAACTTCGTGCTCGAGACGAACCCGATCACGCAGGAGACGCGCATCGTCATCCAGCGCGACACCGAGACCGCGACGGGCGAGGTGAACCCCACGTTCGCCAACCTCGTGAGGTCGCTCGAGTCCGGCATGCCGCCGATCGCGCCCAAGCACTACGACGGCTCGGACGCTCCGCCGTTCTCGTTCCTCGCCCGGAACGCGACGTTGGTGCTGCGCTTCAGCGACCTCCTGGACGACAGCGCGCAGTCCCTCTTGAACCTGCCGTTCACGGTGCAGGTCCTGCAGGGCTATCCGCCGACGATTCCGTTCACACCGCGCATGACCTTCGATCGCGGTCACGGTGGTTTGCGCGATGGTGAGTTCCACTCGACGCGCATCCTGATCGACATGTCGATCACCGAAGCCGAGGCGATCGAGTTCCCGGGCCAGGTCCCGGTCAACACCCTCGGTCTGCCGGCCAGCCTCGTGACGACTTCCCAGCCGAACGTGGCGCTGCGCATTCCCACCCGCGAGTCCGCGGCGGTGGGGCAGTTCACGATTCTGCGCAGCGTGACCGGCAAGCCGGTCGCTCCGGACGGGAACGGCCCCGTCGTGCTGAACGGAACGACGAACCCGATCGTGCGCGCGCTCCGCTCGGGCAACTCGACCGATCAGAACAACGGCTTCACCTTGGACCTGAACACGCCGGAGATCGTCGGCGAGTGGCCCATCCAGGTCTCCAACGTGTCGGCCCTGGACCCCGACGTCGACAACGAGTCGACCCTGTTCTCGATCCGCGTCAACTTCCAGAACGACTGCAAGAACGACGCGTCGATCGGGGACATCCTGCAGGTCGGCACGAGCTTCCTCGAGGTGCTCGCGCCGAACGGTCTCTCGGGCGGCAGCAACAACCAGTTGAACGACCTCCAGGTGCGCTCGCTCTCCGGTCGGCTCCTGACCGCAGACGTACAGGGCCCGGCCTCGTTCCTGTCGACGTTCGATCCCAACCTGTTCGCCGGTGCACAGAACCAGTGCTGGTTGTCGATCACGCCGCTGCCGACGAACAACCAGTTGGCACCCGACTCGACGGTTCAGATCCGGTTCAGCGAGCCCATGGACCCCGCGTCGATCCAACCGTTCGACACGATGCTGCTCGTCCGTGACACGGTCAGCACCGACGAGCCGGGCGCCGAGGAGATCGTGATCGCCGAGGTGAATGCTTCGGACGACCTGCAACGGTTCACGTCGCAGCCGCTCCTGCCGCTCGACGGTCCGGATTTCCACTTGCGCCTCCTGGGCGACACCGATGGGGTCATCGACCTGGCGGGCAACCCGCTGGCCGCGCCGCTGCCCTTCGTCCCGTTGGCCATCTCGGGCGTGGCGGATCCGTCGAACGGCGGCTTCGTGATGCGCTTCAACGAAACCGACGAGCTGCGGTTCGACGGTTCGGGCACCGCGACGGCCGATGGCTTCAACGACCTGCGCGGTCAGTTCTTCTACGACCTGAACCGAGGCGTGATCCGGCCGCGGCCCGTGACGCACACCGCCTACCCGGCGGACCGGAACAACGCGGTTCCTTCGGTCATGGTGCCGTTCCCGCCAGGCATTCAGACACCGCTCTCCCCGTTGGGCAGCAAGCTGCAAGCGGTCTGGCGCTACTGTGACCTGGGCTTCAACGTCTTCGACGAAACGGTCTACAACCTCGACGTCGAAGGTCTGAGCTGGGCGCCCGTGGGCGGCAACATCGTGTCGGACTTCTACACGGACTTCGAGATTCGCCTGGCGCACTCGAACCGCCTGCCGGACGAGGTGGTCAACCAGAACCTCCTGCCGGACTTCCCGAACTCGGGTCTGCGCGCCCAGGGGCAGCAGTACACCCTGAACATCGCGCCGAACGATGGGGCGCTGAACGCCAACATCCAGTCGGCGCAGAAGACCGTGCACCCGCGTGCTCTCGGGTACCAGGTCTCGCCGATCGAGTTGTTCGTCGCCAGTTCCGGGACGCGCATGATCCCGTTCCCGTTGAACAAGAACGTCAACATCGCGGACGTTTACTACACCTGGCGAGACACCACGATGAGCGTGCGCTCGGCACCGAGTGGCTCGGGGATTCCCCTGGCGATCGAAGCTGACAACGACAGCGATCCCAACACGAACCCCAACGCGATGGACAGCACGCTGAACCTCTATCCCGAGAACGGCCGCGGCACCCTGGCCTCCGCCGGGCAGGTTCCGAGCATCGGCTTGCCGCTCTTGATGGAGTACCGCTGCTATCCCTCGAACACGGGCATCGGCCTCAACGCGTTCGACGTCTCGCTGGCGATCAACTCCTCGGCCCGCCCGAACTTCCGCGCGTACTCGACCGGCGGAACCAACACGCAGGGCAACCAGATCTCGAAGGATCCCAACCTGGAGCTGACGCCGACGGGCGGCTTCAACCCGACGAGCACGCCGCCCGGCGCACCGACGGCTCAGGTGGCGGACAACACCTTCTACATCGGGCAGCTCGACACCGTCACGCGCGTCAGCATCGTGCACTCGATCTGGCTGAACGCGGGCACGGCCTCGAACTGGCTCGAGCCGATCTTCGAGCCGCGCGCCGAGGACCAGCCGACCGGGACGCAGGTCCGTTTCGACTACCGAGGGGCGACGGGCATGACCAACGCCGCCCAGGTGCGCGCGTTCAATGCCGACCCGAACACGATCGACATGTACGGGAACCTCTACAACACGAACGGCACGATCGGCGTCGGCAACGCGGGCATCACGTTCACGAACGGCAACAACACCTGGCTCCCGGGCGTCGTGCTGCTGGACGGCTCGCAGTTCGTCCAGGTGCGCATGGCGTTCATCAACAACGTGGAGACCGGCTTGAACGCCGAGCTCTCCGCCTTCGGCATCGCCTACCTGCGGCTCTAGCGGCCGCGCGACCGCCGGGGCGCCCCACGCCCCGGGGGTCGTACGCCGCTTCGACCGGTCCCCCTCACCTCCGCGGTCACTTTGCTCAACTCGCCGCCCATCTCCCTCCCGGCGCGGGTCCCCTCGATCTCATGATGAAACAACTGCACCTCCTCGCCGTCGGCCTTTCCTGCTTGGGGATCGGACTGACGCTCGGCTCCTGCGGCGGCGGTGGCTCGTCCGCCGCGGAGAACCAGGGCGGCTTCCAGCTGATCCAGACCAACGTTCAGAACAACGAGATTTGGGCGATCAACCGGCCGCTCAAGTTCACCTTCAACCAGGACGTCGAGTTCGCATCGGTCAACCTGAACACGGTGAACATCCAGACGGCGACGGGTCAACCGGCCGTGGGTACGTTCTCGTTCGAGTCACTCGGCGGCGGCAGCGTCAACCGCTCGATCATCGTGTTCCAGCCCGCCTGCCCGACCCTGGCGGATCTCTCCGACTCGGGCCTCCGGCCCGGTGGCATTCCGTACGTGATCACGGTGCGGGGCCTGTCCGGCGGAACCAGCAACACGGTGCGGTCGCTCACGGGACAGTCGCTGACCACGACGCAGACGCGGAACTTCACCACGCCGGTGGCGCTCGACCCGACGCAGGCCTTCGTGGACGGCGCGGCGGGACCCCCGTTGCCCCTCGAGGCGCGTTGGCCCGCGGCCGAGACGGTCACGCGTGTGCCCGCAGCCTCGTTCGAGCCGCGCAGCTACCTCGAGATCGGTGCGGGCGAGCGCTTCTACCTGACGTTCTTCCCCGACGTGGGCGCGCGACGCATCGTTCGCTTCGACGCCAGCACGCTGGAGTACGTGCAAGAGCCGGACTTCGAGGTGCCGCTGAACCTGTACAGCGACCCCAGCTCGCGAGTCGCGGTCGTGCTGCAGTTCAACCAGCCGCTCAACCCGGCGGCTTCCAACATCAGCCCCAACCTGCTCACCGTGCAGACGCTGACCAGCGGAGTCTGGACGCGGGTCGAGACGGAGGTCGAGCTGGTGGCGAACTGCACCACTTCGGGTGCCACCGTGCGCCTCGAGCCGCGCGGCATCCTGCCCCCCGGCGATGGAACGGGCGTGCCCAACTTCCGAGTTGCGGTGTTGGCTGGTTTCCAGGACGTGGTGGGCCAACAGAACCTGGTCAACATCGAGAACCTGGCGACGACGCCCACGAAGGCCATCAACTTCCAATCGCTGACGCCGGCCGGCGACGAAGCCGACGAGATCTTCGAAGACTTCCTGATCTCGGGCGGCAACTTCGGCTCGATCGAAGACCGCGACGTGTTGTTCGACGCGCCGCGCGCGGAGTGGACCGGCGGGACCCTGACGTCCGCCTTCAACTTCCCGGGCGACGGTGGGCCGAACGGAGACTTCGACTGGATCCTCGGTAGCTCGGCTCCGGGAGCTCAAGCGCAGACCTTCTTCTTCAATACCGTTTCCCAGCAGGTCCTCGGTGGCCCGGGCGGCGTGGCGACGGAGACGCAGAACGCTTCGAACGGTGTGCTCAACGTGCGCAACCTCATCATCGAGGAGAACGTGACCCTTTCGGCCTTCGGGGTGAACCCGCTCGTGATCAACGCCACGGGCGACGTGATCATCCGCGGCCGACTGACGATCAACGGCACTTCCGCGCAGGACGTCGCGACGCTCAACACCGGCAACATCCCCGAGCAAGGCGGAGCGGGCCAGGGCGGCGGCGGTCGCGGCGGTTCGGCCTCCGAGGTCGTGACCACATCGACGCCGCGCGGCGGTACGGGCTTCGGTCCGTTCAACGCGCCCGGCGGTGGCGGTGAGGGCGGCGAGTCGCAGTACGCACCGGGCAACGTCAGCAAGCAGTTCCGTCGCCCCGGTGGCGGCGGCGGTGGCGCGCACTCCTTGCCCCCGATCACGCCGCAGCAGGACGTCGCCACGTGGTGGCCGACGGCCGCCAACGACACGGTCACGGACACCGAGGACCCCTACAAGGGCCTCATCGCCCGCCAGGGTCGACCGGGTCACGCCAACGGCACCGGCGCGATCAGCAACACGGATCGTGCCCAGGGCGGCTTTCCGGGTCCCTTGGTGTTCAACGACATCCGTGACGACAACAACTTCTTCGGTGTGCGCGCCGAGACGATCGGTGGCGAGCTGGTCCTGACGCGCGGGGAAGCCTTCGCGCTCCTGCCCGGCACGGGCGGTGGGGGCGGTGGTGACGCCGTGAAGGCCAACCAGTTCCCGGCGCCCAACTGGAACATCGGAACCGACGAGAAGGGCGCAGGCGGTGGCGGTGGAGCCGGCGGCCTGCGCATCCGCGCTCTCGGCCGCATCATCATCACCGGCAAGATCTCGGCCAACGGCGGCCGCGGCGGCGTCGGCGAGAACGTGATCTTCCTCGATCACATCGGCGGCGACGGCGCCGGCGGCTCGGGCGGGCACATCATGCTCGAGAGCGGTTCCAAGGTGTACCTGGGTCGGAACCCCGGTTCCGCCGTGGGCACGGAGCGCGTCGTGGTCGAAGCGCTCGGCGGTTTGGCCAACTTCGGCCAGTGGGATACGACCGCCGCCGCTGGCCTCTCCACCGGTGGACAGGGTGGACCGGGACTGATCCAGATCCACGTGCCGCGCCCGCAGATCGCGCCGTCCGGCAGTGGCGACGAGACGGTCAGCGACATCCTGATCCCCTTCGCAACGGACTTCGACGAGTTCACCAGCCCCGAAGCCATCGTGCTGGTCCCGAACTACGCGCGGCGCTCGATCGGCCAGTCCAAGTGGCTGTCGCTGGGTGAGGCCGACGTCGATCCGGTGATGGGGCCCTCGACCCTCAACTTCCTGTTCGGCGGCACCGATCCGGGCGCGAACCCGGCGATGCTCGACCCGGGCGAAGGCCAGGTCCTGACCGAGCCGGCGATCGGCGACCCCGACTCCAAGCTCGTGCAAGAGGTCGCACCGGTCCTCACGGGACAGGTGGACGGTGCCGACGTGAGCGTGGCACCGGACGAGTCGACGCTGATCATCTCGGGTGCGGGCTTGGATCCGATCCTGGTGACGGCCCCCGAGGTCGACGTCTACCTGCGGACGCCGGAACTGCTCGAGCGTTTCATCCTGCGGCTCGTGCGCAACGGCGGCACGGCCGGCGAAACGGTCCACGACTTCGAGGTGCTCGGTGCCGCTTACGACGATCTCGTGGCGTCCCTCGCGGTGCTCGCCGGTGGCTCGGCCAGCACGTTGCAGGACATCATCGACCTACCGGGCACGAACGACGTGAGCTTCGCGCTCGTGCCGCGCTTCTTCCGGCTGTCGGGCGGCGGCGTTCAGGACCGACTGTCCGACTCGGCCACCGTCACGATCCACTTCCAGGGCACGAGCTCGAACGCCCTCGGCCAGCCCAACGAGGACGCCGTGTTGGTGGATTGGACGGGCGATGTCTCGGAGTTCTCCAACGTCGCTCCGGGCCAACTGGACTTCGTGCGCTTCCGCGTCGAGTTCGATCTCGACAGCAACGACATGGGCCTGAGCCCCGAGACACAGCAGGTGTCTCTGGACTTCCTGCGACTGCCCTTCCGCTTCTAGCCCGGTTTCGGCAGAGCAGGGTCGAGCGTCGAGCTCGCCATCCGCGCGAACCCCGTCGAGGCATCGAGCCGCGACGGGGTTCGTCGCATGAGGCTCGGGCTGCGCGGGATCCGAAGCCGCTCTGCACGCGTTAGGTTTCGGTCGGGTTCCGCGCCAACGTGGTCGAACCGGCTTCCCACTCACTCGTCTGGGGACCGAAGATGCGCTCACTTTCCTCTTCCAAGGTGCTTATCGTCGCCCTCGCGGCGTGCTTCGCGGCTTGCAGCTCGGACGATGACGACGCTGGCGGTGCGCTGCCGCAGACCTTCGCGCTGGAGTCCACGAACGTGATGCCCGGGGCGGTCTGGGCGCTCAATCGACCGATCGAGCTGGTCTTCACGCGTCCCGTGGACTTCTCCACCGCGGGGCCCGGTTCGTTCGTCGTGCTGGACGACCTCGGTGTGCCCGCCATGGGCACGGTGCGCTTGGCGCGGGAGGACACCGACGGCGACGGCGTGCCCGACAGCGTGGACGAGCGCCGGCTCTTGTTGGAGCCGCACGGCCCGCTGCGGCCCGATCTTTCCGACGTGGGGCTGCGACCGGGTCGGACCTACACGTTGACGCTGGTGGCGAACGGAATCGCCGACCACGACGGCCAGACGTTGGCCGACGACGTCTCGATCGAGTTCGCGACGCGCTCGGCGCCGCCGCTCTTCTTCGATCCGGTCGAGGGGCCGCCGACCGCGGTGCGGCGCCCGGTCGGCTCCCAGGCGGAGTGGGGTACGTTGGTCCGCCTGGGCGGGGATGGGGGCACCCCGGTCTACTTCGAGGAAGACCCGACGACGGGCGCGGGCCAGCTCTCACCGCCCGGCGCCGCGCTGGGGCTCGACCTCTACAGCGATCCCGGGACGACGCCCGTGTTCTTCGTCGTGTTGGACCAACCGATCTCGCCGGCAACCGCGAACCTGGGCGCCGTATGGCTGGCAGCGAACTCGCCCGGCCAGTCGCCGCGCGTTTGGCGTACGGACGTGGCGTTGGTGGCGAACGACGTGACCAGCGGAGCCGTGCTGCGGCTGCAGCCAGACGGCGGGCCGCTGCCGCGTGGGGGGCAGGTGCGGGCGGTGCTCGGGCCCGGCCTCATGGATCTGGCCGGTGAACAGCGGGCGAGTGCGGACGACGCGTTCGCGGTGGCCCCCGTGGAAGCGCCCGAGACGCCCGGATTGGTGCCCGCTGGCGTCGTCGCCGACGCGGTCGTGGAGCGGCCCGCGCGGGCGCAGACCGACGGGGACGCCACCACGGCCGAGGTGACGTCACGGTGGTACGCGCTCGGCGCGGCGGATCGCGATGCGACCGGAGCCCTCGTGCCCGTTCGCTTTCGGTTCCGTGGCGTCGACCCGAGCGATGGTCGCGTGTTGACCAGCGGCGCTTCCGTGCTGCCGCCGCAACCGGCTCTGGGTCCTTTCGCGATCGGAGCCGGGTCGCCCGAAGCCCATGTCGTCGCGCCGGACACCCTCGTCGTCGGCGCCGCGGACCTCGTCACCTGGCTCTTCACGATCGGTCCGGCCGACGCGGACATCTACCTACGGTCCCCGGCGTTGCTGGTGGGCGCGGACGTGGAGTGCTCGAACGGCCTCGAAACACGTCTGTTTCGGATTCTCGGCGCGGACTACGACGCCGTGGGGCAAGTTCTGACGCTGAGCCTCAGCAGCGAGCCCGAGTCCCCGGCGGACTTCCTCGCGGCCGGAACGTCGGTCACGACCGGCGCGATCCGCGAGCGCTTCTTCCGGATCGTGACGGCGGGTGTGCCGGACGAGCTGCCGCCGGACGCCTTGGTGACGTTCCACTTCCAGGCCGTGGGCGCTACGCCCGACGATGAGCCCGATGAAAGCGATGTGATCGTCGATTGGACCCCGGATGTGTCCCAGTTCCAGGGGATGCCACCTGGCACACTGCGCTTCTTCCGTTGGAGAATCGGCGTCGACTGCGACGTCTCCGGCGACGGGCTCACACCCGGTGAGTCCGCGCCCGTCATCGAGTCCCTACAGCTTCCGTTCCGCTTCTGAACGCGTTCCACAGCCCCCCCAGGTTCCAGCGCGGCGTTCGCACGCCGGCCGGTCGATCGTCGGTCGCTGGATTTCGCGCGTTCGCTCGCCGGTACGCGGTGCTGCTCGTCGGGTTCGCGTGCGCGTGCGCGCAGCACGACAGAGCGCCCGTCCTCGTGCTGGAGAGCTTTCGCCAGAACCAGCTCGAGCAGGTCGCGCTGAACGAACCTTTGGTGCTGCACTTCTCCGAGGAGTTGGACGCGCGTAGTGTCACGCACGCCAGCGCGCGCATCGTCGACCCGCTCGGGACGCGCGTCGAGGGTCGTTTCGAGCCCGTCGGCAACCGCTTGACCTTTCGGCCGCGACTGCCGCGCTCGAGCGTGCTGGTCGACGGTTCGTTCCGGCCGGGGACCTGGTACACGCTCGAACTGGCCGGCTTCCCGCGCCCCGACGGGCTGCGCGCCGAGAGCGGCGCCGTGCTGGCCGCGAGCCTCCGCGCGAGCTTCCGAACCGTGGCGCTGGGCGGGGACGCGCCGCTCTTCGTCGACCCGTCGCCCGAGCGCGTCTTGCCCTTCGAGTTGGTCTCGCCGCAACTCTTCCCGGGCAAGGGACTCGTGCTCGAGTGCGGGCAGGGACTCGACCCGACGACCATCGAACAGTCGCTCGATCCGGGCGATGTCGCCGAGTGGGCGTTCGATCTGCGCGGCGGCGACGGCAAACCGATTCCGTTGCGCACCGTCCTGTTGGAGAACCAGAGCGAGTACGCGCGACTGCAGCTCTTGCCCGTGGACCGCTTGAACCCGCGCATGGCGCGCACGCTGGAGCCGGGCACCTACGGGTTGTTCTGGAAGGCGGTCGAGCGCGGGCCCGCCACCCTGGGCGGCTTGCGCGTGCCCGCCAGTTGGCCCAACGCGGCGCGCATCGATGTCGTCGCACCCGCGGCCGTCCGGTTGGTCGAGTCGTTCGACGACGTGGCGCGGCGCTCGTTCGAGATGCTCGCGAGCGTCGACGGTCAAGCCCTCTGGGAGGGCGACGGTGCCGTCCGCGTGCGCTATCCGCGGGCGGCGGGCGACGGGCGCGACGGCGCCAAGCGCCTGGCCGGCAAGATCCCGTTGCAGCGCTTGCTCGCCACCAAGATCGAAGTGCGCGAGGGCACCGAAGCCGTGCTGCCCGCCGATGGCCTGGTCGTCCTGGCGGCCCAACGCTCGATCGACATCGACGGGCGCCTGGTGCGACGCGTCGAACGCGGTGACGCCGGCCGGCGCGACGGCGAGTCGCACGCCCATTGGCGGCGGCGCGTCGAGCGGCCCGACACCGAGTGGACCGTGCCGACGATGTTCGACCTCGGGTCGTCGCCAGGCGGCGTGCCGCCGACGCTCAGCGAGTTCCTCGAGGCCGCGGCGGTCGCGGACGAAGCTTGGACGGTGATCGTCACCGGCGGCGATTTGCGCGTCACCGGCACGATCGACGTCGACGGGCCGCTCTTGATCGTGACGGGCGGGTGGTTGCGCGCGCTCGGCCGGATCGAGGCGCGACGCGTGTGGGTGCTGCCGGGGAACAGCGGCGGCGGCGACGTACGGCCGGGGATCAGCGGGGTGGCGCCGCTCACGCTCGACGTGCTCGAGCCGGGGGATCCCAACCCGCTGGCCACGAGGCTGCGCGTCGGCGTGCTCTCGCGGCGCCTGCCGATCGCGGACGTGGTCTATTGGCGCGACCCCGTCGTCGTCTCGGAGCCGCCGCTCTCACCGCTCGTGCGCGTTCGCATCTTCGGCGTCGATCCCGACACCGGGGTCGAATTCGGCCCGGTCCTGGACCCCGCGCTCTTGATGCGGCTCGAGGCGATTCGTTTCCTGGTGGAGCTGGAGACCCCGCCGGCCGATGTAGCACCGGTGTGGGATCCCCCGCGCCTGGACCGGATCGAGTTCGCCTGGACGTCGGGCACGCCGCTGATCCGGTGACTGCGCGGGGCGAGCTCCGCGTCCCCCCCGCATGACTCCCCAAGAGACGCTCTTCCTCGTTGCCGCCGTTGCGTTCGGACTGACCGTGGGGTCGTTCCTCAACGTCGTGATCGCCCGTTATCCGTACGACGAGCGCACGGTGCGGTCGCCCCGCCGCTCGATCTGCCTCGGTTGCGAGCGCCAGCTCGCCTGGTACGAGAACCTGCCCGTCCTGTCGTGGCTCGTTCTCCGCGGTCGCTGCCGGACGTGCCGAGCCCGAATCTCCTGGCGCTATCCGTTCGTCGAGCTCGTGAACGCCGGGCTGTGGGGCCTGGCCGCCTGGCAGGCCGGCCTCGAGCGCTGGCCGCTCTTCTTGGTCTGGGCCGTGGCGCTCTCGGCGCTGATCGTCTGCACGTTCGTCGATTTCGACCACTGGGAGATCCCCGACGAGCTGTCGATCCCCGGAATGTGGCTGGCGCCGGTCGTCAGCTTCGCTCTGCCGGAGCTGCATCGTCATACCTGGATCGCCCAGCGCTTCTCCGAGGGCGAGTCCGTCGACCGCGTCGGCGCGCTGCTGGCTTCGCTCGCGGGAATTTTCACGGGGTGGGGCGTTCTGCGCGCGATGGACTGGGTCGGCCGCAAGCTGATCGGCAAGGATGCGATGGGGTGGGGCGATGCCAAGCTCCTGGGCGCCGGCGGCGGCCTGATCGGGCCGGGGGGGGCGATGACCGCGCTCTTGATCGCCTCCTTCGTGGGGTCCATCGCCGGGATCGCCAACATGGTGCGCTGGTTCTGCTACCTCCGCACCCGCTCCAAGGCTCGCGGTCAAGGACGTTCGCTCGGTGAGTTGGCTCTTCGCGGCCGGCACTTCGGTCGCTATCTCCCGTTTGGGCCCTATCTCGCCCTCGGCATTGGAATCGTGCTCCTGGCTTGGAATCATGTGTCGGTGCTCCTCGACCGCTTCGTCGTCCGCATGTGACGCGCGCCACGGGTCGGGAGCCCTCGACAACACCTCGCCGTTCCGCATCGAGCACCACACCCCCCGGCGCTCAGGCGTCGGCCGACAAGGAACCACAAGACCCATGACCACGAACACCGGCCTCTTCGGCGCCCTGCTCCTCCTGACCTTCGGGTTCACGAGCTGCGCGTCGCCCAAGGTCCTGAAGGAGTACAAGGACGAGATTCGCGACCTCCGCGAGGAGCGCGTCAGTCTCAAGAAGCGCAACCGCGACCTGCAACTGCAGCTCGACGAGGCGGAGATTCGGATCGCCAACGCCAGCGCCTCCGTCCCCGCCGAAGTCTTCGACATCCCGGTTGCGACCGGCTTCGATTTTACGGGCGTCGACGTGCGCTCGACCTCGGGCGGCGACCTGGTCGTCAGCATCTCGAACGAGGTCACCTTCTCCTCGGGCAAGGCGACCTTGACCCAGAACGGCAAGAACACGCTGCGCAGCGTCGCGCGCGAGCTCGTCGCCGATCACGGCGGACGTGAGTACTGGATCGAAGGACACACCGACACGGACCCGATTCGGAAATCGAGCTGGGCCAACAACCGCGAGTTGAGCTACGCGCGCGCCTCGGCCGTGCACGCGTTCCTCGTCGAGGAGTGCGGTGTGCCGGACGACCAGTGCCGCGTCGTCGCGGCGGGTCAGTACGACCCCGTCGCCGACAACAATAGCGCGACCGGGAAGTCCGCCAACCGGCGCGTGCAGATCGTCGTGCGACGCCCGCGCGACTGAGCGCCGGCACGAGCCCCGCGCCAAGACGCCCCAGCAGCGATCGGAAGATCGCTGCTGGGGCGTCTTCGTCGGCGAGGTCGCCCGCGACGTGATCGAGCATCGGTTGCGGGGCTTCGAGCGCCTGGCGTAGGATGGACGACGTCGTCGCCCCCGGACGCCACGCTCTCTTACCCGCCCGTCGCGTCGGGGTCTTCGGCTTCGGCGCGTTACTTCTACGGAACGGAACGCACCTCGATGAGCTCGGAAACCCTGCGGTCGGAAACTCTCCGAAACATTGCCTTCGTCGGCCACCCGTCCACTGGCAAGACGACCTTGGTCGACGCCATGGCGCATCACCTGGGAGCTTCGGACCGCAAGGGGTCGGTCGGCGACAAGACGTCGATCTCGGACACCGAGCCCGAAGAGCAGGAGCGCGGACACACGCTGTCCTTGGCCTGCGTGCATGCCGAGAAGGACGGCGTGCGTTGGAATCTGATCGACACACCGGGCTATCCCGAATTCGTTGCGGCGGCGACGTCGGCGATGTTCGCGACCGAGTTGACGGTGGGCGTCGTCTCCTGCGCGAGCGGCGTGACGTTCAACCTGCGGCAGAAGATGGCGCAAGCCGCCGCGCTCGGACGCGCGCGCGCCATCGTCGTGACGCATCCCGACGGTGAGCACGCCGACTACGACTCGTTGATCCAGGACCTGCGCGCCCAGGTGGGCGAGCAGTGCGTTCCGATCCTGATGCCCGATGCCTGTGGGAGTGCGTTCTCGGCCGTGCGGCAGCCCTCGCAGACCGACGATTGGCACAAGCGCTTGCAGGACCGCGTGATGGACGCGTGCGAGGACGAGCAGGTGCTCGAGCGCTACTTCGAAACCGGGGAGCTGGACGGCGAGACGTTGAAGCAATGGGCGCCGCGCGCGATCGCCGAGGGCAACCTGATTCCAGTTCTGTGCTGCAATCCGGACTCGGGCGTGGGCCTGGAGGAGACCGTGACGATCCTGCGCCGCTACGCGCCGAAGCCGACTTCGAGCGCGCACTTCGGCATCGAGGACGAAGGCTCCGAGGATGGCGCCCTGGCCGGCGTCGTGTTCGACATCAAGTCCGACACGCACGTCGGCAAGATCTGCCTCGCGCGGCTGATCCGCGGCAAGTTGACCTCGCACGACCACGTCGGGCCGGGCAAGGGCGAAAAGGTCGGCGGCCTCTTCCATCCCACGGGCAAGAAGAGCCGCGTAGCGATCGAAGAGGCATTCGCGGGCGACATCGTCGCGTTCTCGAAGGTCGAGCACCTCGCCTGGGGCCAGGCCTTTTCAACGTCCGGCAACGAGCCGCCGGAGATCGAGATACCGGCGCTGCCCGGCGCGACCGTGGCCTTCGCGGTCACGCCGAAGAGTCGCAACGACGAGCAGAAGATCGGGCAGGCGTTGCACAAGCTCGAGGACGAGGATCCCAGCTTCTCCGTCGTGCACGACGCTTTGACGCACGAGTTGGTCGTGCGCGGCATGAGCGACCTGCACCTCAAGATCGTCGAAGAGCGGCTCAAGCGTCGCTACGGCGTCGAGATCGACACGGCGCTGCCGAAGATCGCCTACCGCGAGACCATCACGAAGAACGCGGACGGCCACCACCGTCACAAGAAGCAGTCCGGCGGCCGCGGGCAGTTCGGCGAGTGCTACGTGCGCGTGCGACCTGCGGCGGAAGGCTCGGGCGTCGTCTTCGCGGACAAGGTCGTCGGCGGCTCGATTCCGCGCAACCTGATCCCGGCGGTGGAGAAGGGAGTCCTGGAGCTGGCCGAGGCCGGCATCTTGACCAACGCGAAGGTCGTCGACGTGGAGGTCGAGCTCTACGACGGCAAGTTCCACGCGGTCGACTCCGACGAAGCCAGCTTCAAGAAGGCGGGCGCCAACGCGTTCCGGGACGGCTTCTCGAAGGCCGGGCCGGTGCTGCTCGAACCGGTGATGGCGCTCGAGGTCGAGATCCCCACCGAGGACGCGGGCACGGTGCTCTCCGATCTCACCAGCCAGCGGCGCGGGCAGGTGACCGACCAGGACTCGGACGGCAGCCACACGCGGATCCGCGCGCAAGTGCCGCTGGCGACGATTCAGACCTATCACCGCGACCTCAAGTCGCAAACCTCGGGCGAGGGCGAGTTCACGATGGAGTTCGACCACTACGCCCGCGTGCCGGCGAGCGAGCAGCAAAAGGTGCTGGCCGAGATCGGCAAGCACCACGACGACGACTGAGCGCGCGCCGCCCGCAGGCCCGTGACGCTTCCCGGAAGCATGGGCGGGCCCGGGCAATTCTTGCCGCCTCGGCGCTGACGACCGATCGCCTCGTGAAATTGGGGCCTCGGACTCAGGTCGTTCGGGGAGGGGCGTCGAAGGGGGGAGGACCGGTCCGGAATTCCGGAGCGGCTCTTCGTCACCCCCAGGCACTTTCCTCCTCGCGTCCCATGATCACCATGGAAGATCTCCTTGCGCTCCTCGTGCGCAAGGGCGGCTCGGACCTGCACCTCTCCGTCGCATCCCCGCCGCGACTTCGGATCGACGGCGTCTTGGTGCCGGTCGAAACGGAGCCCTTGCTTCCGGAGGACACCCGGCGCTTGGCGACGAGCGTCCTGACTTCGGACCAGATCGCCAAGCTCGACCGTGAGCACGAACTGGACTGCTCGTTCGAACTCGAGGGGCAGGGCCGTTTCCGCGCGAACGTCTTCTTCCAGCGCGGATCCGTCGCGACGGTCCTGCGCCTCGTGCCGCACGAGATCGCCGACTTCGCGACGTTGGGGCTGCCTCAGGGCGTCTGCGATCGCATCTGCGGCATGCGCGCCGGACTCGTGCTCGTGACCGGCTCGACCGGTTCGGGCAAGTCGACGTCGCTGGCGTCGATGATCGACAGCATCAATCGCAAGCGGCAAGGGCACATCGTCACGATCGAGGACCCGATCGAGTTCGCGCACCGCAGCCGCGGCTGCATGGTCACGCAGCGCGAGATCGGCTCGGACTCGAAGTCGTTCGGCAACGCGCTACGCAGCGTGCTGCGCCAGGATCCGGACATCGTGCTCCTGGGCGAGCTCCGCGACCTCGAGACGATCGAGGCGGCGCTGACGCTGGCGGAGACCGGGCACCTGACCTTCGCGACCCTGCACACGTCCGACGCCGTGCAGACGATCAACCGCGTGATCGATGTGTTCCCGGCGCACCAGCAGCAGCAGGTTCGTACGCAGCTCGCCTGCACGCTCGAAGCCGTCTTCTGCCAGCAACTCCTGCCCAGCGCGTCGGGCCGCGGTCGCTTCATGGCGTCCGAGGTGATGCTTGCGACGCCCGCGATTCGTGCGCTCATCCGCGAAGGCAAGGGACACCAGATCTACTCGCAGATCCAAACCGGCGGACGGCTCGGCATGAAGACCATGGCGACGACGCTCTCCGAACTCGTGCGCTCCGGCAAGGTGCGC
The DNA here is from genome assembly GCA_040880665.1 of Planctomycetota bacterium. Lineage (GTDB taxonomy): Bacteria > Planctomycetota > UBA1135 > UBA1135 > JBBDIB01. Next base: position 24,460 of record JBBDIB010000031.1, read on the forward strand.
CTCGAGGATGCCGAGCGCTCGTGCAGTGATCCGAACGAGTTCCGCATGGCGCTCCAGGCGGCTTAGGGGGAACGACTTGGTACGAGTCTCAGGCAAGATCCGCAGGATCCTGGTCGAAGGCGGAATGGTTTCCGCCGACGACTGGGCGAGTGCGCGTGATACCGGGCAACCGATCATCGACGTGCTGATCGAGCGCGAGTTGATGAGCGAGGCCAGCCTCTTCGAGACGCTCGGCCTGCAGGCGAACGTCCCGCCGATGGAGCTCGCGCGCTGCGTGCCCGACAAGGCCGCGATCGATTCGCTGCCCCGGCACGTCTGCGAGGAACATTGCGTGATCCCGATCGCACGCGTCGGCGACAACCTGACGGTGGCGGTCGCCGATCCGTACGACGTCCTGCTGCTCGACGACTTGAACATCCTGTCGCGCTGCAAGGTGCGACCGGTGTTGAGCCATCCGAAAGCGATCCGCGAGGCGCTCGTGCGAGCGTACGACGATGCCGGACAGAAGGTGGCGGACCTGCTCAGCGAAGTCGGGCACGGCGAGATCGAGGTTCAGCGGGAGGAGACCGACGAGCTCGAGATCCAGGACGTGGACGACGATGAAGTCCCGGCCGTCAAGCTCGTCAACCTGATCCTTCTGAAGGCCCTGCGCGAGAAGGCCAGCGACATCCACATCGAACCGGGCGATGCGCAGATCCGCGTGCGCTACCGCGTGGACGGTCGGCTCATCGAGGCGCTGCGGACGCCGAAGTCGATCCTGCCCGCCCTCTCGTCGCGCTTGAAGATCTTGGCGTCGCTCGACATCGCGATCCGGCACGAGCCGCAGGACGGCAAGTTCCAGATTCGCTTCGAGGGACGCACGGTCGACTTCCGCCTGTCGATCCTGCCCGTCGTGGGCGGCGAGAAAGCCGTCATGCGAATCCTCGACCAATCCGGAGCGGCGACGACGCTCGACGACCTCGGCTTCGAGCCTTCGTGTCTCTCGGACTTCCGTGCCGGCATCAGCTCCGCGTACGGCATGGTGCTCGTCACGGGCCCGACCGGTTCGGGTAAGTCGACGACGCTGTACTCGGCCGTCAAGGAGATCAGCACGCCCGAGATCAACGTCATCACAGTGGAGGACCCGGTCGAGTACCAGATGGAAGGCATCAACCAGGTGCCGGTGAACCCGAAGCGGGGTTTGACCTTCGCCGGTGCCCTGCGTTCGATTCTGCGCCAGGACCCCGACGTCGTGCTGGTGGGCGAGATTCGCGACAAGGAGACCGCCGAGATCGCGATCAAGGCCGCGCTCACCGGTCACTTGGTGCTTTCGACGCTACACACGAACGACGCGCCGAGCGCTGTCACGCGCTTGATCGACATGGGGATCGACCCGTTCATGGTGTCGAGCTCGCTCGTGTCCGTTGCCGCGCAGCGCCTCGTGCGCCGACTGTGCAAGTACTGCCGCGTGCCGCTCGAGATCGAGGTGCACAGCATGGAGCACCTCGGGGTCTCCGCCGAGGAGGTGCAAGGAGCCACGCTCTTCGAGCCCGAGAAGAATGGCTGTTCACGCTGTAGCAACGGCTACCGCGGTCGGTTGGCCATCTTGGAGGTGCTCCAGATGACGAGCGAGATCAAGCGCCTCGTGATCCAAGGCAAGTCCGCGGCCGAGCTCAAAGTGGAGGCCTTGGCCGGCGGGATGATGAGTCTCCGTCAGGTCGGCCTCCAAAACGTCCTGCGTGGGCACACCTCGATCGAGGAAGTCTTGCGCGTCACCGTGGCCGACTAACAGGCCCAGTCCGTCAGCCAACAGAGAACTCTACGTGGCGAATTTCACCTACGCAGCCAAAGACCCCACCGGCAAGACCGTCGAGGGGACGATCACGGCCAACGACAAGCACGAAGCCGTCGACCAGCTCCGCTCCAAGGACCTGGTCGTCCTCCGCTGCGATCCTGGCGGCAAGGGCAACAAGGTCGACAAGCAGGCCCGGCAAGCGAAGCAGGCCAAGGCGAAGGCGAAGGCCAAGTCCCGCGCACAGTCGAGCGGCGGCGGCAGGAAGATCAAGGGTCCGCGCGTCATCGCGGGCGACGGCTTCTTCGCGACCAAGCCCAGCGCCACCAAGAGCGAGATCGTGATCTTCACGCGGCAGTTGGCCACGATGATCAGCGCGGGTATCTCGTTGCTGGAAGCGCTCGAGGTGCTCTACGACCAGGCCGAATCGCCCGGGATGAAGGTCGCCTGCGGGCGCCTGGTCGAAGAGCTGCGCGGCGGATCCGATCTGTCCGCGGCGATGAAGACCTGCCCGAAAGCCTTCAACCCGCTGTACGTCAGCATGGTCATGGCGGGCGAGGCTTCGGGCCAGATGGACGTGATCCTGGAACGCTTGGCGGACTACGTCGAGGCGTCCGAAGCGCTGAAGCGCGAGATCAAGTCGGCGATGACGTACCCCGTCATTTCGTTGGTGCTCGTGCTCTCGATCACGGCCTTCTTGATGATCGGTGTCGTGCCGGGCTTCAAGGAGGTCTTCGACGGGCTTGGCGTCGAGCTCCCGCAACTGACGAAGACCGTGCTGGCGATCTCCGACTGGATGCGCGAGTACTGGTACTGGGGCCTCGCGATCACGTTCTTCGTGCCGTTCAGCCTCGTCATGCTGTCGAAGACCGATCGCGGTGGGCTGTACAAGGACCACGTGATCCTGCACCTGCCGGTCTTCGGCATGCTGACGCGCAAGATCGCGCTGGCGCGCTTCTCGCGCACCTTCTCCACCCTCGTTCGCTCGGGCGTTCCGATCATGGGCACGCTCGACATCGTCGCGGACACCTCGGGCAACCGGGTCGTGGCGGACGTCGTCAGGAACTCGCGCGAGGCTGTGCGCAACGGCAACATGCTCTCGGAGCCCTTGTCGGAGTCGACGGTCTTCCCGCCGATGGTCACGCGCATGATCGCGATCGGTGAGAAGTCGGGCGCGCTGGAACAACTGCTCGAGAAGATCGCTCAGTTCTACGACGCGCAGGTGAAGGCCGCGATCAAGTCCTTGACGAGCCTGATCGAGCCGCTCCTGATCTGCTTCATGGGCGGCCTCGTCGGCGTGGTCATCATCTCGATCTTCCTCCCGATCCTCTCGATCATCGGCACCCTGAGCGAGAGCTAAAGCGACCCACGAGTCGCGTACATCACGGCTCGTCGTAGCCGGGATTGGGCTTCGATCAGCGGGCACCGCTCTCCTCCGGGGAGGGCGGTGCCCGCAATCGTTTCCGGGTGCTCCGCGCGCGGGTCGACGAAAGCCAGCGGGGCTCAAGCGGGACGCTCACGCACGACGAAACGGCGCCATCACGCGTGCTGTTACCCCGAGCGCGGAAGCCGGCTCTTCCTGAAATCCGACTTCGCGTTCAGTCCCCGGTCTCCGGAGTTCGAAGGGTCACTCACCGTGCGATGACTCGCCCTGGAGGGCGGATCAGTTTCGACGAACTCTAGGACTCCAAGACTCACCTACCAATGCAACGTTTCAAGAAGAACGCTGGCTTCACGCTCATCGAATTGATGATCGTGGTTGCCATCATCGCGATCATCGCTTCGATCGCGATCCCGAAGCTGATGAGCGCCCGTATCTCGGCCAACGAGAACGCCGCCGTCGCGACCCTCCGCTCCATCGCTAGCGCGCAAGCGCAGATCGAGTCGGCGTGTGCCATCGACACCGACGCCGACGGCGGCGGTGAGTTCGGCTACTTCGCCGAGCTGGCGGGCGTCGGCCCGCTGCGGATCTACGACGCCGCCACGGACACGGCGGTCCTCGGTACCGACGGTGCCGACGAACTTACGCCGCCGATCCTCGGAACGGCCTTCGGCGACATCATCGAGGACGCCAACGGCGAGGGCGTCGTCGAGCGCGCCGGCTACCTGTTCAAGATGTTCCTGCCGGACGCCACGGCCCAGGGCGTGGGCGAAGACCCGGCCGGACTGGGTGCGGCGACGCTGCCCGATCCCGACGAAGCCGAGATCCTGTGGTGCTGCTACGCCTGGCCGGCGGACACCGGCAAGACGGGCAACCGCGCCTTCTTCATCAACCAGGAAGGTGATCTCTTGCAGACCGCCAACGTCGAAGGCGCGACCAACACCGTGATCTTCTACTCGAACTCCAACGTGGCCGCTCAGATCCCGTTGTTCAGCGCCGCGCTGGACACCGCGGACATGGGCGCGCCCCTCGGAATCACGGCGATGGGCCTGACGCCCGTCGACGGGAACGTCTGGAGCGTCGTCGGCAACTAGTCCGCGACTCGTCGGAATCCTCGTCCGAGGGTTCCAGCCGAGCAGGGCGTCCCGCGAGGGGCGCCCTGCTTGCGTTCGTACGCCGCGCTCAGTCGGCGAGTTCGAAGAGCCGCGCTGCGTTGGCCGTCGTCGCCTCGGCGAGCTCGTCGGCGCCGACGCCGCGCACGGCGGCCACGGCTTCCAACACGGAGACGACGTGCGCCGGTTCGTTGCGCTTACCGCGTACCGGCTGGGGCGCGAGAAAGGGGCAGTCGGTCTCGATCAGGAGCCGATCGAGCGGCACGCGTCGCGCCGCCTCGCGGTTGGCGTCGTTCGGCTTGTAGGTGACGACGCCCGAGAACGAGACGTAGAAGCCCGCGTCGAGGAATGCGTCGAGTTCGTCCGGACCGAAGGTGTAGCAGTGCATGACGCCCCGGACGCCGGCGTGTTCTCCGATCGCGCGCGCGGTGTCCTCGTAGGCCTCGCGGCAGTGCACGATGACCGGCTTCGCGAGTCGCCGGGCGAGCCCGAGCTGCCAGTGGAAGGAGTCCAACTGCGGCGCGCGCGGACTGTACTCCTTGAAGTAGTCGAGGCCCGTTTCACCGACGGCGACGCACTCGGGCCGCGCGCACAACGCCTCGATCGCGGCTCGCACGTCGGGCGTCGCCCCTTCGGCGTCGTGCGGGTGGATGCCGGCGGTGGGGTAGACGCCGAACTGCTCGGCGGCCAGCTCGAACGCGGCCCGCGACGTCGCGAGATCCGTCCCCACGACGAGCATGCGCTCGACGCCGGCCGCGCGCGCACGTTGAAGGACGGCGGCGCGATCCTCGTCGAAGCTCTTCCAGTAGAGATGCGTGTGGCTGTCGGTGATCACCGGCAGGAGTTCTCGATCATGTCGCTGAGGAAGAGCCCGAAGCTCGGGTCGGCCTCGCGCTCGAGCGTCGTTTCGAGGATCGAGCACAGCTCTTCCGTGGTGAGCATCGAGCGCAGCGCCTGCGCCGCCTTGCGCCGGAGGTAGTTGTTGCCGGAGGACTCGACCAACAGCGTGCGCAAGGCGTCGCGCGCGGCGGCCACGTCCTCGTTCGCGTGCAGGTCGCCCAGCGCCTCGGTGGCCAGATGCCGGACCTCCTGCGACTGACGGAAGTCGAGCGCGATGTCGGTCAAGAGCGGCACGCGATCGACGTCGCGAGCGTCGGCCGCGACCAGCCAGGCCGCCAGCATGATGTCGTCGGGTGGGTAGGTGCGCGCGCGGTCGGAGGTGCTGAGGATCGGCGTCAAGACCTCCAGCGCCCGCTCGGGCGCCACCGCGCCGATCAGTTCGGTCGCCGTGCGGCGCAGCTTGAGCGAGGGCCCGTAGCTGGTGATCAATTCGACCAGGTGCTCGACGGTCTCGTCGGGGGGGG
>JBBDIB010000031.1:30097-38883 GCA_040880665.1 Planctomycetota bacterium
ATGGGCGGCCACGTCCAGGAGCCCGGCGCGGATGTCGTCGAGGTCCCGGTCGCGCTCGTGGTACTCGGCCAGGGCCGCGCGCCCGATGACGGGGCCCGCGGCTCGCAGGCGCTGAAGGGTCGCACGCCGGTTCGGGAACCAGTCGGACTGTACGCCGACGGGGGCCTCGGCGGGCAGCGGGGTGACGGCGGTGACAAGATCCCGAATCGCTCGCGCCACGTCGGCGTCGGACGCGCCGTGGGCAGCGACGGCGGGGCCGGTGTCCGCTCGGGAACCCGCCCCCGCGGGGGCCGGGTCGTTCGAGCAAGCGGAGGCGACGAGCGCGAGGGCGAGCCCCGCGAGGGCGGCCGGACGGGGCGAGCGGCGTGCGTACATGAGCGAGTCTGCTGGACGAGTGTGCGAAGTCGCACGGAAGGCGGGAGAGGCCCCGCCGACGTGCGGGTTCTAGCGGGGGTTTGCGTTACGTTGGCACGGGGCTTGGATAGACCCCGTTCGAACGAGTCGCCGTCCCGCGGGCGGTCGATCCCGCGTCCTCGGGGACGGCAGGGGAGGCTAACGCTCGCGCGACGGGCTCACTATAGTCCTGGTCCGTCCGCGACGTCTCGCTAGTCCTAGTCCGCGTCTCGGTTCCGGTTCGCCACTTTCGACGGCCCGGCGTCCTCGCGGACGGCGACCCTCCCCCCTACGACCACGGCCCACGTACCTCCGCGCGGGCCAGGCGCCACGATCACGATCCCCATGACCTTCTCCCCGCCGCGAGCTGTTCGAGCTCTCGTTGGACCGGCCCTCGGGGGCCACGTCTCCCGGACCTTCCTCGCCCTTGGTGCCGGCCTGTCGATGCTGGTCGGCTGCGACGGCGGCGGCGGTGGCGGTGGTGCCTTCGAGATCACCGCCTGCGCGCCGCTCGGCTGCTCGACGCCCGGTGGCGTCCAGGTCTCCTGCGGCGTCACCGACATCGCCGTCAACCAGGAGTTGCGCATCGCGTTCTCCCAGCCGGTCGATCTCTCGTCCGTCAACAACAACACGTTCCGCGTCCAGGATCCCCAGGGCCTGACGCCGCCGGGCGAGTTCCTGCTCGACGCGAACGATCCTTCGATCCTGATCTACCGGCCGCAGCTCTCGTTCGACTCGTCGGGCAACCCGATCTTCGGTCTGACGCAGAACTCGTCGTACACGATCTTCATTCCCGGTCGACAGCTCGATTCAGGGCCCTACATCCGGAGCAGCAACGGTGCGCTCAACTCGAAGCGCTTGTTCTGCACGCTGAGCACGCCGTTCTCGCCGATCGATCTGAACCCGGGTCCGCCCGCGGTCGATACGCGCGTCGACGTGGTCGCGACCTACGACAGCAATGGCGACCCCGAGACGTTCGACCTCGACGTCCCGGCGCTCGGCGCGGTCAACGTGTTCCGCACCTCGCCGATCCGCTTCACGTTCTCCGACGTGATGAACCCCGGCACGCTGGTCAACCCGGTGACGGGTGGCTCGTCTAGCCTGAGCGTCTTCGTCGACGGGGACGGCTCCACCTCGACGACCTCCGACCAGGTGCCGATCGAAGGCACGTTCAGTCTTTCCATCAACACGCAGGCGTTGACGACCACGGTCGTCTTCACGCCGGCGCTGGGCTATCCCTCGGCGGGCAACGATCCCTCCGCGCCGCGACGAATCGTCGTCACGCTCGGTGCTACGATCGCCGACCTAGGCGGCAACGCGCTGGTCAACAGCGGCATCTTGACCTTCGTGCCCGAGTCCGTGGTCTTCCCGCCCGTCTCGCTGACGGAGAACTTCAACGGCAATGGCTCGGCGGATCTCCTCAGCACGGGCGCGTTCTGGTCTGCCCCGAACGGCCTGGGTGGGTTGACCCTCCAGCCCGGTGTGGGCGGCGGTTCGGGCGTCCACGGCGACATCAACGTTCCGGCGGGAGTCACGGTCCTGCTCAACACGGACAGCGAGGACTTCTCCGGCATCACGGACTTGACGATCTACAACCCGGCCACGCAGGTTCGCGATCCGCTGACGCAGGCCCCCTTGGTCGCGACCGGCGGCATCTTCGAGTTCGCCAGCGTGACCATCGCGTCGGGCGGCACGCTGCGCTTCGAGGGCTCGAACCCCGCGCGCGTCTTCGTGCGCGGGCAATGTCGCGTCCAGGGCACGCTCAACGTGGCGGGCGCGAACGCGCTGGACCACGACGGTCTGCCCTGCGACGGAGGCGCGGGCGGGATCCCCGGTCCCGGAGGTGGCGCAGGCGGCCAGGGCGGCGATCGTCCGCCGACGGCGAACTTCCAGAACGTTCCCGGTCTGGGTGACATCGTCACGCCCCAAGCCCCCGTGCCGGCGTGCAACCCGGTGCTCTACTCGGACGTGAACGGCAAGCCCGGCGTCGGCATCCCGATCCCGAACTCGCTGACGCCGATCGACTCGGTGGGCGAGGGCGGTGGCGGCCTCGCCTGGCCCCAGCCGGTGACGCCGGAGAACTTCGACTTCCCGGTCAACTCCAACGACGTCAGCGAGGCGGAGGACTTGGGCCTCTACTCGGTCACGTTCGGGTGTGGGATCAAAGCGCCGGGTTCACCCGGTGGCGGCGGCGCCCACGGCCTGTCGGGCCAGGTCGCGGATTTGCGGCAGGCCGGTGGCCAACCGGCAGCCGCACCGCCCGAGGCTCCCGGCGGCGATCGTGTCGCCATCGGCATCGGCCCCGACGAGCGCACGCTGGACCCGCTGCAAGGCTATCTGCGCGGCGGAGCCGGCGGTGGCGGCGGTGGCGGTCACCTGCAGGACACGCGCATCAACGGCTTCGCGTTCATCAACTGCTTCGTGACCATCGACGGCTTCCCGACGGTGCGCATCATCGAGTACGTCGCCTCCAGTTCGGCGGGCGGTGGCGGTGGCGGCGGCGCGTTGCAGTTGCAGGCCGGCCGATCGGTCACGGTCAGCGGCGTGATCGACGCCTCGGGCGGCAATGGCGGCTCGGGCATCGCGGTCTCCGTGGGCCTCAACGAGTCGCCTCCGTCCGCCATGGGCGGCGGTGGCGGCGCCGGCGGTGCGGTGCTCCTGCAATCCCAAGCCGTCGACGTTGCCAACCAAGCGGGTCGGATCGATATCACGGGCGGCGAAGGCGGTCAGACGAACTCCGCCGCCTTTTCGCGCGGCGGTCTCGGCGGTGCCGGACTCCTCCGGATCGAGACGATTCCGGTGCGGCCCACCAGCGACTACGCACCGATCGATTGCACCGGCGGCGTCGTCGGCTGCAACCCGGCCAACTTCGGCAACTCGCCGGTGTTCCCGGATCCCGACGATCTCTTGAACCCGTTCGAGTTGCCGGTCGGCGACATCGCCGACCTCTTCACGACGGCCGAGTGGCAATCCTCGGCCACGGGCGTGGGTCGGGTCAGCGGCGCCATGTCGTGTTGGCTGCAGCCCGACGGCAACTTCTTCGTGCTGGACTTCGTCGAGGACGAGGTCGACGGCGGCGGAGCGATCACGAACCCTGGCTGGGACATGTTGGTGCAGGTCGCCGGCGCGCCGGCCCCGGTTTCCTATCGACTGCCCGGCGCGCTCTTCCAGGGCGCCAGCGTCGAGGATCTGGCGGCGTTGCTGCCGTTCCCGCCGGTCTCGGTCCGCTTCCAGGGTGCGCGCACGCTGGAGCCGCTCGATTCGCCCTGCGACGTGCCCCTCGCGGGCGCGGAGTCGCCGATCTTCCCGGGCTCGGTCTCGGGCTGGGTCGAGCATCCTGCTGAGCTCGACGATTTCTTCGCGGGCGATCCGACGCGGCGTCCGAACATGTTCCGCTTCATGATCGTCTTCGACACGCGCGACCCGGTGGTCTCGAGCGTCTTCCAAGGCGTGGACGACGTCACGATCCAGGTCCGCCCGGACTGAGCTTCAAGGACCGCTGGCTCGGACCAGCGCACGCAGTGGCCCGGCCGCGGTGATCCCAGATCGCCGCGGCCGTTGCTCGTTTTCGACCCGGTGCGCGCGTCCGTCCGCGTGGTGTCTGTCGCGTGGGCTGGCCATGAGGTCTATAGTTCTTGGGAAGATGATCGACCTTGCAGCTTGGACGCCGGCACAACGGGGCGCGCTGGCCGCGCTTCGCAGCGCCGACCGCGTGCTCTTGACCGGGCACGTGCGCCCGGACGGCGACTGCCTCGGTTCCCAAGCGGCGCTGGCGCGCGCTCTCGAGCTGGCGGGCCACACCGTCCGGATCGTGAACTCCGATCTTCCGGAGGACCGCTACGACTACCTCGCCCGGGACACGCGCTTCGAAGCGTTCGACGGTCACTTGGACGAATTCGACGCGATCGTGCTCTTGGATTGCCACGACCTCGACCGGCTGGACGCCATGGCGCCCCTGGTGGCAGCGAGTCAAGCGGCGAAGATCGTCGTCGACCACCATCCCCACGAGGGCGAGGCCTGGTGGAACGAGGCCTTCCTCGATCCGAGCGCCGCGGCGACGGGCTGCCTCGTCTGGCGTTTGGCACTGGCGCTCGAAACGCCGCCCGATTCGATCGTGGACCGTGGTGTCTTCACGGCGCTCGTCAGCGATACCGGTTGGTTCAAGTACAGCAACACCGACCACGAAACGCTGAGCATCGCGGCGGAAGTCGTGGGCCGCGGGCTCGATACGGCGGCGCTTTACCAGCGGCTGCATCAGCAGTCGCCGGCGACCGAACCCCGCGCCATCGCTCGCTTCTTGGACCGGTTGCAGTACGTCGCGAACGAGCGCATCGCGGTTCTCGACCAACCGCTCACGACGAACGACGAGACGCGCGTGGACGCGGCGGACGTGGTGCTCGACATCGTGCGAGCCGTCGGTTCCGTGGAGGTCGTGCTGTACTTGCGCGAACTCGAAGGCGGGCTCTGCAAGCTGTCGGCACGCAGCAAGACCGACTTCGACGTCAACCGTCTGGCGCGCCAGTTCGGCGGTGGGGGCCATGCGAAGGCATCCGGCGCCACGATCCCCGGAACGCTGGACGAAGTGCGCGGACGGCTCGTTGCGGCCGCGGAGGAACAACTGCAACAACCTGCGGGGACCCGCGGTTGAAGACGGCTGTCATCTCCGACCTTCACGCGAATCGCGAAGCCCTCGAAGCGGTCTTCGCGCACGTGCAAGCGCAAGGGATCACCGATCTCGTGTGTCTCGGCGACGTCGTCGGCTACGGTCCCGATCCCGAGTACTGCGTCGACCTCGTGCGCGGCCACGCGCGGTGGTGTCTGATGGGCAACCACGACGAGGCCCTCTTTCGCGACGCGACCGACTTCAACCCGCATGCGCGCGGGGCGATCGAGTACACGCGCAAACACATGGAGCCGGCGTGGTGGAGCTCGACCGAGAAGAAGGCGCGCTGGAAGTGGCTCAAGAGCCTGCCCCTCTGGATCGAAGAGGGGCGCTTCCTGTTCGTGCACGGCAGTCCGCGCGATCCGGTGCGCGAGTACGTCCTGTCCACCGACGGCTTCTTGAACCCCGAGAAGCTCAGCGCGGTCTTCGAGGGCTTCACCTCCGTCGGCGTCGCCGGTCACACGCATCAACCCGGTGTGCACGACGAGACGTTCCAGTTCACGCCGCTCCCCGGCGAGTCGAGCTTTCGTTTCGAGCTGGATTCCGCCAAGAAGTACTTCGTCAACGTAGGTTCGACGGGCCAGCCCCGCGACGGTGACGTGCGCGCCTGCTACGCGATCCTCGAGGAGGACGCGGTCACCTGGCATCGCGTCGAGTACGACTTTCGGCGCACGATGGAGAAGATCGACCGCATCGCCGCGCTGCATCCGAACCTCGCGCGTCGCCTGGCCGTCGGCAAGTAGGCGGAGGGGCGCTAACGCCAGGGCAAGAGGTCGCGCATGACGTGCCCGAAGATCTGCGGGTTCTTCTGCAAGCGGCGCACGCTGTAGGGCTTCCACTCGGGGCCGTACGGGACGTAGACGCGCACCGTGTGGCCGGCTTCGCGCCACAGCTCCCAGAGCGGTTCGCGCACCCCCAAGAGGACCTGGAACTCGAACCTCTCGCGGGGGACGTCGAGCTGCTCCACGAGCTGGATCAAACGCTCGGCCAGGAACTCGTCGTGCGTCGCGCAACTCACCGAAGCGCCGCGTTCGAAGAGCTGTCGCGTGCAAGCGACGTAGGCTTCGCAGATCGGCTCGTTCTCGGTGTGCGCGATCGCCGCGGGCTCGAGGTAGATGCCCTTGACCATGCGCACCCACAACGGCCCCGGTGCCAACGCGGCGATGTCGGCGGGTGTGCGCACGAGCCGCGACTGCAGCACGATCCCGACGTGCGGGTGTTCGGCGCGCAACCGCTCGAACACGCGCAGTGTTCCGTCGGTCGTCGTGTGATCCTCCATCTCGACGCGTAGCGCGAGGCCCAGCTCCGCCGTTGCGCGCGCCACCTCGTCGTAGAGCTCGAAGCAGAGCTGCTCTCCCAGGCGCAACCCGAGGTGTGTCGGCTTGATCGAGACGTACGCGTCGAGTCGCCGTCGCGCGAGCTCGTGCGCCGCCTCGATGTAGGTCTTCGCGACCCCGCGCGCGGCCGCTTCGCTCGCGACGTCTTCACCGAGCACGTCGAGGATTCCCGGATGTCCTCGCTCCGCCAGGGCTTCGAGCCGCTCCAACGCCTCACCGAGGGTCTCGCCTGCGATGTAGCGTCCGGCGAGCGGCCGCATCAACGGCTTGGGGACGTAGGGCAGGGTGGCTATCGCCAAACGGTCGAGGAGGCGCATGGCGGACATGGTGCGACGCTCGGGGGGATCGCTCACGGAGATTCGAGCGGATTCGCGCCAGATCCAGACGTGTGTCATGGACGACTTCGAGGGCTTCGTCGTCGGAGTCTCGCGACCCCAAGCGCTGAGCAGGCTTGACCTGGCGCCTCCCGGGGGTCGAAATCGCGCCGTGAGTCCCTTCGTCCGACCCAAGGCGATCCGCCGCGGCGACCGCCTACTGGCGCGCGGCGTGTTCTGGATCGTGCTCGCCATCTACAGCGCAACCATGAGCGGGTTGCCGGACAACCCCGACGCCGAGGTCGAGTTCCAGACGACCAGTGCGTTGGCGCGCACCAGCGGGTTGGCGCTCGAGGGCACGCCCGAAGCGCGCGGGATCATCGCGCTGCCCAATGGCCGCGGCGGCACGGGCTTCGACGTCAAGGAAGGCGTAGGCGAACGCGCCGGAAAGCACTACTCGTGGTTCGGCATCGGCCAAGCCGTGGTCGGTGTGCCCTTCTACGCGGTCGGCGCAGGGCTCGCGCGCGTCTTCCCCGACGTGCAGGCGGCGCACGCGCGACGCACCGCGTACGGCGTCGAGCGCAGCGAGTACTTCCAGCACCTGGTCGTCGGGTGGCGCAACCCGTTGTTGGGCGCGCTGACCGCCTGGTTGTTCGTCTTCGCGGCGCGTCGACTGGGCGCGAGTCGGTCGGCCGCGGCGGTCGGTGCCTTCGGGCTCTCCCTGTGTACGTTCGCGTGGCCCCAGGCGCGCTCGACGCTGAGCGATGTCCAGGCCACCTTCTTCCTGTTCTTCGCCTTCCACCTCCTCTTGCGTTTTCGCGAGAGCTTCGTGCGTACGCGCAGGATTCACGTCGCCGAGCAACTGCTCTTCGGTGGCGCGCTGGGGCTGGCCTTCCTGACACGTGCGGTCACGGCGCCGGCGGTCGCCGTTCTGGCTGTGGGCTATGCCGTCGTCGTTTGGCGCGGGCGACGCCGCGCGGGCTCGGGTACGCGCGCGTGGCTCGACCTGGCGATCGGGTACGCGCCGGCGTTGCTGCTGTTCGGCGCGTTCCTGCTGGTGAACCAGCTACGCTTCGGTGCTCCGCTCGAGAGCGGGTACGGCGAAGCCGTGGGCCCCCAGTACTTCGACGCGCAGCGGATCCCGCGCGGGCTCGTGGGCCTGCTGGCGGCGCCCGGGCGCGGGCTGCTGTGGCTCGCCCCGGGCACGCTGGTCGCCGTGGTGGGGCTGTGGTGGTCCTGGGGTCGCGGAGAGCGGCTCTGGCCGCTGACGTTGATCCTGCTGGCTGCGGCCATCCTGGTTCCGCCGGCGGCGACGGTGGGTTGGGGCGGGGGTTGGACGTTCGGCCCGCGCTACGCGCTGCCGCTCTTGCCGGTGCTCTGGCTCGGCGTGGCGTTGGCTTGGGACGTCGTCCGCGCGCGCAAGCTGCGGTGGACCGTGGCGGGCCCGATCCTGCTCGGCTTGGTACCGAACCTCGGCGCCGTGTTGGTCGACCAGATGACGCATCAGGACCTCGCGGTGCAAGCCGCTCGCATCGCGTGGCCCGATGCGCACGTGTACACCGAGGAAGAGAAGCAAGCGGAGGCGACAGCGGCGGCGGAGTGGGCGCGCTTCCAACGCATCGAGTGGGACTGGCGGTTCGCCGCGCCCTGGGCGCACTGGCGCATCCTCCGGCACCGGATCGCGATGGGGGACGAACTGTTCGGCGTCCGCGAGTTGTTCTTCCTCGACCACCCAGCCGTGCTCGAGCCGATGGGCGAGCGCTCACGGGGCTGGAACCACTTCGCGTGGTACGACCTGGCGGTCAACTTGCAAGGAACGCTCTGGCCGGTCGCCTTGGCGCTCCTCGCGGCCCTCGTCGGTGGGCTGGTGCAACTCGTCCGCGGGTTCGACGCCACCTTGCGGTGACGCGTCGCGCGGAACTGCGCCCCGAGGCTCAAGGGAATCGGCGACGCGGTCGATCGTCGTGGCATGGGAACCCTTTTCCTGCTCCTGCTCGCGTTGACGGTTCCGACCGACGACCCCTCGCCGATCGAGTCCGGCGCCGTGCGCGAGGTGCGCATCGGCGCGCCGCCCCGCGC
>JBBDIB010000032.1:0-20239 GCA_040880665.1 Planctomycetota bacterium
TCGCGAAGCCTCGACAGGACAACGATCTACGACGAATCCGATCGAATCGTGGTGCGGGAACCGGGTTAACGGCGGCGACGCGCGGGCGTCACTCGACCGGGGCCAGCGGCAGGGGCTCGCCCTCGGGCACGAAGACGAGCGCTGCCGAGTTGATGCAATAGCGCAAACCCGTCGGCTCGGGTCCGTCGCGGAAGACGTGCCCCAGGTGGGCTCCCGAGCGCGCGTCCACGACCTCGGTCCGATTCCAGCCGAACTTCGTGTCGGTGCGCGTCGCGATGTGATCGGGATCGATCGGTCGCGTGAAGCTCGGCCAACCGGTGCCCGACTCGAACTTGTCTCGGGACGAGAACAACGGCAGGCCGCCACAGACCGACACGTAGGTGCCGGCGCGCTTTTCGTCCCAGGTCTCGCCCGTGAAAGCGCGTTCGGTGCCCTCTTCGCGCGTGACCTCGTACTGGAGCGGCGTCAGGCGTTCGCGCCATTCGGCAGCGGTCACGTCGAGCGGCGTCAGGTCGTAGCCGCTGGCGGAGACGGTGGGTGCGTCGGGCGCCGTCACCGCGTCGGACGACCGGTCGGACGCGGGCAGGGCGGTGTCCGTCGGCTGCACGGGACCGCAGCCCGCGAATCCGAGCGTGGGGAGCACGAGGGCGAGGAGGAGCGCGAGGTCTTGCATGGGAAGGGTGGTCGCGTACGCGCGGCCGCGCGGAACGTGACTCACCTTCCCAGCGCGGCCTCGAGTTCGATCAGCGAGAGCCGTTCGTCGTCGTTCTGGTCGAGGTCTTGGAGCAGCGCCAAGAGCGCGCGCTCGTCGAGCGTGGCCGGCGCGAACGCGACCAGCTCCCGCGGGGAGAGCGCGCCATCGTCGTCCAAGTCCGCTCGGCGCCAGGGATCCATCGGCCGGCGGCGCTCGGCGTCGAGCAGGGGGCGCTCGCGCTCGGGGACGGGTTCCGGCTCGGGCGGCGTGAGCTGCGTCCACGTCTCGGCGGGCACGGCCTCGAGCTCCGCCAAGGTGACGCGACCGTCCTGGTCACGGTCGACGACGCGCGCGATCGTCGGCAGGAACGGCAGGGCCCGCCGCTCGCGGGCCAGGGCGCGCAGCTCGAGCGCATCGAGCGAGCCATCGCGGTCGCGGTCGTGCGACTCGAGCGCCAGCGCGGCGGGGGAGGGCGCGTCCTCGACGACGTCCGGGCGCAACTCCTGCCCGGTGTCGCGCGGCTGCTCGATCACGCCGAGGCGCCAGAGAAAGGTCGGCTCCTCGGCTTCGAACTCCGCCAACGCGACCTTTCCGTCGCCGTCGCCGTCGAAGCGCAGGAAGCCACGGTGCGTCAAGCCGAGGACCCAGCGCGCTTCGGGCACCGAGATTTGGCCGTCGCGGTCGAGATCGATCACGCGGAAGTAGTCGGCCGGCTGCGCTAGCGGCGCGTGCTCCTGCGGCGTTGGAACCGAAGCCAACAGCACGAGTGGGACGAGCCGAGCGACGAGCCGCCAGTCGAAGAGGGGGTTCACACCGAAGAGCGTGGCCGGAACGTTCACCGGCGTCAACCGCCGCGCGCCCGACGATCGGAGCGCCGGCGCCCGACCCGGCGCGGGCCGCGCCGCGTCCTGATCGGTTGGGCCAGCACCAAGGGCAACAGCTCGTCCGCGTGATCCACGAGGTGCACGCTCACTTGAGCCCGCAGCGCAGGGGCCAGGCGCAGGACCTCCTCGGCGTTGCCGGCCGGCAGCACCACCTCGCGAATCCCGTTGCGGATCGCCGCCAAGAGCTTCTCGCGGACGCCGCCGACGGGCAGCACCGAGCCGCGCAGCGAGAGCTCGCCGGAGAGCGCGACGTCGTGCCGCAGCGGCTGGTCGGTCAGGACGGAGAGCACCGCGACGGTGATCGCGATCCCGGCCGAGGGTCCGTCCTTGGGCGTCGAGGCGGAGGGGAAGTGCAGGTGCAGGTCCAGGTGGTCGAGCGCGTCCGGCGCGAGGTCGAGCCCGTCGAAGCGCGAGCGCACGAACGAGATCGCCGTCTGCACCGACTCCCGCAGCACCTCGCCGACCGAACCGGTCAGGATCGTGCGACCCGAGCCCGGCATGGCGAGGATCTCGATCGGCAGCAGCGAGCCGCCGGCGCTGGTCCAGGCGAGCCCGGTGGCGACGCCGATCTCGGGTCGGTCGTGGCGCAGCTCCTCCTCGGCGCTCTTCGGGCCTAAGAGGCGCGAGAGGTCGCCCTTCTTGACCCACAGGCCGCGGTTCTCCTCCAGGACGCGGACGGCCGCGGCGCGCGCGAGCTTCAGGATCAAGCGGTGGAACTGCCGGACGCCCGCCTCTTCGGTGTAGCCGCGCAGGATCTCCTTCAGCGCCGCGGGCGTGACCTTGAGGTCGGCGTCGCTGAGCCCGGCTTGCTCGACCGCGCGCGGAATCAGGTGCTTGCGCGCGATGCGCACCTTCTCGGCCTCGGTGAAGCTCGAGAACTCGATCGTCTCCATGCGGTCCAGCAGCGCTTCGGGCAGATCCTCGGTCTCGTTCGCGGTCGCGAGGAACACGCAGCGCGACAGGTCGAAGGGCGCGCCGAGGTAATGGTCGAAGAATTCGCCGTTCTGGTCGCAATCGAGGATCTGCAAGAGCGCGCCGGCGGCGTCGCCCTCGCCACCGAAGCTGAGCTTGTCGATCTCGTCCAGCAGCACGACGGCGTTGGGCGCGCCGCCGCGTGCCAGACCCTGCAGGATCGCGCCGGGTTGGCCCGTCGAGAGTCGGTAGGGCGAACCCGCGAGTTCGCGCTCACGCAGGATGGCTCCCACGGGGATCGTCAAGAACGGTCGCCCGAGCGCTTCGGCCACGCTGCGACCCAGGCTCGACTTGCCGGTGCCGGGCGGGCCGTGGAACAGCAGCACGGTGCCCTGGGAACCGCCGCCCAGCTCGCGCACGGCAAGGAACTCGGCGATGCGCTTCTTCACGTCGTCGAGTCCCACGTGCGATTCGGCCAGCGAATGCATCACGCGCTCGAACCGATCGGGGTCGCGGTCGGCGGCCGGCTCGGCCCACGGCAAGTGGGTGATCCATTCGAGGTGCGAGCGGATGCGCGCGGCCTCCGTCGAGCCCGAGGACAACCCGAGCAGCAGATCGAGCTGATGGTCGACGACCTCGCGCACCGCAGGCGTCAGCGGGAGCCGGGCCAACTCGGTCGCCAGCACCGCCACGCGATCGTTGGCGCGATCCTCGAGCGGCACGATGCGCGCCAGCTCACCGTCCACCCGCTGGATGCGCACGCGCGCCAGTCCCTGCAGCAGGAGTTCGTCGGCGCCGCGCTCGAGGATGCGCGCGAGCATCGCGACCGAACCCGTCAACGTGCCGTCGAGCGCGGTGACCGAACACGCGATCACCACGGCGTAGCGCGCGTTCGGCAGCACCCCGGCCGAGGGCGGCGGGCCGCCCCGCACGACGCCGGGCTCGAGCTCGGCCGCCTCCCAGCTCACGAGCGGGAGCGGGGCTGAGAAGTCGGGGGCAGGGGCGTCCATGGAAGCCCTGTTCTAGTCGACCCCGGGGGTCCCGCGCCTAGTGCAAACCCGACGACCCGTAGCGACTTCCTTTTCGCCGGGCGGAATCGCCTACCGGGCGGATATTTCTTTCGTAATGGCCCATGCCCGGCCGGCACCCGGTGCCGGGGAAGCCGCTCGAAAACGCAAAAGAAAGCCCAAATCGGGCACCCCATTTGCGCCGGATTGTGAAGCGGTCAGCCGGTCACGGCGAGCAATGTTTCAGCGATGCGGTCCACGTCGGCCGGAGCCAGGAACGGGTGGACCGGCAGACACAGCACCTCGCGCGACAGCCGCTCGGCGTTCGGGAAGTCGCCCTCGCGGTAGCCCCAGTCGCGAGCCACCGGTTGCAGGTGGATCGGCGTCGGGTAGTGCACGCCGCAGTGCACGCCGCGCTCGGCGAGCGCTCGCAGTACGCGGTCGCGCTCGGCGACGCGTTCGTCGATGCGCACGGTGTACTGATGGAAGCAGTGCACGCCGTCGGGCACACGCGCGAGCGGTCGCACCGCTTCCGAGTCGCGGAAGGCTTGATCGTAGTGGTGAGCGTTCTGATTGCGGCGCTCGTTCCACCCCTCGAGGTAAGGCAGCTTCACGTTCAACACCGCCGCTTGCAGCGCGCTCATGCGCCCGTTGGTTCCAAGGCGCGTGTGCGTGTACTTCGTCGGGCTGCCGTGGTCGCGGACGAGCCGTACGGCCTGCGCCAGGTCCGCGTCGTGCGTCGTCACGAGCCCGCCCTCGCCGGCCGTACCGAGGTTCTTGGTCGGATAGAACGAGAACGCCGCCAGGCAGGCCGCAGTACCCGGGATGCGCGCACCCGGGCCGCGACCGGCGCGTTGTGCACCGTGCGCCTGCGCGGCATCCTCGACGATCGGGAGGCCCGTCGACGCCAGCCGCGCGACGTCCGCCATCTGACCGTAGAGGTGCACCGGCATGATCGCGCGCGTCGCCGCGTCGACGGCGCTCGCCGCCGCGTCCGCGTCGAGCAACGCCGTGTCGTACTCGACGTCGGCCAACTTCACGTCGGCGCCGACCCAACGGATCGTGCTGGCCGTCGCGAAGAACGAGAACGGCGACGTGACGACGTTGTGGCCCGGGCCGATCTCCAGCGCGGCCAGGGCCAGGATCAACGCTTCGGTGCCCGACGAGACCGCGACGCCGTGCGCCGTGCCGCAAATCTGGGCGAAGTCTTCCTCGAGCCGCGCGGCCTCGGGTCCGAGCACGTACTGCCCGCTGCGCAGGACCTCCAGCACGGCGTCCTCGAGCGCGGGGCCGAGCGACGCGCGCTCGGCGGCCAGGTCGAGCGGAAAGATGTCGGGCAGGGTCATCGATGTCGGCTTCATGGTGACGGCGCGCGAGACGCTACTTGTAGGTCGGCAACTGACCGGTGTTCAGCAGTCCCAGGTACTCGTTCAGTTTGCGCTTCACCTTGCCCGCCAGGAAGACCACACCGATGACGTTCGGGATGGCCATGCCGAAGATCAACAGGTCACCGAATTCGAGCACGTTCTGCGCGGTGATGATGGAGCCCAGGAAGACGAAGATCACGAAGATCAAGCGGTAGACGATCGACGAGCTGTCACCGAACAGATAGGCCCAACAGCGTTCGCCGTAGTACGACCACGAGATCATCGTGGAGAACGCGAAGAGGAAGACGGCGATCGCCAGGACGTAGGGGAAGAAGGGCAAGACGTGTCCCATCGCGAGCGAGGTCAGCGCGGCCCCGTCCTTGGCGGCGGCGTAGACGCCGACCTGTGCCGCGGTGCCCGCGTCCCCGTGCAGCGCCATGTAGGCGCCCTCGGAGTACGCGCCGGTGACGACGATCACGAGGGCGGTCATCGTGCAGACGACGATCGTGTCGATGAACGGCTCCAGGAGCGCGACGATGCCCTCGCGCACCGAGTATTGCGTCCGCGCGGCGGAGTGCGCGATCGCGGCCGAACCGACGCCGGCTTCGTTCGAGAAGGCCGCGCGCTGGAAGCCGACGATCAGGACGCCCAGCATGCCACCCAGGCCCGCCTGGGGCGTGAAGGCCTCGCGCACGATCGTCGCCATCGCGGCCGGGACGGCCTCGATCCGCATGAGCAGGATCGCCAGCGCGGCCAGGACGTAGATGATGCACATCGTCGGCACGATGCGTTCGGCCGTCTTGGCGATGCTCTGGATGCCGCCCAGGATCACGACGCCGACGAGGATCGACATCACGAGGCCGTACATCCATTCGTGTCCCTGCAGGAACGTGAAGGTGTGGCTGATCGCGCCGACCGACTGGCTGACCTGGAAGGTGTTGCCGCCGCCGAAGGAGGCGCCGACGCAGAAGACGGCGAAGACCACGGCCAGGATCTTGCCGGGGCCGGCCAGGCCCAGCTCGCGGAAGCCCTTCGACAGGTAGAACATCGCGCCGCCCATCACCCGGCCGTCCGGGCGCACCTCGCGGTACATCTGTCCCAGGGTGCACTCGGTGAACTTGGAAGCCATGCCGAGGAAGCCGGCGACGATCATCCAGAACGTCGCGCCCGGCCCGCCGGTGGTCACGGCCAGCGCCACGCCACCGATGTTGCCGAGGCCCACCGTCGCCGACAGCGCGGTCCAGAGGGCTTGGGAGTGGCTGACCTCGCCCTCGTCCAGGGGATCGTCGTACTTGCCACGGGTGACGCGGATCGCATGCCAGAACGCGCGCACTTGGATGAAGCCCATGCGCAGCGTGAAGTAAAGCGCGCCCAGGACCAAGAGCGCGACCGCGAACGGCACGCTGGTCTCCGTCGTCAGCGGGATCGGATAGAAGATCCACTTCGCGAGCTGTTGGTTGACGCCCCCCATCGTCGCGTCGATGTCCTCGGCCAAGCTGGTGGAGGGCGCCTCGGCGACCTCGCCGTTCTCCTGCGCCAGGAGCGGACTCGCCAGGAGCTGCAGGACGAGGACCAGGGGGACGAACGCAGCGGGAAGTCGCATGGAACGGGGGGCGGGGGAGGTGGGGGCATCCGACGCGAAGCACGCGGGAGCCCGGCATCCTGCCAGGGGGGCACGGTGCTTGCAAACGACGGCGATGCACGCAAATGGGGTCGCTCCCCACCCGCATCGCTATCCTTCGCGCTCGCCCTCGTCCCCGGCCCTCATCGCCATCATGTTGCGAACCACCGTCGCCCTCGTCGTGCTCTCCGTCCCGTTCCTGGCCCAGGTCCCCGTCGACGACGCGCCGGCGACCACCGAGGAGCTGAGCCAGGCCGAGCTGGAAGCGCTCGCCGCCGAACTGGCCGACGAGGTGGAGGCCCTGCGCGGAGCCGAGTTCACCGAGCCCGTCGACGTGGCGCTCGCGGACGCCGAGTCGTTCCGGACCTACGTGACCCTGCGCATGCAGCGCTTGATGCCTGCCGAGCGACTCGCGTCCGAGGAAGAGGTCTACAAGCTGCTCGGGCTCTTGCCGCCCGAGCTGTCGTACATGCAGACCATGATGAGCATGCTGGAGTCCCAGGTCGGCGGCTTCTACGACCCCGGGGAGGACCGCTTCTACCTGATGAAGTCGTTTACGGGCGGCTTGGCCGAGATCATCCTCGCGCACGAGTTGACCCACGCGCTGGACGATCAGCGTTGGGACCTCGACGCCGAGCTGATCCGGCGCCTCGACAACTCCGACGCGCTGTTCGCGTACCAGGCGGTGGTCGAGGGTTCGGGCGTCACGGTCATGAATAGTTGGATGTTCGGCAACATGACGAAGCTCTCGATCGAGGAGATCCAACGGGTCGGCAACCTCGGGATGGAGGGGCTCCGCGACGTTCCGCCGGCGCTCTGGAAGCCACTTTTGGCGGCCTACGTGCGCGGCGCGGCGTTCCTGGTCAATTCCGAGAGCGCGAACACCGGCCAGATGGCGAAGCCGATCCCCGCGAAGATCGACGCCGCGTTCGACCAGCCGCCGCGTTCGAGCGAGCAGATCCTGCACCCGAAGAAGTACTGGGACGAGCCCGACGAGCCGGTGGCACTCGACGTCTCGCCCGCGGGCCTGCCCGACGGCGTGCGCGTGCTCGCGCAGGACACGCTGGGGGAGCTCGGCGCGAGCCTGTTCGTCGAACCGGTCGCGCGGCGCCACGGGCTGCGCAGCCAAGCCGACGTGTTGACGGCGCGCTACACGTCGCGGGCCGGCGAGGGCTGGGGCGGCGACCGCTTGGTGCTGGTGGGCAAGGGCCGCGCGCGCGCGCTCGTCTGGTGGACCGTCTGGGACACGCCCCAGGATGCGGCCGAGTTCGCCGAAGCGACGGACAAAGTCCTCGAGCACGTGCGCTCCGCGACCGCTCGCTGGAGCGCGATGCGCGGCTTCGAGGGCGAGTCCAACGTGCGCTTTCGGCCGGCCCCCGAGCTCGATCCCGAGCGCGCGCACGTGCTGGTCAGCTCGGGCGGCTTCTCCGCGAGCGAGTTGGACGCCATCCTCGCCGGCCTCGCCGTCCAGCGTCGACCCGCCGAGCCCGTCGCCGAAGAACCGGCGCCGGAGCGCGAGGCGCCGCTCGAGGACTCACCCGAGGATTGAGTCTGGCGCCGGCGGGCGCGCTGTCAGCCGAAGCGCTTGTTCGCGAGCGGTGGCAGCCCGCCCGAAACGCGCCCGGTGAACAGGAAGGTGCCCGCGATGCGCCAGCCGACCTGGGGTTCGTCGAGTCCGTCCGCCGCGAGCTGCCAGCGGGAGACGAAGAGATCCAAGGCCCGCTCGGGCGCCGCGACCTCGAGCGCGAGGAACTCTTCCCCGGACCAGGGATTCGTCACGCGCCGGACGCGTTCGACGACGAGCGAGAGCGCCACCGTGCCGCTGGGCGCGCTGGGATCCGTCAAGGGGGCGATGAACGCGGCCTCGGGGTCGTGCTGTGCGCGCGCGTCGGGTGCGCGCTCGTCGGGTGCGCGCTCGTCGGGTGCGCGCTCGTCGGGTGCAGAGCTCTCCACGTCGAGCGCGAAGCCCGCCACGCTGACGGCCAGCACGTGCCCCTGGGAGACGTGCCCGGGCAAGCGGCGCGCATCGGTCAGGTAGGTCGCCAGCGCGTACTCGCTCTCGGGCCGGCGGTCCGCCGCTTCCTCGTCCGGCAGGGGCGGATTCGCGCTGCCGACCAACAGGGCGTCGAAGGGCGAATCCAGGAGCCGTTCGACGCGCGCCACCCGGACCCGCAGCCGGCGCGGCACGTCGTAGTACGGGAAGACCTGCGTCACGAGGTCATCCGCCTCGCGGTCGAGACGCAGCTCGATGCGCCCCGGAAGGCGCAGCTTGAGGTGCTCGCCCCCCGGACCGCGGTAGGCCACGGGCTCGCCCTCGGCCCGGATGCGCGCGGCGAGCGCGTCCACGTCCACGTCGGGGGGAAAACCGATGCACTCCAGAAGGAAATCCATGCTCGTGCCGGCGGGTCGTCCTCGATGCTCGATCCGCCGGAGCCGATTGGTACCATCCCAACCTCGCGACGCCTACCGCACGAATTCCATGATGCACCACGATCGACCCCTCGTTCCCTCCCGTTCGGCCGTGCCCATGCATTCGGCCACGCGCCAGTCGCTCCTCCGGAGCGCTCCGCTGTTGAGCGCGACGTTGCTCGTCGCGGGCTGCTACGCGGCCATCGGACCGCAGCCGGCCGGGCCTCCGCGTCGGATCGAATCGAAGCCCACCGCGTCGCCCCTGGCGCGCGGCTTCGACGTCGAGTCGTACACGATCGATCTCGAGGTGGATCCGGTGACGCGCCGCGTGGAAGGTACCTGCGCGGTGCGGTTCGGCGTGGATGCCGAGCTGCTCGAGCAACTGACCTTCGACCTCGCGGGCCTCGAACTCTACGGCGCGCTGGGCGCGGACGGTCGGCGGCTCGCCGCGCGGCAGGCCGGCTCGACCGTCACCATCGACCTGCCCGAAGCCCTGTTAGCCGGCGACGAGGCCGTCGTGCACATGCGCTATGGCGGCGTGCCGACGGTCGGTCTCAAGTTCCTCGGTCGCCGCGCGGACGGGACGCCGACGGCGATCTACACCTCGGGCGGCCCCGAGAGCGCGCGCGGTTGGTTCCCGTGCACGGATCATCCCCTCGAGCGCGCGACGACGCAGCTCGCCCTGACGGTGCCGGCCGCCTGGCAGGTCGTGGCGAGCGGCGAGCGCGTCGAAGCGCGCAACGACGGCGCACGGCAGGTCGAGGTCTGGCGGCTCGCGGTGCCGCACGCCGCGCATCGCTTCGGGCTCGCGGCGGGTGACCTGAGCTCGTCGGGCTCCGGCGACTCGCTTCCCGACGGTTCGGTCTCCACGGGCCGAGTGCACGTGCAACGGCTGGCGCCGGCCGAGCTCTTGCCCGACCTCGAAGCCAGCCTGGCCGTCACGGCCGAGGCGCTGCCCGTGCTCGAGCGCTTGTTCGGCGTCAAGTATCCCTACCCGGCGCTCTCCCAAGCCGTGCTCGAGGGCTTGCCGGAGAACACGCTGACCTTTGCCTCGCTCGTGCTGCACGACGCGCGCCTCGTGGGCGACGCGCACGCACGCGAAGACGAAAGCCCCGAGCTCGCCATCGTGCGCGGCCTCGCCGCGCAGTGGGCCGGCGGCTGCATCGAAGCCGCCTCGTGGGCCGACGCGTGGGTGATGGAGGGCTTGGCGGACTACGCCGCGCTCCTGTGGTGCCAGGAAGCACGCGGGGCCGACGCCTTCGCCCGGGCGGTGCGCGAGCGCCAGAACACCGCGGTCGCGAGCGGCGCCGCGCTGCCGCTCTCCGCAGATCACGGTTTCGAGATCGCCGATCGCTTCGCGGGCGCCTTCCGCGAGCGCGCCTGCGTACGCATGCATCTCGTCCGTTCGATCGTGGGCGAGCGCGCTTTCCGGGGCTCGATCCGGACGCTCTTCAACGAGCGCGCCAACACGCCGAAGAGCACGAACGACTTCTTCGAGACGCTGGAGCGCGTCGGCGGGGCGGACCTGGACGAGTTCCGCGCCGATTGGATCGATGCCGCGGGACACCCCGCCTTCGTGCTCGACTGGCGCCCCGTGCGCGGCGAGGACGCCGTCACCGTCGACGTGCGTCAGATGCAGTCGAGCGCCGGTGCTTGGCCGGCTCTGTTCCGTGGCGACTGCGTGATCGAGGTGCGCGACGAGCGCGGCGTCAGCCTGCACGCGGTGCGCATCGACTCGCGTCGCTCGAGCTTCGACCTCTTGACGAGCGGCGGGAAGCCCTTGGCCGTGCGGTTCGATCTGCACGAGTCGTGGCCGAAGAGCGTCGAGCGCGAGTGGGACGGCCCCGAGTCGCTCACCCTCGCGCGGCGCTCGGAGGACGCGGCCGGACGGCACGACGCCTGCGTCGCGCTGGGGCGCATCGCCGCCCGAGCGGAACGAGCGCGCGTCAGCGGTTCGAGCGTCTACGTCGCCGAGCTCGTCGATCGACTCGAGCGCGATTCCAGCCCCTGGGTGCGCGCCGCGGCCGCGCGGTCGCTGGGCGCCGTGTCGGCGGTCGAGGCCAAGGAGCGCCTGTTGCGCGCCATCGAGAACGATCCCGCGGCCGGCGTGCGCGTCGCCGCGCTCCGGGCGCTGACCCCCGAGCGCGTCAGGGTCGACGCCGAGCTGGCCGCTTTCGGCCGGCGCGTCTTCGACTCCAACGCCACCTGGGCGACGCGCGGCGCCGCCGCTTGCTTGGTCGCGGCGACCGACCCCGAAGCCTTGGTGTGGCTCGAGGCGAAGCTGCGCGAGCCGTCGAACGGCGACCGTCTGTCGCTGGGGGTGCTCGATGCCCTGGGCGCCCTCGACTCGCCGCGCATCCGGTTCCTGTTCGCGGACCTCTTGGCTGATCCGGCGCGTTCGGTCGCCGTGCGCGGGCACGCCGCGCGACTGCTCGCCGACGAGCGTTTCGATCGCGACTCCAACGCGCGCGCGATCGCTACGTTGCTCGAGAGCGACGTTCCGCGACTCCGCCGCGATGCGGTCGAGGCCCTGGCGACGATGGGGATCGGCACCGCGCGACAAGCGCTCGAGACGTACTACCCGGCGTCGGGCTCGGCGACCGAACGCCGCGCGATCGAGGCCAGCCTGGGGACGCGACGTCCGCTGTCCGGCTCGGAGCCGCGGACGCGGTACGACGACGCGCGCTGATTTCCCGTGGCTTGGATCCGCACGATTCCGCCCGAGGAGGCGACCGGCGCGCTCGCGCGCCACTACGAGGCCGCCGAGAATCGGGCTGGACGCGTATACCAGATCGTCCGCGCGATGAGTCTGTCACCGCCCGTGTTGGAGGCGGCGATGACGCTCTATCAACGCGTGATGTTCGCGCGTACGGGCCTCGCGCGTTGGCAGCGCGAGCTGCTCGCCGTCGTGGTCAGCAAGGCCAACGCCTGTCACTACTGAACGCTGGCCCACGCGGCGGACCTCCGTGACGAGGTTCGGAAACTCGCCGACGGCCGCTCGGCCGCGGACATCGAGGCCTTGGTGTCGGCGGTCGCCCGCGACTGGCGCTCCGCGCCGTTGCCGCCCGAAGCCTTGGCGCTCGCAGCCTTCGCCGAAGCGCTGACGATCGATCCCGGCGCGATGGAAGCCCTGCACGTCGAGCGCTTGCGAGCGGCCGGCTTCGACGACGTCGCGATTCACGACGCGATCCAGGTGACGAGTTACTTCAACTACATCAACCGCATCGCCGACGGCATGCACATCGACCTCGAGCCGGAGATGGAGCCCTACGCCGAACGCTGACGTTCGCCCTCGTGCGCGCGATCAGGGGCGCTTCAGCGTGACCCAGCGATCGAGTTCGACGCCGTGCTCGCTCAGCGTTCCGTCGGGCCAGCGCACGCTGACCCGGTCGACCGCTTCGACGTCGCCCAAGCCGAAGTGGAGTTCGGGCGCGTTGCCGCCCAGATAGCCCGTGCCGGCGCGCAGCGTGCTGAGCCAGGTGCGATCGCCGGCGCTGACCTCGACGGTGGCGCCGATCGCGAAACGATTCGGCCCGTCCTGGCGCAGGCGTAGACCGATCCAGCGGCCCTGGCGCGGCGCGCGATTGGCGAGCATCTGTGGTAGCCCGTTGTTCGACGTCACGAACAGGTCGACCGCGCCGTCCTGGTCGAAGTCCGAGGTCAACGCGGCGCGGCTCGCGCGTTCGACGGTGAGGGCCGCGCCGGCTTCGGCGAACGCGGCGCGGAAGCGTCCGCTGCCGTCGTTCACGAATAGGTGGTTGGGCTGCCCGACACAAATGCCGGTCGATTCGTAGTCGGGGCTGGTGTAGCCGTTGGAGACGAACAGATCGAGGTCGCCGTCGTTCTCGAGGTCGAACAACTCCGCGCCCCACGAGGTGTAGCCGACGCCGAAGGCTGCGAAGCCCGCGTCGACCGTGCGATCGCGGAAGGTGCCGACGCGGTGTCGACGGCTCGCGTGGCTGAGCAGGTTGTTGGCGTAGAGCGCGTTCGGCTCCAACTGCCAGTTGGTGAGGAACAAATCCTCGTCCCGATCTCCGTCCACGTCGCCGATCGCGACGCCCATCCCGCCGCGCGGGTCGTCCATGCCCGTGGAGAACGAGACGTCGCGGAAGCGCCCGCCGCCCTCGTTCCGAAAGAGGACGTTGTAGGAGACGTCGTTCGCGATATAGAGGTCGAGGTCGCCATCGCGGTCGAAGTCCCAGAACGCCGCCTGCATGCCGCGCCCGGCTGCATCCGCGAGCCCCGAATCCTTCGTCGCATCGACGAAGCGCACGTGCTCGCGGCGCGCGCCGTCCGTGTGGAAGCTGTCGTTGCGATAGTAGACGTTCGCTGCGGCGGGGAATGCGAAGGGCAGCATTTCGACGGGGTCCTCGCGCTGGTAGCGGGCCAACTCGTCCAGCGCCGGCAGTGCCTCGGTGTCATAGACGAGGTAGCTGGTCACGTAGAGGTCGAGGTCGCCGTCCTCGTCCGCGTCGCCCGCGACGGCGGACGCGCTCCAGCGGTCGCCCGCGATGCCCGCCGATTCGGTGGCGTCGAGGAAGAGCCCGGTGCCGCCGTTGACGTAGAAGACATCGGGGCCGCGGTTGGCGACGTAGAGGTCCAGATCGCCGTCGCCATCGGGATCGAAGAAGAGCGCTCCCATCCCGGCGCCCGTGTGCCCCGTGCGCGATTCCTCCGTGGCGTCGCGGAAGGTGCCGTGCTTGTTCATGAACAGGCGGTTGGCGAGCGGCGCGGAGCCCTCGCGCGATGCGCCCTGCACGAGGTAGAGGTCGACGAAGCCGTCACCGTCCACGTCGCCGAAGGCCGCGCCGGGACCCATCGTCGGGCGAATGTCGAGCTGCTCGTCCGGTCCTTCGAGGTGCATCGTCGCGAGCCCGACGTCGCGCGTCACGTCGGCCAGCCAACCCGCGAGGGCGGGCTCGGTGCCGAGCACGGCTTGCGTTGCGTCGCCGCGGTCGTCCTCGTCGTCCTCCGACGCCGCGAGCCCGAGGGACACGAGTTCGCGCGGACCCGTCGCCGCCGTGTTCAAGGGCCGTGGATCGAGATGCACGAGCAGCGTCCAGTTTCCGGCCGGTCGCCCGTCCTCATCCTCCGCGGGCGGTTCGAACCAGGCGCGCAGCACGCTGCCTTGTTCGAGCTCGGCCGCGACGTCGTCCTTCCAGGCGACGACGTCGGTCACGTCCAGCGCCTCGCGCGACGGCCCGCGCAGTGCGGGGACGCGCGTGCGCGGACCGGCTCCCTGCACGTCGACCACGGTCGTCGCTTCGATCGGTGCGAGTTCGGCGCGCGTGAGCTCGAGCGCGCGCGGAGCGAAGTCGTTTACGCGGCGGACGGTCGCGTAGAACGCTTGGTCGAGGCGCGGGCGTGCGCCCTGCTCGTCGGCGCCGCCGCTCGAGAGCAGCACCTGCACGCGGCGGCCCGCCGTGCGAAGTACGGCGGCGTGGCGCGAGCTCGCGCGCACGCGGAAGCTGCGCCCCGCGCCCCAGCCACCGCCCGCCGTTTCCTCCCGCACGAAGTACGTGAACCAATCGACTCCGGCGTGTTCCGCGGGTGGAAGCAAAACCAGCCGCTCCTCGGGGCCGAGGCGCTCGGGCGGTTGGATCAGCACGACGCAGTCCTGGACAGCGACGTGATCCTGGCGCGCGAGCAGCGGCAGCGCGTCGCGGACCGCGCCGATCGAGACGCGCTCGGGCAAGCGCGGCGGCCCGACCCAGACCAGGCCCTCCTCGGAAACCAGGACTTGCGCCGCGGCCGCGTGCGGGAGCGCCGTGACGCGCAGCGCGTCGAGCGCCGTGTCGCCCGCACCGAAGAGGGCCAGGTGGAAGCCGTTCGGCCCGAACTCGGCGCGCGCGACCCGCTCGGAGCGCGTCGAGAGCGGCAGCGGGAAGGGCGCGAGGTCGCCCGGTCGCAGGAACGCCGCGACGCGCGGCGCCCCGGCGTTGGGAACGACGAGCGCGACGACCGGCTCGCCGGGCACCCGGGGCGCGGCGGGGGTGGCGAGGAAGGACTGCAGGAGAAAGCACGCGACGATCATGGCGCCATGCTACCGCCCCGCTGCCGGCGGTCCGAACGCCGCGCCGATCGCCGCGAGCGGTCGTCCCGAACGACGGACGCCCCGCGCGGGGCGTCGGCTGGCGCCACGGCTGGCGCTACAGCGTCGGGGCTCGAGCTCAGAACTTGAGGTCACGCAGATCGTCGACCGCGAAGTCCGTCGACGACTCCTCCTCGACGTTGATGATGCGGCCCGTGCCCTTGAACTCGTTGAAGACGAGTGCGCCGCGCAGGACCCGGCCGTCCTTGAACTGCAAGGTGCACTCGTCGGCCGTGCGCGCTCCGAGCAAGAGGTCGTAGATGCGCTCGGGGTCGACGATGCGGCTCTTCTTGGTGGTGCTGGTTGTCATCGCTCGATGGTTGGAAACGGCGTCGGGCGCCGCGCTGGTGTTCGGGGGAGGGGGGTGGCGACCGCCGGGCGCGAGGGCGCTCGAGCGATCGGTTGGAGGGCACGGCACAGCGCGAGAGCCGAGCGGCGGACTGCCGCGTGGCGCTCAGACGTGCGCGGGCGTCCGGTGTGTCTCCGTGCTCGGTTGATGAGTCCACGGAGAGAGACGGAACGCGTCGTCCAGGCGGACGATGGCATCGGAGCCGTCGGTGGGCCAAAGGGCATCGAGCAAGCAGGACGACCAGGACTCGAAGTCGGCGCCCTCGTCGCGGAGGCGCCGAAGCACCGCCGGTTCGAGGAGTTCGCCGCTGAGCACGTCGTCCTCGCGGACGGACACGTCGCCCGTCGTGTGCAACACGCAGGCGAGGCCCACGTGTACGGCACCCACGGCGGTCGCGTCGTCGTTGATGAGTCCGAGCGGAATCAACGCTGGGGATGTAGCTGCGGAGGACTCCTTCGAGCCCGGCGTGGTCAGCCGGATCTCTTCGGAGATCTCGCGCAAGGCACCGTGCAGGAGCGCGCGGGACCTGGGCTGCGGGAGCGTCGGCGAGTTCGTCGCCGCTTCGACGGCGGAGGTCGCGAAGGCGTCCTCCGGATTCACGTGTCCGCCCACGCCGAGCGAGCGCTTGCCGTGCAAGCGAGCCTCACCGCCGCGGGTGAGCCGCCGCATGGCGAAGAGTCGTTCCCCCGGCGCCGCGCCCTGGGAGACGGCGACGTAGGGGATGACCTGCTTCCAGGCCGGCTCCCGCTCGGCGCGCTGGCGCTCGACGAAGAAGCCGTGTTCGTCCACGGTCGCCAGGAACTCCGTCAACGCGCCCGGCCCGAAGGGCGAGAAGCCCTGGGGAAAGCACTCTGGAAAGAGCCGAGTGCGCGGAACGACGAGGACGAACTCCATGGAGCGATCGGTCGGAGGCGGGAGGGGCGTCAAGATGCGGCGGAGGAGTGAGACCAGGCCACCACATCTTGTGGACTCTCGGGGAAAGTCCCGGTGGGGGAAATCCGGGGGGGGCCGAGCCTCGCAGCGCCGCGCGACTGCCCAGAGAGTAGCGTCGCGCCCCCATCGCGGGCGGGCAACTTTTGCAGGTTCGTACTAAGGCTCGTGTTCACGGTCCTTTGTCAGCGCCTTGAAAATTTCGACGCGCGGGGCCGTGGGCTGGAAAGTGGCGTGAGAAGGCCTGTAAGCCGGATCCTGTCCCCGCGCGGACGCGGGGGGCGACCATTTCTCTAAGGGCCGTGCTTGCGCGCGGCCTCGAACGATCTACCCGGGGGCTCGAACGGCGCGGGTCCGGCGCCTCACCCCTCTATTCGATCTTTCTCCGGGTGGGGTTTGCCGTGCCGTCCCTGTCACCAGCGACGCGGTGCGCTCTTACCGCACCCTTTCACCCTTACCGGCGGAGCGGCCGAAGCCGCGAGAACGCCGGCGGTCTACTCTCTGTGGCACTTTCCCTAGTCTCGCGACCGGTTGCCG
Source organism: Planctomycetota bacterium (assembly GCA_040880665.1). Taxonomy (GTDB): domain Bacteria; phylum Planctomycetota; class UBA1135; order UBA1135; genus JBBDIB01. Next base: position 16,802 of record JBBDIB010000032.1, read on the forward strand.
TTAGCAACCACCCTGACCCATGGAGCCCGGACTTTCCTCTCGGGGACGCGAACGCCCCCGAGCGGCCGCCCGGCCTTCTCACGCCGTGGCGAACTCTACTCTGTAGCCTGGGGCGCCGACAGCTCTCAACCCGATCCCCCCTGGCTTTCGTGCTTCGACATCTCAAGTGGCCCTGTCTCTGCTTCGTCCTGCTCGTGGCGGCGTCCGGCGCTCCCCGGGCCGATGCGTTCGACGATGCGCTGGGGGCCTTTCGGCGCGCGGCGCGCACGACCGACATCGAACAGCGCGAAGCGGCGCTCGCGGCGTTGGTTGCCCTGGCCGATACGAAAGCGCACGAGCCCTTGCGTGAGGAGCTGGCGCGCGCCTCGATGGCGGTGCGCGAGGGGCGCGACGAGTTGCGCCGGATGACGGCCGCGCTCGAGCGCCAGCGGACCCTTGTGCGCTCGCTCGAGACGCGCCGGGCGAGCGACGAGTCGCTGGCGGACAGTGTGGGTCGACAACAGCAGGAACTCGGTCGCTTGGAAGGCGAGGTTCGACGCGTCAAGGAGCGCGCCAAGGTCGACGAGCCATGGTTGGAGGTGCTGCGCAGCGGCGTGCGTACCTTCGTGGACGGTCTGCGCCCGGTCGAGCGGCGCAAGTACGGCCGTGCGGTCTGGAGCGGTCTGGATCGCTCCGCCCCGTCCCTCGAACGGCTCGGCACGCTGGAGATCGCCGGCGCGTTGGCGGGCGACGGCGCGATCGACAACCTGCTCGGATTCCTGTCGCGCACGGAGAGCGCGCGGACGTCCATCAAGCGCAAACTCGCACGCGAGAAGAGCACGTTGGACAAGGCCGCGCGCAAGGCTCAGGAGAAGGCCGGCCCCGACTCGAATCGGTCCGCCGAGGCGGCCGCGCAGGCCGCGTTCCGGCGCAAGGTCGAGGAATCGCGCGTCCTGCGCCAAGAGGCGATCCAACTGGCGTTCGAGATGGACGCCGCGTCGGAAGCTGGCGGCCGCGTGCTCTCACGCCTCGCGGGCGAGACGCTCGACGCCGCCGTCAGCGCCATCGCGAAGACGCACCAGAAGTCGGCCGGACCGCTGGCGCAAAAAAGCCTCGCGATGCTGCATCACGCCGGCACGTTGGCCGTCGACGAGGCCGTGCTCGGGCTCCTGGCCGAGGCCGACGCCGACGACGTGGGCTTGCGCCGCGCGCTCTTGCTCGCCCTGGCCCGCCCCGGCTCGTTGCCGCGGGCCTTCGACGCGTTGGTGCTCGAGCTGGACAGCCCGCACTGGCAGGTGCGCGCCGCGGCCATCGAAGCGCTCGCCGCGCGCCGCGAAGTGCGCAGTGTGCCGATCCTGATCGAGCGGCTCGCCCACGAGGAGGGCCGCATCGCGAGCGACCTGACCTCGGCGTTGAACTCGCTGACGGGTCGCTCCATGCGAGCGAATCACGCCGCGTGGGAACGCTGGTGGAAGAGCGCGAGCGAGGACTTCGAGGTCGTCGCCCTCGGCGCTCTCGAGGAAGGGTCGCTGTCGGTCGAGGAGGAGATGGGCGTTTCGTTCTTCGGGATTCGCACCGAGAGCCGGCGCGTCTTGTTCGTGCTGGACGTCTCGGGCTCGATGAACTTCGCGATGGTGCCGCGCAACAACCCGACCGACGACCCGCGCTTCCCGGCCGACATGCCGAGGGAGAACGAGTCCTCGCGGCTGGAGGTCGCGCGCCAGGAGCTCGTCAACGCGCTGGGCGGCATTCGTGACGGCGGCCTGTTCAACCTCGTCTTGTACGCGAGCGATGTCTGGACCTGGGAGGACGAGCTGGTGCGGATGGAGACGGCGGTGCGCAGCGATGTTCTGCGCTTCGTCGACTCGCTCACGGCCGGCGGCGCGACGAACCTGCACGGCGCGCTGATGCGCGCCTTCGAGCTGGCCGGTGTCGCCGAGGACGCCGACTGGAGCGAGCCCTTGGTCGACACGATCTACGTGCTCTCCGACGGCAAGCCTTCGATGGGTGTGTTGACGGTTCCCGAGGAGATCCTCGCGGCCGTGCGCGAGCGCAACGCGGCGGTGGGAATCACGATCCACACGATCGGCCTCTCGGGCGCGCAGGACGCGGGTTTCCTCTCGAGCTTGGCCTTGGAGAACGGCGGGCAGTACGTCGCCAGGTGAGCGGCGCGAGCCGTCAGCCGCGCGGCTCGCCGGAGCGGATCCAGTCCTCGAGCAGCACCCACGCGCTCCACGAATCGCGCCGGTCCTTCGCTGCCTTGCCGCGCAGGCCGGCCTCGCGCAGGCGTGACTCGGCCTCCTTCGACGTCAAGCGCTCGGGGTAGGGCACGATCGTCACGTCGGGCAGCCGCGCGGCCAGCGCCGCCATGAAGGCGCGCGCGAGTTTCGCCTGCCCGCTGTCGCTGCCGTCGGCCTCGACGGGCAGCGAGATCAGGAGCACCTCGAGGTCGCGCTCCTCACCCAAGCGCTCGACGTGGTCGAGCAGCTCCACGGAGTCGCCGTCGAGGCGCACGGCGTCGAGCGGCTGCACGACGATGCGCAACGGATCCGCGACGGCGAATCCGCTCTTCTTCGTGCCCCAGTCGATCGCGAGGACGGCTCCCACGCGCGCCACGGTAGCGCCTCAGGCGTAGAGCTCGAGCACGCTTTCGAGACGATCCCCGACCCGCGCTACGAGTTGCGCGTAGCTCGCTTCGGAGATCTGCAGGCTGCCCGCCAGCGCCGCGTCGAAGGCCGGCGGCGAGCCCTGGCCGCAGGGGGTGCCGACGAGGGCGGCGACCGAGTCGGCGAGCAGGATCTGCGAGCACAGACGGCGCGCGGCGGGGTCGCTCGCCATCAGGGGCGCGTGGTGATGCCGCACGGCCTCGGCGATCAACGGGGAGAGGCCCCAGGCCTCCACCAACAGGGCGCCGAGTTCCGCGTGGAACGCTTCGAGCACGACGGTGCGCGCTTCCCCGCGGCCGATGCCGAGCAGCTTGGCGCTGTCGACGAGGCGCTCGAGCAGCTCCTCTTCGGCGTAGCGACCCAGGACGAGCTTGCCCGCGTCGTGCAGCAGCGCCGCGGCATAGGCGGCGGGCGGGATGGGGAACCGGCACGACTGCGCGGATTCCTCGGTCGCCAGGACGGCGGCGATCGAGTGGCGCCAGAGCACGCCGGTTCCGAGGCCGTACGGCGGAACGTCGGCCTGGAACGGTTCGCGCAGGGCTTCGCTTACCGCCAAGGCGAGCGTCAGGCCCGGGCCGACGCACACCAGCGCCTGTTCGATCGTGTCGATGGGCTCGCTACCGGGAGCCCGGCGCGCGTTCGCCGCGCGCAGCAGGCGCTCGGAGAGCGCGGCGTCGGCGCGCACGATGTCGGCGAGCTCTCCCGCTCGCCAGTCGGGTCGTACCAGGGCGTGGATCAGTCGCGCGCTCGCCGGCGAGATCGGCAAGCGGTCGCTCGCGTGGCGAGCGACATC
>JBBDIB010000032.1:20249-35763 GCA_040880665.1 Planctomycetota bacterium
CACTTCCCCGAGGTCGACCCGCGAGCCGACGAGGCGCGTGAGGCGTTGGCGATCGGAGCGGGTGACGGTCATGGGCCGTTCGCCTTCTCGGCGCATCACGCCGTCGAGCTGAAATCGCGTCCGACGAAAGTCAGAACCGCGCGTCGAGCTCCGCGAAGGGCGGCAGCGGCAGGCTGCGCCCCGTGGGGCGATCGCTGCCGAACAGCTCGCGGATCAGCGATTCGATCGCGACGACGGGCCGATCCATGTCGCCACGAATGCGCACGCGCACGAGCGCGTTGTTGATCCAGTACACGATCCAGGACAATGGCCCGAGCCGATCGACGAGGCTGTAGCGGACCTCGAGGTCGTGGTGGAGCTGGCCGTCGAGCGCTAGCCAGCCCTCGCCGACCAGCTTCAACAACGCGCTCCTGACCGTGATGTCGTTCATGTGGATCTTCCCGTCGCGCCACTGGAAACGCGTGCGCATGCGGTCGAACACCGCTTGGTCGTCGAAGCCGAGGGCCCCGAAGAGTTCGCGGATGACGGGGATGGAGTAGAGCTGCGCCTCGTCGACGCTGACCCAACCGTTGCCGCGGATCCCCAGGATGTCGGAAGGCTTGCCGCGCAGGAACAGCGCCGCGTCGATCGTACCTTGGTCGGCGACACTCGACTGGAAGACGCCGCGCAGGAGCGAATCGGCTTCGACGTCGTCCAGGACGAGTCGCAGGTCGAAGCCGTACGGCTCGCCCAGATCGGCCGCGAGCGCGGTCGATGCCCCTCCGGCCTCGGAACCGGCCGAGCGCAGGCGCCCGCCGCAGAACGCTCCGTCGAGGTTGTCGACGTTGAGGCGCCCGTCGAGGTAGCTGACGATCATGCTGGCGTTCTCCAGCGGTCGCGACTCGATCGAGCCGGCCAGATCGTCGACCTCGCCCCACATGCGGATACGCCCCGCCTCGACGACGAGTTCGCGCACGTCGGCCCGCAATTCGTCGACGGAGATGGCGAGCCCGGGTCGCAGCGTCATGTCATGAACGACGGCGCGTCCGTAGAGCGCGAGCTTGCCGCTGCCGTCCTCCTCGCTGGTCAACACGAGTTGCGCGCGCTCGAGATCCAGCAGCCCCGACCAGTCGGGATCGTTGCGGATCCATTCGAGCGCCTCGGTCGAGAGCAGATCCTCGAGGTGCGTTTCGTCGAGCGGCAGGTCCTCCGTCGTGAGCTTCGCCTGCAAGCCCACGCCGTTGGGGTCGAGCCGCTCGCGATCCAGCATCGGATCCGCTTCGGGCAAGATCTCCGCCAGCGCGAGAGGGAACAACATGACGTCCTCGAGCACGATCGGGTGCCCGCGCAGTTCGGCGTCGACGCGCTCGGCGCGGAACACGTCGCCGGACTGGACGAGTTCGCCCGAGAGGCCGCCCAGTTCGATGGAGTCGTTGCGCAGCGTGTTGCCACGCAGCCAGACGGAGGCTTCGAGCTGTGGCTCGCGTTCCTCGTCGCCGGGCAGTGTGGTGAAGAGGCGCGCATCCAGTCGGCCTTCGACGGCGTTCTCGGTCAAATCGATCGAGGACGATCCATCCGGGTCGCTCGTCGCGACGCGCAGCGCCCCGCGGAACGTTTCGTTGGCCGGGTCGATGCCGGCGGCCACGACCAGCGCTCGTCCGTCGCCCTCGAACGGAGCTCGGCCCTCGGAGTAGAGGTCGACCCCGTCGGGCCAGACGGCTGCGAGCTGCCAGCGCGTCAGGCCCCGGGACACATCGTCCGCGTGATCCTCGTTGCGTACGAGCACGCGTCCACGCAGCCCGCGCGTCGTGCGCGGGAAGACGTCGGGACGCAGCACCAAGGGATCGCCCGGCACGACCTCCGTCACGTGCACGTACGGCTCTTTTGGCCGCGGGCGACTTCCGCGGTAGCGCACGCCCACACCGCCGCTCGCGCCCAGCTCACCGACGACCTCCGCGACGTCGGGAAACTGGACCGCGAGGTCGCGCCAACGCTCACCGCGCAGGAGCAATCGGTCCAGCTCGACCTCGACTCCGAGGCGCGGTGGAAGCCCGGACTCCGGCGGCTCGTCCTGGCGAAAGCGGACGTCGAGCCCCAAGCCGTCGCCGGCCTCTTCGTCGGTGGTGAGCCGGACGCGGGCCCCCGAAGCGCGGAAGGGGAAACCCTCGGACAAAACCGCGGCGGGCACCGGCGCCCAGCGCACGTCGATGGAGCCGCTCGCCCCGCGCACGGGCACCGGCAGCTCGCGCCAGGTCGCACCGATGTCCCGGACCCCGAGCGCGACGTGCGCCACCGTACCGGCGTAGGCTTCGTCCGATGCGACTCGTACGCTTCCCGTGATCGAGCCGCCGACGGGCGCGTACTCCTCCCAGATCTCGCGGGTGCCGGGGTGCCCGTCGAGCGCGCGGCGAACCTCGTCGCCGACCTCGAGCCGAACGAGATTCACGAGCAGGTCCATCCCGTCGACCTGGCTGCCTTCGCGCCGCGAAGAGATCGTGCCCTCCACCTCGACATGGGCGTCAATGGCGCGCGTCTCGATGTCCCGCAGCACGACGCGCGTTCGGCTCGGACGTTCGGGATCGTCGTGCACGACGACTGCGCCACGTACGACCTCGAGCGGAACGGGGAAGCCCGCGCGCTCCGATTCGAGGTCGAGCGTCCCGTCGGGCAAGCGGCGACGGAATCCCGCGAACTCGATGCCCGCGCGACCGTCGAAGCCGAAGCGCACGAACGTGGTCGGCGGCTGGAGCGTGGGTGTGTTCGGGCGCGGCATCGGGAACGTCGTGGCGATCGTGACGGCGACCTGACCGCTGGGCTGCAGCGCGGAGCGCAGTTCGTCGACGCCGGGCACGTTCGAGATCAGCCGCTCGACCTCGGGATCGGCCAAGGGAAAGTTGGGCGCGTAGGCGCCGATCAGCATCAGGGAATCGGGCGGCGCCGCGCGGCCGAAGCTTCCGAAGCTGGTGATCGGGCCGTCGAGCCAGCGCGCGTCCACGCGTGAATGGGCCATCCACGAGTCGCGCGCCCACAGTTGTCCGCCCGGAGGGACGTCCATGCCGCCCGCGATCTGCACCTCGGCGTCGACGAGCGGCGCGTGACCCGTGAAGGTCAGGCCTCCCTCCTCGAGTTGCGCGCGCAGGCTGACGCTCAGCCCCGTGCCGACCTCCTGGAGCCCCACGGCGACGCGCGCGTCGACGTCCAGTCGGCCTGCGAAGGCTTCCAGCGGCAGGGCGGCCAAGACCGGCGGCGGGATAAACCGCTCGCTGGAGACGGCCAGACCCCGGGTGCGAGCCTCGATCGCGAACACGTCGCCGATCCGCGTGCCCTCGAACGCGATCGACTCCGAGCGTCGGGTGGCGCCGTTGAGCCAGGGCAACAGCTCGCCGGTCACACGGAGCTCGCCGCCGTTCGCCGGGCGCGCGGCGAGGTTCAAACGGCCGAGCTCGAGCAGGTTCTCCTCGCCGCCGGTCGAGGGCAGTTCCAAGAGGACGTCCATGCGGCGCAGAACCGCGCCCGGCAACTGCATCTCTGGCCCTTCGTCCTCGGGCTCCCCGGGCGCGACGCTCGCCAGGATGCGTTGCAGCTCGCCCAGCAGTTCGTCGCCGACGCGCACGCGGCCGCCGTCGATGCGCACGAAGTCGATCGGCTCGATGCGGGACGGGGGGAACGAGGCGTGCACCTCCACGTGACGCAGCTCGAGCAACACCCGACCGGTTTCCGGCGAGGTCAGTCGTACGTCGTCGAGCTCCAAGCTGGGCGTCAGGAGCGAGATGCGCGCGTCGCCGATCTCGAGGCCCTCACCCAACGGACCGAGCTGCCGAGCGACGCGTTCGCGCACGGCCTCGGTCAAGAGGCCCGAGCGCTCGAACGCGAACAGGAACGCGGCACCCAGGAGGATGATCCAGGCGAAGATGTAGGCGAGCCGCAAGCGGCGCGAACGTCTCACGCCGATGCCTCGTGCAGCGGCGCAGGATGCTGAACCAGTACGCGTGGCACGCGGCGGCCGATCGACGTGACGATCTCGTAGGGACTCGTGCCGGCCCAGTGCGCCAATTCCCACGCGTCGATCGCGGCGTCGCCGTCGCGTCCGAGCAGGGTGACGGGCGTGCCTTCGGCCAGCGAGAGTCCGCCCACATCGGTGACATCGAGAGCCGCGTAGTCCATCGACACGCGTCCCACGTAGGGCGCTCGACGTCCGCGCACCAGGGCCCAACCGCGGTCGGAGAGCCGAAAGGGCAAGCCATCGGCGTAGCCCGCTGCCACGGTTGCGATCCAGGACGGGCGCTGGGCCTGCCAGGTCCCGTCGTACCCGACGCGTTCTCCGGCGGCCAAGCGATGCAATTGAGCGACGCGCGCCCGCAGCGTCAGGACGGGTTGGAAGCCGACGCATTCCGCTTCCAGGTCGACGTGCGGCGCCAATCCGTAGGCCGCGACTCCGATGCGGACGGCGTTGGTTCCGCTCGCCATGCCGGTCAACGCGCCCGCGGAGTTGGCCACGTGCAGCCAGGCACCCGGCGCCAAACCCGGCGCCAGACGCCGAACCGCGGCATGGAATCGTGTGGCTTGTTCGCGTGCCTCCGGGGCCAGCGCGCCCTTCGTGGAAGCCACGTGCGTCATCAGCCCAACGACGGCCAGTTGTGGAGCTTGGGCGAGGACGCGCAAGAGCGCGCTGGCGTTGTTCGGGTCGAGGCCGAGCCGGTGCATGCCCGTGTCGAGGTGCAGGTGGATGCGTGCCCGCTTCCCGAGCGCGACCAGTTCCAAGAGCTGGGCCGAGGTGGCGACGACCAGCTCCAAGTCGGCCGCCAGCGCCGCCTCCAATTCGCCGGAGAACGTGGTTCCCAGGACCAAAATACGCCCCTCGATGCCGTAGGCGCGCAGTTCGAGCGCTTCGGCAACGGTTGCGACGCCAAAGCCGTCAACGCCTTCGCGGAGCGCCAGGGGCGCGAGTTCTCGCGCTCCGTGCCCGTACGCATCGGCCTTCAGCACCAGCAACGAACGCACGTTCGCCGCGAGGTGCGAGCGGATGGCTCGCAGGTTGCCGGCGAACGCAGCCGCGTCGATCTCGGCCCACACCCGTGCGTCCTTCACCGTGGCAGACTACCTGGGCCGACCCCCGAAACCCAACGTCGCGCGTCCTTCGGTTCGCCGAATGCGCCCCGAAATCGAGCGAGAATCGAGGGATTCTGAGCTTCCGCTTCGTTGACACTCCCTCTGGTCATGTCCATTCTGGCGCACGTTACGACTTTCGTCCCTAGAACGAACACGGCAGTTTCGCTGCCGAACCAACCACCCTCAGCCCCGACCAACGAGAAGACCATGGCCAAGCGCAAGACGACGAAGAAGAAGGCGACCACCAAAGCGACGGCTCGCAAGCCCGCGAAGAAGGCGACGGCCCGTCGCGGCAAGAAGGCGACGTCGCAGGACCTGATCATCAGCAAGAGCCGCACGAAGGCGGCCGCTGCGCTGAACGTCTCCGGCGAGTTCTACGGAGCGCTCGACGCGCGCGTGCGCGAGATCATCGCCTCGGCCGAGTCGCGCGCCGCGGACAACGGCCGTAAGACGCTGCGGCCCTACGACCTGTAGGACGAAAGGACCCCGACGCGCTCGCCGAACGCTTTCGCGCGAGACGACCTCGAAGGTCCCAGCGACAGGAGGGGCGAGCGCCGCGCGCACGTCCCGCCTGTCGGGGTTCGGGGACTCATCCGCGCGCACGCGGCGCGCCGAAGGGCTGCAGGTACAAGGGCTCGAGCCCGGCGAGCGGCGTGTTCGTTCCGCGCGCGAGCGCAAGCGCGGCGATCGCGTTGGCGTTCGGCGCGAGCACTCGCGCCTCCGCCGGTGGAGTCATCAGCGCGGCGTGCGCCGTCGCGTCCAGCAAGTGAACGTCGGCCGAGTGCTCTGCCACGAAGTCGGCGAAGTCGTGCACCGCGATCACACAGGGCGAGAGAAGCGTGCGCACGTCGGCTGCCGTGCGTTCGAGGTGAGCGACGTAGAGCCGACCTCCGAAGGCGTTCGTCGCGACGAGCACGCGCGCTCCCGACTGCGCCTGTTCGTAAGCGAGCGCGTCGAACGACGACACGGCGGCGACCGGCGCCAAGAGCGCACGCGCCAGTCCCAGGATCGTCGCCAAGCCGACGCGCAGCCCCGTGTAGCTGCCGGGGCCGACGCCGACCGCGAGTCGGGTGGGGCGCTGGCCCGCCGCGCGCGTCAGCTCGTCGATGGCGGGCAAGAGATCCGTCGCGTGGCGACGTGCGTCGTCGAGTCGTCGCGTAGCGTGGAACTCCGACGTCACGAGCGTGACCGAGGCCGAGCGCGTCGACGTGTCGAGTGCCAGCAGCGCTTCGCCCGCTCGAAGCGCGCGCTTCAACCGAGGAGCCCGGCGATCAAGGCGCCGAGCGCTTCCGCCTCGCGCCGGATCCAGACCGCGTCGGGCCCTTCGATCATCACGCGCGCGAGCGGTTCGGTTCCCGAGTAGCGCAGCAGCACGCGACCGTCGTCGCCGAGTTCGCGCTCGAGGCGCCGAACCTCGATGGCGACGGAGGAAAGCGACTCGAAGTCGGGCTTGGACGCGACGGGCACGTTGACAAGCACCTGCGGAAACGCGCGGAACGGCGCAGCGAGTTCGCGCACCGTCGCGCTCGCCTCGCACGACGCAGCCAGCACGCGCAGCGCCGTGTAGAGTCCGTCGCCCACGTAGTCCAGATCCGCGCCGTAGACGATGTGTCCCGACTGCTCGCCGCCGAGGGCATAGCCGCCGCGCCTGAGCGCCTCCACCACGCGCCGATCGCCGACGCCGACGGCCTCGAGTTCGATACCCTCGCTGCCGAGCGCTCGCGCCAACCCCTTGTTCGACATGACCGTCGCCACGACCGTGTCGTGGGGGAGCCGACCGGCGCGCGCGAGCTGCAAGCCAGAGATCGTCAGGATGCCGTCGCCGTCGATCAGCTCGCCCTCGTGGTCGACGATCAAGCAGCGATCGCCGTCACCATCCAACGCGATCCCCACTGCGGAGCGCGTCGAGCGCACCAGTTCCTGCAGCGCGCCTGGATGCGTCGACCCGACAGCCAGGTTGATGTTGTCGCCGTTCGGCTCGCAGCCGATCGTGTGCACCTCGGCACCGAGTCGGCGGAAGAGTGCGGGGCCCAGCGAGCTGCCCGCGCCATGCGCACAGTCGATCGCGATGCGTCGGCCGGTGAGATCGAGCGTCGGCGCGCGCTCCACCAACAGGTCGAGGTAACGCACACCGAGGGACTCGTCGGCGCGCGGACCCCTACCGCTCGGCACCGGATCGGTCGCGGCGCGAACGCGCGCCTCGATGCGATCTTCGAGCTCTTCCGTGAGCTTGCCGTCCGGGCCGCCGAAGACCTTGATGCCGTTGTCCTCGGCGGGGTTGTGCGAGGCGGACAGCATGACCGCGAGGTCGAAGCCCTCGCTGCGCGCGACCAGCGCCAAGCCCGGCGTCGTGATGCGGCCCGCGGAGACGACGCCGTAGCCGGCGGCGCCCAGCCCGTTGGCGACGGCCAGCTCGAGCTCGGGCCCCGAACGCCGTCCGTCGTGCCCCACGAGCGCGCGGCCGCCGTCGCCCGCCAAAAACTCCTCACCGATCGCGCGCGCGAGCCGGGCGGCGCCAGCGGGAGAGAGCCAGCCTTCCCCGGCGCGTCCGCGGACGCCGTCGGTGCCAAACAGTCGCTCGAGCGCGGGAGAGGAAGTCATCGAGGGCGATCCTGGAACGGTCAGGGATTCTTCGGGCTGAGCAGCACGCGCTCGTCGCTGTCGAGCCGCACGGAGAGCGGCTGGAAGGTCCCGATGCGCGGCGGGTCGAGCCCCATGTTGTCGAGCATCGACAAGAGGTCCGTCCGCCAGGACGTTCGCACGGGCAGCGAGGATCCGCCACCCTCCGGCGGCAGTTCCGCGAGGTCCACGTAGACGTTGAGCTCGCGCTCGACGGCTTGACGAATCGTACGCGTCAGCTCCAGCATCGCCGGCGTGCCCAGATCGGCGTCGGCATCGAACAGACCGCGGGTCTGGATCGTGAAGCGTGCGGTCTCGAGGTTCGGCGGCAGCGTCCAGCGCGCGATCTCGTCCGCGCGCTCGGGGTCGAACGACACGATGGCGATGTCGGCGCTGATCGTTCCGATGTCGCGGGGCTCGGGCACGACGTCGATCACGACGTGAACCTCGTCGATCAGTTCGAAGCCGCGCTCGACGGAAGCGGCGGTGAGGCGGAGGGGATAGCGTCGCTCGCCCACGTCGTCCTCGCCGATGCGCACCGCTTCGAACTCGAGTTGCTCGGCGAGGGCCTCGGGAGCGGCCAGCGCCGGCTCGGGGCCGCGCACGGTCACGCTCGAGGAGGGAACGAACGTGATCGAATCCTCGTCCACGACGTAGCGTGGATCCATCGCTGAGATGTCGAGCGGTATCCAGGTGCGATCGATCGCCACCTCGCGCGAGTCGAAGCGCAGGACGCGCAGCTCGGGCGCACCGCCCTGGCCCCAGGCGGTTTCGATGCCGAGCATCCAGGTGTCGTCGAGCCATTCGACGCGCGCCAGGTCGAGCGGGCCGCCCCGCCAGTCGGGATCGTCGATCGTGAGCACGCCCGAGAGGTGCTTCGAGACGCGCTCCAGTTCGGCGCGCGAACCCGTCATCCGGAGTTCGAAGCGCTCGTTCGGGCGTGGCGCGAGGAGCCGCTGGTTCTCGGCGGGCAACACGACCAGGATCTCGTTCGCCGTCGGCGCCCGCAGGTCGGTCGGGGACACGGCGGCGACGTCGACGAAGTAGTCCTGCGTCACCAACAAGTTCTGGTGCGCGAAGAACAGGAGCCCGACCGCGAGCAGGATCGAGGCCGCGATCGCGAAGACCTCGTCCCGCGAGAAGCTCCAGCGCTTCGACTTCTCCTCCGTCGCGAAGCTGCGCTTCTCCAGCCACTCCTCCAAGGCCTCCTGCAGCTGATCCTCGGGGATGCGCGTGCGAATCTTGCCGTCGAGCGCCAGGGAGATGGCGCCCGTCTCCTCCGAGACGACCAGGACGACCGCGTCGGATTCCTCGGTGATGCCCACGGCGGCGCGGTGGCGCGTGCCGTGCGACGGATCCATGTCGGCTTCCTGCGGCAACGGGAAGAAGCAGCCGGCCGCCGCCAGACGGTCCTTGCGCACGATCACCGCGCCGTCGTGCAGCGCGCCCGCCGGATTGAACAGGCTCTCGAGCAGCCGCGCCGTGATGCGCGCGTCGATCTGCGTGCCGGCCTCGATGTAGGTGTTGAGCGACGACTCGCGCTCGAAGGCGATCAGCGCGCCGTGGCGGCGGTGCGCCATCGCGCGGGCGGCGCGGGCGATGCGCGCCAGCGAGTCCTCGCGCGAGCGCGAGATCAAGCGCCCGACGAGCGAGCGTTCCCCGAGTTGGGCCATCGCGCGCCGGAGCTCGGGCTGGAACACGACCGCGAACGTCACCACCACGAACGGCACGGCGCGGCTGACCAGGTACTCGAGTTCGCCCAGTCCGAGCGCGCGCGAGAGCGCCCAGATGCCGACGATGCCCACGACCACGGTCAGGAACAGTCCGCGGATCAGGCGGCTGCCGCGCGTGACCCGCACGAAGCGCAGGAACAGCCAAATGCCGCCCGCGACGATGATCGTCTGCAGCGTCCAATGGAGGATTTCGCGCGTCACCGGCCCGCGTCTCCCGCCTGGACGTCGGGCGCCGCGGTCTGGCCGGCAGAGCGGACGGCCTCGGCGACGGCGATCGCTCGCCGGGCGCTGGCGACGTCGTGAACGCGCTGCCAATCGGCTCCCAGGGCCGTCGAGAGGGCCACGGCGGCGGTGGTTTCGACGCCGCGCTCGCGGGGCACGCTCTGCCCGCCGAGCGCTCCCAGGAACGACTTGCGCGACACACCGACGAGCACGCGTTGGCCCAGCGAACGAAGCTCCGAGGTGGCGTTGAGAAGCCTCACGTTGTCCTCGAGTCGTTTGCCAAAGCCAATTCCTGGATCGACGACGATCCTAGCGAGTGGGACGCCCGCATTCCAAGCGGCGAGTACGCGTTCGCGCAGATGCTCGGTGACTTCGCCGACCACGTCGGTGTAGCGCGGGTCCGTCTGCATCGTCCGCGGCGTTCCGCGCATGTGCATCAGGACGAGCTCCGCACCCGAGCGGGCGGCGACCGCCAGCAGTTCGGGGTCGCCGAGCCCGGCGCTCACGTCGTTGACGATGCAGGCGCCGGCTTCGAGGGCCGCGGCCGCGACGCGTGCCTTGGAGGTGTCGATGCTGATCACGGGAACTCGGGCCGCGGTGAGTCCCTCGATCACGGGCAACACCCGTTCGAGCTCCTCCGCGAGCCCGATCGGGCGCGCGCCGGGACGCGTGGACTCCCCGCCGACATCGAGGATATCGGCACCTTCGGCCACCAACTCCAGTCCGCGGGCGACCGACGCCTCCGCCGAGGGATCGAGCCCGCCGTCGGAGAAGCTGTCGTCGGTCACGTTGAGGATGCCCATCACCCGCGTCCGGTCGACGGGCCGGGTCGCGGCGCGCCAGGCGGCGGCGACGAGGCGCCCGTCCTCGTCCTCGAGCGCGGCGAGCCGGCTGACGCGCACGAGGACCTCGTGTCCCCGGGGGTGCGCCAGGACGTCGCCGCCGGCAGCGCGGACGCTGGCGGCGAGCTCCGCGGAGACCTGCTTCACCCAGACCCGCGCCAGCGGGCCGCTGCTACCGGGCTGCGTGCCCGCGACCAGCGCGCGTGGCGCCAGCGCGAAGGCGCGTGGTGAGAAGAGCTCTGCCTGCACGCCTCAGTCGACCCGCGGCGAGGCGGCGGCCACGCTGCGAGGCCCGGCCCCGACCGCGCGGCGAGCGCGCAGCGGGGCCGGGCCTCGCGTTCGATCGAACGACGCCGACCGCGTCACGCCGGGGAGAAGCCCGGGTTGCCGCCGAGCTCGCCCTTGTTCTCGCGTTCGCGCGCGTGCTTCGCGGGGGACGCGGACGCCGCAGCCGTGATCTGCTTCTCGGGGCGCAGCGTGTCCACCGCCTTGCCGTCGAGCAGGTCCGAGATCTCGCGTCCGTCGATCGTTTCGTACTTCATCAGCGCCGCGGCCACGTTCTCCATGCCCGCGCGATTCTCGCGCAGCACTTCGATCGCGCGGTCGTAGGCCTCGGTCATCACGCGCCGGACCTCTTGATCGATCTCCCGCGCGGTCTCCTCCGAGTGGAGCTTGCCGCGCATGAGTTCGGTGCCGAGGAACTCGGAGCCTTGTCGTTCGCCGTAGTTGATCGGCCCGATCGCCTCGCTCATGCCGAGCTCGGTGACCATCGACCGCACCAGATCCGTGGCGCGGCGAATGTCGTCGTACGCGCCGGCGGAGATGTCGCCACAGAAAATCTCCTCGGCCGCGCGACCGCCGAACATAACGGCGAGCTGTCCGATGAGCTTCTTGCGTTGGGTGTGATGACTCTCCTTGGTCGGCAACATCATCGTCGTGCCGAGCGCCATGCCCCGCGGGATGATCGTGACCTTGTGGGGGGGGTCGGTCTCGGGCAGGACGTGAGCGATGACGGCGTGACCGGCCTCGTGGTAGGCGGTGATCGCGCGGTCCTCTTCCTCGACCTTGTACGACTTCTTCTGCCGGCCGTAGCGCACCTTCTCGCGCGCTTCCTCGAGGTCTTCCATGTGCACCTCTTCGCGCTTGGCGAGCACCGCCATGATCGCGGCTTCGTTGACGATCGCAGCCAGATCGGCACCGGAGTAGCCGGGCGTCGAACGCGCCAGGACGGCCGTATCGATCGACGGGTCGTACTTCACGCGCTTCAGGTGCACCTCGAGGATGGCCTTGCGCCCGACGTAGTCGGGCAGGTCGATCACGACCTCGCGGTCGAAGCGGCCCGGACGCAAGAGCGCGGGGTCCAGCACGTCGCGCCGGTTCGTCGCCGCGACGACGATGATGCCTTCGTCGGTGCCGAAGCCGTCCATCTCGACGAGGATCGCGTTCAAGGTCTGCTCGCGCTCGTCGTGACCGCCGCCCATGCCGCTGCCGCGACGGCGACCGACCGCGTCGATCTCGTCCAGGAAGATGATGCAGGGGCTGTTCTCGCGCGCCTGCTTGAAGAGGTCGCGCACGCGGCTCGCGCCGACGCCGACGAACATCTCGACGAAGTCCGAACCGGAGATCGAGAAGAAGGGCACCTCGGCCTCGCCCGCGATGGCCTTCGCCAAAAGGGTCTTGCCGCAGCCGGGCGCGCCGACCAGCAGCACGCCGCGCGGGATGCGTCCGCCGATGCGCGTGAAGCGCGTCGGGTTCTTCAGGAACTCGACGATCTCGCGCACCTCTTCCTTGGCCTCGGTCACGCCGGCGACGTCGTCGAAGGTCACGTTGGTGTGGTTCTCCTTCGTGTAGAGCTGCGCCCGCGAGCGACCGAAGCTCATCACGCCGCCGGCGCCGCCCTGGTTGCGCATCTGGCGCATCAGGAACACGAACAGCAGGAAGACCAGGAGGAAGGGGCCGAGGTAGAAGAACGCCCACGCGAACGGCGAGGTGCTGTCCTTCCAACTGGTGCCGCCGACCGCGGGATCGCTGATGTCGAAGGTCGCGCGCTGGGTGGGGACGCCGAGCGTGGTGAGCGCCGCGACGGTGTGCGCGAGGTCCGTCTCGTCGCGCAGTTGCACGTCCAGGTAGACGTTGCTGCCCGAGCGCGCCAGCGACGGGATCTCCGTCAGCACGCTGGGATTCGCGACGAGGGCGCGGACGAGCAGCTTCTCGGTGGTCTTGATGCGACCGGTGGAGGGTCCGACCGTAGCCACGGGCGAAGCCGTGTCGGAGTCCTTCGCGTCCTTGGCGGCCTGCTTCGCGGCGGCCTGCTGCTTGGGATCGGTGGGGTCGGTGAAGGCCACCAGGTGGCGCGCCGAGAGCGGTACCAGATCGCCGTCGGCGATCTCCTCCACCAAGCGGCTGGACGCGATCGGCGAGTAGCTCTCCGCGCGGATGCTCTTCAGCTCGCGGAACAGCTCTTCGCGATCCGCGAGGTCGGCGTACATGACCTCGAAAGGGGTTTCGCCGTCGCCTGGCTTCAGGTACGTGCCGCGGATGACGTTGGTGCCTTGCTCCGTTCCAAGGAATTCCTGCCGCACGACCTTGCCCGTGTGCAGGTAGTACTCGTAACGGTCCTGGCTGAGCTTCTCGGGTCCCGACATGCGCTCGCTACCGACGAGCATCAGGATCACGAGCAGGACGACCAGGACGAGGAAGAAGGACCCGAACGACTTCGAGCGGCGATTCTTCTCGTTCTCGGGGGAAAGATTTGCGGACATGTGGCTCTTATCGTCCCTGGGGACCCGCGGCCAAAGGGGGAATGATCGCGGGAATCGGCGCGGGGATCAGCGCGGCGGGCGGGTGGCGGCGCGGGGCGGGTCAGGGTAGCCGACTGAAGCGCGCGTGACGCCTTCGCTCTTCGGGCGTTCCTCGTCTTGGCGTTCCGCCCTCGAACCTTGGGATTCGACTCGACCGGAGCCCTGGATGCGAGCCCTGCTCGCGGGAAGGTCGTCGATCCGCCCTTCCTTGGGCTAGAACGTCGTGGGAAGCGTGCCCCCTGACGAGATCCCTACGGGGATCGAACCAAAGAAGCATCGGCGTCCGGCGCGGGCGTCGGCGTGAGCCGCGGTCCCTCGAAGAGGTCGAAGATCAGCTTGCGCGCCAGGAATTCGTAGCCGCGCGTCCGCGCACCGCCTTCGACGGCGGGCGTGCCCAAACCGCCGGGTCCTTCGCCATCGATCGCGAAGCTCGACCACACCCGCGGCCTGGCGCGTCCCAGCTCGAGTCCGGTGCGGCGCTCCACGAGGCTCGCCTCGAGCGTCAAGCGCACGCCGGTCTCCAACAGTTCGTTCTCGACGCTGCGCACGCCGGCGCGCCGCCGATACTCGACGATGGCGCCACGCACGACCACGTCGGCCTGCTCGGCGGCCACGAGGCGCAGCCCGGAGTGGTCGACCGCGGCGCGGGCGAGGGCAGCGTGAATCTCGGGCGCTTGGTTCCGCTCGAGCACGTAGCGCGAACGATCGAAGAGTTCGACGCCGATCGTGCGAGCCCGCGCGACCTCGGGCAGATCGGGTGCCGGACCCGGTCCGGCATGCCAACCGCAGGCGCCGACGCCGAGCGCCAGGAAGGGGAGCCACCAGCACCAGCGTCGCATCACGGCAACTGACCGGGCCCGAGCCGCGGTCCCAGGGGGTCTTCGAGTTCCAGCGCATCCTTGTCGAGCGGAACCATCTCGCCGTCGGTGTTCTCGCGCCCCTCGGGGAAGCGCTCGAGCAACTCCTTCGCGGCCGCGATCTCCTTCGCCGCGTCGGCTTGCTCGGCCTCGGTGAGGGCGCGCGTCGCATGGAAGCGCACCCCGAACGTGACGCCGATCGTGGCGTAGTAGCGCGCGAGCTTCAGATCCGAGCGCGCGAGCCGACGTAACGCGATGACGCGCGTCGCACGCACGTCGTCCTCCAAGGGATGCCCGGCGTTGCGCGCCAGCCAGCCCTCGAGCTCGGCGTGCGCGAGTTCGAGCTCGCCGCGGTCGTAGTCGCGCCCCGCCAGCATCGCCAGGCGTAGCGCCGGCAAGCGCGCTTCGACCTCTTCGCGCACACTGGACTCGGGGTGGTAGACCAAGAGGTCCTCGAGGTGCTCGATCGCGTCGTCGTAATCGCCCGTTTCCTCGTAGGCCCCCGCCAAGCGCAGGTACGCCTCCTCGCAGGCCGGGTGGAACGGGTAGTGGACGACGAAGAACTCGAGCGCCTCCAACCCGCGCGCGCGGTAGCTGAGGATCAGGAAGTAGCGACCGTCGCGTTCGATCAGGTCGAAGCCGACGCGCGCCAAGAGATCGCCGGCGCGCGCGCGTTCGGGGTGCGCGGGGAGGGCGAGTTCGACCTTGCGCACTTGCTTGTAGGCGGAGACAGGGCGGTCGCTCTCGTACAGCCGTTCGGCCGCGGCGATGCCGGCGCGCGCGCGCGCGTTGCGCGGCAGCTCCAACCCGTAGACGTCGGTGAGGTCGCGCGCGTCGACGCGCTCCGACGCGATGGCCTGGTCGAGCGCGGCGCGGGTCAAAACGTCGGCGGCCTGACGGTTCTCGGGGCTGATCGTGCGCGTGCGATGAACGCGCTCGAGGCGCTCGAGCGCGTCGAGCGGTCGGTTCGCCGCGAGTTCCTCGCCCGCGGTGGCGAGCGCCGCGTCGACGTCCTCGAGCGCCAACGGACGCCGGGACGAACCCGGCAAGAGCGCACAGCCCGAGGCGAAGGGCAAGAGAGCGAACAAGAGGACGAGGCGCAGCATCGTCGGCAGCCTAGCGATCGACGGCGTCGCTTCCCACCCTGGCGGCCAGCGCGCGCGCCGTGCGCGTGCCCGGCTCCACGTGCCAGGCGAGAAAACTGGCGGCCAGCCGATCGAGGTCGCGCGCCTGCGCCGGGGACAGTCGCAGGTTGCCGAGGGCGTGCGCCGGCGCGGTGACCAGGCGCTCGGCGATCGCCAGGAGGTCCGCGCCGATCCGCTCAACGCGCGCGGTCGTCGCGCTGCGACACC
>JBBDIB010000032.1:35773-37624 GCA_040880665.1 Planctomycetota bacterium
GACACCGCGCGCACAGCCGCCCGCCATCGGCGAGCGAGAAGGGCACGCCGTCGCGCGCGGGTGCGTCGGGCCGGGCTCCGCAGCGCGCGCAAGCGGTCAGAGCGATCCCGACGCCCATCGTCGCGAGGAACGCGAACTCGAAGGCGAGGCGCACGACCCGCGGTTCGCCCTGCGAGCGGCCCAGCGCGTCGAGCGTGGAGCTGGCCAACCGAAAGAGCGCCGGGTCGGCGGCCTCCTCGCGCGCGCCGAGACCCGTCAGGGCCAGCACGGCTTCGGCGGCGCGGTAGCGCTCGAGGTCGCGTGCCAAGCGGCGTCGACTGATCGCGACGCTGGCGCGCGAACAGGTCGCGAGCCCGAGCCCGGGCGACGCGATCCAGCGCACCTCGACCGTGTCGAACAGATCGAGAGCAGCGAAGTAGCCGCTCGTCGGCCGAAACGCGCCCTTGGCCAAGAGATGTACGCGCCCATGCCTCTGCGTGCACAGGTGGACGACGAGCGACGACTCGCCGTACGGAAAGCGCGCCAGGACGATCGCTTCGTCGGTGCGCGTGCGCGTGCTCACGCCCCTTGGGCCAGCTCGCGGCTCACCTCGATCAGCAGGATCCGGCGCGCGTTGGTCTCACGCACCAGGAACTGCGCCGACTTCCACCAGACGACCTCGCCGCCAGTCGGCAAGCGACCGAGCTGCGAGAGCACGAACCCGGCCAGGGTTTCGTAGTCGGCCTCCTCGGGTAGATCCAGTTCCAAGGCCTCGTTGACCTCGCCGATGCGCGCGGAGCCCAGGATCTCGCAGCGCCCGTCGGGCATGCGCCGGATCGGTTCCTGCTCGACCTCCCCGAACTCGGCTCGTGACTCGCCGACGATCTCGGCGACGACGTCGTTCATCGTGACCACACCGGCGGTCCCGCCGTACTCGTCGAGCACGACCGCCAGCTTCTGCTTCTCGGCGCGGAACTCCGAGAGCAGGGCGGAGAGGCCTTTCGTCTCGGGCACGAACTTGGCCGGGCGCAGGATGCTGGCGAGGTCGGTGCGATCCAGTTCGGAGCGCGCGACGGTGCCCAGCACGTCCTTCGCGTAAACCACGCCCAGCACCTCGTCGAGATTCTCCTCGTACACCAGGATGCGCGTGAAGCCGCTCGATTCCATGGCGGCGAGCACGGCCTCGAAGCCGTCGCGCAACCGGACCGCCAGCAGCTCGGTGCGGGGCGTCATGATCTCGGCGACGTCGGCGTCGTGGATGTCGAACAGGTTCTCGAGCACCTCGCGCTCGGTCTCGTCCAATTCGCCGGTGCGGTCGGAGTCCTCGACCACGTCGCGCAGGTCCTCGACGATGCGGCGCGCGACGCGAGGGCGTTCGGGGATGCGGAAGACGCGCATCGTCGCCCGCTTGGCCGCGTCGAGGACGACGCTCAGCCATCCGATCGGCGTCTGAACGACCGCGAACGACGGCAGAACCACGCGGAGCAGCGCGTCCCAGGTGTCCGCCGACAGCATGGCGGGGACCACCTCGGCCGCGAACACGGTGGTGGGGACGGCGAGCAGCACGCAGGTCACGAGCGCGATCCCCGGTGTTGCGACGACGTCACCGAGCCAGGCGTAGAGCAGGACGACGAACAGCGTTTGGAACGTGATCTCGAACACGCTGGCGCTGGTCGCCAGCGCTTCGGCGTGTTCCAACAGCGGCCGGAGCCGGGCGCTGCGGGCCGGCGAGGCACCTTCGAGGATCCGACTGGGCACGGAGTGCAACAGCGCCGTTCGCAGGACCGAGAAGAAGCCGGTCAGGGCGAAGGCTGCCGCGATCGCCAACCAGCTCCAAGGAGCCGCGATCGGGAGGTCGGGAAGGAGTGCGTT
>JBBDIB010000033.1:0-37319 GCA_040880665.1 Planctomycetota bacterium
CGGTTCGAGGATCGGTGCCTGGCGAACCGCCACCCGTGACGCAGGCTCCTAGGGCAGGAAGTTCACGCGCACCGGGTTCGAGACCACTTGCGCGGTGCCGAACTGCACGGTCGCGAAGGCGTGATCGGCGCTCAGGCCGATCATGAAGGGCGGCAGGGGCACGTTGGCCAGGTCGAAGGCCGCGCTCGCGTCACCGTTGGCGTCCAAGAAGCCGATCGAGTTCACCAGGGGCGGCAGGTTCGGCTGGGCGAGCGTGGAGTTGAAGTAGACGTCGATGTTGAGCGGCACCGTCAAGCCGTGGAGCGGGAAGCCAGGGCTGGTGCCCGTGACCGAACCCGCGAGCACGTAGAGCCGGTTGCCCTCTGCCGGACCCGCATGCAGCGACAGGTTCTGCCGACCCTGGGCCGAGGCGCTGATGCCGGCAACGTCCGCCGAGAGCAGTTGGCAGGCGTCGAGCGTGCCGTCGAAGTCGAGGTCCTTGGACGGGAACATCTCGATCTCGCAGGGATCGTCGAGGCCGTTCCCGTCGCAATCGATCAAACCGGCCGGCACGGCCGCCGGCACGAGCTTGAAGACGTTCCCGGAGAGGTTCGCCAGGTAGAGCTCGCCGAAGCCGTCCTCGCCCCAGGACGCGATGTTGCGCAGGAAGCCTTGACCCGCCGCGGGCGCGAGTTCCGTCGTCCGCGTCGTCAGGTTCGAGAGCGTCCCGTTGTCGTACCGGAACGAACGGATGATGTCCGTGCTGTAGTCACAGTAGAAGTACGTGCCGCGCAGGTCCGGGATTGCGCAGCCGCCGTAGACATAGCCGCCCGTGATCGACGTGAACGTACCGTAGTTCTCCTGACGAATCGGAAGGGTCAACGCCGGAGAGTTGCAGGTGGGGATCCCCGCGGAGCAGCCGGACGTGCCGTAGCAGTTGGTGCCCTCCATGATCTTCCAACCGAAGTTGCGCGGCGTGAAGCCGTTCACGGGGTCGTAGCGGTCGTAGGAGATCTCCTCGCGACCGTTCTGACCGACGTCGCCGATGTACAGGTCGCCCGTCAAGCGATCGAAGCTGAAGCGCCACGGGTTGCGCAGACCGTAGTGGAAGATCTCGTCCAAGCCGGCGACGCCGACGAAGGGGTTGTCCGCCGGCACGGTGTAGGGCGTCCCGGGGCTCGCGTTGCTGACGTCGATGCGGATCATCGCGCCCAGGAGGTTGTTCAAGTTCTGCGCGTTGCAGGCCGAGTCGCCGGCGCCGCCGCCGTCACCGAAGCCCATGTAGAGGTAGCCGTCGGGACCGAAGCGGATGCACCCGCCGTTGTGGTTGCCCTGGGGTTGGTTCTGCGTGAGGATCGTCAGCCCGGAGTTCGGGTCGGCTGTGTTCGAGCTAGGCGGCGACGCGGTATAGCGACGCAGGACCGAGTTGCTCGAGGTGTTCGTGTAGCTGACGTAGAAGTGCCCGTTGTTCGCGTAGTCCGGGTCGAACGCGATCCCGAGCAAGCCGCCTTCGAAGAAGGTGTTGACCAGGCTCGAGATGTTGAGGAAGGGCGTCGGGAGCACCGGCTGTTCCCCGCTGGTGGCAAAATCGTGGGTGGCGACGTAGATTCGGCCCGGGCGATCCGCGATGAAGACGCGCGAATCGCCGCGCGGAGCATCGATCGCGATGGGGTTGTTGACGCCGGTCGCATACCGCACCGTCGTCAAAGGGGTCTGGGAGGCGGCCAGGCCGCTCAGCAGGACCGGCGCGAGGGCGATCAAGGGGAAACGCATGGGAACAGTACTCCAGGAGAGGAAAGCAGGGCGCTGGGCGCAGATGGAGACGTCGAGACGCGGCTCGACGGCCCGGGGTTCCATCGTGCCCCTGAAAGCGGGCTGCGATGGCGGCAGGGGCCGTGGTCTCACACAGCCGCCAGCCAGACATCCTAGCGCACCCGTCGATCTTCGGCAGATACCGTCGGGGAACTTGCCCTAGTGTCGAGCTCCCGAAGCCCCCAGCCGACTGCGGAGCCACGAGGCGCGTCCACTCCCGCGCGCGAACAGCCCCCGCTCAGCGCGCGAACAGCCTGGCTCGAACGACGCACGGGCCCGCCCGTGCCCACGCTTTGGCTCCTGGGCGCAGCAGCGCTCCTACGGATCGCACATGCCTACGGCGCCAGCCTGCAGCTCGACGACTTCCATACGCTGCATCACGCTGCCGCTCCCACCTGGCGCGCCTTCCTCGAAAGCTTACGTGCCGACAACCATCCGCCCTTGGTCCCCGGGTTGGTTCGCGCCCTGGGCTTCGTGGCTTCACCCGTCGCGGCGTTTCGTGCCTTGCAACTGGTCGTGGCGCTCGCGCTCGTCGTTTGGACGGGGCGCGTCGCGGAGCGCCTGGGCGGACGTCGCGTGCGATACATCGCCGAAGCGCTCGTCGCCTTCTCGGCGCTGCACGTCGAGCTCTCGACCGATTTGCGCATGTACGGCGCCCTCGCGCTGGCCGGGCTCGCGCTGCTCGATGTCGCGCTACGCATCGCCGAGCAGCGCGCCCGCTGGTTCCCGACGGTGCTGATCGTCGCCTTCGGCTTGCACGTTCATTACCACTTCGTTCACGCGTTGGCGGGCACGCTCCTCGTCGTGGCCGGGGCGTACCTGACCGGGCGCCTGGCGCGCCCCGCGGTGCTGCGCTTCGCGGGTGGCGTGCTCGTGGGCTTCTTGTGCTTCCTGCCCTGGGGCGTCTATGGCTTCTGGCACCAAGTCTTCGGACATTCGATCGCGCCTGGCTCGAGTCACGTGGACTTGATGCGCTTCGTCCAGGGCCTCGTGCATCTGCTCTTCCACCGGACCGCGCTCCTGGGTCCCTTCGCCTGGGTCGTGTACGCGCCCATCGCGATCGCGGGCATGGCGCTGGCCGCGCTGGGGGTCGCGCGTGCATCCCGGCCGAAAGAGCGCTGCGCGCGCGGTTGGCTGCTCGGCTGGGCGAGCTTCGGCGTCGTGGCCTGGAGCGCCGTGGCGGCGTTGCTGTCCGACCGCGCCGGCTTCGAGTGGCGCTACCTGGCGGGAGCGCTGGCGCCCTTCGCCATCGCGCTGGCGCTCGGGATCGCACGCCTGCCTGGTCGCGCCGCGCCCTTGATCTTCCTGACTGCCTCCGCGCTGCTCGCGGGCCGGCTCGCTCTGGACCCGGGTCGCGAGAACTATCGTGACGCGGTGGCCGCGATCGTCGCCGACGTGCAACCGAACGACGCGGTCTTGGCCGCGGACTGGCAGCCGACGATCTTCCCCCGCGCCATCGGTTGGAACTGGTATGCGCCGCGACTCACGCGCCAGGACCTACCGACCCGGATCGACCACACGCAGGACTTCGCGCTGGTCGACGAGCGTCTACCTTTCGAGCGCATTCGCGTGCTGACGCGCAGCGTGCCCGCCCACGTGCCGTTCTTCCGGCAGCTCGAAGCGAACTTCGAGCGGACCGCTGCTCACCGGTACGGCGAGGCCATTTGGCTCGTCACGTACCGGCGGCGCGGTTCAGGACCAGTTCAGGGCAGGTAGAGCGCCTCGAACACGCGCGAGAGCGCGTAGCCGGCTTGCTTGCCGCCCGCTGCCACGAAGATCCAGCGGTCGTACAGGAAGGGGTCGATGCCGTGGCGCGCCGTCGGCATCGGCACAGCGGTGCGCCAACTGTTGGTCGCCGGCGAGTACACGTCCACCCGGCGATAGACGTTCGTCCCCGGCTCGGCGCCGAGACCGGTCTGCGTCTCGCCGCCGATGACGAAGAACTCGCCTTCGAAGTAGACGGCATGCCCCATGCCTCCGCGTCCGAAGGGCAAGGGAGCGAGCGACGACGCGGGGTCGTCCGAATCCTCCCAACTGTCCGTCGCGGGGTCGTAGACCTGGACGGTGCTGAAGCCGTTCTGTACCCAGTTGCCGCCCTCGCGTCCGCCGAAGATCCAGAGCTTCGAACCGTCGGTCCCGAACGCGGCGTGGTTCCGACCCTGCGGCATCGGCGCGAGGGAAGTCCAGACGTCGGTGTCGGGGTCGTAGACCGCGGTGTTGTTGACCGTCCACGTGTTGACGATGCCGCCCGCGGCGTAGATCTTTCCGTCGATGACGGCCGTGGCGAGCGATCCGCCCGCCCAGCTCAGCGGCGCCAGCTCGGTCCACGCATCGGTCGCCGGGTCGTAGCGTTGGAGCCGCCCCTCGGCGCCGCCTTGGAAGCCTCCGACGACGTAGAGCTGCCCGTCGATCACCTCGGCCGCGTGATGGTCACCGACGAACGGCCGTTGTGCGGCGGGCGACAGCCACTGGCGCGCCTCCATGTCGAAGCGCAACGTCGCCGGCGTGCCTTCGCCCATCAGGTAGAGCACGCCATCGATCACACCGCAGGCGACCTCCCCCACCGTGACCGGCACCTGGGGAGTCACGGTCTCCCAGCGCTCGGGCGCGACGCGACGACCGAGCAAGGATCGCACGGCGCGTTCGTGCACGTCCGTTTGCCCGCCCACCGTGACCGCCACGTCCAGGAGCGCCAAGTCGGTCGCCGCTCGCGCCGGGTAGTGCCCCACGATGCGCGTGGGCGAGACGCTCGTGAGCGTCGCCGCCTGTCCGCCGATCGAAACGCTCGTGTCGGCCAGCGTGCCGAAGCCGCGGCCTGCCACGACGAAGCGAGTCCCACCCACGGCGGGAGCTCGCCAGGGCGTGATGTCCGCCACTTCGACGCCATTCGCCGGCGGCTCGACCGGTCGCAGCACGCGTACGCGACCGCTCGAGTAGTCCGTCGACAGAAGCGCACCGCCCGGCCCCATGTCGAGTCCCAGGCCCCCGGTCCACGGATCGATCGGCACCAGGGTTTGCATGCGCCGCCCATCCTCGCTGAGCGAAGTGCGGCGGATCTGGCTGCCCCAGCGTTGCACGACCAGGTTGCCGCGCATCGCGCCGTTGAAGACGTCGGAGCGGTACTCGTCGAGGCCGTTCGACGACGGCGGCAACCAACCGGCGCGTTGACGGAACTCGTGCGGAATCGACTGGCCCGTGGAACCCGCGCGGTACACGTTCTCACGCGGGTCGAACCGACCGCGATTCCGGTTGGGACTACCGTAGTAGAGCCCGCGCTCGATCAGCAGCAACTCGTCGTCGTCGTACGGATCGGGCAGCTCGCTATAGGGACCGGTGCTGGTCGCGCCGAAGCCGATGTTCGGCCCGTTGTCCGTGACGTACAGGCGTCCCCGCGTCGTCAGCACCATGTCGAAGGCGTTCCTGATACCCGACGCGTAGACGTCGAAGAAGTCCGTGGTGGCCAGGTCCACGACCTGGCCGTCGACCTGGTCGGCGTTGGGGAAGCCTGTCGCCGTTTCGGTGTATTCGATGTTCCCATCGAAGTTCGGGTCGGAGAAACGGGCGCGCACGATCGCCGCCGAGAGCGGTGATTCGGGCAGGTCCCCGGAGTTCGGGTGCCGCACGCCGGCGTTCGTCATGCTGCCGACGCTCATCAGGAGGTCGCCGGCGTCGTCGAACACGAGGGCGTTGACCGAGTGGTCGTGATTGGACGCGGGGAGTCCCGTCACGACGGGAATCGGCGTGTCGAACGTTGGCCCGATCAGCACGCTGACCTGACCCGAGTACTGCGAAGGGCCCGTGAACGAGCTGCCGCCGTTCTGGAAGTGGTGCCCGTGCGCGACGTACACGCGAATGGGCTCGGATTGGTCGTAGGGATCGAACGTGATGCCGGTCGTGTCCGAGTTGACGAGCCCCGAGACACCCGGATACGTGGACACGGACTGGGCAACCCAGTCGGCATCGAACTCGATCGCGCTCAGGCGTCCGTCGAGCGAAGTGACGTAGAACCGCCCGTCGGGGCCGAAGGCGCCGGCGGTCGGATTGGGGACCGCGACATCCGCCACGTGCGCGAACTGGATCGGCACCGGACCTTGCGTGTCGTACGTGAACGTGCGCACGTTGCTGATGCCGCGGGGCGTCTCGACCGAAACCGAAATGTCACCGGCAGGCATCGCGGGCGAGCGGAGGTGCAACGCGTTGGGGCCCACGAACTCGAGATCGCTCGCGTAGAAGTCCGTCGAGCCCCAGTGCAGGACGAGGTTCGGCGCCGGAAAGAACCCGATCCCCGTCAGGACGATCAGGTTGCCGCCGGCCGTGGTGCCGATCGACGTCATGCCGGTGATGGTGGGCGGCACGGAACCCAGGTCGTGGAACAGAGGCGAAGGATTGATCAAGCCCACGCCCACTTCCCACAGGTCCATGTAGATCGGCATGTCACCCAGGTCGTCGATCGCCCAGCGTGCGCTGAGCAGGTGCGGCCCGGCCGCGAGATCGACGGGCCCCGAGACAGGATTGCCGTCCACGACGAGCCGCTGCGCCACGCCGCCCAGGGGTTGGATGACGAAGGTGCCTGCGCGCGGTGCGATGAAACCGCCTAGGAGCTCGACCACGACGTCCTGCGTGAAGGGCGAGCCGCCGACCGTCGAGCCCTGACTGATGCCTACGACCTCGATCGTCTCGGCGTAGTCCGCCACGGTCGGCATGGCGTCGATCATGCTCGTGGCCGAACTACCCGAAGCGTCGAAGTAGCGCGCCAGGATGCCCGGCGCTTGCGACAACGGTCGCACTTCGACGGTACGTTCGGCGGCCAAGGAGCGCGGCGGAATGCTGTCGTCGGTGATCTCGAGTTCGACCGTATGGACGCCTACGTCCATGGAGACACTCGTGATGGGCGTCGACGAAACGGGGCTGTCGTCCACGCTCAAGGCATAGCTCGCCAGCGAGCGCCCAGGCTCGTGCGTGTGCGAGCCCGTTCCATCGATGACCACGTTCTCGGAACCGTCGCCGTCGTAGTCGAGCTCGATGTCCGGCGCCAGGATCACGACGTGCAGGTAAGGATCGCCCTCGTGACCGCCGAGACCGGAAACCTCCAGTTCGACCGGGAGAAAGTCTCCCAGCAACGTGAACGTCGCCACGTCGAAACGGGGTTGCGTGGGCCGGAAGTTCAACTCCAGATCGAGTGTGCCGCCGGGAGGGATCGGAGGCACGGCGAAGGCGTGATCGATCGTGCCCGAGATCCCCGTGAACGACGTGCCGTTCCAGGTCGCACCGAAGGCCTCCGCCGTACCGCTCTCGCCCAACGACCAGCGCAACGTCGTCGGGGAGGCGGGGCGCACGCCACGGTTCTCCAAGCTCAGGAGCTGGACCGCGACTCCATGCGCCGCCACGGCGCCGAAGTCCACGTCTTCCGTGCCCGCGTCCAGGAACGGGATCCCGACCACCTCGATCGCGGCCACCGACGCTTCGCCGACGATGCCGATGAAGTCGAGGTCCAAGATCCCATCGAGCACCTCCACCGGGAGCGTGAGGACGAGCGCCGTTCCCACGCCATTCGCTCGCTGGGCGATGTCGAGGTCCGCGATCAACGACTGACCCTCGGCGCGCACTTCGAAGCGGCGCGCGCCCTCGGCGAAGCCCTGGATCTCGGCGAAGTGCAGGCGCACTTCATGCACCCCCGCATCGAGGAGGGGCAAGCGATACGAAAGGTGCGGCGCCCGACGCTGGGTCTGGTACAGCGTGTCCTCGAGCGTGCCCGCGATCGGCTGTCCGGTCGTCTGCCGATCCCCCCCCAAGTGGCCGAAGTCCGGCGCGAAGGTGTCTCCGGCCGTATCCACGTACGCCGAGAGGCTGGCACAGTTCACGCGTAGATCGTCGCCTTGCGCGCCCAGCGCAACGCCCGTGAGGCGCAGGAAGCTCGGCGGCGCGGCGATCGCCGGTGTGGGCGCCCGCAGGAGCGCGCTCGCGAGGCCGAGCGTCGCGGGCACGAACACGATGTCGATGTCGAGCGTCTCGTTCGGCGCCAGCGCCACCGGCAGCGTCGCACCTCCGGCGAGCGTGAACTGGAAGTCGTTCGCGCCCAAGCCTTGCAGGAAGACCTGGCCGAGCGTGAGCGCTTGCCCGGAGCGGTTCTTCAGCGTCACGCTACGCGGTGCACTCTGGGTCCCGATGCGTTCGCCGCCAAACTCGATCAGCGAGGGTATGAACTCGATCGCCGGGCGCGCGCGCACGTCGATACCGAGGGGTCCCGTGGGAGCGCTCGGCGCGACCACGTTGACGAGGGTCCCGAGCGTGCTTTGGTGACTTCCAGCGGGTCCACGCACGCGAAGCGAGACCGAGTAGGTCCCCGGTGTCTGGTAGGTGTGCGTCGGTGAGGCGCTGGTCGAGGTCTGCCCGTCGCCGAAGTCCCACAGGTACTCCGTGACGTCGCCGCTGCACAGCTCGTTGAACTGGACGACCAACGGTGCCTCGCCGATGCGTTGCTGTGCATCGAACACCGCCACCGGAGGCTGGGGGACGGCTGCGACCACCGCCCCCGCGCGCCGGACCTCGTCCTTGCCGCTCGGTCCCGTGACGCTGAGCGTGACGTCGTAGCTGCCCGCCTCGCGATAGACGTGCACGGGATGCCGCTGGTTGGAACTCTGCCCGTCGCCGAAGTCCCACGTCCAGCCGCTGGCTCCGCCGGTGGAGAGGTCCTGGAACTGCACCTCGAGCGGCGCCGTGCCGCCCGCGGGCTCGAGCGCGAAGCCCGCGCTCGGCGGGAGCGATGCGGGGCGGCCCGTCGGGGTCACGCGGACGTGGGCATCGGGTGCCGACTCGACGACCTGCACGGCCGCTGTGAGGCTTTGGAACGCCGTGCCTCCGGCGCCGATCGCCGTCAGTTCGACGGTGTACTTGCCGGGTCGTTCGAAGACGTGCGTCGGTTCGAACGCCGCCGAGGTGTGGCCGTCGCCGAAGTCCCACGCGTAGCTCGAGGCGCCCGCGCTGAGATTGCGAAATGCTACTGCGAGCGGAGCGGCACCCGACGTGGGCGTCGCCTCGAAGTCGACCGCGGGCGGCGCGGGCGAGACTTGGACGAGCGCCTGTTCGACCTGCGTATGTTCGCCGTCGGCCGTCGTCACCACGAGCGTGACGGTGTACTCCCCCGGGTGCTCGTAGACGTGCTCGGGCGCAGCCTCGGCGGAGACCGCGCCGTCACCGAAGTCCCAGCTCCAGCTCTCGATCGTCCCCGCGGACAGATCGGTGAAGGCAACGCTGAGCGGCGCGGTGCCCGTCAGGGGCGCAGCGCTGAAGCGAGCCGTCGGGCGCTCTTGTGCGGCGGGGGTGAGTAGAAGGGAAACGAGCGCCAGCAGAGTGGCGAGTGAGCGGACGAGCATGGGGACCTCCGTGCGCTCTAACGGCGGGGACTCCGTCGAGACTGTAGACGATTACGAATCTAACGTATTCCTGGGAAGCCCCCATGGGGAATCGCCTGACATCACTTCACGGCGCCTCCTGGATCCTGGACACGAGTTCGGGCCACGGGTAACCGGCCCCTGGAAGGGGCTCTTGCTCGACCCCTTCGAACAAGCGCGCCATCCGGCGGTGCAACTCGCCCGAGAGCAGTTTTCTGTCGGGAGCCACGATCGACTCGGAGTCCCAGGTGATGCGCGCGAAGACGGGTGCCCCGGCGAGGAGCCGCCAGACGTGCGTCCACAGTTGCATGTCACCCCACCAGCACGCCGTCCAGCCAGCCCCGTACGGCGCGTCCGGCGTTCGGTAGGTGATCGCCACCGCACGCGATGGAAGCTGCAAGCGGACGAGCGGCTCGAGCAACGAACTCTTGAAGGCCTCGACGCGCACGCCGCGCGAGGCGGCGGCCTCGGGGAAGAGGATCACGGGCACGCCTTCGGCCAGCGTGCGTTCCATCGCCTCGGCCACGCGCAGCACGTCCCGGCGCTCGCGTTGCGAGATGAAGAGCGTGCCGACGCTGCGCGAGAGTTCACCGAAGACGGGCCAGCGCGAAATCTCGCTCTTCGCCACGAAGCGTCCCGGAGTCACGCTGCCGAGCACGAGGATGTCGAGGTAGCTCAGGTGGTTCGAGACGACGAGCGTCGCGACCGGCGGCGGAGTGCCGACGACCTCGAGGCGGATTCCGAGCGCGCGACGGACACCGCGCGCCCACCAGCGCTGGACGCGCGCGCCGCCGCGCAGTCCGGCGCCGTGCCAACCCAGGCGCCAAGCGAGGCGTGTGGCGAGAGCCAGCGGAAGCAGCGCACCCGAGACGGCGAACGCCGCCACGAGTCGCACCACGCGCACAGGCGCACTCACGCGCGGACGCCGACGTGGCCAGCTTCGAGGCGGCGCTGGCGAACGGCGGAGTCGATCAGCTCGTCGAGCGTGCGCGTCGGCGGGCGTCCGACGAGCTGCTCCAGACGCGCGAGCGATGGCACGCGACGCGGCGTCTCCGGAACCGCCCGGCCCGCGGAATCGACCAGCGCGGCGTGAACCACGCTGGAGCGCGAACCCGTCCGGCGCAGCACCGCCTGCGCCAGCTCCAGCATGCTGGTCTCGGTGGTGCCTCCGACGTTGACCGCGTGGTGCCCGTTGCCCACGAACGAATCGAGCGCCAGCAGCCGCGCCAACGCCAGGGCGACGTCGCCCACATGCGCGAACGCGCGTCGTTGGGAGCCATCGCCGTGCACGACCAGGGGACGATCCGCCAAGGCGGCGTCGACGAAGCGCGGCAGCACCATGCCGTGGTCGCCGACCTGTCGTGGACCGACGGTGTTGAACAGCCGTACCGACAGCGTGTCGGCGGCGCCCGCGTCGCGGAGGTCGCGCAGCAAACCTTCCCCAAAGACCTTCGAGCGCGCGTAGCCCCAACGCGGCGCGTCGTCGAAGCCCGTCAACAAAGGGTCGTCCTCGTGCGCGGGCAGGCGTGGCACGAGGCCGTAGACCTCGCTGCTGGACGCGAAGAGCACGCGAATGCCCGTCGCCGCGGCCGCGTCGACGACGCGCAGCGCGCCTTCGACGTTGCGCCGCAGCGCGTCGCGCGGCGCCGCCAGGACGCGCTGGACCCCCACCGACGCCGCCAGGTGCACCAGCGCGTCCGCTTCACCTGCCAGGCGCACGAGTCGCCCGGGCGCGGTGACCGAGCCCACTTCCACGCGCAACCCGGGATGCGTCGCCACCCGCCGCAGGTTCATGTGCCGCCCGGTCGAGAAGTCGTCCACGACGACGACCTGGCTCCCTCCGTGGAGGAGCCGCTCGACCAGATGCGAACCGAGAAAGCCCGCAC
Organism: Planctomycetota bacterium; assembly: GCA_040880665.1. GTDB lineage: Bacteria > Planctomycetota > UBA1135 > UBA1135 > JBBDIB01. The sequence continues at coordinate 11,069 of JBBDIB010000033.1, forward strand.
CGCCTGTGACTAGAACGCGCATTGATCGCTCGTGCCGACGTTGGACGACCCGGCGTCGCGATGCTTCCCCTCGGCCGCGTCGAAGCTGGGATCGAAGCGGCGGCGCAGGCGGAGGATGCCGCCGCGGCTCTCGGCGACGTGATAGCCGAGCAGCGCGAGCAGGCGCCGCCGGGCCATGGGCAGCGTCGGATGCGCCACCAGCACGCGACCGTCCTCGTCGGCTTCGACCAGGAGTTCGCCCAGGATCTGGCGCAGCCCCGCGCGCCGCAACGCGCGTGAGAGAGCACGCCAATCAGCGCTCAATTCCTCGGCGAAGTAGAACCCGTCGGAACCTTGTCCCTGATAGCGCGGCATCACCAACAGCGAGTCCTTCGGAGCGACGATCGCCTCGTTTCCGCTCGGTCCGCCCAGCGCCAGCCGTTGACCGGCGTGGATGTGGTCGAAGTTCTGGAAGCCGGGCAGCATGCGGAACGTCTCGCGCTCGTCGATCCGGTAGAGCCCGGTCAAGCGCGACCAGGCGGGCGCGCCGTTCGCTTGGCGCGCCAACTCGCGACGCGCTGCTTCCAGCTCGTCCGCGCCGGCCGGCAACACGCCGAGCCGCGCACCCACCAGGCGGATCGCTGCTTCGTGCGCCACAGCCGTCGAGGCGGTTCCGTTCGCCCCGCCCTCGACGCACAGCGCGCGGTCGCCGCGACGGCCGAAGGCGGAGATCAACGTGCCGTCGATACGCTCTTCGAGCCCGAGCAGGACCGGGATGGGCAGCTCCTCGACCAAGCGGCGGTTCTGCAACGTATCGGCCAGGATGGCGAACGGCGGCCCCTCACCCGAGGTGGAGTGCAGGTCGAGCAACACGACGCTCTCCCAGGGACCATCCGCGCGTTCGGCCTCGAGCGCCGCCGCCAGTTCGTCGCGCTCGATCAACTCGTGCGCGTCGGCCGAACGCGGCGCAGCGCCACCCACCCACAAGCGGTTGAGATCCTCGTCGACGAAGCGCACGTTTTCGCGGAGCGCGCGGCGGTTGCCGACGAGGAACACGACCCGACCGCGCCCGAGCGAGCCCGAGCGACGCTGTTCCCGCAGGATGCGCTCGGCCGCGACGACGCCCCCGGGCTCGTTCCCGTGGATGCCTCCGACGACGAGCAACAGGGGACCGGGGCGCGCGCCCTCGATCCGGCCGAGCTCGCGCGGGAGCCCGGATTGACCCGGTCGATTCATTCCTCTCGCAGCCAGCGGTCCAGGAGTTCGGCGGCCAGGTAGATGAAGTCTGCCTCGGTCACGATGCCGACCAATTTGCCTTCCTGCACGACCGGCAGGCAGCCGACCTTGTGTTCGCGCATCAGCTCGATCGCGCGCATGGTTTCCTCGTCCGGGCCGATCGTGACCGGGTCGGGGTTCATGACTTCGCGCACCGCGAGCGGCTCGTTCGCCTTGCGCTTCGCCATGTGTCGCAAGATCCGGCGGTGCGTGATCAGCCCGACCAACGAACCCTCGTGATCCTCGACGGGCACGTATCGAATCTTGTGCCAGTCCATCACACTGGCGGTCAGGTCGATCAGGTCCTCGGGGTGGCTGGTCAAGAGGTCCGTCTGCATGACCTGCCCCACCGTTCGATAGCTCGCGCGGTCGCGCCCACCGGGATCGGCGAGCGGCCAACGCGCGACCGGCAACTCCTCGGCCTGATGACGGACCATGGCGGCGACGAGCGTCTTGGAGCGCTGGTCGGCCGGCTGCGCGCCCAGCGACTCGAGGCTGTCGAAGACCCACTGCGCGCCCGTTCGGCCCTTCGAGACGCGCTCCTCGAGCACGCCGCAGTAGCGCTCGACGTCCTCCGCAGCGATGCCGTGGTTCCGGAGCCCTTCGCGCGCCGCGGGCAGGAGCTCCGTCAGGATCAAGTCATCGGCGCTGACGGTCTTGCCGCCGATCCAGTGGAACCGCGCCTTCAGGCCGTAGCGCGCCGAAGCCATGAAGTTCTCCTTGGCGCGATCGAACGACATGAACTTGCGCACGTCGTCCATGCGATCGCCGAACGCGCACATCAACCCGAAGAAGAAGGCGGCGTTCGCCACCTCGTCGATGATCGTCGGCCCCGCGGGCAACACGCGGTTCTCGATCCTGAGGTGCGGCTTGGGCCCCTCGGGCGTCTGGCTGATTCCGTAGCACGGCCGGTTCCAGCGATAGACGGTTCCGTTGTGGAGGCGCAGCGCCTTGAGCGTCGGCACCCCGCCGCGCGCGATCACGGAGTCGGGGTGCTCCTCCAGGTCGGCGCCCAACAGGACGCGGAAGCGTGCGATGTCGGTCCGGAAGATCTCCAAGACGGAGTCGTCGATCCACTCGTCGCCGAAGCTGACGCGCGTGCGCGCGCTGCGCTTCGTGTGCGTGTCGGAGCGCGTGTCCAGCGACTGCTGGAAGAGGGCGACGCGCGTCTCGTGCCACAGTCGGTGACGCAGCAACACGGGCGAGTTCACGGCCGACGCCAGGACCGGCGCGGTCACCAACTGCGCCAGGTTGTAGAGCTTCGCGAACTCGTGCGGCGCGACCTGGAAGTGCACCTGGAAGCTCGTGTTGCAGGCCTCCAGCATCACGTTGTCGTGGGTCGTCTGCAGCTCGTCGGTACCCTTGATCAGCGTGCGGAAGTCGCCGCCGCGCAATTCGCGCATCACCTGGTTCAACTGGCGGAAACGCGGCGAGGGCGTCATCGCGTCGAGCGTCAGGTGCTCCTTGCGCAAGGTCGGCAGGATGCCCGCCATCACGACGTCCATGTCCATCGAGCGCGCGACACGGCGCGCCTCGCCCACCAACTCGATCAACTGGGACTCGAGGTCGGACAGACACGTGCCGCCGAGATCGGCGGGCGACAGGTTGACCTCCAGGTTGAACTGGCCGAGCTCGTTCGTGAAGAACTCGGGATCGAGCAACTCCAACATCGCCGGCGCGCCGTTCGCCGGACGCATGCCGCGGTCGATCAGGAACAGCTCCTGCTCGGCGCCGATGCGCCGGATGCCGTCCTCGAACCAACCGCGCTCGATCATCGATTCCAGCGCCCGGACGTCCTCCAGCAGCGCGCGCATGAATCCGCGCCGCCCCTCCTCGGTCATGCTGCTCTGGATCGCGTGTTCACCCATGGGCGTTCCACGATACTGCCTCGCGGGGTGCGTGCCAGGCCGCCGCTCGGAATCCGGCACGCCGGGCTCTTGGGTCTCTAAGCGCGGGCCACGCCGATCTGGAGCTGGCTCCCGTTCAGCTTCGTGGTCGAGGTCGACGCCTCGGGCGCGGGCGCTTCGTAGCGCACGTCGACGGCGAAGACCTGCTCACGCAGGTAGGCCTCGTGCTCGCGCACGGCCGCTTCGACGGCGTCGTCCCCCGAGACCCACAGGTGGATGCGATCGCTGACGTCGAGCTCGGCCGCGCGACGCGCGATCTGCACCTGGCGAACGACGTCGCGCGCCAAGCCTTCACGCTCCAGCTCCGGCGTCGAATGGACGTCCAGCGCGACGAGCGCGTCGCGGCCGGGAATGGACGCGACGGCCAGCTCGCCGGCCGCGGAGTTCGGCACCAGGGCCAGCTCGTACTCGCCCTCGGCCAGCGTCAAGTCGAGCAGCGCGACGCCGTCCTCGGTGCGCTCCCACTTGCCCGCGCGCGCGGCGCTGAGCACCTCTTTCATGCGCTTGCCGACCTTGGGGCCGAGCACGCGCGCGTTCGGCTTGAGCTCGAAGCGCGCGAAGCGCTCGACGTCCTCGATCAACCGCACTTCCTTGACGTTGACCTCGTCCTGGATCAGCGAGCGATACGGTTCGAGCTGCTTCACGTCGGGCCCGGCGATCGTCACCGAAGCGAGCGGCAGGCGGACGCGCAGGCGGCGGTCCTCGCGCAGGCCGAGGGTCGCGCTGCATGCGTCGCGCGCGAGGTCCATCGCGTCGACCAACAGATCGTCGGGCAGGAACGAAGCCGCGCTGGGCCAGTCCTCGAGGTGCACGCTGCGACCCTCACCGACGAGACCCGTGTGAATCTCCTCCGTGATCAAGGGCAGGAGCGGCGCCGTGACGCGCGTGAACGTCACCAGGACGGTGTAGAGCGTATCGAAGGCATCGCGCTCCTCCTGCCCGACGTCGGTGGCCCAGAAGCGCGTGCGCGAACGCCGGATGTACCAGTTGTTGAGCGAGTCGAGGAACGCGCGCACGTGCAGGCAGGCGGCGCTGAGGTCGTAGGCGTCCAGCGCGCCCTCGACGTCCTTGATCAGGTTGTGCGTCTTCGCCAACAGATAGCGATCGAGCACCCCCTCCGCCTCGGCGTGGAAGCGCGCCGTCACGCCGCTGGCGTTCGCGTAGAGACAGAAGAAGCTGTAAGCGTTCCAGATCGGGTTCAGCACGAGGCGCTTGACCTCGGCGATCGCCTTGCCGTCACGATCGATGTGCAGGTCCGCGCCGCGCAGGATCGGCGACGAGCACAGGAACCAACGCAGCGCGTCGGCGCCTTCCGTGCGGAACACCTCTTCGGGATCCGGGTAGTTCTTCAGGCGCTTCGAGAGCTTCTGGCCCGTCTCGTCCAGCACGACGCCGTGGCAGATGACGTTCTGGAACGGCGGCTTGTCGAACAGCGCCGTCGACAGGACCATCATCGTGTAGAACCAGCCGCGCGTCTGCGCGACGTACTCGACGATGAAGTCGGCCGGGAAGTGGTTCTCGAACCACTCGCGGTTCTCCATCGGGTAATGCACCTGCGCGTAGGGCATCGAGCCCGACTCGAACCAGCAGTCGAAGACCTCCTCCACGCGGCGCATCGTGCTCTTGCCCGTGGGATCGTCGGGGTTCGGGCGCGTCAGTTCGTCGATCGCGGGTCGGTGCAGATCCGTCGGCCGGACGCCGAAGTCGCGCTCGAGTTCGTCGAGGCTGCCGTAGACGTCGATCCGGGGATGGTTCGGGTCGTCGCTCTTCCAGATCGGGATCGGTGCGCCCCAGAAGCGGTTGCGGCTGATGGACCAATCGCGCGCGTTCTCGAGCCAGCGACCGAACTGACCATCGCGGATGTGCTCGGGGATCCAGTGGATCTCGCGATTCAACTCGACCATGCGGTCGCGGAACTCGGTCACGCGCACGTACCACGACGAGACGGCGCGATAGATCAAGGGCTGGTCCGTGCGCCAACAGTGCGGGTAGTTGTGCAGGTACGTCTCGTGTCGCACGAGCTGCCCCGCCGCCTTCAAGTGCTTGACGATCGGCCGGTTGGCCTCGAGCACGTTGACCCCGGCCCAGTCGCTCACCTCGCTGGTGTAGCGGCCCGAATCGTCCACGGGGCAGACCAACGCGATCCCTTCCGCTTCGCACACGGCCTGGTCGTCCTCGCCGAAGCCCGGCGCCAGGTGCACGACGCCCGTCCCCTCGCTGGTGTCGACGAAGTCCGCGCCCAGCACGCGGAACGCGTTGGCGTGCCCCGCGAAGTACGGGAACAACGGCGTGTACGTCGCGCCGACGAGTTCCGAGCCCGGCAGCGTTCCGACGCGATCGGCACCCTCGAGTTCCGCCGCGTACTTCTCGCTGGCGCCTTCACCGATCACGAAGCGTCGGCCGTCGCGCCGATAGACCGCGTAGTCGATCGCGGCTCCCACGGCCAACGCGAGGTTCGACGGCAGCGTCCAGGGCGTCGTGGTCCAGACCCAGATCTCGAGCGGCTCGCCCTCGTGCTCGCGCGCCAATTCGAAGCGCACGGTCACGGCTGGGTCCTGGCGCTCGCGATAGGAATCGTCGAGGCGCGTCTCGAAGTTCGAGACGACAGTCTCCGCGGCCCACGAGTACGGCATCACGCGGTAGCTCTCGTAGACGAGGCCCTTCTTCCAGAGCTCCTTGAACGCCCACAAGACGCTCTCCATGTAGGAGAGGTCCATCGTCTTGTAGTCGTTCTGGAAGTCGACCCAACGCGCCATGCGCGTGACGTAGCGCTCCCACTCGTCCGTGTACTTCAGCACGGCTTCGCGGCAGGCCTGGTTGAAGCGGTCGATCCCGTACTCGGTGATGTTCGCGCGACCCGAGACCCCGAGGATCTGCTCGGTGCCCATCTCCGCCGGCAAGCCGTGGCAGTCCCAGCCGAAGCGGCGCTCGACGCGCTTGCCGCGCATCGTCTGGTAGCGCGGGACGATGTCCTTCACGTAACCGGTCAGGATGTGCCCGTAGTGCGGCAGCCCGCTGGCGAAGGGCGGGCCGTCGTAGAACACGAACTCGGGCGCGCCCTCGCGCTTGCGCTGCTCGATCGAAGCCCCGAACGTGCCCTCGGTGGCCCAGCGCGCGAGAATGCGCTCCTCGATCGCCGGGAAGTCGGGCGAGGGCTGCGGGGCGGGATACGGGCGCTCGGAAGGGGTGCTCATGGGGTTCTTTGGAAGACGGTGGCGCGGAGTCTAGCCTGAGGCTCACCGCGAGGCGCCCTGCTGCCTAGGATCAGAGGGCCCCTTCCGTCCCCAGACAGGAGATTTCGATGCTGCTGATTTCGCTCGCTCTCACCGTGCTGACCGCGTTCCCCGCGCAAGCGGGAGGCCAGCCTCCGGTGCTTCCGCCGGGAGCCGCCGACGACTACTTCCAAAAGCCCTACCGCGTGGGTTATCCCGTCTTCGAGCCGGTCGCGCTCGCGACGCTCGCGGGCGAGGCCCGCAGCGTCTTGAAGGAGGCCGAGAAGCAACCGGTCGTGTTGATCTTCTGGTCGTTGCGCGATCCCATCGCGCACAAGTATCGCGCGCGGCTCGAGCAGCTCGCCGACCGCTACCTCGGGCGCGTTCGCTTTCATCTCGTGGCCGCTCACCACAACGAGATCGGCGGCCACGCCGAGGATCCCTTGAAGGCGATCAAGGGCTACGTCGAGCAGGAGAAGCCCCAGCTCGAAATCCTGATCGACGAGCGCAATCGGATCGCCGACGACTTCCGCGTGCTGTCCGCGAACCACGCCTTCGTGATCGGCGCCGACGGCTTCCTGCGCTACGCGGGCGGGATCGACAACGATCCCCACGAGAAGCGGAAGCCCGAGACGCGGACGAACTATCTCGAGCTGGCGCTCGAAGCCTTGCTCGAGCAACAGCCCGTACCGCATCCCTTGACGCGACCCCAGGGGTTGCGGCTCGTGCGGCACCCCGATTCGCCGCCGCGCTCGAACGAGCACGGCTCGGCGCCCAAGCCCAAACCGCCGACGGGCGGCTGAGCCCCGGGTTCAGGCGCTGCGCTCGCTCTCGGGTCGTGCGTCGAGGAAGCGTTCGGCCTCGAGCACCTGGCGCAGCGTGCCGAACCGAAAGCGCTCAAGCAGCGCGTCGAGACGCGGCAGCGTGCGCTTCAAACCGACGTAATGGCGAAAGCGTTTGAGCGCGGGCGCGGGTTGGCGCGGCTGGTCGGGGTCGAACTCCCACGGATGCAGGTAGAGCCCCGCCGGCCGACCGCGCCGCTCGAGCGACGCGACGGCCGAACGGATCAACGCCCCCGGGAAGAGCCGGAAGTAGCCGCCGCCACCCATCGGCAGGTTCTTGCCCAGGAAGGGAAAGGTCGCCACGGGGAACTCGACGATCGAGCCCTCGGCGACCTCCACGCGGCTGATGCCGGGCTCGAAGTCCGGGACGCCGTAGACGGGATGGCGCACCGGATGCACGCTCGAGTCGTACAGGTACCCGCGCCGCACCAGCGTGTCGAACGCCCACCAGGTGCGCTTGGTCAGGGTGAACGTCGAGGCGCGAAAGCCCACGGGCCGCGGGACGCCGGCGGCTTGGATCGCTCGCTCCGTCTTGGCGAGGTCTTCGTCGAGCCCGCCCGGACCGATGTCCCAGAGGAAGTCGTGCTCGTAGCCGTGGCTCGCGATCTCGTGCCCGGCGGCGTAGCAGCGCGCGACGAGATCGGGACGGCGTTCCGCGACCCATCCCAAGAAGAACATCGTGGCCTGCGTGTCGTGGCGCTCGAGGCACGCCAGAATCGCGTCCATGCCCACGTCGAGGCGCGATTCGGTCCGGTCCCAGTCCGCCTTCGAGAACCGTCCGCGCAGGTTCGCCACCTGGAAGAACTCTTCCACGTCGAAGCTGATCGCGTGGAGCCGGTCGGTCGCGTCGGTGGTCATGCGGTGGGTGCTCGCTCGAGTTCGGCGACCGCGGCCAACACACGGCGCACGTTGCCGGTCCAGGTCAGATCGTCCTCCAGGATGGTACGCCGTCCGGCCTCGGCCAGCCGCAGCCTGAGTCCCGTGTCCCGGGCGAGTCGCGCGATCGCTGCACCGAGCGCGTCGTCGTCGTCGGGATCCACCAGCAGCGCGTTGCGCTCGTGCGCGAGGACTTCGCGCAGATTGGGCTGATCGGGCGCGATGGTCGCCACGCCGGCCGCCATGTACTCGTGCAGCTTGAGCGGCGAAGCGTAGGGATTGATCGCCGGGACGAGCGCGATGTCGAAGGCGGCCAACAGCTCGGGAATCTCGTCGTGCGCGCGCCGTCCCGCGAAGTGCACGCGCTCGGCGACGCCCGCCTTCCGCGCGACCTCCACGAGCTCGTCGTGCGCGGGCCCCTCGCCCACGAGCACCAGCCTGGCGCGCGCGAGTTCCGGCTCCGCCAGCGCGCGCACCGCGCGATCGAGTCGGTGCCACGTGCGGTAGTACCCGACGAAGCCCAACACCTCGCCGTCGTCGTCCTCCCGCAAGCCGAGCGCGGCGCGGGCGCGCAACCGCGCGTCGGCGCCGCGGCGATACAGCTCGGGATGAACGCCGTTGGGCGTCACGAAGACGCGCGACGGTTCCACGCCGAGTTCCAGCAGCATGTCGCGCAACACGCCCGTCACGACGCAAACGAGGGTCGCGTGCCGAAAGATGTAGTTCTCGAGCGAAGTCGCCAGCCGTGGAAAAGCGAGCCCGCGCGTCTTCGACAGCTCGAGCACCAGCGGCGAATTGACCTCGAGGACGAGCGGCAAGTCGAGTTTCCGCGCGGCCAGCACGCCGGCTGCGTTGCCGAAGGCGTAGCGCTCGTAGATCAGCGCGGGGTCGAAGTCGCGCGCCTCGCCCAAGAGCTTCGAACGCGCGACGCCGTTGTAACCGTACTCCGCCAGCTCGCGCGCGAAGCGCGGCAGGCGCGTCACCCAGCTCCACTTGGAACGTCCATCGGCCTCGGTCGCCGGTCGGGCGCTGCCCTCGCGCTGCTTGACGAGCCCGACCTCGCGCACCTCGTGCCCGAGCGACTCGAACGCGCGGATCAGCGAGCGGATGTGCACCGCTTGCCCGTCCTCCGCCTGCGTGCGGTGGTGATAGAGCACCTTCATCGAACGGCCTCCGGGCGCGCGGCTTGCAAGACACCTTCGAGCGCGTCGAGGCTCGCGTCCCACGAGAGGTGCTCGACCAAGCCGCGCAGTTCCGTGGGCGTCGGCGGATCGCGCAGCACCGCGCCGAGCCGCGCGCCGATCACGGCCGGGTCGCGGGAAGCGACCAGCAAGCGCTCCGCGAGCGCGCCCAGCACCTCGGCCGTTCCTCCGGCCGCCGTCGCGACGGCTGGCCGCCCCGCGGCGAGCGCCTCGATGACGACGTTCGGTCGTCCCTCGCGCGAGCTGGTCAAGAGCAGCGCGTCCGAGGCCGCGTACCACTCGGCCAAGCGCTCGGGTGGAACCTCCCCCATCAAGCGCACGCGTGCGTTCGCGCCGTCGTGCTCCACGTGCTCGGCGACCTCCGCTTCGAGCGGCCCGCGCCCCAGGAACACCAAGCGCGCGTCGGCGGGCGCGCCCGCGAGGAACGTTTTCAGCGCCAGGACCGGATCCTTGCGCGGGATCAAGTGTCCGACCACCAGCACCAACGCACCATCCGGCGCGAGCCCCAGCGAGCGCCGCGCGCTTCCGCGGTCCGCGGGGCGGAACGCGATCGTGTCGACACCGTTCGGAACCAGGACCCCGCGGCCGGGCTGGCCGGCCAATTCGTCCATGCGCGCGACGAGATCGGCGCTGACCGCGCACCAGCCGGCGCTGGCGGCGAGGTTTGCGCCCAATTCGGCGCCGAGCCCCGCTTCCCCCGCAACCTCGAGAACGTCGGAGCCCCGGCCGTTGACGACGCACGGCAACCCGTGCGCGGCCAGCGTCCGCACCGCCGCCGATGCGGGCCAGGCGTAGTCGGCGACGACGACGTCCGGGCGTTCGCCGGCGAGGATCGCGCGGACGCCGACGCGCGCGAACGCCTGCGCGTTGCGCCGCGCCAGCTTCGGCACGTGCAGGTAGCGCGGACGCTCGATCGCGATGCCGGCGCGCTGCTCGGTGGCCGGCCGGCGCGCCAGCTCGCCGCGTCGCCCGCCGATCCAACCGGGCGCCCACGGCAAGGGTTGCACGACGCCGACGGCGTGGCCGCGGTCGCGCATGCCGACCCAACGGCGCTCCGCGAAGACGCCCTCGTACGGTCGTTCCGGGCTGGGATACAGCGACGTCAGTACGGTGATCCTCACGCGGCCAGCCCGTCGATCCCGTGGCGACGCCGCCAGTGCTCGAGGACGAGCAAGCTCCAGAGGAGCACGCCGTGGTCGCGTCGACCCGCGCGGTGCTCGCCCTCGATCCGAAGGAGCGCCGCGCGGTCGAACCAATCGGCGGGCAAGCTCCGCAGCGCGTCCGCGACCGAGGCCGCCAAGGGACCCTTGACCCAGCTCTGCAAGGGTGTGTCGAAGCCGCGCTTCGCGCCGTCGAGGACGCGCGCGTCGAGCCGACCTCGCAAGGCTTCGCGGAAGGCGTGCTTGCCGCGTCCTCCGGCGACCTTCTCCCGCGCCGGCAGGTGCGCGAACGCTCCGACGAAACGATGGTCGAGGATCGGCACGCGCACCTCGAGCGACGCTCCCATCGACGCGCGATCGACCTTCGCGAGGATCTGGTCCGGTAGCCAGGTGTGGAAGTCGGCGTACTGCGCGCGATACAGCGAACCGACGCCCTCGGCGGGACGCCGGTAGTGTTCGGCGAAGCGCTCGAACGGGTCGTAGGTCCCCAGTTCGTGCCGCAGCTCCGGCGCCAGGAGCCCCAGCGCCTCCGTGCGATCGAGCCGCGTCACGCTGCGCCAGTACGCGCGCGCGGGATCGTCGCCCACGTTGGTCAAGAAGGTGCGCCCACGCAGGAAGCGCGGTGCCCAGGGCATGTGCGGCCAGACGCTGCCCGCCGCGCGCGCGAGGGCGCGGCCGGGCCCGCCGATCCCCGCACGCATGCGGTTCTCGGCGACGTCGTGGACGTAACGCCTGTAACCCGCGAAGACCTCGTCACCGCCGTCGCCCGAGAGCGCCACGGTGACGTGCTCGCGCGCCATCTTCGAGACCAGGTACGTCGGCAGCGTCGAGGGGTCCGCCAGCGGCTCGTCGAAAAGCCACGGCAGTACGTCGGTCACGAGCGCGGGATCCGGGTCCAGGATCGCCGTGCGTTGGTCGGCGCCGAGGCGTCGCGCGGTTTCGGTCGCGACCTCGAGCTCGTCGTGCGAGCGCTCGCGAAAGCCGACCGAACAGACGAGCGGCGGTGCTCCCAACGCCGTCGCCATCGACGTCACGACCGCGGTCGAATCGATCCCGCCGGAGAGGAACGCGCCCAGCGGCACGTCGGCGATCAGCCGATCGGCGACGACCTCGTCGAGCAGCTCCAGGATCTCCTCCTTGGGAGCCGGCGCGCGCAAGCCGTCGGTCGGCAGGTCCCACGTGCGCTCCACGTGCGCCGCGGAGCCCGCTCGCCAGGTCAGGACCCCCGACGGCGGCAGACGATGCACACCGGCCCAGGCCGACTCGGCACCGCCGACGTAGCCCTGGATCAAGTAGTCGGCCAACGCTTCGGAGCGCAGGTGCCGCGGCGTCCAGCCCAGCTCGGCCAAGGCCTTGACCTCGCTCGCGAACGCCAAACCCCGCGTCGTCTCGATCCAGTACAGGGGCTTGATGCCGAGGCGATCGCGCCCGAGCAGGACGCGCGGACGATCGCCGCGCAGGTCGAGCACGGCGAAGGCGTACATCCCGATCAGCCGGTGGACGAGCGCCGCGCCTTCCTCCTCGTAGAGGTGCACCAGGACCTCCGCGTCGGAGCCCGTTCGAAACCTGTGGCCGCGCTCGATCAACTCCGCCCGCAGCGCGCGGAAGTTGTAGATCTCGCCGTTCATCACCAGGAAGACGTCCTCGGTCTCGTTGGCGATCGGTTGGCGCCCGCCCTCGAGGTCGATGATCGAGAGGCGCCGAAACCCGAGCGCCGCGCCGCCGCGCACCAGCGTGCTGCGATCGTCGGGACCGCGCAGACTCAGCGTGTCCGTCATGCGCACGAGCACGCGCTCGTCGGCCTCGGCGGCGCGATCGTGGAGGACGAAACCGGTCAGGCCGCACATGGGAGCACTCGTTTCACGCTTCTCGTTTCACGCTTCGGTGGGCCGCAGGCGACTCGCGCCGCCGCCGGAGCGGTCCTGGAAACCGGGCCGCACCACGTGACGGATCGGCAGGCGCGCGTCCCCGCTCAAGGACCGCTCGGGATACTTCTCGGCATCCAGCATCTCCTTCGTGGCCAGCCGGTCGAAGACGAGGATCAAGGCGACCCACTGGTAGAAGAGGTCGAAGTGCGCGCGGTTGAGGAACGTGGCCCCCACCATGAAGGTCAAGAGCGACGCCTCGAACATCGTCGCGTAGTTCAAGATCCAGCTCGTGTAGAACCGCCGTTTCGCCATGCGCCTGACGCGCCAGATGGAGAGGAACGACAGGAGGATCAGCGCGAGGTAGCACAGGATCGCGGGCGTCCCGCACTCGGCCCAGATCTGGAAGTAGGAGTTGTGCGCCACGATGATCGCGGTGCCCTCCAATTCGGCCTTGCTGGGATCGATGCAGTACTTGAGATAGTTGCGGCCGAACTTCTTGTAGCCGACGCCGAAGACCGGATTGTCGACGGCCATCCGATACGCGATGCCCCAGGCCCGGATGCGGCCCTGCGCGGAGCCCTCGGTCTTGTACTCGGCGATCGACGCCAACCGGTTCTTGTAGTCCTCGGGCGCCAGGAGCAGGGCGGAGATGGCGATGCAGAGCCCCACGACGATGCCCGCCAGCCGATTCTTCGAGCGCCAGATGAGCATCCCGATCGCGGTGGCTACCGACAGGAAGCCGCCCCGCGAGCGCGTCAAGCCGACGGTGATGACCGTCATCGGCACGGCGAAAAAGAAGGCTTTCCTGACCTCGGGCTTCCGCTCCGTCCAACCGAGGTGGAACATCATCGGCACGGCCATCGCCAGGGCGAGCGAGAAGTCGTTGTTGTCGTAGAGCATCCCGCCCGGGCCCCGGATGATCGAGACGCGGCCCAGGTTGGCGATGCCCCAGAGGCCCGACTTGATCCCGAAGAACGCCATCGAGAGCGCGATCACCCAGATCATGACCCGGAGGCGATTGCGATTCGTGACGACCGCGGTCGTGAAGAGCGCGATGCCGATGATCTTCACGAACTCGACGTAGTGCTCGAACGCGGGCCCGAGCGGGCCCTTGGAGACGAGCAGACTGATGCCCACCAGCAGCACGAACGCCATCATCAGGTACGTCCTGATGTCCGGCAGGAAGAACCGCCGCCGCTCCTTCGAGACGATGAAGCCGGCCAACATCAGGGCCGCGACGTAGAACGACCAGCGCTGCCCGCGTGCGGGACCCCAGGCGAGGTCTTGCACGCGCATGTACGCCAACCACGAGAACACCGCCAGCCCCACGAACGGCCGCTTGAAGCAGGCCGGCATGAGGCCGAGGATGACCAGGCTGACGATGAGGTCGCGCATCGAACCAAAGAGCGGGACGGAAGGAGGGCGAGGACGCGCGAACGGCGACTAGGAGGCTGTTAGAAGGAGTGCTTCGGATGCCATGGAGACAGCATCCGCCGCGGTGTGGTGCCTGGGAACGCAGGCGAATCGGTGGGCTAGAGCAGCTTCATGCGGATGTCGTCGAGCGTTTCCTGCACGGGCACGGGCAGGTCTTCGGCACGCTTCCAGATCATGAAGGTGAACCAGCCGAGGCCGCCCAGGATGAACAGGCTGGAGACGGCGACGAGCGTGCGCCGCGCGTGCCGACGGCGCGCTTCATGACTGGTCACGATCGAGTTGATCGCCCCCAGCACCGGGATCGGCAGCACCTGCGCCAACTCGGCCGGCGAGCGGTAGGCGTTCTTGCCGTACTCGGCGAGCAGCGAGAACGCCAACCCGAGCCCCAAGCCAGCGATCGCGAACGCGACGACCAGGATGCTGGTGTTGGGCGTGACCGGCGCGTCATCGGCCTCCGGCGGCTGCACCGTGTCGTAGGGCTTCGTGTAGTTGTTCTTGCTCGCCGCGACGGCGCGCTCCTTCTGGGACAGGAGCGTCGACTTGAGGTCCCGATCCGCGCGTAGGGCGTCGCGCTCGACCGAGAGCACATAGCGTCGGGACGAGGCCCTCGCGCGGCGCTTCTGCTCGCTCTCCTCGGCGTTGAGCTGGCTGTCGACCATCTCGAGTGCCTGCCGCTTCGCTTGGTACAGAGCCTCCGCCTTGGCGATCGAATCGAGCGTCACCTCGCGCTCAGGATTCCTTTCTCGCTCGACCACGACGCGATCGGGCTCTTCAGCCGCCTCCAGGATCACGCGTTCCGCCAGCAAGACATCGATCTCCTTCTGCGCCCTTTCCCATCGGGGATGGGCGGGCTTGTACGGCTCCTGCAGGATCTTCTTCATGCGCAGCATTTCGTCCAGCTTCGCGAGCTCCTCGGTGTACTGCTGGCCTGGCAGGGGCGTCTCCACGTCGACGTAGATCGGCAAGTCCTCCAGATCCTTGTGGAGTTGCCCGATGCTCGTTTCGAGCGCCACCAGCTCCAAGGCAAGGTTGTTCTGCTTCTCCTTCAGGCGCCCGATTCGCTCCGCGACGGCATCGGTCGCGCCCTTGTTGTCCAGTGGTTCGGCCGGGTTGACCCCCAATTCCTGGCAGACCAGGGTGTAGTTGGCGTTGGCGGCGGCGAAGCGCTGCACGGCGTCGTGCAGTTCCTGCTGCAACTGCTCCTTCTCCGCCTCGAGCTGTTTGGAGTCGCGCTCCAGCACGTCGTCGATCCAGTGCGCCACGAGTTCGTTCAAGAAGGCTTCCGCGCGCTCGCCGTCGGTGTCCTTGTAGCGGATGTCGATGAACCACGACCCCACGGCGGGCCCGCGCGTGGCCGGCTTCTCCGCCACGTGCACGTCGAGGTTCTTCATCACCACGTCCGTGATGAAGGTGTGCTTCTCGCCCGCATCGAGACCCATGTAGTCCAGTTCCCAGAGGTCCTGCCGCGGGCCCTCGATGATCTCCTTGATGCGGTTGTAATGAACGATGTGGTTCTTGGCGCTCTGGATCTCCTTCGTCGCGGCGTTGTTCTGGCTGGGATCGGCCTCGACCCGCGACTCGCGGAGCTCGACGCGCGTCGTCACCTCGACCTTCTTCGGCACCACCACCGCGATCAGGCAGCCGATCGCCAGGAAGTAGAGCATCGGCAAGAGGATGCCCCACTTGCGACGCTTGAGAACGGTCAGGAACTCTTGGATCTGACCTGTTGTGTCGAGTTCAGCCATGACGAGATTTGAGACGAACGGGTCTTGCTAGCAGTCCGTTGAAGAAGTGCTTCGGATGCCATGGAGGCAGCATCCGCCGCGGTGTGGTGCCTGGAAACGCAGGCGAATCGGTAGATTCGGCGAGGCTTTCAGGTGCCACACCGCGGTGGAGGATGACTTCATGGCGCCCGAATGACTTGTTCAACGGGCTGCTAGAAGCCTATGCCGCCGCCCAAGCCGCCGCCCACCCGGTTGAAGCGGTTGGCGAGGGTCAGTTGGAAGATGAGTCCAAAGATCGATTGGAACACCGAGGTGAACGGCACGATGATCCCCGACAGGAAGTCGGCCCCTTCCTGCAGGAGCGTCGGCGGAACGAAGATGATGTCGTTCTCTTGGATCAGGGGGTTGTACGTCGAATCCCCCGATTCCCACATCTTGGAGATGTCGGCGGTGATGACCAGAGGATCGCGCGGATCGGCTCGAATCAGCCGCACCCGACCGACGTTCGACTTGTAGGGCGTGGGTGCAGCCGTGACGACGGCGTCGAACAGAGTCGTGTTGCCCAAGAACGGCCTGGGGCCGGGCATGACCACCTCGCCCAGCACGTAGTAGATCTTCGAAGCCTTGCTGGCGATCGTGACCTTGACGTCCACCTCGGTGTAGTACGGCGCGAGCTTCTCGTTGAGATACGCCTCGAGTTCGCCGCGCGTGTAGCCCGCGACCCACAGGGAGCCCAAGAGATCGATCTGGATGGTCCCATCGATGTCGACCGTCGCCAGGCCCTGCAAGTCCGGGTTGTAGAGGTCGGCGAAGCGGACCGAATCGCCGATCGATACGTAGTTCTGCTCTTCGGCGTTGCCGCTGTAGCGGCGGCCGAAGCCCTGCTTGTTCAAGTACTGGAGAATCCGCTTGTCCGGATTCGTGATCGACGCACAGCCGCTCGCGAGGAGTGGCTGCAGGACCACGAGGAGGAGGAGCACAAGGCTCTCCAGGCGACGGTGAGGGGACATCGTGGAGGGGGCTCGGGGAAGCGGCGGGACGGTGGCGCGGGGATCGGTGGCGCGGGATTGTCGGAGGAGCGCGTTCATGCCCGTGTACCGTACTGGCGATCGTAGTACGCACGGTACGCGCCGCTCGTCACGCGCTCCAGCCAGAGCGCGTGTTCGCGATACCAGTCGATCGTGAGTGGCAAGGCCTGCTCGAACGAGAAGCGCGGCGACCAGCCCAGCTCCCGCTCGATCTTGCTGGCGTCGATGGCGTAGCGTTGGTCGTGGCCGGGACGGTCGGTGACGAAGCGAATCAGGCTCATGGGCTTGCCCAAGAGGCCGAGGATACGCGTGACGATCTCCAGATTGGGGAACTCGTTGTTCCCCCCCACGTTGTAGACCTCGCCCGGCCGGCCGCGCTCCTGGACCGCGAGAAGCGCCTCGCAGTGATCCTGGACGTACAGCCAATCGCGCACGTTCTGGCCGTCGCCGTAGACCGGCAGATCGCGATCGCCGGTGGCGTTGGCGATCATCAACGGGATCAGCTTCTCGGGGAACTGGTAGGGCCCGTAGTTGTTCGAGCAGCGCGTGATGACCGCCGGAAAGCCGTGCGTGTGGAAGGCGGCACGCACCAGGAGGTCCGAGCCGGTCTTGCTGGCCGAGTACGGCGAGTTCGGCGCCAAGGGCGTGTCCTCGGTGAACAGACCGGTCGGCCCGAGCGACCCGTAGACCTCATCGGTCGACACGTGCACGAAGCGCCGCACGCCGCGCGCGCGCGCGGCCTCCAAGAGGACCTGCGTCCCGACGACGTTCGTCTCGACGAAGGGCAAGCCCGAGGCGATCGAGCGATCGACGTGGCTCTCCGCCGCGAAGTGTACGACGTCGATCTCGGCGTTGCCCGCCAACTCGAAGGCCCGCTCGACGTCGGCCGTGCTGCGGATATCGCCCTTGTGGAAGCGATAGTTGGGGTGGTCCTCGACCTCGCTGAGGTTCTCGAGGTTGCCCGCGTAGGTCAACGCGTCGAGATTCACGACGCGCCAATCGGGCCGCTCGGCAACGAGCAGCCGTACGTAGTTCGAGCCGATGAAGCCCGCTCCGCCTGTGACTACGACAGCACGCGTCATGCTCGTTCTCCCCTCGTATCGGCCGCGCGCGGCGCGCGGCGCTCGTGTTCGAAGAAGTCGGTCAATGCCACGTCCCACGGCGCCAGCGAGCGACCGCGCAGAGCCGTCAACGCGCTGGAGTCGAGCACGCTGTACGCCGGCCGCGGCGCGGCCGTCGGATACTCCTGTGTCGTGCACGGCACGAGTTCGCACGCGCGCTGGCGCTCGTCGCCGCCGAGTTCGATCGCGGCGCGCGCGAACCCGTACCAAGTCGTCGTGCCCTCGCAGGCTGCGTGCCAAATGCCCGCGTCCGCGCCGGCCAAGACGTCCCACAGCGCCGGCGCCAACTCCAGCGTCGAGGTCGGCGCGCCCGTTTGGTCGGCGACGATCGAGAGGCGTCCGCGCTCGCCCGCCAGGCGCAGGATCGTGCCAGGGAAGTGCCCGCCGCGTGGGCCGTAGAGCCACTGTGTCCGCACGACGCGCAACCCGTCGGGATGGGCCTCGCCGGCGCGGCGCTCGCCCTCGTACTTCGTGCGCCCGTAGACGCCCAGCGGCCCCGTCGCATCGTCGGGCCGGTACGGACGCGTCGCCGTGCCGTCGAAGACGAAGTCGGTGCTGACGAGGACCAGCGGCAGTCCGCGCTCGCGACACGCGCGCGCGAGCACCTCGGGTGCGCGGGCGTTGACGCGCTCGCACAGTTCGGGCTCGCTCTCGGCCTTGTCGACCGCCGTGTAGGCCGCGGCATGGATCACGCCCGCGAGTTCGTCGCCGAGCTTTTCGAAGAGCTGCGCGGCCGCGCGCGGATCGGCGAGATCGACGCCGGGTTCGGCCACGCCGGGTGCGCCCTCGCGCGCGTCGACCAGGTCCGTGCCGATCGCGCGGAAGCGCTCGTCGGCGACGGCCAGGAGCTGGCTGCCGAGCATGCCGGCCGCCCCCGTCACGAGGACCGTTCCGGTCGCGTTCGTCATGCTCCGTCCAGGAGGTTGGCGCCGCCCTTGGCGACGAGTTCGCTCGCCCGCAGCAGGGAGTCGAACGTGCCCGCGTCCGTCCACCAGCCTTCGAGCACCTCGTAGGTCAGCGAGCCGTCTCTGATGTACCAGTTGTTGACGTCGGTGATCTCGAGCTCGCCGCGCTCCGACGGCTCGAGCGTCTCGATCACGTCGAAGACGCGCTTGTCGTAGAGGTAGATCCCGATCACGGCGAGGTTCGACTTCGGGTTCTTGGGCTTCTCGACGATCGCCGAGACCATGTCGCCCTCGAGCTCCGCGACGCCGAAGCGTTGGGGATCGTTGACCTCCTTCAGGAAGATCTTGCCGCCGCGTGCGCCGGCCTGACCTTGCGCGGCGTAGTCCTTGACGGCCCGCACGATGTTCCGCTCGATCAGGTTGTCGCCGAGGATCACGCAGATGTCGTCACCCGCGACCCAGTGCTTGCAGAGCCCGAGCGCCTCGGCGATGCCGCCCTCACCCTTCTGGTAGGTGTAGTTCAGGTGCTTCAACCCGAACTCCGAGCCGTTGCCCAGCAAGCTGAGGAAGTCGCCCGACTTCTTGCCGCCCGTCACGATCATGATGTCCGTGATCCCCGCGGCGACGAGCGCCTCGATCGGGTAGTAGATCATCGGACGGTCGTAGACCGGCAGGAGGTGCTTGTTGGTGATCTTCGTCAGCGGATAGAGCCGCGTGCCGAGTCCGCCGGCGAGGATGACGCCCTTCATCGAGAGTGAAAACGTGGGGGGTGAGAAACGGGGGGAAGCGATTCCGAGCCGGCGCATCGTACCGCCCGTCGCGCGGAAGGCGGCCGAGGGTTCAACGCGCTTGTGAGAGCATGCTGGCGAACTCGTCGCGATACCACGCGACGAAGCGTTCGAGACCCTGCTCGAGCGTGGTCGTAGGGCGATACCCCAGCTCGGCCATCGCGAGGCTGACGTCGGCGTAGGTCACGAGGACGTCGCCCGGTTGCAGATCCTGCCGATCGAGAACCGGCTCGACGCCGGTCGCGCGCCCGATGCCGGCGACCATCTCGGCCAAGCTGATCGTTTGGCTCTCGCCCAGGTTGTAGATGTGGAAGCCGTCCGCGCGATCGAGCGAACGAACGACGCCGTCGACGATATCCGCGACGTAGGTGTAGTCGCGCCGCGTCGTGCCGTCGCCGAAGAACGGGATCGGCTCGCCCGCGAGACACATCCGCACGAACTTGTGGATCGCCATCTCGGGCCGCTGTCGCGGACCGTAGACGGTGAAGAAGCGCAGGCAGGTGATCGGGTTCGCGTACAGGTGGTGGTGCGTGTAGCACAACAACTCACCGGCGCGCTTCGTCGCCGCGTAGGGCGAGATCGGCTTGGTGATGTCGTCGGACTCGCGGAACGGCGTCCGCGTATTGCCGCCGTAGACGCTCGAGGACGAGGCGAACACCATCGGGAGTCCACGACGCTTGCGTAGCTCCTCCAAGAGCACCTGCGTCCCGCGCACGTTCACGTCGGAGTAGAGCAGCGGGTTCTCGAGCGAGCTGCGAACGCCCGCCATCGCCGCCAAGTGCACCACCGCGTCGAAGTTCTCCGCGGCGAAGAGTTCGGGGACGAGGGTCTGATCGCGGATATCGCCCTCGACGACGCGGGCCCCCGCTTCCGCCAGCGCGCGCGCGTTCGAGCGTTTGATCGCCGGGTCGTAGTAGTCGTTGAAGTTGTCCAACACGACCGCGGCGTCGCCGCGCGCAAGCAAGGCTTCGACCACGTGCGAACCGATGAAGCCGGCTCCGCCTGTGACCAGGACACGGCGGGAGGTCTGGGGGATTGTCATACGGCGTTCCTCACTCGACCGTCACGCTCTTGGCGAGGTTACGGGGCTTGTCGATGTCGTAGCCACGCGCGGCCGCGAAGAAGTACGCGAACAGTTGCAGCGGCACGACGTTCAGGATCGGCGATAGCCACGGCCCGACCTCGGGTATCTCGATCGGGTTCTCCGCCAGCGCGAGGCTGCGCTCGTCGGAACCGATCACGATCACGGGGCCGCCGCGCGCGCGCACTTGCTCGACGTTGGCGCGCACCTTCTCCGACGTACCGTCCGACGGCGCGATGACCAAGGTCGAGAGCTCGGGATCGATCAACGCGATCGGGCCGTGCTTCATCTCACCGGCGGCGTAGCCCTCGGCGTGCACGTACGCGATCTCCTTGAGCTTGAGCGCGCCTTCGAGCGCCACCGGAAAGTTGATGCCACGGCCCAGGAACAGGAAGCCGCGAGCGCCTTGGTGCGCCTTGGCGACGCGCTGCACGCGCGCGACGAACTCGGGGCTCAGGACGTGCGTCAGTGCAGGCCGCAAACGCTCGAGGTCCCCGAGCAGCGCACGACCCTCGCTCTTCGAGAGCACGCCGCGCGCGCGCCCCCAGCGCACCGCGAGCAGGTAGCCCGCGACCAGCATGGAGACGAAGGCCTTCGTACTGGCGACGCCGATCTCCGGGCCCGCGTTGGTCAGGATCGTCGACTCGGCTTCGCGCACCATCGTCGAACCAAGCGAGTTGCAGATCGTGATCGGACGCGCGCCGAGTTCCGTCGCGAGCCGCATGGCCGCGAGCGTGTCGGCGGTCTCCCCCGACTGCGAGATGCCGAGCACCATCGAGCCCGGCGTCAGGATCGGCCGGCGATAGCGGAATTCGGACGCGTAGTCGAAATCGACGGGCACGCGCGCCAGTCCCTCGACGAGGTAGCGAATGACCATGCCGGCGTGCAGCGCGGTGCCACAGGCCAGGACCTGCAAGCGTGACACGTCGCGAAGCACGTCGTCCGTGAACGCCGCGCCCTCGAGCTCGACGTCGCTGGCGTTCGGCTGCACGCGCTCGAAGAGCGTGCGCGCGACGACCTCGGGCTGCTCGTGGATCTCCTTCAGCATGAAGTGCTCGTAGCCGCCCTTCGTCGCCGTCTCGGAGTCCCACTCGATGTGCTTGGCGGCGCGCTCGACGAGCGACCCACGCGCGTCGTGGATCTGCAACCGGCCGGGGGCGAGGTCCGCGACGTCGCCGTCCTCGAGGAACACGATCGCACGACAGTGCGGCAGGATCGCCAGAGGATCCGAGCCCAGGTAGGCCGCCTCGTCCGTCACGGCGACACACAGCGGCGGGCCTTCGCGCGCGCAGACCAGCTGCGGCGTCGGGTGGCTCGCGAGCACCGCGATGGCGTAGTAGCCCTCGACCCGATCCATCGCGCGGCGCACGGCGTCGGCCAAGCGGTCGGTGCGCTCCAGCTCGGCTTCGATCAGGTGCGCCAAGACCTCGGTGTCGGTGTCCGACACCATCGCGATGCCGCCCGCGACGAGTTCATCGCGCAGCGTCTCGAAGTTCTCGATGATCCCGTTGTGCACGAGCGCGACGCGGCCACGGCTGCCGAGGTGCGGATGCGCATTGACGTCGTTCGGCGGGCCGTGCGTCGCCCAGCGCGAGTGTCCGATGCCGATCGAGACGCCTTCGAGGTCGCTGGCCGCCAGCACCTTCTCCAGCTCGGCGATGCGCCCGGCGCGCTTCACCGCGCGAATGCGGCCGTGCTGGATCACGCCGACGCCGACCGAGTCGTAGCCGCGGTACTCGAGCACCCGCAGGCCTTCGACCAAGCCGCTCAACACGTCGCCCGTATGGCGAAACGCTCCGACGATGCCGCACACGTTAGGACGAGCCCCGCCGTCAGGCGTTGGCGGGAACGGCTTCGAGGTGCTTCTGGAAGTACGCCAGCGTCCGCCTGAGCCCGTCCTCGAGCTCGACCTCGGGCTCCCAACCCAGAAGCGTCTTCGCCTTGGTGATGTCCGGTTGGCGCACCTTGGGGTCGTCCTCGGGCAACGGTTGGAAGCTGATCTTCGACTTCGAGCCGGTCAGCTCGACGACCTTCTCGGCGAACTCGAGGATCGTCATCTCGCTCGGGTTGCCGATGTTGGTCGGCATCGCCTCGTCCGAGTGCAAAAGGCGCCAGATGCCCTCGACCAGGTCGTCCACGTAGCAGAACGAGCGCGTCTGGCGACCGTCGCCGAAGACCGTCAGGTCCTCCCCGCGCAGGGCTTGCCCCATGAAGGCCGGCAGCGCGCGCCCGTCGTTCAGGCGCATGCGCGGGCCGTAGGTGTTGAAGATGCGCACGATGCGCGTCTCGACGCCGTGATAGCGGTGGTACGCCATCGTCATCGCCTCGGCGAAGCGCTTGGCCTCGTCGTAGACGCCGCGCGGCCCGACGGGGTTGACGTTGCCCCAGTAGGTTTCCTTCTGCGGGTGCTCGAGCGGGTCGCCGTAGCACTCGGAGGTCGACGCCATCAGGATCCTGGCGCCCTTCGCGTGCGCGAGGCCGAGCGCCTTGTGCGTCCCGAGCGAGCCGACCTTGAGCGTCTGGATCGGCAGCTCGAGGTAGTCGATCGGGCTGGCCGGCGAGGCGAAGTGCATGATCACGTCGAGCCGTCCGGGCACGTGGATGAACTCGGTCACGTCCTGGTGGTGGAACGTGAAGTCCGAGTCCGAGAACAGGTGCTCGACGTTGCGGAGGTCGCCGGTGATCAGGTTGTCCATGCAGACGACCTGGTAGCCCTCGGCGAGGAAGCGATCGCAGAGATGGCTTCCCAGGAAGCCGGCACCGCCGGTGATGAGCGCGCGGGGCTTCGTCATGTTCGATTCGGGAGGCAAGAGGAGGAAAGGATCGCTGGGCGGCGGCGGGGAACCGTCGTCGCGCTGGGGAGCGAGCTGACGCTCCCCGTGGGCGGGAAGGGCAACAGACTACGGCGCGGACGGCGTTTCCGCCGGGAAACGCCACTCGGCTGTTTCTCCATCGGCCAGATCGAGCCGCAATCCCTGCACGAATACGACTGCGGGTCCGCCCCGGGCCGTCAGGACCCAGGCACCGTCGCCGGCCGGCGCGACCGCGACGTCCCCGAGGACCTGAGCACTCCGGTCGCCGAGGCTCACCTCGCGCGTCCGCTCGAGCATGGGTGCGGTGCCTCCGTAGGCGCTGCCGATGCGGGCCAGGCCCAGTCGTTCGCTGGGCTCGATCACCAGGGTTTGGTCGCGATAGTGCACCCGCGCCGGTCGCAAGCCCTGGTTGTGGACGCGATAGACGTCGGGGCTCAGCGAAGTCAGGAGGAAGGGCCCCGCGGGTAGCTTGCCCTCACCCTCGGCCTGCAGCACCGCGCCACCGGGCAAGCCGACGCGGTCGCCGGGCACCAGTCGCAGCCAGACGCGATCCAGCTTGACCACGTGCAGCCAGGGCGTTTCGACGCCGTTACCGATCTCGACGGCGCTGATGCCGAACAGAACGGCGCTCGAGCCCTCGTCGGGGCGCAGGAGTTCCGCGCGGCCCGGGGCACCGGTGAAGACCCAACTGCCCTCCGTCAGCACGGTCTCCTTGTCGTAGAAGGCCAGCATGACTGAGCCGGCCTCGCCCGCCGGGCGCCACTGGACGGGATCGCCGTGGCGGATCAAGCGCGCGATCGGCTGGCTCTCCACGAAAGGTTCGTCCGCCGAGCCGTAGGGCATCGGCCCGGGCAGTCGCTGCAGGTTTCCGCAGCTCGCCGCGAGCCAGCCCAGGGCGAGTGCGCTCGCGAAGCGCCGCGCGGCGTGGACGTGGGTACTCATCGATCGAAGACGCGCGGTCTAGTGACGGGGGCGGCTGGGGAAGTACCGCTCGACGAAGCCCGTGTCATGTCGACCGGCGAGGAAATCCGAGTGCGTCAGGATACGCCGATGGAGCGGAATCGTGGTCTTGACTCCTTCGATCACGAACTCGTCCAGCGCGCGCAGCATCGTCGCGATCGCTTCGGTACGCGTGGGTCGATGCACGAGCAGCTTCCCGATCATCGAGTCGTAGTGGGAAGGAATGCGATAGCCGCTGTAGACGTGCGTGTCGTTGCGCACGCCCGGACCGCCGGGCGGCACGAACAACGTCACCAGACCGGGCGAGGGCTGGAAGTCACGGTCGGGATCCTCGGCGTTGATCCGGCACTCGATCGTGTGTCCCTGTTGCTTGATGTCCTTCTGACGGAAGGGCAACACCTCGCCGGAAGCCACGCGCAACTGCAACTGGATCAGGTCGACCCCGGTCACCATCTCCGTGACGGTGTGCTCCACCTGGATGCGCGCGTTGACCTCGATGAAGAAGAAGTCGTTGTTCTTGTCGAGCAGGAACTCGACCGTGCCCGCATTGGAGTAGTTCGACTCGCGGCAGATCGCCAGGGCGGCCTCGCCCATGCGCTTCCGCAGCTTGTCGTCGATGGCCGGCGAGGGCGATTCCTCGATCAGCTTCTGGTGACGCCGCTGCACGGAACAGTCGCGTTCGCCCAGGTGGACCAGGTTGCCGTGCTTGTCGCCGATCACCTGGATCTCGACGTGGCGCGGGTTCTCGACGAACTTCTCGAGGTACACCGTGCCGTCGTTGAAGGCCGCTTCCGCCTCCGCTCGCGCGGCGTGGAACCCGGCGACGAGACTCGGATCGTTCGAGGCGACGCGCATGCCGCGCCCGCCGCCGCCCGACGACGCCTTGATCATCACGGGATAGCCGATCTCGTGCGCGACGTTCAGCGCCACGTGCTCGGATTCGACGGGACCGTCCGAGCCCGGTACGACGGGGCAGCCCGAGCGCATCGCCATCTCGCGGGCGCGCGACTTGTTCCCGAGCGCCGCGATCGTCTCGGGCTCGGGTCCGACGAAGTGGATGTTGCACGAGCGGCAGACCTCGGCGAAGTGCGCGTTCTCCGCCAGGAAGCCGTATCCCGGCACGATCGCTTCCGCATCGGCGATCTCGGCCGCCGAGATGATCGCCGGGATGTTGAGGTACGACTTCGCACCGGCGGCGGGCCCGATGCAGATCGTCTCGTCCGCCTGGCGCAGGTACAGCGCGTCGGCATCCGCCTCCGAGTACACGGCGACGGTTTCGATGCCCAGCTCGCGGCACGCGCGCAGGATGCGCTGTGCGATTTCGCCCCGGTTGGCGATCAGGACGCGTCGGAACATCTAGCCCTGCTTGACGTAGAACAAGGGCTGCCCGAACTCGACCGGTTCGCCGTTCTCGACCAGGATCTCGACGATCTCGCCCTTCAGCTCGGCCTTGATCTCGTTCATGACCTTCATCGCCTCGATGATGCAGAGCACCGATTCCTCGGTGACCTTCGTCCCGGGTTCGACGAACGGGTTCGAGTCGGGCGAGGACGAGCGATAGAAGGTCCCCACCATCGGGCTCTCGAAGGTGATGGTGCCCGGCGGCGGTCCCGCGACGACGCCGCCGTCCCCCACCGCTCCGGCCGACCCGCCGGCCACGCCCGCGGGCGCCGCGGAGGGCAAGAACTGCACCATGGGCTGCTGGCCCGAGCCCAGGGGCGCCTCCCCCTGGCGGGCGAGCCGCACTTTGAGGCCCTTCTTCGTGTCGTCGATCTCGAGCTCGGTGAGCTCGGCTCGCACCATCAGGCGCACGAGCTTGCGGATGTCCGTCAGGTCCATGGAGGGTGTGCTGGAAGGCCGGAAGACCGGGAGGCCGGAAGGCAGGAAGAGCAGGCCGAGGGGTCCGGTGCGCGCGTAGCCTAGCGGCCCGATCGCGCGGCTCCGAAGCTCAATTCGGGTCGATTCGCGCGAAAAGGGCTCCTTTCCGTGACTGAACCGTGCGGCTAGGAGCCTGCGTCACAAGTGGCGGTTCGCCAGGTGCCGAGCATCGGATCGAGATCAAGGAGTGACAAGTTC
>JBBDIB010000034.1:0-5805 GCA_040880665.1 Planctomycetota bacterium
CTCGATCCGATGCTCGGCACCTGGCGAACCGCCACCCGTGACGCAGACTCCTAGGCGTCTCCGCTCGGCCGCCAGAGAACCCCGTACCACCACCCACCAACGAGGAGCGAATCAGGATGACCGAGCAAGGAGTGCCGCAGACGCAAGCAACACAACCGACGCCGCCGAAGAGCAATGCCTGGAAGTGGGCGCTCGGGATCGGCTGCGGGTGTCTTTTGATCGTGCTGATCGGCGTCGGCGTGATCGGCGGCGGCCTGTGGTGGGGCATCGGCAAGATGCTCGAAACCGAGCCCGTGCGACGCGCCGTTGCCGAGGCCGAGGCCAACCCGGACGTGGCGGCCGCCTTGGGGCTTCCGATCGAAGCCACCTGGAACATGACGGGCGGCGGGCCGCCGCCCATGACCCAACGCGATTCTGGGATGACGATGGAGATGAACCTCGAACTCGAAGGCACGCTGGGCAGCGCACCGCTGACGCTGCGCACCAGAGAGGTCGACGATGCTTGGGTTCCAGAAGTGATGCTGGTCGTGCTCGACGGCGTGACGATCGACCTCCTGACCGACGGGTACGAAGTCGCCGAGTAGTACCGGCCCGGACGGATCCCACCGCGAGCGAGCCATTCCGTGGAGGGCCACGAATGGCTCGCCTCCGTTTCAGCGGGTCGGTCGAACGGACTCGACCCAGCGGCGCGCGCCGAAGCCGAGGCGTCCGCGCGCCGACGTCGGGAACGTCAAGAGGCAACACGGTCGTTCGACGCCGCCCCAGTCGGCCTTGTGGCGCGACTCGCCGGCCATGAAGTCGTAGTGGCGGATGCCCGAGTCGATCAGTTGTTCGAGCGCCCAGGCGCGTAGCGCCGTCGCGACGCGCAGCTCTTCGTAGGCGGGGTCGTAGCCCTCTTGCAGTTGGTAGTAGCGCTCGCCCGCGACGAGCCCGATCTGGTAGGCGACCGCGCGTCCGTCGAGGTCGAGGCGCGCGAGCCGCAACGTGCCGCTCGCCAGGTGGCGCGGCGCGAAGCGTGCGTAGAACGCGCGGCGGCGTTCGTCGGCGAAACTGCCCGTGCCGCCGACGGCGGCCCAGCGAGCTTGGTGCAGCCGAAAGAGCCCGTCGAGTTCCTGCTCTAGCTCGCCCTCGATCCAGCGGTAAGTGGCGCCCGCCTCGGCCGCGCGCCGAAGGGCTTGGCGGATCTTGCTGCGCATGCGCTTCTTCGTCGCCGCCAGGAAGGCCTCGAAGCTCGCGGGCAACTCGGTGACCGCGCACGAGACCGCCGACTCGCGCGTCGGTGTGCCGCGCTGCTCGAGCACGCGCCGCAACGCCGCCAGCGATCGTGACTCGGCGTCGAGCGCGTGGAGCACGGCCGCGTCGACGCCCGACTCGCGCTCGAGCGCCGTGACGAGCGCCGACATCACGGCTTGCTCCGCGCCGGGGCGCACGGGGAAGTCGACGTAGTCGCTCTCGAACGAGCCGTCCTGCGCCAGGATCGCGCGCCGTGCGCGCAGCGGGCCGCGCGAGGGCTCGCGCCGAAACGCGAAGACACCCACGGGCTCGCCGGTGGCGTCCGTAGCGGTCCAGCCGAAGAGCGTGGCGGGATCCGAGTAGCTGGCGACGTGGTCGCGCACCCAGGCGGGGTCGTTGCACAAGGGATCGATCGCCGCGACCCTGAGCAGCTCGCGCCACGCCGGCGTCGCCGCGTCGAAGCCCGCGAGCCCGCTCCAGCGCTCGAGCCGCGGCGCGACCTCGCGGGCGGCGCCGGCGTCCTCCGAGACGGAACTCATGCGCTCTTCGCCGGCGTCAAGCCGTGCGCGGGACGCAGCGCGCGCGCGGCCTCGGCCAGCGTCGCCGGCTCGGCGCCCAGTTCGTCGATGCAAAAGCGCAAGAGGTCGTCGAGCCGCGCCAAGCACGCATCCACGTCCGCCGCGCTCGCGATGCGACCCGACACGCCGGGATGAACCTCGCTCGAGTGCAGGAAGACGTTCAGCACCGGGCTGCCCATCTCGACCAGGCGGCTGGCGGCGGCCTTCATCTCCGGCACGCCGAAGCGCACGGGATAGAGCCACGCGAAGTCGATGAGCCCCAGGTGGTCGCGCGACAGGAGCCCGCGGACGCGCGTCCAAGCGGGTAGGTGCACGTAGGCGTCGGCCAAGCGGCGCGGCACCCGTCGCGTCAGCGCGACGGACACGGGGATTTCGAGGATCGGCACGTCGCCGGGCCGGCAGAGATCCGCGGCGGACGGCCGGTAGGGGAGCTGCGGGGCGCGACGAAAGTCGGGCCCGCCGTCCGCTGTGTGCGCCGAGAGCGGAGTCACCGACGTGTCGACCAGATAGCCCAGCGGCAGCAGCTCGGCGAGCGTCGCCTCGTCGATGCCGTAGCGCCCCGCGCGAAAGGAGACGGGCGGCGTGCCCGCCAGCTCGGTCAAGACGCCGTGCAGTTCGCGTAGCTTGGCGCGGAAGCGCTCGGGTCCGAGCGCCGACATGTAGTAGGGCGTCGTGCGCTCGTCGCCCTCGAAGCCGGGCAAGCCGAGGTACGGCGGCGTGTTCCACGGATGGAGGTGCGTGCCGATCTCGGTGTCCGCGTGAATCGCCAGCTCGGCCAGGATCGCGCGGGACTCAGGGAACGTCGCGACCGGATAGTTCACGAGGTACGTGGGTCGCACGCCGAGGGCGCGCACGGCTCGATCGAGCCGCGGCAAGGAGCGAATGTTCGTGGTCGTGACCGGATCGGTGATCCGCCACTCGGGCATGTCTTCCTCCACGTCGACCGTGAAGATCAGCTTCGGGCGTGCGGTCATGCTGCGCAGCTCTCAGTGGTTCCCGAGATAGCCCAGAGCGCGCAACTGTTCTTGCGTGTCCGCGGACATCTCGACGGCCGACCCGTCGCGAAGCCCTTCGGCGTTGAGAAACGACTGATGGCCCAACACCTGATCGAGCATGCGCTCGACGCGTTCGGCGTGCTCGGGTTGGGCGATCAGGTTTACCCGCTCGCCGGGATCCGAGATGACGTCGTACAGCGCGGTCGCGTTGTCCTTGTAGCGCGGATCGCTCGGCGGGAAGTACTTGTTCGCCTTGGTCAGGATCAGTTTGTACGGACCCTCGCGCAGGCCGTTGAAGATGAAGCTCTGGCTCTCGTTGTGCTCCATGCCGAATTCGTTCTCGAGGTGCAGCGAGCGACCCGCGCCCTCACCGCGGAACAGCGGGCGGAAGCTCGTGCCGTCACCGAGTTCCGTCTGCCCGACCTCCGCCAGGTCCAGCACGGTTGCGGGCATGTCGACGATGCCGACCGGCGTCTCGATGCGCGCGCCGCTGGGAACGCCCGGACCGTGGAAGATCAACGGCACGCCCACGACGGGCTGATACAGCGAGAAGCCGTGCCCCAACACCCCGTGCTCGAACCATTCCTCGCCGTGGTCGGAGGTCAGGACGAAGACGGTGTTCTCCCACAGGCCGAGCTCGCGGAACTTCGCGACGAGCGCCTTCATGCCGTCGTCGGTGTAGCGGATCTCTCCGTCGTAGAGGTCCAGCCCGACCAGCTCCTTGCGCGCGTTGAAGAGCCTCGCGCCGGCGTCGCGGCGAAACATCTCGTAGTACTCGTTCGGTGGCGAGTACGGGGCATGCGGGTCGATGTAGTGCAGGTAGAGGAAGAAGCGCGCGGATCGGTTCTTCTCGAGCCAGGTGAAGATGTGCTCGTTCATCTTCATCACGTCGTTCTCGTACTTCCAGTTGAACTGGTGCCGCGACAGGTTCATCAGCCACTTGCCGAAGATCGAGTTGCGAATCGAAGCCAGCGTGACCGTGTCCTCCACCGGCGAATCGAAGTACTCCTCGAAGCCGCGGTCGAAGTCGAACACGGCCTTGATGTTGGGATTCGTGACGAAGCCCGCGGTGACGTAGCCCGCGTCGCGGAACGTCTCGGCCAACGTCTTCATGCCTTCGGGCGTGCGCAGCGGGCTGCCGTGCTCGAGCGCGCCGTGGCGTGACGGATAGAGGCCCGTGAGGATCGTGCCCGTCGTCGGCTTGGTCCACGCGGCCGGCGCCGTCGCGTCCAGCATCACGGTGCCCTCTCGGGCGAGGCGGTCGAGGAACGGCGAGGTCGGACGCTGGTAGCCGTAGGTTCCGAGGCTCATCGCTCGCAACGTGTCGATCGTCACCAGCACGACGTTCGGACCGGCGGGCATCGACGGATTCGCGAGCGTCTTGTAGCGGATCGGCCCCGACAGCGAGGACAGCGTGAACACGGGGGCGACGATCGCGACCGAGAGTACGAGCGCCGCCGAGACTCCGACGACGATCCCCTTCGGCACCGGAGCGGGGCGCGACCACCAGCGCACGATCCAGTCGTCGAGCGCTGTGATGCGGCGCGCGAGCGGCCCGACGAGGGCCAGCCCCACGAGCGCGAGGCCGGCGACCTGGAACAGCGGCCAAGCCGACAGCCAGCCGTCGGGCGCAGCGCGCAGGATGCCGGCGCCGATGTAGCCGCCGCCGGCAGCCGTGGCGAGCGCGGCGATCGCCGTGGAGAGCGGTCGCGTCGAACCGGCCCAGGGCGACGATCGACCGATCGCGTAGTAGAGCGCGAGGCCGGCCACGATCGCGAGGTAGCCGACGAGGTTGAGCAGCCACACGTGGCCCGGCGCGAGGAACGGCAGGGCTTCGTTGCCCACATAGGCGCCGAACTGGGCCCAGCCGATGAAGGCTGCGGCGGAGAGCAGGATCGCGGCGCCCAAGCGCTCGCCGGCCTGGCGTTCGTCGCGCCCCATGAGGCGCGCGAGCCCGAGCGCCGTCACCGCGACGACGAGCCCGATGCCGAGGAAGCCGACGCCCTCGATCGCGGCTCGGTGCGCCAGCGAGGTCAACCGCTCCTCTAAGGGCGAGGCGTCGCCCGCGGCTTGGAACTCCCGGACCGATGCGCTGCCGAAGATCTCCCAAACGGCGTCGAGGGTGCCGACGAGAAAGCCGAGGAGGGCGATGCCGAGCGCGATACGAAGCAGGTTGCGAGAAGTCTTCAAGGAGGAGATCAAACAGGAGCCGAGGGGATGGCCGTCGCGTCGAGTACGCCGCTGGGTGCCAGGGCGAGCGGGAAACTTGCACGTAGCTCGCGCGACGGACGAACGAACTCGAAGCCCGGCGCGAACACGCGCCAGTAGCGCCCTTTCGTCGTGAAGTCGAGGCGCGCGAGGCCCTTGCGGGACACCGACTTGTCGACGTGAGCGTAGCCGATCAGCTCGCGCAATCCGCGTTGGGCGAGGTCGGCGAGCACGAACGCCATGCCGGCCTTGTAGAGGCTCTTGCCGCGGTGCTCGGGGCTGGTGAAGGCCTTGTAGATGAACACCTGGTCGGCGTGCAGCCGCCGTTTGATGCCGCCCGGCGTGTTGATGTTGCGTGGGTTGACCCACATCGTGAAGACGGCGGTCGCTCCGTGATGCACGATGACGGCTCGGTGGTCGAAGCCGAGCCGCGCCACGCCTCGGGCGCGCTCGCCGGCATCGAGCTCGGTGTGGTACTCGTCACAGGCGTGAATCTCGTCGGGCGTCGCCCAGCCGAAGCGGTAACCGCTGGGTGCCAGGAACTCGGCGTCCTCGGGGCGCACGGCGCGTCCGAAGACGTCGAACGTGTCGACGCCGCACGAGCGGCGCACACGGCCGAGCCCCCGTCGAACGGGTAGCCAGAACGGGGTCGAAGACGCCATGGAAGGAGTCTATCGGCCGAACACAGGCATTCGCGGCACGGGATGCGGAACGATTCCACGCCGTGACCGAGACTCCTAGCCCGGTTCCCTCACCACGATCCGTCGGATTCGCCGTATCTCATTGCCCTG
>JBBDIB010000035.1:0-16808 GCA_040880665.1 Planctomycetota bacterium
CATTGGGGACCTTGGCACGACGCTGAGATCGGTTCGAGGATCGGTGCCTGGCGAATCGTCACGCGTGACGCAGACTCCTAGCCACCGCCGAAGGGGTTGCCGCCGCCTCCGCCGCCTCCGCCGCCACCGCCGCCCGATCCGAAGTCGGGCGGACGCACGCCACCGCCATCGGGCCGGTCGCCGCCGCCGGCCGGGTCGGTCTGACCGCCCATGGGGCCGGCACCGCTCGCGGTGGGATCCCCCGTTGGCGGCGTCAGGGTCGGCACGACGGGCATCGGCGGGTTGGTCAGCGCGAGCCGCTGGATCTCGGGGAACCGGATGATGCGCCGGTAGGTGATCGTGCGCCGGTCGACGACGATCTGCTCGCGGACGAGGCGCGGCGCCATCTCGATCGCCAGGCTGATCTCGATCCGATTCGGGAGCCCGACGTTCTCGTCCTCGCCCGTACCCCACTCGTCGAGCGGGTCCGCCTCGGGGCCGTCCTCGTCGTAGATGCGGATGTCGAACGCCTTGACGCGATCGTGCAGCAGCGCGTAGTTGCCGCCCTCGAGCGGCTTGTCGTCGACGCCGAAAGTCTCGCGCCGATACAGCTCGAGAAAGTCGTCGGAATCGGGGCGACGTCGCACCACGAAGCCGACTTCATTCACGTCCGCGCGGCGGAAGCGCTCGTTCGAGCGCTCGCGGAAGGGCAGGAGTCCGTTGGTCGTCGTCACGAAGTCGATCCGGTCGGCGTCGTAGCCGGAGATCGTGCGGTCCTGGATGCGCAAGGCTTCGCGCAGGTCGCGGTTGTAGGTCACGAGCCCGCGCAGGTCCGCTTCGATGCGATGCAGGATCGCCGGGCCGGCCAGCATGCGTTCCTGGGTGTTGTGGATCTCGTCGCGGCTCTTGCGGCTGACGGTCAGGATCTGCGACATGCTCACCAAGACCCAACCCATGATCAGCAGGGTGACGAGCACCTCGACCAGCGTGAAGCCCCGGCGCTTACCGAGGGCGCATCCCGTCGATTTTCGGCGTGCTCTCATCGGGCGTCCTGGCTCGCTGCGCTGGCCAAGGCTTGGTCCTCGTCGACGCCGTAGACCTGGTCCCAGGGGATCCAGCGCTCCACTTCGAGCGAGTTCTCCCATTCGCCCAGCCGCGGGAAGCTGACCCGCACGCGCACCTTCTCGAAGGGCTCCTCGGGATCCTCTTCGTCGTCGTCGTCGTCGTCCTCGCGACGGGTTTCGCGCTCGCGCTCGGCCGCCAGCTCGTCGCGATGGCGAAAGCTGTCGAACTCCAGCGACGAATCCTCACGCCGCTGGAAGTTGTCGTCACCCAGCACGATCTCCCAGGTGAACTCGGGATAGCTCTCCTCCTCGTAGTTCCCGCTCAGGCGATCGACGTCGCCCTCCTCCCAGAAGAGACCGCTCTGCACTTGGCCGAGGGTCAACAGCGCCATCTCCCGCGCAACCTTGCGGTTGTAAGTGTTCGCGACCTCGATCTTGGCCGTGTTGAGGCCCTGCAGCACGAGCACCATACCGATGCCGACGATCACCAGCGTGACCGCCACTTCGGCCAGCGTGAAGCCGCGGCGTGCGTGACGAGGTCGTGCGATTCGTCTCATCAGTCGAAGTCCCGATCCTGGGCGGGTTCACGTTCGTAGATGCCCTCGTGGAACCGGATCTCGCCGGTCAAAGGCATCATCTCGATCGTGTAGTAAAGGTCGAACATGGGCTGGTAGAGCACGATGCGGTGACTCGACGACGCCCCCAAGGGCTCGAAGCGCACGAGCGCCAAACCGTCGGTGTACGTCTCCTCGTCGATCGTGATCGAGACCAGCTCCAACTCGTCGTTGGTCAGATTCGACTCGTGCACGATCCGTCGCGCGTCCTCCTCCGACTGCGCCAGTCCGCCCTCGAGGCGGTAGGGCGTGCGCACCCAGTAGCGCTCCTCGTCCAGGTCGTAGTAGAGCTCGAACGCCCGGTTCCGCGAGATCGCCTCGGAGCGACATTCGTGCAGGACGTCCGACAGCTCGCGCACGGCCGAGTGCAGCCGCTGCTTCGGAACGAGCGCTTTCCAGTTCAGGACCACCGTGCCGAACATCATCCCGAGGATGACGATCACGACCATCAGCTCGACGAGCGAGAAGCCTGCGGCTCGTCGATCCGATCGTGTCGCCTGTGGGATGGACTGTGTGATGAACGTGGTGTGCACGGACGCGCCTCGCGGCGGTTCAGATCTCGCCGTTCTTGATCATGATGTTGTCGATGTCGAGCGCATCGCCCTCGCCGCCGGGCTCGCCGTCGGCGCCGTACGAACCCACGCGGAAGCGCGAGTTGCCCGGATTCGGCGGTTCGAAGAAGTACTCGTGGCCCCAGGGATCCATGGGCACTTTATCGGCTTCGATGTAGCTGTTGCCGCTGGCGTCCTTCTCGACCAACGCATCGAGCGAGTCGGGAAAGCGGCCACCGTTCTGTATGGCGTACTCGTTCAACGACGACTCGAAGATCGTGATCTGCGCCTTCGCGGAGCCGACTTGGGCTCGTCCCAGACGCTGGAGCACGTTCGGGACCACGACGGCAGCCAAGAGACCGATGATCACGATCACGACCATCAGCTCGGCGAGCGAAAAGCCGGCGTTCGGTGCGCGGCGGGGAATTCGGGGATGCATGCGCATGGCAATCAAAGGAGGAATGGGGCCGACTTCGCAGCCTAGCCGATGGAGCCGACCTGCAGGATCGGAAGGACGATGGCCCAGACGATGAAGCCGACGACGACCGCGAGGGCCACGATCATCAGCGGCTCGAGAATGGTCGTGGCGCGTTCGGTGACGACTTCGATCTCTTCGTCATAGGCCTCCGCAATGCGGTCGAGCATCTGCTCGAGCTCGCCAGACTGCTCACCGACCGAAACCATGTAACCCACGACGGCGGGGAACACACCACTCTGCTTGAGCGGCGTGGCGATGTCCGTGCCCTCGAGGATGCGCGTCCGGATGAAGCCCGTCGCATCCGCCAGAACACGGTTGCCGACGACGGTTTCGGTGATCTCGAGCGAACGGACCGCGGGGACGCCGGACGAGAGCAGCGTCGCGAGCGTGCGCGTGAACCGCGAGACGGCGGACTTGCGCAAGAGCTCGCCGACGACGGGCCACTTGAGCATGTTGCGATCGATGATCAGGCGACCCTTGCGGGTCTTGTAGACGCGCTCGACCGTGTACGAGATGGCGGCCAGGCAGAGGCCCATGGCCCACCAGTACGACTTGAAGAAGTTCGAGATCGCGATCAGGATGACCGTGGGCGTCGGCATCTCCTGCCCGGTGTCCTGCAGCATGCCCGTGATCTTGGGCACGACGACGGTCATCAGGATCGAGACGACCACGACGCCGATGGCGACCATCAAGAGCGGATAGGCCAGCGCCGACGAGACCTTGCGCTGCAGTTGGCGCTGGCGTTGCAGGAAGTCGGCCATCCGCGCCAGCACGGTGTCGACCTGGCCCGTCGCCTCACCGGCGCGCACCATGTTGACGTACATGTCGCCGAACATGGAGGGGTAGTCGGCGAGCGCGTCGCCGAAGCCCGAGCCCTGCGTGATGCGCTCGCGGATCTCGCGGAACATCGTCTCGACGCGTCGCGAATCCGCCTGATCGATGATCGCGTTGAGCGATTCGGCCATCGGGATCCCCGCGCCCAGCAGCGTTGCCATCTGGCGCGTGATCGCTGCGACCAGCTCGAGGTCGCGACCGGAAGGCCCGCTGCGCGCGGTGCGCAGCTTCTGCAGCTTCGTCAGGATCGACTCGGTGCCGTCCTTGTTCGCCTTGCTGCGTGCGCGCTGCCCCTTGCCTCGTATGACCTTGAGCTCGGAGACCAGGATGTTCTTGCGCCGCAGCTCCTGCCGCGCAGCGCGGGGCGTGTCGGCATCGACGACACCTGTCCTCGTCGCGCCGCCGGGGGCATACGCCTTGTATTCGAAGATGGGCATGGCGCTGTCCGGCTCCCGTTACCCCATGTCCAGTTGCGTGACGCGTAGGACTTCGTCGGGCGTCGTCTGGCCGTCGAGGACCTTCGAGACGCCGTCCATGCGCAGCGTCACGACGCCGCGCTCGATCGACGAGCGCTTCATCTGGCTGGCGGTGGCGCCCTCCATGATCTCGGTGCGCAGCGTCTCGCCGACGGGCATGAACTCGTAGATCGCCGTTCGACCGGCATAGCCCGAGTGGAAGCACTCGTCGCAACCCGCGCCGTACAGGGCCTCACCGAGCTGATCGCGCGCGATGTCGAGCTTCTTCAGCTTGGCCGCGTACTCGTCGGTGATCGGGCCGGACGCCTTGCAGTGCTTGCAGATCGTTCGCACCAGGCGTTGCGCGATGACCAGGATCAGCGAACTCGACACCAGGTAGGGTTCCACGCCCTGGTCGACCATGCGCGTGATCGTCGAGGCCGCGTCGTTGGTGTGCACGGTCGAGAACACCAAGTGTCCCGTGAGCGCGGCGCGAATGGCGACCTCGGCCGTCTCTTGGTCGCGGATCTCGCCGACCATCATGACGTCGGGATCTTGGCGCAAGAACGAGCGCAGGCCCGCCGCGAAGGTCAGTCCCTTCTTGTTGTTGACCTGCACCTGGCTGATGCCGCCGAGGGAGTACTCGACCGGATCCTCGATCGTCAGGACGTTCTTCTGCGTCGTGTCGATCTCGCCCATGGCGGAGTACAAGGTCGTCGTCTTGCCGGAGCCGGTGGGGCCCGTGACGAGGATGATGCCGTGGCTCCACGTGATGTACTCGCGCATCTGCGCGAGGTTTTCGGGGCTGAGCCCGATCTCGTCGAGCGAGTAGACCTTGGCCGTCTTGTCGAGGAGTCGCATGACGATGCGCTCGCCGTTGGACGTCGGCACCGAGCTGATGCGCACGTCGACCTCGCCATCGCCGAGCCGGATCGTGGCGCGACCGTCCTGGGGGAGACGTCGCTCGGCGATGTCCATCTTGCCCATGACCTTGACGCGACTGACGATCGCCTCGTGCGCCTTGCGCGGCACCGAGTCCATGTCGTACAGCACGCCGTCGATGCGAAAGCGCACCTGGGTCCGCTCGGCGTAGGGATGGAAGTGCACGTCCGACGCTCGCAGCTTGAGACCCTGGAACAGGATCGTATTGACGAGCTTGATGATCGGCGCCTTGTTCGAGACGTCGAGCACGTCCTCGGCGTCGTCGATCGCTTCCGCCAGTCCGGCGATGTCGCCGTCGGCGTCGACGTCGGCCAACGCCTCGTCCATGCCGTCCGCCTTGTGGCGATAGGCGCGCGCGATCAGGGTCGTGATCTCGTTCCGGGGAGCGAGCACCGGCTCGACCTCGATGCCGATCATCGCCGACAGATCGTCCATCGGGTTGGGATCGAGCGGCGCACAGGTCGCGATGCGCATCACGCCATCCTCGGGCGCCGAGAGCGCCACCAGGTTGTAGTTGCGAGTGAAGTGCACCGGGATGCGGTTCACGAAGTCGGACGGCACCTGCGTGCCTTCCAACGTGGCGACGAACTCGTAGCCCAAGTGGTTGGCGTACGCGGCGAGCAGCGCGGGCTCGGGCATGTACTCCTTTTGCAGGATCACCCGGTCGAGCGAGTCGCCGGTGGACGCCGCGATTCGGCGGCACTCTTCGAGCCGCTCACGCGAAAGGCCGGCGTCGACCAGGAGATCGGAGATCGAGACCATCGCTATTCGTCGTCCTCGAGGATTTCGGAGTCGAAGTCGCCCACGTCGTCGGCCGGATCGGCGAGTTCCTGCTCGGTCTCCGGCACGACCTGACCTTCGTCGGTGGCGCCGTCCTCGACGCGCCCCGTTTCGATCTCGTAGTTCTGCCCGCGCTCGAGCAGCGCGTTGCGCTCTTGGGTCGTGAGTCCCAACGCTTCCGAGGAGAGCTCGCCGCGATCCGGCCCTTCGAACAACGGGACCTGGAAGCCCTCGAAGTCGTCGATCGCGCCGCGCGTGCCGAAGTCGGGATCGATCACCCGCATGCGGTCGGCGCCCATCTGGTCCGCGGCATCCATCTTGCGCTCGAAGGAGAGCTTCGCGAGATCGGCGAAGTCGCGGTCGCGCAGGATGTGCGGCGTGACGAAGAAGTAGAGCTTGGTCTGGTTGTTCGTCTTCGTCTCGCGACGGAACAAGGCGCCCAGGATCGGGATCTTCGCAACCCACGGGATGCCCTGGCGTGTCTTCGTCTCGTCGTCGGTGATGATGCCGCCGACGACCATCGTGTACCCATCGGGCACGTTCACCATGGTCGTGATCTCGCGCGTGATCCTGGGCGGCGGGATCGCCCCGCTGACCGATCCGCGGAAGCTCGAGACGACCAGTGACAACTCGAGCCGCAGATAGTTGGCCGCGGAGATCGACGGCGAGATATGGAGCGTGATGCCCGCTTCCTCGTAGCCGTTGAAGTTCTCCTGCGTTTGGCCGCCTACGTTGTTGGCCGTGATCGTCGTGGTCGGCTGCTCGTCCTTGGTGGTGACGACGGCGTGGCCGTTGTTGTTGACCAGCACCGACGGGACGTTCAGGACGTTTGCCTTGTCGTTGCGCTCGGCGGCGGCGATCAAGAGGGGAATGTTGACGTCGTCGCCCGACAGGATTCCGGCCGAGAGCCCCGTGAAGGTGCTGTTGGGTACG
Organism: Planctomycetota bacterium; assembly: GCA_040880665.1. Taxonomy (GTDB): domain Bacteria; phylum Planctomycetota; class UBA1135; order UBA1135; genus JBBDIB01. The sequence goes on from JBBDIB010000035.1 coordinate 6,631, forward strand.
CGCAGGTCCGGCACGCCGTCGCCGTCGCTGTCCGTCAACGTCGAGAGCCCGAAGCCCGTGGCACCGAAGCCGCCGTCGCCCATTACGTCCGCCAGCGCCCACTCGACGCCGATGTCGCGGAAGTCCGTGCCGGACAGTTCGATCAACGCCGTCTCGATCAGGACTTGATCCTGGCGCCGGTCCAGCTTGCGCAGCAGGTCGAGGATCTCTTCGTAACGCGTCTTGTTGGCCGCGATCAGGAGCGAGTTGGAGTTCTCGTCGGGGACCACGACGACCTCGTTCGTGCTCGCCGCGGACGTGCCGGCGCCGCCCGCTTGCCCGTTCGCGCCAGCGCGACCGCCGGTGCCCGATTGGCCCCGGGCGAGGCGCTCGGCATCCGACAAGAAGTTGTCGAGCACGTCGGCGATGTCCTCGGCCTTGACGTTCTGCAGGCTGTAGATGTGGTAGTTGCGCTCGGGTTCGATGACGTCCACGTCGAGCTGCGCGATCAGGTTCTGGATCTGTGGCATCTCGTCCGGCGGAGCCATCACGAGCAGCGAGTTCTGTCGTCCGTAGACCAGGATCTTGATCTCGTCCGTGCTCGTATCGAGTTGGCCTGCGACACCCTGGGCGTTCTGTTGCCGGGGGCCGCGCTGCTGCGCCGCACGCTGACGGGCTTCGAGCAACTGCTCGATCAGGTCGGCCACGTCCTCGGCCGCAGCGAACTCCATCGGGATCAGCTCGTAGACCGGCGCCACGTCGGCTTCGATCGCGCTGGCTTCGTCCACGATGTAGAGCAGCTTGGCGAGGCTGGCGATGTACGAACCGAAGCCCTGCAGGATCACCGAGCTCTCGCCCGCCGGAATCAAGGACTGCGTGTTCACGTCGGTCATCATCCCGCGCATCGCGACGGTCAGCGCGCGGACGTCCGTGTGCTCCAGGTTGATGACGGTCGTGATCAAGGTCGCCGGTTGATCGGCGTAGCGCTCGAGGTCGTCCGGCAGCACCTGGATGGCCTTCTGCTTGAGCCCGCCGGCGCGGTTCCCGGTGACGCTTTGGATCAAAATGATCGCAAGTTCGGGCGGCCCGACTTCGATGCAGACGAAGTCGTTGATGAACATCATGATCTGGAAGAAGGCGTAGAACGACTCCTTCGGGATCCGCTTCGAGCCGAGCAGGAACGTGTTGGCCTGCGCAAGCTGCTGGGCCGTCTGCTCGTTGTAGGTGAACTGGCGGCCCGTGGCCTCCTTGCAGATGCGGATGAACTCCTCGAGGGTGACCTGCGAGGTCGGGTCCTCCGAGAGGTTGATGATGTAGTCATCGCCCTGCTCCTGGATCGCTGGCACGCCTGCTTGGCCTGCCTGGCCGCCCGCTTGGGCCCCGAGAGGCTCGACGCCCAGGCCGGCGAGGGCCACCCCGAGCGCGCAGAGGAGGCGGGCCGAGGCCGCGGAGCGGAAAAAACGGTGCAAGGACTTCGGGGTCTGCCTGGACATGGAGGCTCGTGGCTCGTGGGCGCTGCGGCGCGAGGCGACCGCGGTGGGGGGGGCGAGAGGCGCCGTGTGGTGAGGCCGTGGGGGAGTGCTATCCCTTTGGGTCGACGAGGTTTAGGGCCGTCCCGCAGGGTGTAGCGGGCGAACTCTACGGGGTGCCCCCGAAGAGGTCAATCCGCGTGGCTCGTGGCGTTCGGGAGGATTCGGATTCGTTCGCGGACTACGACGATCGGCCATCGGCCTTCTTCCCTGGACTGTGTTCTTCCTCTTCGACGTTCGCGGCGAGTCGCCGTGCGCGTCGGCCGGATTCGCGTTGATCGTGACGCACGAGGGGCTACAACCGTGCGCTCCCCCGCCCCTCCCACCCCCCCCGATCGTCGTCCGTGAGCCATCCCCCGAAGCAGGGTTTCGTCAACCTCCTCCAGGAGTTCTCCGTCCCGCTGATCATGGGCGTCGTCGCCGCGCTCGTGTACGCGAACGTCTCGGGAGAATCGTGGGAGCAATACCAGGAGCTGATCCACTGGCTGCCCTTCGGGGACGTCGCGATCCTCGGGCACGCGGTCGATCTGCACTTCCTGATCAACGACATCTTCATGGTGTTCTTCTTCGGGATCGCGGCCAAGGAGATCACCGAGGCGGCCTTGCCCGGCGGCTCGCTCAACCCGATCAAGAAGGCGGTCAACCCTCTGTTCGCCACCCTAGGTGGAGTGCTGGGACCGGTCGGCTTCTTCTTCGGCGCGCTCTACCTGGCGTTCAGCGCGGGCTTCTTCGAGGGGCTCGATCCCGCCGTCGTTCGGAACGGCTGGGGCATCCCAACCGCGACCGATATCGCGCTGGCCTGGCTGGTGGCGCGGGCCGTCTTCGGCGCCGGGCATCCCGCCGTCAACTTCCTCTTGCTGTTGGCGGTGGCGGACGACGCGATCGGGCTCGGAATCATCGCCGTCTTCTACGGGGATCCGGCGAACCCGGCGGAGCCCACCTGGTTGCTGCTGGTCCTGGCGGGCATGGGCTTGGCCTTCGCGCTCCGCAAGGCGAACGTGCGCACCTGGTTGCCGTACATCCTGGTCGCGGGGACGATGGCTTGGTCCGGGCTGCTCCTGGCGCACCTGCACCCGGCTCTGGCGCTCGTCTTCATCGTGCCCTTCCTGCCGGGGCCGAAGCTGGATGCCGGCTTGTTCCTCGAGGAGGATGACGGTGACGGGCAGCCGAGCCACGCGGCCGTCGCCTCGCATTCGCCGCTCGAGAACTACGAGCACCAGACCAAGCTCTTCGTCGATATCGGACTCTTCTTCTTCGCCTTCGCCAACGCCGGCGTGCAGTTCGCCGGAATCGGTGCGATGACCTGGATCATCCTGGGCTCGCTGGCGATCGGTAAGACGATCGGCATCACGGCGTTCGCGCTCCTCGGCCGCCTCCTTGGGTTTCCACTGCCGACGGGCATGGGGCTGAAGGAGCTCCTGATGGCCGGCTACATCGCGGGGCTGGGCCTGACTGTCGCGCTCTTCGTAGCCGGCGCCGCCTTCACCGATCCGGAACTGTTGGGTCAGGCCAAGATGGGCGCGCTCTTCTCGGGCTTCGTCGGCCTGACGGCGATCCTGTTCGGCAGGATGCTCGGGCTCGGTCGCAGTCGCGCCTGACGCGTCGCCGACGGCGCCTTCCGAGCTCCCATGAAACTTTCCGAACTCGTCCGCCCCGAGGACATCGTGCTCCCGTTCGCTCCCAACGACAAGTGGGATGCGATCGCGCAGCTCTCCGAGCACGCCGTCACGGTGGGGCGGCTGTCGGCGGAGCAACTGACGGCCGCGCGCGACGCGCTGTTCGCGCGTGAGCGTTCGATGTCCACCGGCATGGAGCACGGCATCGCGATCCCCCATGCGGCGATCGACGACCTGGCGGAGGTCGCGGCGGTGATGGGGATCGTGCAAGGCCCGAACGGACTTCCGTTCGAGAGCATCGACGGTTCGTCCGCACGCATCATCATCCTGCTGGTGATTCCGCGTCGCGAGAAGCTCGTCCACATCCGCACGCTCGCGGACATCGCGCGCGGACTGGCGCGGGAGAACGTGCGCTGCGCGCTGATCGAGTCGGAGAGTCCGGCCGCGGCCTGGGACGTAATGAACTGAAGGGCGCCGAACCTGTCAGGCCCAGCCGTCGAGTCGCGCGCGGATGCAGCTCTCGATCGTGTCCGCGGCCTTGCGGTAGACCGTGGCGTCGCCGCCGATCGGGTCGGGAATGTCGAGCCCATCGGGGTGCAGCAACCGGACGCGGTCGGCGTGTCGCGGCGAGAGCACGCCGAGCAGCGCGTCGCGGTGCGAGCGCGTGAGGCACAGGATCTCGTCGGTCTCGGCCAGCAGTCGATCGTCGACGCGACGCGAGCGATGCGCCGTGATGTCGATCCCCCGTTCGGCCAAGACGTCGATCGCTTCCTTCGCGGCCGGGGAGCCGGGCGGGGCGGTCACGCCCATCGACGCGATCTCGAAGCCGAACGCCTCGGGCGAGCCGCCCACGCGCTCGGTCAGCAAAGCGCGCGTGAGGCCCGCCGCCATGGGCGAGCGACAGGTGTTGCCCGTGCAGACGTAGACGATGCGGCGGCCCGCGGTGCGCCGCAGCGTGGGCAGATCGATGAGGCACTCGCGCAGCATCTCGAACGAGCCGCGCCCGACTCTCAGGACTCCGGAGGCTTCGCCGAGTCGCGCCGGGCCACCGTCCCAGACGAGGGCGACCTCGTCCCCGAACGTCTTGACCACCGTTGCGGCCTCCACGGCTGGGCGGTCGCCGTGACGATTGGCGCTCGTCAGCGCGATCGGAAAGTCAGCGCGCTCGGCGAGATCGCGCGTCGCTTCGTGCGCCGGAACGCGCAAGCCGAGCCAGCCGTCCTCGGACAAGGGCGCGCCCGGCGCGACACGGACCACCAGGGTCAGCGGTCCGGGCCAGTAGCGCTCCGCCAAACGCTCCAGCCCCGGGCGCAGTTCGACGGCCTCGGCGAGCGCCGCCGTGCCTGCAACGACGCGCGTGAAGCGGTGCTCGGCGGGGCGGCCCTTGAGCCGCTCGAGCCGCTCAAGCGCGCGCGGATCGTCGCCCCGGGCCGCGAGGCCGTACACCGTCTCGGTGGGCAGGGCCACGACGGCGCCCGTGCGGAGCGCATCGAGCGTGGCCGCCAGGAGGTCGGGGTCGGCGGGGGCGTTGGGAACGGAATGCAGCATCGGTTGGTTTCGTGTCCAGTCGCGACGAGAGGCTAGCCTATCTGCCCCCCATGGACGAACGCGCCGAGAACGAACGGAACCATCCCGATCGAGCCCAGAGACTCATCCGCCTCGCGGACGGACTGGCGCACGAGATCAAGAACCCGCTCTCGACCATGTCGATCAACCTGGCGCTGCTCCAGGAGGAGATCGAGCGGGCGGGGCAGGGTCGCCAGCGCGACTCGCCCGAGCGCAGCCGCCGCGAGGAGCGCACGCTGAAGCGCATCCGGACGATGCAGGGCGAGATCCAACGGCTGGAGCACATCGTCGAGGAGTTCCTGCACTACGCGCAAGGCGCGGACATCAACCGCCGCCCGGAGGACCTCTCGCGGATCGTGCGCGAGCTCCTGGACTTCGTCGAACCCGAGGACGAGCGCGCCGCGATCCGGCACCACATCGACCTCGCGATCGGCTTGCCGCTCGTGCTCGTGGACGAGGATCGTTTCAAGCAGGCGATCCTGAATCTGCTCGTCAACGCGCGTCAGGCCATGCCCGACGGCGGCGAGCTGATGGTGCGCGTTCGTCGGCAGGGGAACGAGGTCGAACTGTCCATTACCGACACGGGCCTCGGCATGAGTCCGGAGAAACTCGAACGCTGCTTCGAGGAGTACTGGTCCGACAAGAAGGGCGGAACGGGCCTCGGTCTGGCGACCACGAGCCGTATCGTCGAAGAGCACGGCGGACGCATCCAGGTGCTCTCCGAGGAAGGTCGCGGTACTTCGTTCTTGATCTACCTGCCGTTGGCGGTGGAACTCACCGGCCGGCGCAGGGACGTAACGGACGCCGATGTGGCGGATCTCGACGTGCTGATCGACATCGACGCGGAGAACAAATGACCGAGGAACGACCGATCAAGGTGCTCATCGTCGACGACGACGAGAGCCATGCCACGAGCCTGGCCGACGCGCTCGAGATGGACGACATCGATTGCCGCATCGCGACCTCGGGTCGCGCCGGGCTCGACTCGATGAGCGAGGAGACCTTCGACGCCATCCTGACGGACCTCAAGATGAGCGACGTGGACGGCTTGCAGCTCCTCGAGCAGGCCGGCACGCTCCAGCCCGAAGCGGCGGTGATCCTGGTCACGGGCCACGCCTCGGTCGAGAACGCGGTGCTGGCGATCCAACAGGGTGCGGCGGACTACCTGCAAAAGCCCGTCAACCTGGGCGAGCTGCGCACGCGCCTCGCGCGCGCGGTCGAGACGGGCCGCTTGCGGCGCACGAACCGGGAACTGCGCGAGCAGCTCGACAAGCGCTACGGCTTCGAAGGCATCCTCGGGCAGTCGCCGCGCATGCAACGCATCTTCGAGGTCTTGCGACGCGTGTCCGACAGCCACGCGCGCGTCCTGATCCTCGGCGAGAGCGGGACGGGCAAGGAACTGGTCGCACGGGCGATCCACACCAACTCCAACCGCAAGCAGAAGCGCTTCGTCGCGATCAACTGTGCGGCGCTGAGCCAGAGCTTGATCGAGTCCGAGCTGTTCGGGCACGTGAAGGGCTCGTTCACCGGCGCGATGGCGAACAAGGACGGCGTCATCGTGCACGCCGACGGCGGCACGCTGTTCCTGGACGAAGTCGGCGACATGCCGCTCGAGACGCAGGCCAAGTTGCTGCGCGTGCTCGAGAACCAGGAGGTCCTGCCCGTGGGCGGCCACACGCCGCGCAAGGTCGATGTGCGCGTCCTTTCCGCCACCAACAAGGACTTGCGCATAGAGGCCAGCGAAGGGGATTTCCGCGAGGATCTCTACTTCCGCCTGGCCGCGGTGACGATCGAGCTGCCGCCGCTCCGCGAGCGCGCCGGCGACGTGCCGATCCTGGTCGACCACTACCTGCGCGAGCTGTCGCGCGAGCACGGTCGGGACGTGCGCGGCATCACGCCGGAGGCCCGCACGCTGCTGGTGCGCTACTCGTGGCCGGGCAACGTGCGCGAGCTGCGCAACGTGCTCGAGGGCATGGTGCTCCTGGCGCGCAGCGACGTCCTGGACGTCGACGACGTGCCGGAGCCCGTGGTTAGCGCGGACACCGACGGCCGCGGCTCGAGCGGTGGTTTCGATCTGGCCGGCCGCAGCCTGGCCGAGGTCGAGCGCGCGCTGATCGAAGCCAACCTGGCCCTGGTCGGCGGCAATCGTCAGAAGGCGGCCAAGGTGCTGGGGATCGGCGAGCGCACGCTTTACCGCAAGCTCAAGGAGTACGAGCTCTAGCACTCTGCCCGTCTGGCAGGCGCGACCTCGCGGCTGGCATTTTGGCAGGCGCCTCGGCTGGAAGGGCCGCTAGAGGCCCCGGAACGGGCTGGCACGCTGCTTGAACTAGGCCCCGTCGACCTCTCTGCCCCGACACCGCTAGAAGGAACATGACTAAGCAGACCAAGATCATCGGCATCGACCTCGGCACGACCAACTCGGTCGTCTCCGTCATGGAGGGTGGCGAACCCCAGGTCATCCCCAACCTCGAAGGCTCCCGCACGACTCCGTCCGTGGTCGCGTTCACCAACGATGGCGAACGCCTCGTCGGAGCCCCCGCTCGCCGTCAGGCGGTCACCAACCCCACGAAGACGATCTTCTCGATCAAGCGTTTCATGGGCCGGCGACACAGCGAGGTTGGCGCCGAGGAGCGCAGCGTCCCGTACAAGTTGACGGGCGCGGCCGACGAGTTGGTGAAGGTGCAAGTGGGTGACAAGACCTACACCCCGCCCGAAATCAGTGCGATGGTGCTCTCCTACCTCAAGGAGGCGGCCGAGAGCTACCTGGGCGAGGGCGTCGAGAAGGCGGTCATCACCGTGCCCGCCTACTTCAACGACAGCCAGCGCCAGGCGACGAAGGACGCGGGCACGATCGCGGGCCTCGAGGTGGTGCGCATCATCAACGAGCCGACCGCTTCGGCCCTGGCCTACGGCCTCGACAAGTCGAAGACCGGCAAGGTCGCGGTCTACGACCTGGGCGGCGGCACGTTCGACATCTCGATCCTCGACATCGGCGAGGGCGTCTTCGAGGTCCTTTCGACCAACGGGGACACGCACCTCGGCGGCGACGACTACGACGAGGCCCTGATCGGACACGTCGCGAAGGAGTTCCAACAGTCGTCGGGCATCGACATCCGCTCCGACGCGATGGCGTTACAGCGCCTGAAGGAGGCCTGCGAGAAGGCTAAGCAGGAGCTTTCGAGCGCGACGCAGACGGACATCAACCTGCCGTTCATCACGGCCGACGCGTCGGGGCCCAAGCACCTGCAGACCAGCATCACGCGCTCGAAGTTCGAGCAGTTGACCGAGCACTTGACCGCGCGCACGAAGGAGCCCTGCCTGAAGGCGCTCAAGGATGCGGGCTGCAAGCCGGCGGACGTGGACGAGGTCATCCTCGTCGGCGGTTCGACGCGCATGCCGGCCGTCCAAGCGATGGTCAAGTCGATCTTCGGCCGCGAGCCCTCGAAGAACGTCAACCCCGACGAGGTCGTCTCGCTGGGCGCGGCGATCCAGGGCGGCATCCTGGCCGGCGAGGTCAGCGAAGTGGTCCTGCTCGACGTCACGCCGCTGTCGCTCGGTATCGAGACGCTCGGCTACGGCGCGGACGGTGGCGTCACGACCAAGCTGATCGAGCGCAACACGACGATCCCGACCTCGAAGTCGCAGATCTTCTCGACCGCCGCCGACAACCAGCCGTCGGTGGACATTCACGTGCTGCAGGGCGAGCGCGAGTTCGCCAAGGACAACCGCACGCTCGGCAAGTTCCGCCTCGACGGCATCCCGCCGGCACCGCGCGGCACTCCCCAGATCGAAGTCACGTTCAGCCTGGATGCGAACGGCATCCTGAACGTGAAAGCCGTCGATAAGGGCAGCGGCAAGGAGCAGGCGATCAAGATCGAAGCGACCTCGGGCCTCACGGAGGCCGAGATCGAGGCGATGCGCCGCGACGCCGAGGTCAACGCGGCCAGCGACAAGGCCCGCCGGGCGCTGGTCGACCTGAAGAACCAGGTCGACGCTCTCTTGCACGAGACCGACAAGCAGCTCGCCGAGCACGGCGAGAAGCTGTCCGCCGACGACAAGGCCGCGATCGAGACCGCCAAGGCGGAGCTCAAGACCGCCGCCGAGGGCGACGACAAGGACGCGATCGAAGCCGCGCTGAAGTCCTTCCAGGAGAAGGCGCAGAAGCTCGGCGAAGTGGTCTACGCCCAGCAACAGGGCGAGCAGAGCGGCGGCGATGCCCCCGAGGCCGAGTCCGGTGGCTCGGGCGACGAACCCGCGGACGCCGAGTTCGAGGTCAAAAACTGACGGACCCCGAACTCCGAAGGTCGCGACGATCGGGATAGGCCGATCGAAACGAGGGAGAGTCCTGCTTCGGCGGGGCTCTCCCTCCTGCGTGACGCAGGCTCCTAGAAGCTCCTGTGCGGGGGGGGCGCTTGCTACGGTCGGGCCCATGCGCCTCGGCTCAGGTGAACGCGGTTGAGTTCGACGTCCCAGCGCGGCGTCGGACTGGCGCTGGTCGTGGCGTGGCTCGCCATGTCGACCGCAGCTCTCGGCATCGTCTTCGCGCAGCCGTTGCATCCGCTCGTCATCGCGGTGGGGCGACTCTCGATCTCGACCTTGGCCTGGGCGGTCCTGGCGCGCAATGAGTTGCTCGTCCTGCCGCGAGCGCTCCGCGACGTGCGCGGCGCCGTGCTCCTGGGCGGCCTCGTGCTGGCCTTCCACTTCGGCGCCTGGATCTGGTCCCTCGAGCTGACGTCGATCGCACACGCGACGGTGCTCGTCGCCACGCAGCCGATCTTCGCGGGCCTCCTCGCTCGACTCAGCGGCGATCGCGCCGGGGTGTGGCTGTACGTCGGCACCGCGGTGGCGCTCGGCGGAACGTGGCTCTTGGCCGGCGCGTCCGACGCCGACAGCGGCTGGCTCGGCGACACGCTGGCCCTCGCGGCTGCGCTCGCGGCGGGCGTGTACTTGCTGATCGGCCGCCGGGCGGCGGGGCGCGTCTCCCTGGCGGCCTACATGACGACACTCAACGCGATCGCCTGCGTGGCACTCCTCGTCGCGGCGCTGGGCGTGGGTGTCGAGTGGCGTCCCGCTTCGGCGGGCTGGCAAGAACTCGCGGCGCTCCTCTGGCTGGGGCTCGGACCGGGCTTCGTCGGGCACGGCTTGATGAATTGGTCGGCCCGACGCGTCCCGGTGCATCTGGTCTCGATCGCCGTGCTGCTTGAGCCCGTCGGCGCGACCTTCCTCGCCTGGCTGGCCTTCGGCGCCGGCGTCAGCGCGCGCGAAGCCCTCGGCGCGGCGCTCCTCTTGGCCGGAGCCGGCCTCGGGCTCCTGCCTAGGCGCAGCTAGTGCGAGTCTGGTCGTCCATCGGGTCGAAGCGCCGCATCAGAAGTCGGGCGGGGGGTGACCCGCGCCCGAACGGGGCCTATCTTCGGGCGCTCGTGCCCATGATCCAAGCCCAGCATCTCTCGCGCCGCTTCGGCCGCTTCACGGCCGTCGACGATGTCTC
>JBBDIB010000035.1:16818-25395 GCA_040880665.1 Planctomycetota bacterium
CGAACGCGGTGAGATCGTCGGTTTCCTGGGGCCGAACGGCGCCGGCAAGACGACCACGCTGCGCATGCTGACGGGGTTCCTGCCGCCGTCCGCGGGCACGATCTCCGTGGCCGGCCACGACATCCTGCGCGACTCCTTGGCCGTGCGCCAAACCATCGGCTATCTGCCCGAGAGCGTGCCGCTCTACGCCGAACATCGCGTCGAGGAAATGCTGCTCTTCCAGGGGCGCCTGCACGGCCTCGCGCGGAAGGAGGCGCAGCGACGCGGAGCGGAGGTGCTCGCGCGGGTCGGACTGGCGGAGCGCGCGCGCACGCCGATCGGCAAGCTCTCGAAGGGGCAGCGGCAACGCGTCGGGCTCGCGGTCGCGCTGCTGCCGGATCCCGACGTTTTGATCCTCGACGAGCCCACCAGCGGGTTGGATCCCTTGCAGCGCATCGAGGTGCGCGGTTTGGTGCAAGAGCTCGCCGAGCGCCGCACGGTGCTGCTTTCGTCGCACATCCTGCCCGAGATCGAAGCCATCTGTCCGCGCGTGATCGTGTTGCACCAAGGGCGCGTCGCGGCGGACGGGACGCCGGGCGAGATGCTGGCCGACTCGCCGCGCGGCAGCTTCGTGCGACTGGAGGCGATGGTCGGTTTCGATCCGGCGGCGCCCACCACGGCCATGGAGCGACTGCGCTCGCTCGGGGGCGTCCTCGACGTGCGCGACCTCGGCGCGCTCGGGATCTACCGCGGTTTCGAGATCGTCGCGCAGTCGGACCTGCGCGAGGACGTCGGCGCGCTGGCGATGCAGTCGTCGTGGGCCGTGCGCGAACTCTCGTGGCACGCGCCGACGCTCGAGGAGCTGTTCACGCGCATCGCGTTGGGCCTCGGCGACGGGGACGACGCGGGAGCGACGCCGGGCGCGGTCGCCGTGCGCGCGCCCGAGAGCGCGCCCAGCCCGTCCGGGCTGCCGGTGCTCGACCTCGCGCCGCCGGAAGCCGCGCCGCCCGCGCCGCGCGTCCTCAACCCGTTCGCCGCGCCCTCGTCGGATTCCGACGCTTGAAAGGGCTCGCGACGATCTACGCGCGCGAACTCGCCGGGCTCTTCCTCGCGCCGCTCGCCTGGATCCTGTTCACGGGGACGTGGTTCTACAACGCGTTCTTCTTCCTGCGCTTCCTCGAGGTCGACAGCCATGGGCAAGTGGACGATGCCCTCTCGTTGTTGCTCGGCGGCGCGCTGCCCTTCTGGTTCCTCGTGCTCGTCCTGCCGCCGCTCCTGACGATGCGCATGGTCAGCGAGGAGTCGCGCAGCGGCATGCTCGAATTTCTCCTGACGGCGCCGGTGGGCGACGGCGCCGTGATCGTCGGGAAGGCGCTCGCCGCGACGACGTTCTTGGCCCTCGTCTGGCTCGCGGGGCCCGTCTACGGCGTCGCCTGCGCGTTGGCGGGAGCTCCGCCCGATTGGGGCGCGCTGGCGGTGACGTACCTCGGCGCCGTGCTCGTCGCGGGTCTCTTCACCGCGCTCGGTTTGCTTTGGAGCACGCTCTTTCAAACGCCGCTCGTCGCGGCCTTCGTGGCCGTCGTGACGAACGTCGTCGTCTTGTTCCTGCCGCTCGCCGCGCAGTCCGTCGGCGGCGACGCGCGTCAGGCGGCGCGCCGCGTGCTCTCCAAGATCGACGTCGTCGCGAACTTCCAGGGCTCGTTCCAGACCGGCGTGCTGGATACCGCGCACCTCGTGTTCTTCCTGGCGTGGATCGCGACGCTGTTGTTCGTGACGGTGCGGTTGCTCGAGCGGAGGCGCTGGCTATGACGCGCTCCGCTCATCAGCGACGTTGGTTGTTCGGTCTCGAGTCGGCGACCTTGGCCGTGTTGAGCCTCGTCGCTTGCGTGCTGGCGATCGAACTCGCCGAGTCGAACTACGTGCGCCTCGACGCCAGCGCGGACGGTCGCAACACCCTCCCGCCCGAGATCGCCGATCGCATCGATCGCCTGCCGGCACCGGTGGAGGTCGACGTGTTCTTCCGCCCGCTGCAGGCACCGTTCGAGCGGCCCGCGCGGGACGCGCGCGGACGTTTCCTCGAGCTGCTCTACCAGGCGCAGAACGCGCGTCGGGACGTCGTCGGGGTGACGGTGCACGACTTCGCCGACCCCGCCGCGGTGCGCTCGCGTCAGCGCGAGCTCGGCGTCGAGGGCACGCAGCTCGTCGTCTTCAGCTCGGGCGGGCGGCGCGCGTCGTTCGGCCTGTTCGACGAGATCGCGGACGTCGACTGGGGCAACCCGACGCTGGACCAACTCAACTACCTGGCGAACGAAGGGCTGGGCAACCAACTGAATCGCCAGGCCTGGAGCCCCGATCCGCGCGCGGTACGGCCGCCGTTCCTGGCCCGCTTTCGCGGCGCCGACGTGGTTGCGACGGCGCTCGCCAAGGTGTCGTCGGGCGAGCCGCCGCGCGTCACCTTCCTGACGGGGCACGGCGAACCAGCGCTCGACACGAACGAGGAGGCCGGACTCTCGCGACTGGCGCGCGCACTGCGCACGGACGGGTTCGAAGTCGAGTCGTGGGATCCGGCGGAAGATCGAGCGGTGCCGGAGTCGACCGACGTCCTGGCGGTGATCGGCTCGCGCCAACCGATCCGAGCCGAGGTCCGAGAGGTGATCCACGATTGGGTCGACGACGGCGGACGCTTGTTCGTCGCGTCCGCCGTCGAAGAGGCCTTGGGAGACCTCGAGGGCGCGGCGTCGGCGATCGCATTCCGCTACGGGATGGTCGTCGAGCGCGGCGTCGCGTGCCGCGTGTTCCAGAACGCGTTGCAGCAATCGGTCGAAGGCGATCCGCGCTGCGCCGAGCTCACCGTGGGCGAGGTCGGGTTGTCGGCCTCGCATCCGGTGACAGAGCCCTTGCGCATGCGCGGCGCGCGCGTGACGGCCGTCCTGGCGCCCACGCTGCGCGCCGGGCAGCACCCCGGCGGTTCACAACCGCTCGCGCTGATCAGCACGCCGGCCGAGGCGTGGCTCGATCTCGTGGGCGCCGACGGCGCGCCGAATTTTCGGCTCGATCCGGGGGAGAGTCGGGCACGGCGCGCGCTGGCGCTCTTCGCCGAATACGGTTTGGCGCGCATCGAGGGCGACGAGTTCACGGGCTCGCGCGTGATCGGCGTCGGCACCACGATGTTCGCTGAGAACCGCTTGTTCGACGCCAACCGAGATTTCTTGCTCAACGCGTTCAACCACCTGGCCGAGCGCGATTTTCGCATCGGCGTCACGCCGCGCGAGCGACGTGAAGCACGGCTGGACCTGCGTTCGGACAGCGCGCTGGCGACGCTCTCCCTTGCGCTCGGTCTCGTGTTGCCCGGCTTCTTCGTGGTCGTCGGTGCGGTGCTCGCGTGGCGCCGCCGGAGTTGATCCCGAGTGCAACGCCGCGTTCTGATCGTTCTCCTTCTGCTCGTCGTCGCGGGACTGTGGTGGTCGACCCAGCGGCGTACGCGCGAACTGGCCGAGCCCGGTGTCGTCTACGAGACGTCGCTGTTCCCGGACCTCGACCCACGGCTCGTCACGGAGCTCGGCATCGAGAGCCTCGAGCGCGGCGTGGAGATTCGGCTGGCGCGCGATCCGAGCGGCGCTTGGCGCCTCGTCGATCCAATCGAGGCGCGCGCGTACGGTGCGCTCGTCCAAGCGCTGCTCGACGAGCTCGTGCGCGGGGTCGGCGAGCCGGCGGGCGAGCTCGAACTCGGCGCCGTGGCGCTCCGCCCTCCGCGTGCGGTGATCACGTTCGCGGAGGAACGCGCGGACGGCGTTCGCCGCGGGCGCCTCGAGATCGGCGCGCCCGGCGTCGAGAACCGCCACGTTCACGCGCGCGTTCCCGGGCATCCCGTCGTTGGCGACGGCGTCTTGCGCGCGTCGCGGACGCTCGATTCGCTCGTCGACATCAGCCGCGATCACTATCGCGATCCGCTGCTCCTCGAGCGGACCGCCGCCGACGTGCTGCGCATCGAGCGCCGGGGCACGGCCAGCCTCGAGGGCGGCCCGCCGGTGCCGCTGGACCTCGTTCTGGAACGCGATGGACAAGGAGGCTGGGGCCTCGTCGAGCCCGTCGGAATGAAAGCGGATCGCGACGTGGCCAACACGCTGCTACGCGCTGCGCAGGAATTGCGGGCGGAGCAGTTCTTGCCGCCGAACGTGGAGCGACGCCAACTCGACGAACCGTCGGTGGAGGTGTCCCTGGTGCGCGTCGATGGAACGGTCGACGTCGTCGCTCTTTCCGCGGAGGTCGCCGAGGCGCCGGCGGCGAGCTCACGCTGGATGGCGCGCATCGCCGGCGTGGACGCCGGCGTCGACGCGCGCTCGGTGTTGCCCTTGTTGCTGCCCGCCGAGACGTTCTTCGACACGCAGCTCGTGCGGGCTCTGCGCACCGAGATCGAGTCGATCGAGCTCGTGCGGGGTGAGCGCACGCTCCGCGTAGCGCGTCACGCGGGGGATTGGACGGTGACGGTCGTGGGCGACGCGTCGTATCCCGCCAGCCACGGTCGGGTCGAGGATCTGTTGGCCGCGTTCGAGCGCGCGCAGATCGCGAGCTTCCCGCCCATGGTCGGCTTTCCGGTGGGCAACGAAGAGCGCTCTTTCCGTGTGCGAACGCGCGGCGGCGCCGAGTTCGCGGGCCGCATCGGTGCCACCTGGCGCGACGACCGACTGGGCGCCGAGGGGCTCGCGTTCCAGCGTGAGGGCGACGCGCTGCCGGCGCTGATCGGGTTCGACCTCGAACGTTGGTTCGAGCTCGACGTGAACGACTATCGGCGGCGTCTCCTGTGGAAGGTGACGGAGGGCTTGGCGACGAGCGTGCTGCTCGAACGCGACGGCCGTGTGCGCTCGTACCGCCGCACCGGGAATCTTTGGTCGCCGGCCGACCTGCAGCACGAGGCGGACGTCACGCCGCGCGTCTTCTATCCCTTCCTCGAGCGCCTGCTCGCGCCGCGCGTCAGCGGCTGGCTCGACGCGACGGATCTCGACGCCCTGGATGCAGTGAGCCGGGAGGCGAAGGTGACGCTGACGCTCGCCGACGGGGCGACGCGCGTGCTCAGGGTGGGCTCGCTCGACGGCCGCGCGGTGGGTCGCCTGCCGGCGGGCGGGGCCTTCGAGCTGGATCCGGTCTGGTTGGAAGAGCTCGACCGCCTGCTGGATTGATCGCGACCGGCGATCGGGTACTCTGCGCGCGGCCCTAACAGGACGCGAACCCCGCATGTCTCCCTCCGATCCTCCTTCCGACGTCCGACGCGATCCCCGCCGCGGTGGCGAGCGTCACCGCCGCACGCGCGCGGCGGGCGGCGTCGAGGGCATCGTCGAGCGCCTCCGCGCCGACCCCGAGCTGGGCCCGGCCTTCGCGGCCTGGCACACAGAACCCGCCCGGCCGGGACGCGTCGAGGACCTGCCGGCGCGTCTGCATCCCGCCCTTCGCGCGGTGCTCGAACGGCGGGGGATGACGACGCTCTACGAGCATCAGGTGCGCGCGATCGACGCGGCGCTCGACGGGCAGGACGTGCTCGTCGCGACGCCGACGGCGTCGGGCAAGACGCTGACCTACACCTTGCCGGTGTTGCAGTCGCTGCTCGAGTCGGACGGCGGCGCGCGCGCGATCTGGATGTTCCCGACGAAGGCGCTGGCCCAGGATCAATCGTCGAGCTTCAACGCCTGGATCGAGGACCTCGATCGTCCGTGGCACTCGTTCACGTACGACGGCGACACACCGCCGTCGATCCGACGCACGCTGCGGGATCGGGGGCAGGTCGTCCTGACGAACCCGTGGATGCTGCACACGGGGATCCTGCCGAACCACGGCAAGTGGTCGCAGCTCTTCCGCGGGCTCGAGTACGTCGTCGTCGACGAGGTGCACACCTTGTCCGGCGTCTTCGGCTCGTCGGTCGCGAACGTCTTCCGACGACTCTTGCGGCTCGCGCGGCACTATGGCGCGAACCCGCGCTTCCTCTTGTCGTCGGCGACGGTGCGCAATCCGGCCGAGCACGCGCGCGCGCTCTTGGGGCGCGACGTGACCGTCATCGACCAGGACGCCTCGCCGGCGGGCAAGAAGATCTTCGGCGTGTTCGAGCCGCCCTTGCTCGACAAGATCGCGGGTCTCCGCGCCAACGCGCTCGAGGAGTGTCGTCGCCTGGCGCCCCTGGTGTGCGGCCCGAACCACCAGACGATCTTCTTCACGAATCGGCGCGTGTCGGTCGAGGTCTTGACGCTCTACCTGAAGGAGGCGGCGCCGAACCTCGGGCTCGAACCCGACGAGATTCGCGGCTATCGCGGCGGCTACCTGCCGCTCTTGCGGCGCGAGATCGAGCAAGGCCTGAAGTCGGGTGCGGTGCGCGTCGTGATCTCGACCAACGCGCTCGAACTCGGCGTCGACATCGGCGCGCTGGACGTGTGTGTCCTCGTCGGCTATCCGGGCAATCAAGCCTCGTTCTGGCAGCGAGCGGGGCGCGTGGGGCGGCGTGGCGGCACGTCCCTCGCAGTGCTCGTGGCGCGCTCCGATCCCATCGATCAGTTCCTCGCGCAGCACCCCGATTGGCTGTTCCGAGCGCCGCGCGAGTCCTTGACGCTCGACCCCGACAACCTCGTGATCCTCTCGGAACAGTTGAAGTGCGCGTCCTTCGAGCTGCCGTTCGAGGTGCGGGACGGCGTCGGTCCGCTCGACTTCGGCGACAGCGAGCACGTGCCGGGCATCCTCGATTACCTGGCCGAGGAATCGGGCCTGTTGGTGCGGCGCCCGCTCCCGAACGGGGCGCGTTGGTACTGGGCGGCCGACGCGTTCCCAGCGGAGAGCGTCTCGCTGGCGGGCAACGAGCCCGACAACGTCCTGATCTTCGACCTCGACACGAAGAAGGCGATCGGCGAGATCGACCGCGAAGCCTCGATCACCAGCGTGCACGAAGGTGCGATCTACCAGGTGCAGGGCGAGACGTACAAGGTCGAGACGTTCGACTACGAGAACCGGCGTGCGTGGTGCAAGAAGCTCGACAGCGACTACTTCACCGAGGCCGAGACCGATACCGAGGTGCGGGTCCTGCGCTTGGAGGAACGGCGCGGAAGACCGGCTCTGCCCGCTCAGGATGCTTTGGCCGCCGAGCGCGACGACTGGTCCGTCTGGCGCGGCGAGGTGCACGTGACGACGGTCGCGACCTTGTACAAGAAGGTGCGCTTCTACACGCGCGAGAGCGTCGGGATCGAGGACATCCACCTGCCGCCCGAGGAGATCGATACCGAGGCTTGCGTCTTCACGTTGCACGAGCAGTGCGCCGAGGCCTGGGGTTTGACGGGCGGCGATCGCTCGCCCGCGTGGCGCGGCGTCGGGCGGATGTTGCGTCGGGTCGCGCCGCTCTTCGTGCGTTGCAGTCCGTCGGACTTGGGGCTCGCGACCGAGTCGCGTTCGAAGCACTTCGGCGCGCCGGCGATCTTCCTCTACGACCGCGTGCCCGGCAGCGTCGGTCTCGGTACGCGACTCTTCGCCGAGTGCACGGCGCTGTTGCAGGCGGCGCTCGACGTCGTCTCCGGCTGCGCTTGCTTGCAGGGTTGTCCTGCGTGCGTGGGGCCGGTGGAAGAGGTGGGGGCGCTCGGG
The DNA here is from genome assembly GCA_040880665.1 of Planctomycetota bacterium. Lineage (GTDB taxonomy): Bacteria > Planctomycetota > UBA1135 > UBA1135 > JBBDIB01. Next base: position 24,406 of record JBBDIB010000035.1, read on the forward strand.
AAGGAGACCGTTCAAGCCGTCCTCGGACACATGCTCGAGTCCACGCGCCTCGAACCGCGCGCGATCGAGCCCGAGGAAGCCGGCGCGACGGACGGACGATGAGCGACCTCCACGATCGCTTACGCCGTCAGCGGCGCGACCCGCCGCGGGCCGTCACGTCGCCCGAGCCGAGAGCAGCGAGCGGCCGCCCGTTGCCCGAGTGGCTGCGGCGCAACCTGGGCGCGCGCTCGGCGACGACGATGGGCGCAGCGGCGACCACTGGCGTCGACGCCGTCGTCGACGAACCGCTCGAACTCGTGAGCGCTCCCGGCGGCTGGTGCGCGCGCACGCGCGACTTCCGGGTCGAACATCGACACGGCGACTGGCCGCTCGGCGACGTGCTCGTCGTCGATCGCGACTTCGCGGCGCGCTTCACCGGCGACGACGCGCTGCTCGGGTTCGACTTCCGGAACGCGGTCTACCTCGACATCGAAGCGACGGGACTGTCGGGCGGCGCGGGCACGATCCCGTTCCTCGTGGCGCTCGGAACCTTCGAGGAAACGAGCTTTCGCCTCTGGCAAGGCTTCCTGCGCGGCCCCGAGGACGAAGCGGCGCTGCTCGACGAGGTCGCGCGTCGCGTGCGTGCTGCGAGCGGCGTCGTCAGCTTCTTCGGCAAGTCGTACGACCGTCATCGCCTCGAGGACAAGATGCGTCTCTACGGAATCGCGCCGCCGTTCGACGCGACGCCGCACCTCGATCTCTACCACCCGCTAGCGCGTTTGGTGAAGGGCACGCTGCCCGACGCCAAGCTGCAGCGACTCGAGCGCGAGCTCTGCGGCGTGACGCGCAGCGACGACCTTCCGGGGAGCTTCGCGCCCGCGGCCTGGTTCGACTTCCTGCGCCGGCGCCCGCACCGTTTGGAGGACGTCTTCCGGCACAACGAGGACGACGTCTTGAGCCTCGTCGTCCTGGCCGCGCATCTCGGCTCGACCGAACGCGGGGCGCGCGCCC
>JBBDIB010000035.1:25405-36017 GCA_040880665.1 Planctomycetota bacterium
TGGCGCGGGGGCGCGGGGGGGCGGGGGGGCCGCGGGGGCGTTGCAGCGCGGCGACGCCGCGACCGCGCTCGAGTGGTCGCGGGCGGCACTCGAACGCCAACCCTCCGCCACCGCCTGGCTGCTCGTCGCGCGCGCCGAGCGCGGGCTCGGCGCCTGGCGTGCGGCCGCCGACGCCTTCCGCTGCGCCTACGACCTCGAGCCCGACGCACACGCCGCGATCGAAGAAGCCAAGTTGGCCGAGCACCGCCTCCGCGACACCGAGCGCGCGCGGGAGGCCACGCAGCGAGCGCTGGGTGCGTGCGTTCCGCCCGCGAGGCGCCCGGACGACGGCGCGCGCCTGGCCCGACTGCGCGGTCAGCTCGCACACCGTCTGCTCCGGCTCGAGGGCAAGCGCTCGTTGCAAGGTTGACACCCCGCCGGGGGGGCTGGGCTAGCCCAGCCAGGCCCGAATCGCCGCGGGGTAGGCGCGGCATTCGGCTTCGAACACGCGAGCCGCGAGCGAGTCGGGGTCGTCGTCGGGCAGGACACGGACGGCTTCTTGATGCAGGATCGGGCCCTCGTCGTAGCGTGCGTCGACCAGGTGCACGGTGCAGCCCGTGACGCGCACGCCGCGCTCGAGCACGGCGCGGTGCACGCGTGTCCCGTAGAAGCCGGCGCCGCCGAAGGCGGGCAAGAGCGACGGGTGGATATTGAGGACGCGTCCGGCGAACGCGGGCGGCACGTGCAAGAGGCGCAGGAAGCCGCCCAGTAGCACGAGTTCGATGCCGCGGCGCTCGAGTTCGGCGAAGGCTTCGCGGCTCCAGTCGCCGGGATCGGTGCCCCGCGGCCAGGGGAGACACAGCGCTTCGACGTCGAGCCGTCGCGCTCGCTCCAGCGCGCCCGCCGACGCGCGATCGCTGACGAGCAGCCTGACGTCGAGCGGCAACTCGTCGCCGTGCGCCAGCTCGACTAGGTTCTCGAAGGTGCGCCCGCCGCCCGACGCCAGGACGGCGGTCGGCGTCGGGCGCGTGAAGTGGGGCGGCGCGGGGCGCGTCACGCCGCGTCTCCGTCACCGAGGTCGGCGACGGCGGCTTCGAGATCGGGTTTCAGCGCCAGGATCAACTGCTCGAGCGCGGGCTGAGCCTTCTCCGCCACGCGCGCGATGCGTTGCACGCGCACGGGCCGCTCGCCGGCATCGGTTACGGCGACGAGGAAGAGGGCCCGGAGGCCGGCGTGCGCCGCGGCATGCACGGGCACGGCCAGGGATTGCACGCAGACCTCGGCGCCGGTCGATGCGAACCAGGCGCGCTCGGCCGCGGTCTCGAGCGTCGGGCCCGCGGTGCACGCGACGATCGCTTCACCCGCGCGCAACCCCAGCGCCTCCGCGCGTTCCATGGTGGCTGCGCGGAGGGTGCGATGGTGGAGCTCCGAAACATCCGGGAACAACGGTCCGAGCCGCGTCTCGCCCAAGCCGATCAGCGGCGTCGAACCGCTCAGGTTCAGGTGATCGGCGACGACGGCGAAGCCACCCGGATCGAGCTCCGGTCGACCGTCGACGAGCAGGCTGCCAGCCGAGGTGTGGATCAAGAGCTGGGCGCCGCGCTGGGCCGCCAGCCAGATCGGAAAAGCGGAGCGCCAGGCGGGTTCCTCGGGATAGCGCGGGTCGCCTCCCAGGTCGTCGAGCGCCCACACGGTCAGCGCCCCGTCCCCCGTCCCGAGGCGGCCGAAGGACAGCGTCTCCTCGGTCCACGGATGCGGCGCTCCCGCGAGCGGAGCGGCGTCGGGGCGCACGAGCGCATCCGCCAACGCTCCGCGACCCGTGCCCAGCAGCAGCAGGACGTCGGGGTCGGGCACGTTCAGTTCGCGCAGCGCGCGACCGACGCGGCGCACGCTGGCGTCGAGAGTGAGGCTCATACGTCTTCTTCGCGCCAATCGGTTTCGTCGGACAAGAGGTGGCGAACGAGCGCCGCGTCGTACCTGCGGTAGAGCGCCTCGAGCGCCGTCACGCACGCGCCCCAGGCTTCGTTCCGAGAAGCCTCCAGCGCCGTGACCAAGAGCTCGCAGGCTTCGACCTCCACGAGGAGCTTCGACGCACGCAGCGCTTCCATTTCCTTCCACTCCAAGACCGAGCGCACGGAGGCGAGCGCACTCTCCAGCCGCGACGCGTCGCTGGAGCGCAGCGCGCCGCTCGCGAACGCGCGCTCGGCGGCGGACGCGGCACTCGACGCCAGACTCCAGCGCAAGAGCGCCAGGATGCCGCGCTTCTCCGCGTCGGTGTACTCGCGCGTCAGGCGCGCCTTGAAGAGCTGGTCGAGCAGGGAGACGTCCTGCCCGAACGCGCCCCAGGGGACGAGTTCGTTCGGGCTGCCGTCGAAGCGCAGTCCCTCGGGGCCGGCGCTGAGCACCTCGATCGTGCTGCGTCGACCGTCGCGGGGATCGAGCACGGTCTTGCGCCGCCAGAGGCCGCGATCCCAGCCCGTCGCGAGGGTCTCGAGGATCACCGCGGCGTCGGCGCGTTCGGCGGCGAGCGTCTCGCCCAGCGTCGCGCCGAGCGACCCGGGGCCCGAGCGCGCGAGCCGGGCGGCCAGCGCCTCGAGTCCCGCCAGATCGAGGCCTTGGAAGAGCGCGATCGCGCCGGAGTCCGGCCCGAGCGCGGCCGCCAGTTCGCGGCGCCGAACGTGCTCGATGCGTTCGGCGAACTCGACGCGGTCTAGCGGCAAGCGTTCGCGCGCCGCTCGGACGCGCTCGGCCAGTTCGCGCAGCGCGGCCAGCTCACCCGCTCCGTCCGTGGCCGCTTCGGCGTCGAGCGGAGGCAGTTCGAGGTCCGCGGTCAGCTCCATCAGCGCGTGCTGGAGGGCGTCGAAGTCGCCCTCGGCACGCAACGTCTCGGCGTGCTGCCAGCGCGCCTCGAGCGCCTGGGTCGTGTCGGCGAGCACGGTCGTCCGGAGTTCGGCGCAGGCGTCCTGCCAGAGCTCCGTGTCGAGCAGTTCGGCGGGCGGCACGAAGGCGTCGAACTGTCGCAGGCTCTCGATCGGGCGCGGCGTTTCCCCTTCCTTCGGCGGCCAGCGCAGCTCCGCCAAGAGCGAGGTCAGCGTCGCCTCCAGCAACGCGCCGAGTTCGCGGCGTTCGGCCGCGGCAGCTTCGATCTCGCGTTCGAGCACGAGCGCTTCCTCCAGCACGGCGGCCGCCGTCGCCGTGGCCGGAAAGTCCTTGGCCAGCGCGCGCAGTTCGCGCACGCGTTCGGCGCGACTGGCGTCTCGGGGGAGGTCGCGGTACGCGAGCTGCGCCTCGAGGTCCTTGACGCGCAACTCGCGTTCGAGCGCGGCCTCGGCTTCGGAGGACGCCAGGGGGTCGGACTCGTCGGTTTCGAAGAAGTCGGGATCCGGCTGCAACGGGGCCGGGTCCGGCGGGTCGCCGTTCGTAGGTCGAGCGGCGAGTTCCGTGCTGCGCGTCCCGTCCTCGTCAGCGTCGCCGGCGCCGCCCTGGAACACGAAGAACGCGCCCGCGGCCAGCGCGCCGACGACGGCCAGCGGCGCGATGAGCTTCTTCGCGCCGCTGGAGCGACGGTCGAAGCTGGGCAGTTCGACGTTGTCGGCCTGCAGCCGCAAGCGGTCGACCGCGGCGACCATCTCCTTCGCGGAACCGAAGCGCTCGTCCGGGCTCTTGGCGAGCAGCGTCAGCACCAGCTCCTCGAGGCCGGCCGGCAGTCCGGGGACGTGCTGGCTGGGCGGGACCGGCGGCTGCGACAGGTGCCCGCGCAGGATCTCGCGCGTCGTCTCCCCCTGGAAGGGCGTCTTGCCGGTCAGGAGGCGATAGGCGGTCGCACCCAGCGCGTAGAGATCGGCGCGATGGTCGAGCGGCTCGCCGCGGGCTTGCTCGGGAGCGATGAAGTGCGGCGTGCCCAGGATGCGCCGGCCCCCGCCACCGTTGTTCTCGCCCTCGATCGAATCCTCGCCGGCCATCGACATGGCCAGGCCGAGGTCGGCGATCTTGATCGTGCCCTGGCCGCCGACCATCAGGTTCGCGGGCTTGATGTCGCGGTGGACGATCTTGCGTTCCTCGGCGTAGACCAAGCCCTTGCCCGCGTCGTGCAAGGCATCGAGCACCTGGCGCCAGGGCAGGGGACCGTCGCGCACGACGCGGTCCTCGAGGCTGCCTCCGGCCATGAACTCCATCGCCAGGAAGTGATGACCGTCCGCCTCGCCGACGTCGTGCACGACGACGACGTTGGGATGCGAGAGGGCGGCGGCCGCGCGCGCCTCGCGTTGGAAGAGCGCGACGAACTCGCGGTCGGCGGCAAGCTTGGTCGAGAGGATCTTGAGCGCCACGGGGCGATTGAGCGACTCCTGGAGGGCCAGCCAGACCTCGCCCATGCCGCCGCGGCCCAGCTGCCGGTCGAGGCGAAAGCCGCCGAGGCGCTTCGCCGTGCGCGGCGCGCCGGACTCCGCGGGTGTTGCTCGAGCGGCCGGTCGTACGGCCGCGGATGGCGGAGCGGCGGGTGGCATGGCCGCGGGTGGCTGAGCGGCGGGTGACTGAGCGGCGGGTGACTGAGCGGCGGGTGACTGAGCGGCGGGTGACTGAGCGCTGGGAGCCGCGCTCGCGCCCGTCGCTGGATCCGCGACGCCAGCCGCGACGATCTCCAGCCGGCGCGAACCGATCAACAGCCGATCGCCGACCGCGACGCGCGCGGACTTCACCGGCGTGTCGTTCAAGAGCGTGCCGTACTTCGAGCCGAGGTCCATCACGGCCCAGCCGCCGGACTTGACCCGCCCGAGCGCGCAGTGCGCGGCATCGACGCCTTGCCCGTCGATCACGAAGTCGGCGCGCTCCGCGGAGCTGCCGATCACGAGTCGACCGCGCTCGGGGAGCGCTGCCGAACGACTGGCGTCGCCGACCAGGGCCAGGCGCGGCGCCGCGGGCGACGGATCGGCCGGAACGCTCACGCGCTCTCCCCCGCGCCGTCGACGCGCGTGTCGACGCCGTCGAACAGGTCGCTACCTACACGCACGACGTGCGCTCCTGCTTCAATCGCCAGTTCCAAATCAGCACTCATCCCCATCGAGAGTTGCGGCGGCGCTTCGAAGCGCCCCTCCAGATCGCGCGCGAGCTCTCGCGTCGAGCTGAAGATCCTAGCGGTTCGCTCGGCGTCGGCGTGTACGCCCATGCTCATCAATCCCCGGATGCTGAGTCCGTGACGCCGCGCGGCTTCCAGCACGGAGGCGACTTCCTCCGGCGCGAGGCCCGTCTTGACGGGGTCGTCCGTCCATTGGACCTCGAGAAAGGCTTCGAAGCCGGGGGGCGGACCGACGGCGGCCAACGCTTCGACCAGGCGCAGTGAGTCGAGGGAATGCAGGACGGCGATCCTGGGGACGACGCGCTTGACCTTGTTGCGTTGCAGATGCCCGATGAAGTGCCAACGAACGGGAAGCTCCTCGAGCGCCCGGACCTTGGTCGCGAGCGCGTTGTCGCGGTTCTCGCCCAGGTCGCGTTGACCCAGTTCCACCAAGGCGCGGGCGAGCGGCGGCTCGACCGCCTTGGTCACGGCGACCAACGCGACGGAGTCGGGCGCGCGACCCGCCGCTCGGGCCGCGGACCCGATCCGCTGGCGTACGCGCTCGAGGTTGGCGGCTAGTCGCGCGCGCCAGGGGGGCTCGGGCGCCTTCGGGTGGGGAGCGGACATCGGTTGCCCACCGTACCCGGCCGCTTCCGACGGGTCACGACGGAGGCGGTGCGCCGATCAGTTCCAGGCGCAATCGGCGCGCACCGAGGTCGCGGACGCGGTGCTGCTCGCACGGGTCGAGGCCCGCGACCCACAGGATCTCGGGGCCCAGGCGGACGAGCGGCACCTCCCAGCGCTCCTCCCGCGGGACCCCGCGCGCCGCCAGATAGCGGCCGAGTCGCTTGGAACCGGGCGCGCCCAAAGCGTGGAAGCGATCGCCGGGCGCAGGCCAACCGACCGCCAGCCGATCGGTCAGGCGAGCCGCGTCCAGTTCGACCGCGAGGCCGTGGGAAGGCGGTTGCGCGCTCGAACCCTCGGACCACGACGAGACGATCTCGCGCCCGTCCGCCAGGGTGACGCGCCCGGGGATCAAGAGTTCGGCGGGGGGCTCGGGGTGGCGGGCCTCGGCGGGCGCGACGAGCACCAACTGATCGGAACGCAACCAGAGCACGAAGTTCAGGGGCAGCGCGTGCCGCGTACAGCGACCACCGCCGAGGTCGGCGACCAAGGACTCGAGCAGGCGCTGCCCCGGCGAGCGCCCCGTGCCCTCCGTCACCAGCCGCCGTAGCACGCGGCGGCGCAGCGGAACGGGCAAGCGCATGAGCGGTGCGCGTTCGAGCAGGCCGCCGCCCGCGCCGGCGCCGCGCGAGAAGCCCAGTTCGCGCGGTCGACGCCAGTGCAGGTGCGCGGTGCGGCCGGCGAGCGCCGTTTCGAGGTCTTCCACGGCGCGTCCGAAGGCCTCGAGGTTGTCGACGGCGCCGCGCCCGAACAGGCGCTCGAGCTCCGGCAGGAGCCCGTGGCGGATGCGCGTGCGCGTGTGTGCCGGGTCCAGATTGGACGAGTCCTCGCGCCACTCGATGTCGCGCGCCCGCAGCAACGCGCGCACCTCCTCGCGGCGGAGCTGCGTCAGCGGGCGCACGATGCGGACCGACGCGCTGCCGAAGCCGGCCGCGCGCTCGTGGGCCGCGCCGCGCAAGCCTTCGAGGGCCGAGCCGCGGATCCAGCGCCAGAGCAGCGTTTCGATCGCGTCGTCGGCGTGGTGCGCCGTCAGGAGCGCGCTGGCGCCGAGTTGCTCGGCCGCCGAGACGAGCGCCGGGTAGCGCGCCTGCCGCGCGCGCTCCTCGACCCCCGCGCCGGGAGCGACCGGCGCCTCGGCGCGCACGAACGGCACGCCCAGCCGCGCGGCGAGGGCGCGGCAGAAGGCGGCATCCGCCTCGCTCTCGGCGCCGCGCAGCGCGTGCGCGACGTGGATCGCCACGACGTCCACGGCGGGGCTCGCCTCGGCCAGCACGGTCAGAAGGTAGACCGAGTCGGCACCCCCCGAGAGCGCGACCGCGAGCCGCTCGCCGGGCGCGATGCGCGCCGCGCGGGCCAGGCCGTCCCAACGCCCGCTCCACGGTGGCAGCCGCTGTTCGGAATCGGGCGTGGGATCGAAGTCGGTCACGTTGGGGGCCGGGCGGAACGGCGTTCGCTCGGAGCGCGCATCGCCCGAGCCTGCTCGCCACGATTGAACCCATCGGTCGTCAGCGCTAGTCTTCGGCTCCGATTTCGAGGGAAACCGGGGCTGGCGGGTTCGCCCGAACACGCCCGGCGTCGCCCTAGGGAAAGAGCATTCCTGAGCTGCCCCGTCGTTCTCGCGTCCGATCGCCCGGCGATCGCCGTAAGTCCGCTGAGGACAACCGCGGGACCTTTCCGCCACGTGCTGCCCTCGTCCACCGTCTTCACCGCGACCCATTCACTCTCCATGCGCATCGCGATCAACGGCTTCGGCCGCATCGGCCGGAACGTCTTCCGCATCCTCCACGGCACGAACGGCGTCGAGGTCGTGTCGATCAACGACCTGACCGACGCCGCCACGCTGGCTCACCTCCTCAAGTACGACAGCGTGCACGGTCGCTTCGACGGCAAGGTCAAGTCCGGCAAGGACTGGATCTCGGTCGACGGAACCAAGATCCAGGTGACCGCGCAACGCGACCCGGCGCTCTTGCCCCACGCCGAGAACAAGATCGACTTCGTCGTCGAGGCCACCGGCGTCTTCGCCACGCGCGAGGCCTGCAGCAAGCACCTCGACGCAGGCGCCAAGAAGGTGCTCTTGACCGTGCCGCCGAAGGACGCGATCGACGCGATGATCGTGATGGGCGTCAACGAGGACACCTTGAAGGCGACCGATCGAATCATCTCGAACGCGTCCTGCACGACCAACTGCTTGGCGCCGATGGCCAAGGTGCTCGACGATGCCTTCGGGATCGAGCGCGGCCTGATGACGACCGTGCACGCCTACACGAACGACCAGCAGATCCTCGATCTGCCGCACAAGGACCTGCGTCGGGCGCGCGCCGCGGCGGAGAACATCATCCCCACGACGACCGGCGCCGCCCGCGCGGTCGGCAAGGTGCTGCCGGGCCTCGCCGGCAAGCTCGACGGGATGGCGATGCGTGTGCCGGTCAAGGACGGCTCGGTGATCGATCTCGTCGCGCAGACCAAGCAGAAGGTCACCGTCGAAGCGGTCAACGCAGCGTTCAAGCAAGCGGCCGCGAAGGGCTCGCTCAAGGGCTTGCTGGAGTACTCGGAGGATCCCTTGGTCTCGACCGACATCATCGGGAACCAGGCCAGCTCGGTCTTCGACTCGCTGTCGACGATGGTCATGGGCGACCGCATGGTCAAGGTCGTCGGCTGGTACGACAACGAGTGGGGCTACTCGAGCCGCGTCGTGCAGTTGATGCGCTTCGCGCACAAGCTGAAGGGCGGCGCACGCAAGGCTTCGGCGAAGAAGGTCGCGAAGACTGCGGCAACGAAGAGCGCGACCAACTCGAAAGCCGGCGCCGGCAAGGTCGCGCAGGCCTCCGCCAAGCGGAAGTCCGCGCGCCGACCGGCTCGCAAGACGGTCAGCTGACGCCATGGCGACCCGTTTGGCGGAACTCCCGGTCGAGGGCCTGCGTGTCCTCGTCCGGGTCGATTTCAACGTGCCCATGAAGGCGGGCGCCATCACGGACGACACGCGCATCCGCGCGGCGTTGCCCACGTTGCGCGCGATCCTGGAGCGGGGCGGCACGCCGATTCTCCTGTCCCACCTCGGGCGGCCGAAGGGCCAGGTGCACGAGGAGCTGCGGCTGACCGGGGTCGGCGAGCGCTTGGCTTCCCTGCTGGACGTCGCGGTCGAGACGCCGGACGTCTCCGTGGGCCCGGAGGCCGCCTCCGCCGTCGATCGCGCCATCGTCGACGAAGGCGTCGTGCTGCTGGAGAACGTGCGCTTCCATCCGGGCGAGACCGCGGGCGACATGGAGCTCGCTGCGCGGTTCGCCGAGCTGGGCGATGTCTTCGTGAACGACGCGTTCGGCACCTGTCATCGCGATCATGCGTCCGTCTCGGGCATCGCTCGGCTCCTGCCGTCGGCCGCCGGTCTCTTGCTCGAGCGCGAGTTGGAAGCCTTCGAACGGGTGCTCGAGAAGCCGGCGCGACCCTTCGTCGCGGTGTTGGGCGGCGCGAAGGTCTCGGACAAGCTCCCCGTCGTCCGCCACTTGCTCGAGCGCGTGGACGCGATCCTGATCGGCGGGGGCATGGCCTACACCTTCCTCGAGGCACAGGGCCAGTCGGTGGGGGCGTCGCTCGTCGAACGCGAGCAGCTCGACGACGTGCGCCAGACCCTGGCCCTGTCCGAGCAGCACGCTTCCCGGATCGAGCTGCCCTCGGACCACGTCGTGGCCGAGGCGTTCGCCGAGGATTCCCCGCCCGCGACCGTGACGACGATCGAGGCCGGCTGGATGGGTCTCGACATCGGACCCGAGACGCGCGCGCGCTACGCCGAGCACCTCGCCGGCGCGAAGACGATCGTCTGGAACGGTCCGATGGGCGTGTTCGAGTGGCCGAACTTCCGCGCCGGTACCGAGGCCGTGGGACGTGCCGTCGCGGAGGCGGACGCCTACTCGGTCGTCGGCGGCGGTGATTCGGTCGCGGCGCTCGGCCTGCTGGGGCTGACCCAGGAGGTCAGCCACGTCTCGACCGGCGGCGGGGCATCGCTCGAACTGCTCGAGGGCAGGTCGCTGCCCGGCATCGAGGCGCTGGAGCGCTCGCCCCGGCCCTGAAGCGCCGGCCTTGGCTCAGCGAGCCCGGTCGGCTCGATTCGCCCGCGCGGCGAAAATCCGGCCTGGCTCGCGGTCCCGCGGTCGACGCGTCCTAGGCTGACCGTATGTCGTCCCTTATCGTTGCGCCCTCGTTGCTCTCCGCCGATTTCGCGCGCTTGGCCGAGGAGCTGGCCCGGATCGAGGCCGCCGGCGCGGACTGGCACCACGTGGACGTCATGGACGGCCACTTCGTGCCGAACCTGACGCTGGGACCGCCGGTCGTCCAAGCGATCCACGGGGCCTCCGGTTTGCCGCTCGACGTACACGTCATGATCGAGCGTCCGTGGGACTGGGGCGGCGCTTTCGCCGAGGCGGGGGCCCACGTGCTGACCTTCCATTACGAAGCCTGCGCCAACACGGACGAGATCGAGCGCACCCTCGACGCCTTCCGCGACGCCGGGGTGCCCAAGATCGGGATCTCGATCAAGCCGGAGACGCGGGCGGAGCCGCTCGAGCCGTTCTTCGACCGCGTGGACCTGATTCTCGTGATGAGCGTCTCCCCGGGGTTCGGCGGGCAAGCGTTTCAGGACGACGTCTTGCCGAAGGTGCGCCGCCTGCGTGCGCTGGGCTGGCAGGGCCGGCTCGAAATGGACGGAGGGATCGCGCCCGACACGATCCGGCGCTGCGTCGAGGCCGGCTGCGACACCGTCGTCGCCGGGTCCGCGGTCTATGGTCCGCCGGACGCCAAAGCGGCCATCGAGGCCCTCCGCCGGGAGGCTGGAGGGGCCGTCGCGAGCTCCTAGCCCGGTTCCCTCACCACGATCCGTCTGATTCGCCGTATCTCATTGCCCTG
>JBBDIB010000036.1:0-22019 GCA_040880665.1 Planctomycetota bacterium
AGGACAACGATCTACGACGAATCCGATCGAATCGTGGTGAGGGAACCGGGCTAGCCGACTCAGCGGTACGAACCGTCGGGCCCGAGCCGCGGCAGCCCGAAGCGGCGCGCCGTGAGGAGGGCCGCGATCGCCGGGTCGCCGGCTCGCAAGAGTTCGGGGGTCGCTAGCTTCCAGCGCGCGGCGATCTCGCGTTGGCGTTCGGGTTGCGCCTCGAGGCCAAGGTTCGAAGTCAGCGCCCAGGCGAAGTACGCGCGGCCGCGCTCCTCGGGGGTCGCGGCGCTCGCCGGTTGGAACCACTCGCCCGTGGCGACGTCGAGGGCGCTGGCGAGCGCACACCCCTCGTCGACGCCGAACACGCCCGGATACGCGAGCAGCGCGCCGAACGCGACGAGTTCGGCGCCGCCGCGGACGGCGGCGTCGAACGTCGCGGCGCCGGGCTCGTGCGGGCGAGCGCGTTGCGCGACATCCTCCGCGATCAGTTCGGGCGCGAAGAGAAAGCCCGCCGAGCGCATGGCGGTCGCGGTGATCGGCGCATCGTCGGCCGGTCGCACGAGCAAGGCGGCCCGCGCCTCGTGCAGGCCCAGGACCAAACGCGGATCGTCCATGCGGCCATCCTCGTCGTTGTCGAGGTACTCCGCGAGGATCGTCGCCGCGTGCTTCAACGCCGCGTCGTCCGTCGCGGCCGTCGCGAACACCGGCACGCCGAAGACGTCGACCGACTTGGTTAGCAGGGCCGGCAACCCCGACGCGGCGTCGAGCGTGCGCGGCTCGAGGTCGACGCGTGCGTCGAGCGCCGCGCGCCGAAGGCGCGGCAGCTCGCGCAAGAGCGCTGTCCCCCACCAGGGTCGTAGCGTCCACGCGTCGGGCTCGAGCGCATGCTGCGCCAAGAGCTCGCGCGCCGCGTCGACGCCTTGCGCGTCGAGAACGATGAGCTGCGTGCCCGCGCGGTCCCCACCGAACTTGCCGGCCAACACGATGTCTTCCGCAGCGATCGCCGGCTCGAGTTCAGCCGGAGCGAGCCCCTCGCGGGTCGCGATCACGAAGCCGCTCATGCCGCCATCGTCGCCGGGCTCGCGCATGCCGGCGATCTGCACCAAGGGGCCGATCACGTCGAGCGGCCAATCCGTCCGGAAGGGCACGAGCTCGAGCTCGAACACGCCCATCTCGACGCACGGATCGGAGTGCGCGAACGGCGCGGCGGCCGAGACGCCCGCGGCCGCGAAGATCCAGAGTCCGCGGTCGCTCGGGTCGTGGCGCGGCTCGCCGAACGGTCCTGCGAGCGCTAGATGCCCTTGCCCGGCCAGATGGCCCATGCTGTCGAAGTGGCCCGCCATCGCCGCGCTGGCGGCCTCACCGCTGACGCGGGTCGGACCGGTGCGAATGAAGACGAAGACGTGTTCGGCGGCCGGCGACGGGGCCGCGCTGAAGAGCGACGCGAGCGTGAATAGGAGAGCGGGCAGCATGAAGAGACTCCTTCGGGGCGAGCGCTCTACGATAGCCGCGGCCCGGCCAGCGGCGGCGGCGCGTTCCAGCCAAGCTGCTCGAGCCGCGCCAGCACGATCGCCACGCGCTCCTCGACCGACGCCTCTGGCACGACGAAGGGCCGCATACCGAATTCTGCGTAAACGGCTGCGAGCGTCCCTCCGAGGCCGATCGAGTCCGCGCGCGTACTCGTCCGGCCGGTCGCCCGGCGATCTGCGAACTCGGTCAGCGTCGCCAGCAGGAAGACCGCGTCGTAGCGCCAGCCCTCGAGCGCCGGCAGCAACTCGTCGGGCGGCACGTCCTTGCGATACCGGCAGTATGCGAGGCCGTCGTGACGACCACGGTCCAGGAACACCGGACCGGCTTCGGCGCCCAGCGCTTCCTCGGCTGCGGTCTGACGCGCGAGGATCCGAGCCTGGAAACGCGCACCATGCTTTCGGCGCCACTCGCGCTGGCCCTCGTTACCGTGCTCCGCCACGAGCTCGCGGATCACCTCGATCGCCGCTTCCGGCACGGTGCGAAAGCCACGCGCCGCCAGCGCAGCGACGAGCGTGGTCTTGCCCGAGCCCGGGCCACCGGTGACGGCGATGCGCCGCGTGGTTCTCGAGGAAGCGTTCAAGAGGGAGAGGAGCGTCCGCCCGGGCGACAGTCTACGCTCGACGCTCATCCACTCCACCGCGCAGCGCGCGAACCGATTCCCATGACCGACTCACAACCTCTCGGCAGCTTCGGCTGGATCGACCTCACCGTGGACGACGCCATCGCGCTCCGCGACTTCTACTCGGACGTTGCCGGTTGGACGAGTGAAGGCATTCAGATGACCGACGACGAGGGAGGCTACGAGGACTTCGTGATGATGAACTCCGCCGGTGTCCCGGTCGGCGGCGTCTGTCATCGCCGCGGCGGCAACTCGGATCAACCCACGGGTTGGATCAACTATGTCACGGTCCCGGACCTCGCGGCGTCCGTCGAGCGCGCGACGAAGCGCGGCGCCGCGATCCTTTCGGCCGCGCGGAGGGCCGGCGCGGGCAAGTTCCAGGTCCTGCGCGATCCGGCAGGTGCAACCTTCGCGCTCTACCAAGCCGACTAGCCCGGTCACGCGCCGCCGGCTGGCCCGTACGGCGGGCGATCCCAGCACTTTCGTGTTTCCCTCCCTTCACCTCCCCCATGGTTCGAGTCGTCATTCTCGGCAACGGAGTGACCGGCGTCAGCGCCGCCTTTCGACTTCGTGAGCTTCGGCCCGACTGGGAGATCGTGATGATCTCCGGCGAGTCCACGTACCACTACTCGCGCCCCGCGCTGATGTACGTGTTCATGGGGCACATGCGTTACGAGGACACGAAGCCCTACGAGAACGGCGTGTGGGCCGAACAGCGCATCGAACTCGTTCGCGATTGGGTCACGCACCTCGACGTGGAAGCGCGCACGCTGAGGCTGCACCAGCGCGGCTCCCTCGGGTTCGACAAGCTCTTGCTCGCGACGGGATCCAAGTCGAACAAGTTCGGTTGGCCCGGCCAGGACCTCGAGGGCGTGCAGGGCTTGTACGACCTGTTGGATCTCCGCCGGCTCTATGCCAACGCCGAGAACGCGCGACAGGCGGTCATCGTGGGCGGGGGACTGATCGGCATCGAACTGGGCGAGATGCTGCACTCGCGCGGGATCGGCGTGACGTTCCTCGTGCGCGAGCGGTCGTACTGGAACAACGTCTTGCCACCCGAGGAGTCGGCGCTGGTCAACCGCGTGATCGCCGCTTCGGGGATGGACCTGCGCCTCGAGACGGAGCTGGACCACATCGTCGACGACGGGCGCGGTCGTGCGGCGGCCGTCGTGACGAAGGGCGGAGACACGATTCCGTGCCAGATCGTCGGACTGACGGCGGGCGTGCATCCGAACATCGACCTGGTGAAGGACACCAGCGTCGAAACGGGACGCGGAATCCTCGTCGACCGCAGGCTCGAAACGAACGTCGCGGGCATCTTCGCCGCCGGCGACTGCGCCGAGATCGTCCAGCCCGAGGCCGAGCGCAATCTCGTGGAGCAGGTCTGGTACACGGGCAAGGCGCAAGGCCGTCACGCCGCCGAGTCGCTGTCGGGTGAAACCGCCGAGTACGCGCCGGGGGTCTGGTACAACTCTGCCAAGTTCCTCGACCTCGAGTACCAGACCTACGGTTCGGTCCACCGCCAGCTACCCGGTGAGCGCAACCTCTACTGGGAACACCCGACCGAGGCGCTCTCGATTCGCATCGTCTACGGCGACGATGGCGTGCTCGGCTTCAACACCTTGGGCGTGCGCTATCGACACGAGGTGTGCGAGCGCTGGATCGTCGAGCGTCGGTCGATCGACTACGTGCTCGAGCACCTCGGCGAAGCGAACTTCGACCCCGAGTTCTTCCAGCGCCACGAAGATTCGGTGCGCGCCGCGTTCCGAGGAGCGACCGTATGACCCGCATCGATTCGGCGACGGCTCCGAGCAGCATCGATTCCGCGCTGACGGGCTACGACTTCGACGAGGAAGCCGGCGGCTTCGGCGAACCGCCGCACGTTCCCGACGAGACGCGGCGCTCGGCGCTCGAGTGGCTCGGGCTGGCGCTCGCCGGGCTCGGCGCGACGTTCTTCGTGCTCTCCGCGACGACGGGCGTGCTGCGCGGCACGTGGGGCGGATTCCTCGGGAGCTTCGGCCTTCTGGTCGCCGGTGCGTTCGTCTTCTTCGCGGATCGCTACCGCGGGACGCAGCCCGGCATCCGCAACGACAACACGTACTTCAGCGGCGCGAAGAACCGCGGCGCGCTCGGTTGGGCGCTCGGGATCGGCTTTACCGGGTTCTACCTCGTGCTCTACTTCTACGAGAGCTACTGGCGAACCTGGGGCATGCCGCGCCTGCTCGACGGTCCGATCCGCTTGGTCGATCCCTTGGCGCTGCTCTTGACGGGGCACGCGGCCGACCGCTGGTTCCTGTACGGGACGCTGTACACGCTGCTGATCCTCGTCTTCGGCGTGCGCATGTTCTGGCGCTATCGCCACAACCGCTATCAGTTGCTGCGTACCGCGTCGGTGATGTTCTTCCAGCTCGCGTTCGCGTTCCTGATCCCGAACCTGCTGAAGCTCTTCCAGCAGCCGGAGTTCTACTTCTCGTACTTCTGGCCGCTGAAGCCCGAGTACCTGTTCCCCACCGAACTCGCCGCGCTGACCGAGGCCTCGCGCCTCGGTGTGTTCATGGCGTTCTGGGGCGTCGTGTTGGGCTTGGTCGGGGTGCCCATCCTGACCTACTTCCACGGCAAGCGCTGGTACTGCTCATGGGTCTGTGGCTGCGGGGGCTTGGCGGAGACCCTCGGCGATCCGTGGCGTCATCAATCGATCAAGAGCACCTCGGCGTGGAAGCTCGAACGCTGGTTGATCCACTCGGTCCTGGTGCTGATCGTCGTCACGACCGGTTGCTTGTGGATCAACTCGGCCACCGAGGGCCGCCTCCTCGGGCGAGCGTCGCAGACCTTCGCGAGCTTCTACGGCTTGTGGATCGGCGCGGTCTTTTCGGGCGTCATCGGCGTCGGCTTCTATCCGCTGCTGGGCAACCGCGTGTGGTGCCGTTTCGGCTGTCCGCAGGCCGCGATCTTGGGTCTCTTCCAGCGGTTCGCGTCGCGCTTTCGCATCACGACCAACGGCTCGCAGTGCATGAGCTGCGGCAACTGCTCGACGTACTGCGAGATGGGGATCGACGTGCGCGCCTACGCGCAGCGCGGCGAGAACATCGTGCGCGCGTCGTGCGTGGGCTGCGGCGTCTGCAGCGCCGTGTGTCCGCGTGGCGTGCTCAAGCTGGAGAACGGCAAGGAGATCGGCGACCGCTACCCCGGCGCGAGCCAGCCCGTCCAAGCGTTCCTGCACGCCGTCACGACGCCGCCCGAGCAGGGCCGCAACTGCTGACGGCGCCGGGCTTAGGGATGCACGTCGCCAGCCTCGCCCATCGCTTCGGTGTTGCCGGTCGCTCGCGCCCGTGCAAAGGCCAACGTGCGCGCGATCCGGCTGTCGGGACCGTCCCAGTACTGGCCCTGCTCCACGTCGACGCGCAGCGCAGCGAGCTTCGGGTCGTCGACGCCGTTGAACCAGGCTTCCGCCGCCGGATTCCACAGGCGCTCGAGCACCTCTCGATCGTGCACCGCTTCCGCGCGACCGACGACCGAGACGAAATCGGACGACTTCGGGTCGGCGAACGAGAGTCCTACCGTCGGGTCGATGGCGATGCGCTTCATCCAGTCGGCCGTCTTGTCGACCAGGAACCAAAGGTGTTGGTCGTGCGCCCGGACGCATGTCAAAGGTCGACTGGTGAGATCGCTGGTCGTCACCATCGGAAAGCGAAGACCCTCGACGGCGTCTTCCAGGGTGCGGGTGCGCGTGTGGGGCATGACGAAAAGCGTGCAAGTGCCGTGCCGTCCTTTGGACGCGCGTGGCGCACCGGTTGCAGGGTCGCCCCGTGCGCGCATACGCATCCCGACGTCCACCCTCACCGGAACCTCTCATGCCCACCTGCGAGACCTGCGGAAACGACTACGACAAGGCCTTCCAAATCCGTTGGCACGACGGCCAGAGCCTGACGTTCGATTCGTTCGAGTGCGCGATTCAGGCGCTGGCGCCGGCCTGTGACATCTGCGGCACGACGATCATCGGACACGGCATGGAGGCCGAAGGCAGCTTCTACTGCTGTGCGCACTGCGCTGCCCAGGCCGGCGTGACCACGCTCGAGGACCGCGTCGGATGACACTCGGCCCGACGAACCCGCTGTCGCACGTGCAACGCTGCGTGTCGATCTTGCAGCGTGCTCGTTCGCGCTACCATCTCTCGCGATGAAAGCCACTTGGAACGGAGCCACGATCGCCCAGTCCGACGACATCGTCGTGGTCGACGGCAACCCCTACTTTCCGCTCGAGTCCATCGCCGAGCAGCACTTCGAGCCCAGCGACACGACCACGGTGTGCGGCTGGAAGGGGGTGGCGAACTACTACTCGATCGTCGTCGACGGCGAGCGCAACCCCGACGCTGCGTGGATTTACCGCGAGCCCAAACCCGACGCCGAAGCCATTCGCGAGCGCGTCGCCTTCTGGAAGGGCGTCTCGGTCGAGGACTAGCCGGTGTTCTGCAAGCCGCGCGCGATGCCGCGCACGGTTTGCCCGAGCACGCGCTCGAGTTCCTCGTCCTCGCGCCCGCCGGCGCGCCAGCGCGCGAGCAGGTCGACCTGCACGAAGCTCATCGGATCGACGTACGGATTGCGCAGCCGGATCGAGCGCTGCAGCGCGTGATCGCGCTCCAATAGCACGTCCTGCCCCAACGCGTCGAGGACGGTCGTGCGCGTGCGTTCGAATTCCGCCGCGACGACCGGAAACAGCCGCGCGCCCACGTTGCCGGCCAGTTCGGCGTAGCGTTCGGCGATCGCCAAATCGGCCTTGGCCAAAACCATCTCGACGTCCGCCAGGAACGCCCGGAAGAAGGGCCACTCGCGCGCCATCTCGGCGAGTCGGTCCGCGCCGTGCGCTTCGCGCGCCGCGACGAGTCCCGAGCCGACGCCGAACCAACCCGGCAAGACGCAGCGCGATTGCGTCCACGCGAAGACCCACGGAATCGCTCGCAGATCGTCGACGCCGCGCATCGCCCGCCGCTTCGACGGCCGCGAACCGATGCGTAGCCGCTCGATCACGTCGATCGGCGTGGCCAACGAGAAGAAGGTCGGGAAGTCCGCGTCGTCGTGCACGAGCGCCCGATAGGCACCGCGGCTCGCGAGCGCGGTGGTTTCCATGGCCTCGGCCCAGGCCTCCGGTGCGGGCGGCCCCTGATCGTCGCCGCCCGCATCGGGGCGCTCGAGCACCGCACCGAAGACCAGCTCCAGCGTGCGGAGCGCGATGCCGCGCAGACCGTACTTGGCGTGCAGGATCTCGCCCTGCTCCGTCATGCGCGTGCGTCCGGCGACGGCGCCCGGCGGCGCGGCCAAGACGGCATCGCGCGGCTTGCCGCCGCCGCGACTGATCGAACCGCCGCGGCCGTGGAAGAAGGTCAACTCGACACCCAGCTCCGCCGCGGCCGCGACCAGATCGGTTTGCGCGCGTTGCAGCGCCCAGCGCGACGCCGCGATGCCGCCGTCCTTGTTGCTGTCGGAGTATCCCAGCATCACGAGCTGTCGGCCGTGACGCGACGCCAGGTGCCGGGCGTAGACGGGGTTCTGAACGAGCGCGCGAAACGTCGCCGGCGCGCGCTCGAGATCGTCGACCGTCTCGAACAGCGGCACGACGTCGAGCGGCACTTCCTCGCCCGCGACCAACCCGCCGGCGCGGGCGAGGAACAGCACGGCCAAGGCGTCGTCGGCGCCCTGGGCCATGCTGATCACGTACGTGCCGACGGCTTCGGGTCCAAAGCGTTCGCGTCCCTCGGAGAGGGCCTCGATGACGGCCAACGACGCTTGCGCTTCGTCCGACAGCGTCGCCGGCCGCTCGGGCGCCGGGCCCGCCAACTGGCGCGCGCGCTCTTCGGGGGAAGCCTCTACGAAATCCGCACGGCCCAGCAGTTCGCCGACGACGCGCCGATGCACCTCCGAGTCCTGGCGCACGTCGAGCGTCGCCAAATGAAAGCCGAACGTGTCGAGCCGCGTCATCAGCCGGCGCACGAGCGCGCGCCCCGCGCGGACTCCGCCGTGCGCGGTGAGGCTCTCGTCCAAGAGCTCGAGGTCGCCCCGGAACTCCGCCGGCGCGCCGTAGCCGCCCGACTCGCGCTGCCGCTTGCGCATCAAGCGCTCGGAGATCATCCACAGGAACAAGCGGTACGGCATCTCGCGATAGCGCACCGGGATCTCGCTCCAGGCGGCGGGCATGAGCTGTCGGTAGAGCGCGGTGCGCTCGAGCACGCGCGGGTCGACCGCGACGCGCGAATCCGACTGCGACAAGTGCCCGAACAGATGGCGCACCTCGCGGACATAGCGGTCGAGCACCAGGCCGAGGTGTCGCTCGAGCGTCGCCCGAATCGTTGCCGCACCGACGTTGGGGTTGCCGTCCATGTCACCGCCGACCCACGAGCCGAAGCGCACCAAGGGGCGCTGCGGCTCGAGCCGGCGGCCGTAGACCTCCTCGGCCGCGGTCGCGAGCTCCTCGCTCAACGCCGGCACGATGCGGTAGAGCACCTCGGAGAGGAAGAACAGCACGTGCTCGACCTCTTCCGCGACCGTCGGGCGCTCGCGCAGCTGCTCGTCGGTCTGCCATCCGGTCGCGACCTCGAGCGCGATCTTCTCGGCGTTCGCGCGCTGCTCGCTCGGTGTCATCGCGTCGAGATGGAAGCGGTCGACGAGCGCGCGGGCGATGCGCTGATCCTTGATCAGGATCGTGCGGCGCACGGCTTCGGTCGGGTGCGCGGTGAAGACGGGCTCGATCACGGCGCGCTCGACCAGGCCCTCGAGCAGCTCGAACGGCACGCCGCGGTCCTTCAAGCCTTGGAACACCGCGCGAAATCCGCCGCGTTGCGGCTCGCCGGACGTGAGGTAGTCGACGCGCCGACGCACGCGATGGACCTGCTCGGCCATGTTGGCCAGCCGGAAGTACGCCGAGAACGCGCGCACCAGCTCGAACGCCAGCCGGGGTTCGAGGTCGTCCAGCGCCGCCGCCAGCTCGCCTTCGGCCTCCGGGTCACCGCGGCGGCGACGTCGCGCGGCCAGCCGCGTGCGCTCGACCAACGGGAAGAGCTCGGGCGGACCTTGCTCGCGCAGGAGCTCCCCCAGCATCGCGCCCAGCCAGCCGACGTCGCGGCGCAGGGGGCGGTCCTTGGGTTCGAAATGAATGGGCTCGTCGATGGTGGTTTCCTCGGTGGCCATCATCGACTCCTGGCACGCTGCGGGCCAGCGCAAGACGACGGCCCCCGGGCGCCGAAGCTCCCGAGGGCCGCTGCGGACGTCGGACGTGCGGTGTCTAGTCCATCACCGCTTCTTCGCTCGGCCACACGCCGACCATGTTCGCGGCACCTTCGGGATCGATGTAGTCGAAGCCGGTGCCGTTGCGCTCCCAGGCGTCGCGCGACCAGAAGTAGTACGGGTTCAGGACCAAGACGTCGCCGAGCGCCGCGACACCGCCAACGATCGGGTAGACGGGGATGATGTTCTGCAGCAGGGCACCGTGGATCCAGGCGTCGTCCACGTACTTCTGGTTGACGTACACGTCCCAGCTGCGCGAAAGTCGCTTGGGACCTGCGATGCAAGAGGTCATTAGCGGAAGGGCGGCAAGGCCGAGCAGGAGCAGGGCACGCTTCATGGGGTATCTCCTCTTTGGGGTGGCTTGGAACCTCCACAAGGCGTGGAGGGGCTCTGAACGCTACGGTTGAACACCGCAGCTTTCTAGAGCCCAGACCTAGGTAGAAAGGGACCCACCCGCGTCCGCGGGTGCTCCCGGCTCCTACCGCAGCAGTCCTCGTGGTTGAATCTTCAGAGCCCGGTACGGAGGCGTGCTTGGGCTGGAGCCCGGCGAAGCCGCTCAATTCGCAAGAATCGCGCCGACCGCGTACTACGTGCTCTCGTTCCACGCACCCCCTTCGAGCCGCAGGCTGCGCCAGCGGTCGGCGCCGCCGAAGATCAAATGGTCGAGCAGCGGGACGCCCAGCAACCGGCCCGCCTCGATCAAGCGGCGCGTCAAGGCCAGATCCTCGGGGCTGGGCCGCGTGCGCCCCGAGGGATGATTGTGCGCCACCAACAGCGCCGCGGCCCCCAACCGCAGCGCCGGTCCGAAGACCTCGCGGGGATGCACCAAGGACGAGGTCAAGGTTCCGCGCGAGACCTCGAACACGCCGGTCACGCGGTGCGAGCCGTCGAGCAGCACGGCCACGAAGACCTCCTGCGACTCGGCGCCGATCTGCGCCGCCAGGAAACGCGCGACCGCGACCGGCGTCCTCAGCGGTTCGTCCATGACCATGCGCAGCCCGGCCACGCGCGGCGCGAGGTCCACGAGCCGCGAGACGACGCGCCGCACTTGCACCTCGCCGACGTGCTCTTCGTCGACGGCGCCGGCGACCGCGTCTCCCTCAGCCCGGCGGTCGCGCGGCTCGATGCCCGGAAGGGCTTGCTCTCCTGCTGCCATGCCCGCCGGACGAACGCGCGGGCGGCGGGTGACGCGCGCAGCGCGCGATTCGTGCCCCGGATTCCGCTCCTAGCGCAAGGGACAGCGCTTGCAGCGCTTGTGCACGGGCTTGCCGCAGCAGTCCTTCTTGGGCGGCTTCGACTTCGAGGCGCGCTGGGAGTCCTTCTTGGTCGCCATGGGCTGGCAATCTAGCCGCATCTGCGACTCAGTCTCACCCACAAACCCAAAGTTCTCGGCCTCGGGGCCGCTTTTCTCGAGGGTCAGGCTAGCCGCGCCGTCCGGAGAGGTAGGCCGCGGTGTCGGCCTCGCGCGGCGCCGAGAACAGCTCCTCGGTCCTGCCGGCCTCGATCACCGTGCCCCAGCCCGCTCGATTCCAAAAGACCGCCACACGATCGGCCAAGCGACGCGCCTGGGCCAGGTTGTGCGTCACCAGGACGACGGTGATGCTGCTGCGTAGGTTGTCGATCAACGCCTCGATCGTCTCGGTCGCGTTGGGATCGAGCGCGCTGCAGGGCTCGTCCATCAGCAACATCCGCGGCTCGAGCGTGAGCGCCCGCGCCAGGCAGAGGCGTTGTTGCTGCCCGCCCGACAACCCGAGCGCCGGCGTCCGCAGCCGGTCCTCGACTTCGTCCCAGAGACCGACGCGCCGCAGGACGGCCTCCGTGCGCGGCCCGAGCTCGCGACGCGGACACCCGTGCTCGCGGAGAGGCAAGTGCAGGTTCTTCTCGATCGAGATCGGGAACGGGTTGGGCCGCTGGAACACCGTCCCGATGTTGCGGCGCAGCAAAGAGACGTCGGTCTTCGGCCCCAGCTCCTCGCCGTCGAACCGAATGCTGCCGGTGACGCAGCAACCTGCGACGAAATCGGCCAACCGGTTGAGCGCGAACAGGAACGTCGTCTTGCCACAACCCGACGGACCGACGAGCGCCGTGACCTCACCCTCGCGGATGTCGAGGTCGACCGCCCGTAGCGCCGTCCGGTCGCCGTAGGCCACGTCGAGCCCGCGTACGGCGAGCAGCGTGCGTGCGTCGCCTCGCGGCGCGGGATGGGTCGTCGACATGGAGCGGCTCATGCGTCGGTGCGTCGCGCGACGAAGCGCTCGACCGTCCAGGTCGACAGTCCGTTGACCGCCAAGAGGACCACGACCAGCACGAGGGCCGTAGCGTAGGCCCTCGACTCACCGCCGGGAACGTTCATCGCCAAGTCGTAGACGTGCACCGAGAGCGAGCGGCCCGAGTCCAGCACCGACCGCGGCATGCGGTCGACGTACCCGCTGGTGAACAGCAGCGCCGCCGTCTCCGCCAGCGCGCGCCCGAGGCCGAGCAGGAGCCCCGCGAGAATCCCCGGCGCCGCCGCCGGCAGGAGCACGCTGCCGAAGAAGCGCACGCGCGAGAGGTCGAGCGCGGCGCTGGCCAGGCGATAGTCCCGAGGAACGGCGCGCAGGCCGATCTCAACCGTCCGGATCAAGAGCGGAAGCACCATGCACGCGAGGGTCAAACCACCCGAGAGGATCGAGAAGCCCAGCCCCAGGGTCACCGCGAAGAGCGCGTTGCCGAACAGACCGAAGACGATCGAAGGAACGCCGGCCAAGATGTCGAGCGACGCCCGCACGACGCCGCCCAGCAGGCCCCCCGCGCGCGTCAACTCGGACAGGAACAGCGCCGCGCCGACACCCAGCGGCACGGCGACGGCGAGGCACACGGTCACGATCGCCAGCGTCGAGACGAGGATCGGCCCGATGCCGCCCGCGCGCCCCGCACGCTGCGGCGCGCTGGTGAGGAAGTCCCACGAGAGCTCGCGCGCGCCGTAACGCACGACGTCGGCGAGGATCCACG
Source organism: Planctomycetota bacterium (assembly GCA_040880665.1). GTDB lineage: Bacteria > Planctomycetota > UBA1135 > UBA1135 > JBBDIB01. The sequence goes on from JBBDIB010000036.1 coordinate 12,406, forward strand.
CGAACGCGCACGTGACAAGAGCCGCCGCGCACCACGCGCACACGACGAGCGCTCGATCGAGAAGGCGCTCACGCACGCGCTGCCCCCGCGGCTCGCGACACCAGCACGAGCACCGTGACGAGCAGCAACAGCACGAGCCCCGTCACGAACAACGCCGCGCGGTGCTCTTGGGTCGCGTACCCGAGTTCGAGCGCGATGTTCGCGGTCAACGTCCGCACGGGATCGAACAGGCTCGCGGGGACGCGCACGACGTTGCCGGCGACCATCAACACGGCCATCGTCTCCCCCAGCGCGCGCGCGGTTCCCAGGACGACCGCGACCAAGAAACCCGCACGAGCGGACGGCCACACGACGCCGGTGAGCGTCGACGCGCGCGAGAGCGAGAGCGCGGCCGCGGCGCGCAGGTGCTCTTCACGAACGCGCTCGAGCGCCGTCCCGGCCAGGAGCGCGACCGTCGGCAGGATCATCAAGGCGAGCACGATGACGGCGGTCAAGAGGCTCGTGCCCGGCGGCGCGATTCGCCGCACGAGCGGCGCCACCGCGGTCAACCCCCAGAGCCCGAAGACGACCGACGGAACGCCGGCGAACAGGACGACGAAGCGCGTGAACCAACGCCCGACGGCTGGCGGCGCGAAGAAGCGCGCGCAGAGCGCCGCCGCGATGCCGAGCGGTCCCGCGACGAGCACGGCGCCCAGGGTCGTCGCGAGCGTGCCGACGAAGAGCGCCGCGACGCCATACTGCGGCGGCTCCGACGTGGGATGCCACGCGGTGCCGAACAGGAACGACGCCGGACCCGCGTCCAGCAACGCCGGCCACGCCTCGCGCACGAGATAGCCGAAGATCAACAGCACGATCGCGGCGGACGTCCACGCCGCGGCGTGGAGCGCCAGCGTCACCAAACGATCAGTGGCTCGCGGGGACGAACGAATGGTCACGAATCAGGTCGTGGATGGCGGGGGAAGCGGCGAACTCCACGAACGCGCGGGCCCGTTCGTCCGCGTCGCCCCCGAGCAAGAGCAGCAACGGCCGCGCGAGCGGATAGACGCGCGCTTGCACCGAGGACGCGTTCGCCTCCACGTCCGCGAGCGGCAGCAGCCGCAGCGAGACGCCCGCGTCCCGGGCCACGAGCGCGGTTCCCACCGAGAGGTAGGAGATCGCCGCGGGATCGCTCGCGACCTGCTTGACGACCTGCTGGTTCTCACCGGCGACCGCGTCCGGCACGATGTCGCGTGCGTCGAACTCGAGGTACCCCGTGATCAGCGACACCTCCGAGCGGCCGCGCGCCCGGTCGATCACCGTGATCGGTCCCGCGGTTCCGCCGACCTGGCTCCAATCGTCGAGCACTCCGGTGAAGATTCCGCGCAGCTGCTCGCGCGAGAGCCGCAGCACCGGGTTCGCGCCGTTGAGAACGAATGCGACGCCGTCGATCGCGATGCGGTGTTCGTGCAAGGCATCGCGCTCCGGTCCAACCAGGTAGCGCGAACTCATTCCGATGTCCGCGAGCCCTGCGTGGACGTCCGCGATCCCGCGCGACGAGCCGCCCGTCTGCACGTCGATGCGCAGGCCGGGATGTGACGCTTCGAAGCGCTTGGCGACATCGACGAGCAACGGCGCGATCGTGCTGGAGCCCGTCACCGTCAGCCGTCCCGAGTACCCATCGCCGGCGTACGAGGGTCCGCACGCCAGGGCGAGGGACGACAACAGCAACGAGGCGAGTGCGTGGAACGAGCGCATGCTCGGGCGGATACGGGCCGCGGGGTCGAACTGGGACCCAAACCATCGCATTTCGTCGGTCCGCGAACCAAGAACGGCGCGCTTCACAGCCGCGAACCGCACGCTCGACAAAACGTCGCGTCCGGCTGGTGGCGTCCGGCGCCACAGCTCGGACAGGCGATCTTCGACGCCAAGCCCCGCTCCGCGGAGCGCGTCAACTCGGCCGTGACGATGCCCGTCGGCACGGCGATGATCCCATAGCCCAGGATCATGATGAACGACGAGATGACTTGACCGAGATCGCTCTTCGGCGAGATGTCGCCGTAGCCGACGGTGGTCAGCGTGACGATCGCCCAATACATGCCGCGTGGAATGCTGGTGAAGCCGCTCGCTGGCCCCTCCACCAAGTACATCAGCGCGCCGAAGATCGTCACGAGACTCAAGACGCTGAACGTGAACACCGCGATCTTCCGCCGGCTGGCGTAGAGAGCGGTCATCAACGTCTCGGACTCCTGGACGTAGTACGCGAGCTTCAGGACGCGGAACACGCGCAAGATCCGCAGCGTGCGGACGACCGCCAGGGCCTGCGCCCCCGGAACGACGAGGCTGAGGTACGTCGGCAGGATCGCGAGGAGGTCGACGGCGCCAAAGAAGCTCCGCGCGTAGCGCGCCGGCCGCCCGACCGAGGCGAGTCGCACCACGTACTCGACGGTGAAGAGCACGGTGAAGAACCACTCGGCCGTGCGCAACTGAGCCCCGTACCGAGCGTCGACGAACTGCATGCTCTCGAGCAGGACCACGACGACGCTGCACAGGATCGCCACGATCAAGGCGACGTCGAAGGCCCTTCCGGCCTTGGTGTCCGACTCGAAGATGATCGTGTGGGCCGTGGCGCGCCAGCCGCGCAGTTTGCCGGGGCCGAGCTCTGACATCGAAACAACCCTACAGCGGGTCGCATCCGGCGCTGCACGGGAACTGGCAAGTCCGGTCATCGGAAGTGCTATCGTGCGAAACCGACCTTCCCACCCTCGACCCATCCTGTGACCGGAGTCCTCGTTGTCGCGCTGCTGACCTTGGCAGCCTCCTTCTTCTGCTCGCTCTTCGAAGCGGCGCTGTACTCGATCACCCCATCGCAGATCGCGGTCCTCGAGCGACGAGGCGTGCGCGGCGCGCGGCGGCTGCAGCGGCTGCGCATCGACATCGATGAGCCGATCGCGGCGATCCTGACGATCAACACGGTGGCTCACACGCTCGGTTCGACGGTCGCCGGCGCCATGGTCGCCTCCTCGGTCGGCAGCCAGTGGGTCGGAACCTTCGCGGCAGTCTTCACCTTCTTGGTGCTGACCGTCACCGAGATCGTGCCGAAGAGCCTCGGCGTCCGTTACGCCGCGTCGATCGGTCCGTCCTTGGCGTGGCCGCTGCAGCTCATGATCTGGGCGGCGTATCCGATCGCGCACCCTGCCAAGGTGATGATGAGCAAGTTGGCGGGGAACGGTCAGCCGGGGCCCAGCGAAGACGAGGTCGAGATGTTCTCGCGCCTCGCCGCCGAGTACGGCTCGGTGCGTCGCGACGAGCATCGTTGGGTGCAGAACGCGCTGCGGTTGGATCGCGTGAAGGCGAAGGACCTACGCACGCCGCGCACCGTCGTCGAGACCCAGCCCGCGGACGCCAAGATCGCTCAGCTCGCCAAGACGCCGGCCGAATGGAGCCACAGCCGCGTGCCCATCGTCGAGGACGGTGGCTTGGATCAGATCGTCGGCATGGTCTACCGTCGCGACGTGTTCGACGCCGCCTTGCGGGGCGACCGCGACTTGACGCTGCGCGATCTATCCAAGCCGCTGACTTTCGTGCCGGAGAACATGCCCGCCAACGAGTTGCTCGATCACTTCCTCGCCGAGCGCATCCACATGGTCGCGTTGGCCGACGAGTTCGGCGGCTTCGAGGGCGTGGTCACGCTGGAAGACGTGCTCGAATGTCTGCTCGGAACGCAGATCGTCGACGAGCACGACGTCCACGACGACCTGCAAGAACTCGCGCGGCGCAACCCGCGCGCGGCGGACTCGCCGGACGCGTCGACGGCCTCCGAGGACGACGACGCCGAAGCGCCCGCCGAGTCGACGCGCCCCGAAGACGCCTGACGCCCGGCGCATCACGGCGAGTCGGCTCGCACGCGATCGTCCAACCGATCGTCGACGAGGCCCGCGGGCTCTTGATGGATGGACAGCTCGGCGCCGGGGAAATGCCGCCACAGCCGCTCCTCGACGCGATCCGTGATCGTGTGCGCGTCGCGAAGGGACAGCTCGCCGTCGAGTTCGAGGTGCAGGTCGATGTGCACCCCACGCCCGATCGAACGCGTGCGCAGATCGTGGAGATCGCGCACGTCGGGATCCGCACGGACGAGGTCCGCGATGACCGCGCGTACGCCGTCGTCGAGCTCGCGATCCATCAACAGGTCGACGCTGCGGCGTCCGATCCCGAACGCGCTCGTCACCAGCACGACGGCGATCAGCGCCCCCATGACGGGATCGATCCACCCGAAGCCGGGAACGCCTTCGACCACGACCGCGACGATGACGGCGAGGTTCGCGAGCGCGTCGCCGCGATAGTGCTCGCGGTCGGCCCGGATCGCCAGCGAATCGACGCGACCCAGGACGTATCCCTGCCCGAGCACGACCGCGAGACTGCCGACGAGCGAGAGACCCATCACGGCGAGCGCCAGGTTCGTGCGCACCACCGGAGCCGGGTCGACCACCCGCTCGAAGCCCAGGATCAAGACGAAGACACCGGCGCCAAGCAGCAGCGCCGCCTGCACGAGCGACGAGAGCGCCTCCGCCTTGCCGTGCCCGAAGCGGTGATCCTCATCCGCGGGGATGGCCGCGACGCCCACGGTCCACAGCGTCAAGCCCGACGCCGCCAAGTCCGCCAACGAATCCGCCAGCGACGAGAGCACGGCGATCGAGCCCGTGACGACCGCCGCCACCAGCTTCGTCGCGACCAAGAGCCCCGCCACCGCGACGCCCAGGAGCGCGGCGCGCCGCCGCAAGACCTCTGCTCGTGCCGACACCATGCGCGCAGTCTACGCGTACCTGCCCGAGTTCGCGGCCGACTTCGACTGCTCGAGCGGGCGCAGATCTTCCTCAAGTCCCTGCTGGGCCACCCGGCCGGGACCTGCCCGATTCCGGCCACGTCGAAGCCGAAGCACCTCGTCGACGACGACGCCGGCCAGCGCATAGCGATGCTGAAAAGCCTTGGACCTCTAATCCACGTCGAGCGGCACGACGCCGATGCAGCCGCGCGCGCCCTCGGTCGTCTCGACGACGGCGGCGACCGAGTGCTTGCCCGGCGCGGCCTCGCCCAGCGGACCCGCGACGAACCAGTCGGTCTGGCGCATCGCCGCGCCGCCCTCGGCCTCGACCAGCGGACGCTCGTACGGCACCAATTCGGCGTCGACGCGCCGCGCACCGTCGTCCATCACGAGCGTCGTGCGCGCGATCGAGCCGGCGTCGGCGGGCAAGCGCACCCAGCCGCCGATCTCGACGTTGCCGCCCTCAAAATGGCAACGCTCGATCGAACCGCGCGGGATCGGCGCGTGCTTCCAGGCGTCGAGCCCGGGCAAGGGTTGCTTGGACGCCGCGAAGAGATCCTGGAAACCCCACAGCCCGCGCTCGAGCGACGCCAGGTGCCTGACGCCGACCGCTTCGGCGAACTCGCCCACGCGCGGAATCGTCACGGCGGTCGTGCCGTACTCGTCGCCGGAGAGCGCAAGGCTCTCACTGCCCGTGTCGTAGCCGAAGCCGCGCGCATCCAATGCGACGTCGGGCACGACCGCGGGTCCGTGCGTGCTGAAGAGCAACACGCCGTCGTCCGACAAGCGTTCGTAGAGCGCGCCGAGGAAGCGCGCGAACGTGGTCTGGGGCAAGTGCGAGAACAGCGACACGACGAAGATCAAGTCGAACTCGCCCTCGAGCGGCAGCTCCTCGGGCGCAGCGGCCGAGCCGACGCCGTGCACGCCGAAGTTGGCTGCGGAGAACTTGTCAGCGCCTTCGAGAATCTCGGACGTCCACACGTGCTTCGGGTCGACGACACGCACCAAGTGGCGCGTCACGCGCCCGAAGCCCGACGCGAACTCGAGCACGCGGCGACTCTTCCCCAGCGGGCGCCCGGCCTGCCGCAGCGCGTCCTCGACGTAGCGCAGCGTGTCGTGGCCGCTGCGCATGTAGGTCGCGCGCAACTCGTCCGACGGTCGACCCAGCCGTTGCTCCCACAGGAGGAGTTCATCGCCGGGATGGATCGTGCGGACGGTCGCCGGGTCGGCGCCCGACGCGGCGAACCAGGCTTCCTCGAGCCGCTCTTGGATGTTCATGCGGAGAAACTTTAGTCACACTCCCGAGGCGCGGCAAGCCAACCCGGGAGCGGCGCAGTTCACCATTCGCGCGGTGGGCGGGCGCGGAAGCGATAGCTGCCGGTGCGCTCGGTGTCGGGCGCCAGGACCTCGACGCGCGGCTTCAGACGATGGCGCTTCTCCAAGACGCGCGCCGCGACATAGCCCATCGCGAAGCCGCCGATGTGTGCCCACCAGGCGACGCCGGCGCTCGCGACGGTTCCCATCGAGAAGCTGCCCTGCATCAGTTGCAGCAGGAACCAGACGCCGAGGAACCAGCTCGCCGGCAGGACGAGCATCTGGATGAAGAAGAAGATCGGCACGATTGCGAGGACCTTCGCCCGTGGATAGAGCACGAAGTAGGCACCCATCACGGCCGCGACGGCGCCGCTCGCGCCGATCGTCGGAATCGACGAGCCGAGGTTCGTCACCAAGTGCGTCACGCTCGCGAAGACGCCGCCCAAGAGGTAGAAGGCCAGGTACCCGAGCTTCCCGAAGCAGTCCTCGACGTTGTCGCCGAAGATCCACAGGAACCACATGTTCCCGAGCAGGTGCAGCCACCCGCCGTGCAGGAACACGCAGGTCAACAGCGTCAGCCACGTGGGCACGCTGGCGGGCGCGGCCGGTTTGCTGACGAGTTCGCGCCCCACGCGGCCGTCGGGATAACGCACCAGCGCATACTCGGGGATCTCGACCACCGCGTCGGGGCTCGTGACGCGCGCGGGAATCATCCCGTAGCGCTCGACCAGCGACGGCGCGCCCTCGGGCGTCCCGAGCTGCGCCAGGAACGCCAACACCGTCACCACGATCAACGCGATGTTGATGACGGGTCTTTCCCGCGTCGGGATGTTGTCCTTGATCGGGAACATCGGACGAGGAGTCTACCCTGCCGAAGCGCGGCGAACGTTGGCGACGAGGGCGAGGGCGTCCGACCGTTCACCCTCGTTCACGAAGCCTTGGATTCGCCGTCGGTCGAGATTCGCTCGAGCCATTCCGCCAGGGCGGCGAATTCCACCGGCTTCGTCAAGTGTCCATCGAAGCCGGCTTCGGTGGCCTGGCTGCGGGTCTGTTCGTCGCTCCAGCCGGTCAGGGCGACAACGGTCACGCTTCGACCCCAAGGCTGCTCGCGGAGGCGGCGGCACACTTCGTGTCCATTCATCTTCGGCATGCCGATGTCCAAGAGCACGAGATCGGGCCTGGTTTGCGCCGCCACGGTCAACGCATCCAACCCGTCGTAGCTGGTGTCGACTTCATGGCCGAGGACTTGGAGCAGCTTCGTGAGCGAGTTGGCGCCGTCCCGATTGTCGTCGACGACCAGGACGCGCTGACTTCCATTCGATCGCCGGACCTCTGCCCGAGCATTCACCAGAGGTGCACTCTCGGGGGCGACCGGCAGGGTGACGACGAACTCACTCCCCTCGTTCGGTCCGGCGCTGAACGCCTGGACGGTGCCGCCGTGCATCTCGATGAGCGCCTTGACCAAGGCGAGACCGATCCCGAGCCCACCGGTCGGTCGTTCGAGGCTCTGGTCCACTTGGCTGAACATGTCGAAGATGCTACCCAGCGCCTCGTCCGGGATGCCGATGCCGGTATCGGAGACGGTCACGACCACGCTCTCGTCCTGGCGTTGGGCCTGCACTGCGATTCGGCCGCCGCGGGGCGTGTAGCGAGCTGCGTTGTTCAGCAAGTTGGCGAACGATTGCGCCATGCGCGTCACGTCGGCGTCCAAGTACACCGGTTCGGAGGGAAGCGAAACGGTCAGGGCGTGGCCCGCCTCCTCGACGACGAGACGACTGAACTCCAACGCAGTTTCGACGATCGTCGTGAGATCGGTCCGCACCCTGCGAAGCTCGAGCTTGCCATGCGTGATCCGGCCCACGTCCAAGAGATCGTCCACCAGGTGGACCAAGTGCCCGAGCTGTCGACCCATCGTCGCTCGCGCCTCTTGGACGGCCTGGCAGTCGTCAGCAGCGAGGCGCATGACCTCGAGGCCGTTGCGGATCGAGGCGAGGGGGTTTCGGAGCTCATGGGAGAGCAGGGCCAGGAATTCGTCCTTGCGGCGGTCGGCCTCGGCCAGTTGTGCGGCCCACTCCCGCAGTTGAAGCTCACTCTCCTGGAGGGCTGCTTGCACGCGCTTGTGCGCAGTCGCGTCGTTGACGAGCACGACCAAGCCACGGACGACGCCGTTCTCGTCCCGGTCGGGCGTATAGCTAACGTCCATCCAGCGCCGGCCACCTCGCAGGTAGGGCATCTCCAACTCGTAGCTCACGGCTTCTCCGGCGAGCGCTGTTTCGATGTGCGGGCGAAGCGTCTGCCATGTCGATTCACCGAGGGCGTCGCGCAGGTGCAGACCGACGAAGTCGGCACGGGGTCTTCCGAACCACGATTCGTAGGCGCAGTTGTTGAACTGGTAGTGCCCATCGGGACCCACGTACGAGATCAAGGCGGGGACCGCATCGGCGATCCTCTGCACCCGCTCCTCGGCCTGCCGCCGAACGGCGACCTCCTTCTCGAGCGCAGCGTTGGCGCACACCAGGTCGGCCGTGCGGCGCGCGATCCGTCGCTCCAGGTCGTCGTTCGTCCGCTGCAACGCGACCTCGGCCGCTTTCCGGGCTTCGACCTCCCGCTCCAAAGCCTCGGCACTGCGCATGGCGAGAGCCTTTGGCACGATCGGGATGAGGGCGAAGACCGTGGCCCACGAGACCAGGGCGGTGACCAACTTGATGACGCCAGCCAGCCGGTAGGCGGGCCACCAGAAAATGACGGCCTCCAAGAAGTGCGTAGTGCCGCAAGCCAGGATGAACGCACCGAACAGGAGGAAGATGCGGCGGAACGGCAGGTCCTTGCGGCGCAGGAAGAAGTACCCAAGGACGCACGGGATGGCGACGTAGGCCGACCAGACGCCAAGGTCCGACAAGATGTGCAGCCAACCGTGGCCGCTGGTCCAAGAGCCACACTGCCAGCGAGGGGGAAAGCCCGAGGTGTCGAAGAGTTGTTGCAGGAATTGCACGAAGGAAGCTCCGGGGAAGCGCACGTCGGCTTCGCTGCGCGATCGCCGCTCGTCCCTTTCCTACGCCGCGCGGCGCGATTCACGCCTCGGCGCGCAAATTCGTCGGCGTGCTCGTAGGTGAAACGCTCATCCGACGCAGGGCCGTCCACCGCGCCCGTGGCTCCGCCGCGCCGAGGCCCCTGGAATTCGGTCTTCGGCCCAGATAGTTCCAAGAATCCCGTCCACCTCGGCCCCGATTCGGTCGTAGTGTCCTACCAGTTGGGAAGGACGGCGCACCACGCTCCGCCTCCCACACGCGCACCGCGCGAGGGCGTACGACAGGATTTCGAGGGTTGGGCAGCGTCGAGTCGACCGTGTCGACGACGAGAGCCACCCCGAGGTCACGCCCCCACCCCCTTCGAGCCACACGCTGTCGTTGTGGCTTGCTCGGAGAGCGCCGTGCCTCGGGTCAGAGACCCTGTACGGCGTCAGTGAGATCTTCTTATCACGACCCAGACCCCCACTCGGCCC
>JBBDIB010000036.1:22029-23601 GCA_040880665.1 Planctomycetota bacterium
GCCCGCCGGCTTCAAGACCTACGGCCTCCCTTCCAACGTTCTCCGCGGCATCGAAGCCGCGGGCTACGACAACCCCCGCCCGATCCAAGCGGCGTCCATCGGCTCGATCATGAGCGGACGCGACCTCTTGGGCCTCGCCCAAACGGGCACCGGCAAGACGGCGGCCTTCGTGCTGCCGATCCTCGAGCGTTGTCTCGCCGCGAAATCACCCGGGCCCCGCGCCCTGGTCGTCGCACCGACGCGTGAGCTGGCGCTCCAGATCCACGGCGAGTTCGAGACGCTCGGCCGCTTCACCAACATCCGTTCGACCGTCGTCTTCGGCGGCATCGGCCAAGGACCGCAGGTCACCGCGTTGCGCAAGCGACCCGATGTGATCGTCGCGTGCCCCGGTCGCCTGCTCGATCTCTACGCGCAGGGCGCCGTCGACTTCTCCAAGGTCGAAGTCCTGGTGCTGGACGAAGCCGACCACATGTTCGACATGGGCTTCCTGCCCGACATCCGGCGCATCCTCAACGCGCTGCCCGCGCGTCGTCAGAACCTGATGTTCTCGGCGACGATGCCCGCCGAGATTCGCAAGCTGGCCGATCGCGTCTTGACCGACCCGAAGGTGGTCGAGCTCGCGCACTCGTCGCCCGCCGACACGATCGAGCACGCGCTCTATCCCGTCAAGGAAGACCAGAAGCAGGACGCGCTGACGAACCTCTTGTCGACACCCGACTTCACTTCGGCGATCGTGTTCCTGCGCACCAAGCACCGCGCCAAGCGCATGGCGCTGAAACTGCAGAAGGACGGTCACAAGGCCATCGCGCTGCAGGGCAACATGTCGCAGAACCAACGTGAGAAGGCCATGAAGGGCTTCCGCAGCGGTGCCTTCGAGATCCTCGTCGCGACCGACATCGCCGCCCGCGGCATCGACGTCGTCGGCGTCAGCCACGTGATCAACTTCGACGTGCCCAACACGCCCGACGCCTACGTGCACCGCATCGGTCGCACGGGTCGCTCGGAGCTCCTGGGCAAGGCCTGCACGCTGATCACCCACGAGGACGCCCAGCAGGTGCGCGCGATCGAGAAACGTCTCGGTCACGCCATCGAACGGCGCGGCATCGAGGGTTTGACGCGCGTCGCCGACGGACGCAAGGGCCCGGCCCGACCGGCTGCGCTCGAGCGCACGCAAGCGGCGCCGGCGTCCAAGCCGCGGCGTGATGAGCGCCCGGCGCGTGCCGAGCGACCCCGGCGCGACGAGCGGCCGCAGCGCGACCAGCGACCGCAGCGTGACGAACGCCCGCGGCGTGACGAGCGTCCGCAGACCGAGCGTCGCGAACGTCCGGCGACGGTCGGTGTCACTCCCACGCCCGAAGCCGCCGGCCAGCCCTTCGGTGCCGGCATCGATGCCGACGCCGCGCGCAACGCCGCCCGCAAGGACACTCGCCGCCGTCGCGAGAGCGAACGCGCGACCGAACGTACCAAGCGTCCCGCCGAGCCGGCGGGCCCGGGCGCCCGCCGCCGGCGCTCGCGCCAGCGCCGCGCGGACTAAGTTTTCGGGGTAGACGTCCCGAACGGGAAGCGGGGGGG
>JBBDIB010000036.1:23611-35941 GCA_040880665.1 Planctomycetota bacterium
CCCCCCCCCCCGCGCCCCCCGTTCCGGTGGCGAGGCGCGGGACCGCGGCGCCGCCCTCTGCGCCATCACGTCGCGCTGGAGCCGCGGCCGCGGGTCCGCTAGCGTTGCGCCGTGCTCCTCGAGACCCTCTTCGCGGCGGCCGACATCGGTCGGCTGCACGACATCGCGCGCGTGTTCGTGCGCCACGGGTTCGGCGATCTTGTCCGGCGCAGCGGCCTCGGCCGCCTGCTCCACCGTGCCGGGCGCGCACTGCACCTCGAGGTCGCGCCGCCCAGCGACCTGGCGCCGGCGGAGCGCATGCGGCTCGTGCTCGAGGATCTGGGGCCGACCTTCGTCAAGCTCGGCCAGCTCCTGGCGAGCCGCCACGACCTGCTGCCGCCCGATTGGATCGACGCCTTTTCGAACCTACACGCGAACGTGCGCGCCGTTCCCTTCGAGGAGCTGCAACAGCAGCTCGAGGAAGACCTCGAGGCGCCGACCGACGCAGCCTTCGCCGATTTCACGCGCCAGCACCTGGCCGCCGGCTCGATCGCCCAGGTGCACCGCGCGCGGCTCGCCGACGGACGCGAGGTGGCGGTCAAGATTCGCCGGCCAAGGATCGAGGAGGTCGTCGCGGCGGACCTGCGTCTGCTCGGGCGCCTCGCCGAACTGCTCGAGAGCGAGGTCGCGGAACTGCGGCGCTTCCGGCCCAAGCGCATCGTGCGCCAGTTCGCACGCACGATCCGCGCCGAGCTCGACTTCAACGTCGAGGCTCGCAACACGCAACGCATCGCGGAGAACATGGGCTCGGTGCCGGAGCTCGTCGTGCCAACGGTCGTCGAGAGCTACACCCGCGAGCGCCTGCTCGTCATGAGCTATCTCGACGGTCTCTCGGCCGCGCGCTGGATCCGCGGCGAGCGGCCGGAGCACCTGCGCCCAGAGCAACTCGCGCGCCTCGGCGCGGAAGTCGTCCTGAAGATGGTCTTCGAGGACGGGCTGTACCACGCCGACCCGCACCCGGGAAACGTGCTCTTCCTCTCCGGGGATCGGTTGGGCTTGCTCGACTTCGGCATGGTCGGGCGCCTCGGCGACTCGCGGCGGCGCGAGTTCGTCGCGCTCCTGCTCGCCGCGATCGATCGACAGGAAGCGGCGATCGTCGACATCCTGCTCGATTGGTCCGAGGACGGCGAGGCGGCGACCGAAGGGCTGAGCCAGGATTGCGCGGCCTTTCTCGACCACTACCACAGCGTGCCGCTGAGCGAACTCGACGTCGCCGCGATGCTCGGCGACATCGCTACGATCGTGCGCGAGAACGGCCTCATCCTGCCGAGCGACGTCGCGTTGCTGATCAAGGTCTTCGTCACCCTCGACGGGCTCGGTCGCGCGCTCGATCCGAGCTTCGACCTCGCCGCGCGCGTCGAGCCGCTCGCCCGCGACCTGATGCAGCGTGCCTGGTCGCCGCGCGAGCTCTTCAACCGCGGCCTGGGTGACCTGCGCACCCTCGCGTTCCGGCTCCCCGGCGACCTCCGCACCCTCACGCGCCGCCTGCGGCGCGGCAGCTTCGCGCTCGATCTACGCCTGCGACACCTCGAGGATTTCGGTCACCAACTCGAGCGCAGCGCCAATCGCATGACGATGGGCATGGTCACGGCGGCGTTGATCATCGGAACCTCGATCCTGCTGACGCTCGACGCGGGCCCGCGGCTCCTCGGCCTGCCGGTGATGGGCCTCTTGGGGTTCGTCTCATCGATCCTGCTCGGATTGTGGCTGCTCTGGTCGATCGTGCGCAGCGGCCGGAGGTGAGCCGGGCGTCGTCGTGCGGGCGCAGCCCTGCGCGGGTCAGCGTCCGAGCAGCTCGCGGACGCGTGCCAGATCCGCCTCGCGCCCCGCCGCTTCGAGCACGGCTTCGATGCGAGTCAAGCGCGCGACGCAGCCGGCTTCGTCGCCCGCGGCGCGCTCGCAGCGCGCGAGGTTGCTCTCGATCGGAAACACCAGCATCGGGTGCTCGGGGTACTTGGCCGTCGCCGACTCGAGGTTTCGGCGTGCGTGCTCCAGCGCCTCGTCGGTCCGGCCCAGTTCGGCCAGGAGCAGCGCGTGGTTGTTGCGTGCGATCACGGTCGGCATCGCGGCCTCGCCCAGGGCTTCCTCCAACGCGGAGAGTCCGCGTCGCGACAAAGGTTCGGCCTCGGCGCGTCGGTCCTGGCCGTCGAGCGCGGAGACGAGGTTCAGCTCGGCGCGCGTACGGAAGATCGGGTCGACACCATCGTCGGCGCGCTCGAACGACGCCAGGAGGTCGCGGAAGTACTGCTCGGCTTCTTCGAAGCGCTCGAGCTGTGCCGCCCCGACGCCCAGGTTGTTGCGCACGATCCACGTCTCGGCATGGTCGACGCCGAAGCGCGCCTCGGTCGCGGCCAGAAGCTCGCGGTAGATCGACTGCGCCGCCTCGACCTCACCGAGCGCACCCAGCGCGGTCGCGCGATTGCCGAACGCGCGCAACGTGGTCGGGTGCGTTGCGCCGAACGCGGCTCGCAGCTTCGGCGCGACCTCGTCCAAGATGCTGAGCGCAGCCCCCGCGCGCCCGAGATCCGTCAAGCACGTCGCCAAGTTCGCGCGGCTCGTCAGCACGTTCGGATGATCGCCGCCGAGCCGAGTCGCGCGCGAGTCGACCGCTTCGCGCAGCAAACGCTCGGCGCGCGCGAGCTCGCCGCGATCCAGCAACGCGACGCCGAGGTTGTTCGTGGCGGTCTCGTAGGCGTCGGCGTGCTCGGCCCCCGCCGCCCGCCAGTGCTCGTGCAGCCGCGTCGCCGCCTCGAGGTAGGCCTCGGAATCGCCGTGCACATCGTGTCGCGCCAGCTCCAACTCGAGCGGGCGCGCGACGATCCAAGGCGGCGGATCCACGAAGGCGTCCGCCGCCGCGCGAACTTCGTCCGCGAGCTGCTCTGCGCGTTTCCATTCGCCGCGCGAGAACAAGAGATCCGCCAAGACCGCACGCGCGTCGATCGCCGACTCCGACGGTCGCTCTTCGGTCGCTTCGAACAGCGCGATCGCCAGGAGCAAGTGCTCTTCGCCCTGTTCGAAGCGACCCAGCCGCTCGTACGTCCGGCCCAAGGTCAAGTGCAGCGTCGCTCGCACGCCGGGCGCGATGACGTCGTTCGCCGCCAGTTCGCGGCCCGCAGCGTCGAGCAGGTCGACGACGCGCACGTCGCTGCCATGCTCGGCGGGATCCGCGCTGGCGAACACCGACTGCAACAAGCGATTCGTCTCGCGCGCTCGATCCCGTTCGAGTTCCGCGCGGGCGAGCGAACGCTCGGATCGAACCAGGCCAACGCTGGTTCCGATCACGCCGGCGACCAGCAGGCCGAGCGACAGCACGAGTCCACCGACGAGTCCGCGGTGTCGGCGCGTGAACTTCGTCAACTGATACAGCGCCGTGGGCGGACGCGCCGTGATCAGCTCGTCCGCCAGGAAGCGACGCACGTCGCCCGCCAGCCGCTCGACGCTGCCGTAGCGCCGCGCCGGTTCGCGCTCGAGCGCGGTCGCGAGAATCGTCTCGAGGTCGCCGACGAGCGTGCTGTCGACGCGACCCGCGGGCACGGCGTCCGTCGAGGCCAAGTGGACGGCTACCTCCGGCAGCGATAGCCCGTCGAGCGCGTGCGGCGCCTTTCCCGTCAACAGACGATAGAGCATGCCGCCCAATGCGAAGACGTCGACGCGCACGTCGACGTCGCCGCCGGCGATCTGCTCGGGCGCCATGTAGGCGAGCGTCCCGAGGACTTCACCCGCGGTCGTGACCACGGAGGCCAGCGGATCGGTCGCGCGCGCGATGCCGAAGTCCAAGACGTGTGGCGCGCCGTCGGCATCGACCAGCACGTTGTCGGGCTTGAGATCACGATGGATCACGCCGCGGCGGTGCGCGTGATCGATGCCGTCGGCGATGCGCAGGAACAACTCCAGTCGCGCACGCCGGCCCAGGCCGAGCGCGTCGGCCGCCTCGAGCAACGGCCGTCCGTCGATCTTCTCCAGCGCGAACCAGGGCAGCGCCAAGCCACCGACCTCGAGCGTGCCCGCTTCGTAGACCTTGGCGATCGCCGGGTGATCGAGCCTTGCCAGCGCCTCGGCCTCCCATGCGAAGCGACGCTCGGCCCCCGCGGCCAAGAAGCCGGGGCGCAGCACCTTCAGCGCGACGGAGCGGCGAGGCTGCTCCTGCGTCGCTTCGTAGACGCGACCCATGCCGCCTTCGCCAAGCATCGGGCCCAACGTGTAGCGTCCGATCGTGACGCCCGCCGCCAGCGCCGGGACGTCGAGCAGCGCGGTCGCGGGCTCTTCCAAGAAGCGGCTGTCGGCGTCGGGCAAAAGCGACGCGACCTCGCGCCGCAGTTCGATGTCCGCGCCGCAGGCTTCGTCGAGGAAGCGCGCGCGCTCTTCCGCCGGGCGCTCGAGCGCGTCGGCGAGCAGCCGCTTGACCGTCTGCCAGTCGGGCGCGCTCACGAGCGCTCCAGTTCCCGCGCGAGCCACGCGCGCGCCACGTTCCACTCGCGCGCGACCGTGCGTTCGGAGACGCCCAAGGCGCTGGCCGTGTCCTCGACCGAGAGGCCCGCGAAGAAGCGCAGCTCGACGATCTTGGCCGCGCGCTCGTCGCGTTCGGCGAAGCGCGTCAGCGCCGCATCGAGCGCCTCGAAGTCGATCTCGTCGGGATCGACGGGCGCGTCGACGGCGTCGAGTGGTTGGCGCACGAGGTGTCCGCCGCGCTTCAAACGCGCGCTGCTCCGCGCCCGGTCGACGAGGAAGTGGCGCATCGCCTGCGCCGCCGCACTGAAGAAGTGCGCGCGGCCATCCCAGCCGACCGCCTCGCCCTCGGGCCCGACGAGCCGCATCCAAGCCTCGTGCACCAGCGCGGT
Organism: Planctomycetota bacterium; assembly: GCA_040880665.1. Classification (GTDB taxonomy): domain Bacteria; phylum Planctomycetota; class UBA1135; order UBA1135; genus JBBDIB01. The sequence continues at coordinate 28,489 of JBBDIB010000036.1, forward strand.
GGGCTGCAGCGTGTCCGCGCGCTGACCGCCGAGCTGCGCACGCGCCACGCGCCGCAGCTCGTCGTAGACCAAGGGCAACAGCGCCTCGCCAGCCGCGCGGTCCGCGGACGCGCGTGCCAGGAGCTGGGTCAGATCGGGTCGTTCGGCGCTCATCCAGGACAGTCTGGACGCCGCGCCCGTGAGCGCTGCGCCGAAGCTCTTCGAAAATTCGTGGCAGCCCGCCCGGGCGAACGGCGGATGTCCCGGTGGAACCCCGAGTCCCTTCACCGCGAACAGCCCCCAGACACCATGAACACCCAGCACCCCGTCCGAATCCCTGCGCTCCTGGCCCTGATCGCCCTCGCAGCCTGTGGCGACGTGGACGAGCGCGAAACCGCGAGCATCGGCGGGTATGCGCCCGTCGCGGCCGCCGCGCGCAGCTCGTGGAGCCCGTCGGGGCCGCTCGCGGCTCCGGACGAAGCACGGCCGACGGGTCCTGCGCCGACTCCGCCGCAGACCCGCGCCCCTGAGCGCAAGTCGGCGCAGGGCTTCCAGCGCGTGGCGCTGCGCGACGCCGGCCTCAACGGCATGACGTCGCACGAGTTCCAGATCCCCGCCGGCTGGCGTCACCAGGGCGGCGTGGTCTGGACGCCCGAGCAGCAGTTCACGTTCGTCAACCTGGACCTCGCCATCTCGGCCGACGACGGCCGCGAGATTCGCTACCAGCCCTCGTGCATCTTCACGCACAGCATGGGCGGCGGCGTCGAGCAGTTCCTACCGCGCCTCGGCCAGATCACCGACGGCGTGATCGCCATGCCGCCGCCCGCGACGCCCGCCGAGTTCGCGACACAGTTCGCCCTGCCGCGCGTGCGCCCCGGCGCTCGAGGCATCCAACTCGTCTCGGAACGCCAGCTCGAAGAAGTCGTCGCGAAGTGGCAGCAAAGCATGGCTTCGGCGTTGCAGATCGAACGCCAACAGAACGCCATGCAACGCGAGATGGGTCTCGGTGGCGGACGCCAAACCCAAATCTTCGCGCCCCACGTGCGCGTCGCCTACACCGAGAACGGGCAGGCCTTCGAAGAGGACATCGCCTACGTCTTCGTGATCTCGACCGCCTCGACGGACATGGGGATGGGCCCCATGACGACCTGGGACTGGTCCGTCTACGACGTGCGTTCGCAACGCGCTCCGGCCGGACAATTGGACGAGAACGTCGACCTCTTCGCCCAGGTCTTCCAATCCATGCGACCGGCACCCGGCTGGCAGCAAGAGATCCAGCGCATCGCCGCGAACGGCAACGCGCAGCGCAACGATCACGCGCGCAAGATGCACGCGATCCACATGCGCGGAGCACGCGACCGCGCGGCGATCAACACGAACAACACGAACAACACCAGCGACGACTGGCTCGACTCCAGCATGGCTTCCTGGCGTCGCCGGCAAGACTCGAGCGACCGCGGCCAGCACGCCTTCAACAACAGCATCCACGGCGTCGACGACTACTCGATGCCCGACGGCACCACGCGCTCGCTCGATGCCGGCTACGACCACGTCTACACCGACGGCTGGGACAACTACATCCACACCGACGACGCCTTCTTCGACCCCAACGTCGGCTCGTCCACCCAGTGGCACGAAGCCCGCCCCGTCACGCCGACGGGCGGCGCGGCGAACTGGTAGAGCGAGAACGGAGCACGCGGTCGGCCGTCCTCGGGATTCGCGTCCCGAGGACGGCTTCGCTCCTCGGGCGGCGCGGATAAGGTGCCTCGATGGAGACCGAAGCTTCGTCTGCAAGCGCGCGCGCGAACCGGCGCCGCCAGCGCGCGATCTTTTCGAAGCCGCGGCCGAGCCGAAAGAACTTTGGCTGGTCACGGGTGCCGGTCACGTGGATCTCCACACCCATGCCGACTCCGAGTACGAGCGCCGACTTCTCGCGTTCTTCGAAGAAGCGTTCGCCGCCGTGCACGCGCGACGCTGAAGCGCGCGACCTCGCAGGGCCTACTTGCCGGTCGGCGAGCCTTCGCCTCCGAGCGTGACGAACGTTGGCTCGTCCGCGCGCACCTCGACGTGCAGGGGTTGCAGATAGGGCTGCGCGGGCAGCGGGCGGCGACGCGCGTCGTAGCGAACCTCGAGCAGTTGCACCTCGTAACGACCCGGCCAGAGCGAGAGGTCTCGGACGCGCTCGACCGATGTCGTGCCCACGCTCCTCGGCGTATGGGTGACGAACTCGGCGCCGGCCGCCGGACCGTCGAGGGCCGTCAGGCGCAGGCTGAGCCACTCCTCGGGATCGAGGATGCGCGGATGGACCGCGACCACCAGGGAACCGAGCGTGTCCACGGTGAGCGTGACGCGTTCCTGTTCGGCGCCGACCAACGCCGTGTTGCGGCGCGAGAACCACTCGAACTCCGCCACCAGCGGCTCGGCGGGCACGTCGCGAAAGCTGAACTCCTCGCCGCCAGAGGCCCTTTGCGACCAGAACCGGTCCGAGTTCGGATCGCGCAACCCGAGCTCCCCCATGCGGACCTCCCGGCCGCGAGCATCGCGCAGCTCGACGAAGACCGTACGACCGCGCGCGAGCGTCAGCGTCACCGCGCCGTGTGAGGGGTCCACGACGACCTGCTCGGATTTGGCGTATCCCGACGCGGTGGCCTGTACGTGAACTTCCCCCGGCGCGAACTCGGGACCTGTGAACGAGCCGTCGGGCTGGCAGCGGAACCATTCGCGAACATCGTCGACCTGCACGATCACTTTCGCGTTGGGCACCGGCGCACCGGCCATATTCACGCAACGGCCTCGAATGCGAGGTCCTGCGGGCGGTTGGCGGAGCGTCAGCACGCGTTGCTCTTCGGGTTCGAGCCCTTCGACGCGCGCATCGAACAACGCACGCTCCAGCTCGTCCAAGACTTCCACGGTGAATCCTTCGCCCGGCGTCAGGTCTTGCACTTCGATCGCACCGTCGTCCCCGGTCGCGAAGAGGTGGTAGCGCCCCCGCGCGTCGACGCTCCCATCGCGTCCGACCTTCTGCTTCCCGTGCACCAACTCGATCGGCAGACGCCTTTCCCCCGACGCGTAGAGCTCACCGTCGGAGCACACGCGGACATCGCCCCCCACCCAAGGCTGGCCGTGCTCGTCGAGCACCTCGACGCGCAGCTTGTTGGTGCGTCGCATCACGACGTCGGTGCGCTCGGTGCCGCTGGGAACGGGAAACCACTCGAGAGCGAAGCCTTGCGCCGCGATGCGCATGTCCAGCGTCGAGTCGGACACTGCAAAACGCGTCTCACCTCGAGCGTCAGACTTCGCGGGCAATCGCGGGGCGTCCCGGAACCAAATCTGTGCGCCCTCGATCGGGACGAGATCGGGATCGAGCACACGCACGTGAACTTCGTAGCCCCCGTACAGCGCAAGGCTCCCCACGTCGTAGTCGCCCGTGGCCGCATCGAAGACGAGCGAATCCCGTTGGCGCAACGTCGAGCCCGCGGCTCCGTCGCGTGCCACGGCTTCGACCAAGACCTTCGAAAACTCGAGGTCTTCCAGCACGACGACGAAGCGACCGGCGGCGTCGGTCTTCGTAAACGGCTGCGTATAGCCGCCGCGCGACGAGTACAGCCGCACGTCGACATCCATCTCGGAAGCCAGCTCGCTACGCGCGTGTGTCAAGCGTCCACGTAGGCACGGGTCGCGAGCCACCTCGATCACGAGGGAGTCGCTAGGTGACTCCACGCGAACGACGAACCGACGCTCCTCGGACTCGCCGGCGAGCCGATAGGGCGGCGACAGCCGCAAGGATCCCGACCAGTCCACCGGCAAACCGTCGCGTCGGAAACGCCCGAGGGCGTCCGTCTCGATCGCGATGAGCTCGCGCGGCGCGTCGAAGGATCGGAGCGTGATCACCGTCGCCTCGCGTAGCGGTCCACCGTCGAGCACGAGCCGACCGCCGACGACACCGGTCAGCGGCGCGGGAACCGCGTCGGCCACCGCTTCGGACGTCGCCGCAACCGCTCGTTCGGCTGGCTCGCGCGACCCTGCCACGGGAGGGGCCGCGAGCGCCGCACGGCCATCCGCTTCCTCACCGACGGCGACCGCGTTCCCAGACGTCGTGTTCGCGACCTCGCGCACGCTCGCGTCAGGCAGGAACATCCCGACTCCGAGCAGGAGCAGCGAGATCCCCAGCGACACGAAGAGCACACGCGGCATGCTTGAAGTCTACCTCTGCCCGGCGCACTCGATCGGCCGACGGCGCCACACCAGGCCACACACCCCGCATACGGTGCCACGCCGCGCTCAGCGCTTGGGCGCAACGGAGACCAGGCCCCCGTCAGGACGGCGCCGACGCGCCTGCTTCCGCACTGGACTGAAACAGCGCCTTCACCGACGGACGCAGGAGCGCCAAGAGGGAGAGGACGCCAAGGATCGTCCCGAGCGGCATGAACGCGCACTCGACGCACGCGACCACGAAGCAAAACGTGTGGTTCCTCCGCGCGGACAGCCACCGACCCGCAAGCAGCATGGCGACGGCTACAGCCCAGGTGAACAGGACGATCATTCCGCCTATGGCGATGAAGAACCAGCCGAACAGTGACTCTTCGAGCAGCGTGCCGCTCGAATCGCCGCCCATCCTTCCGCTCACCATCATGCCCCCGATGGTGACGTGGATCAGTGGGAGGCAACCGACCAACCCGGTCAGCGCGCCCACGATGTAGTGCCCGACCGCCAGGTAGTTCAGATGCTCCGCGTCTTGGAGCTCTTGCGGGCTGGGCGGAATCGGCGGTGGACGCATCGCGAGAAGTCTAACGGGGCGGGTAGCGCGGACCCAGGAATGACCGGGTCGTCTTCGTCTCAGAACCCCCGCATCCTCCCCGCCGCGGGCGAGCAGGAGCTCCTCGACTGCTCCATCCGTCCGACCGACGAGGGGCACGTCCTCATGGTCCGAGTCGTCGACGGCGCCGGCCGGGCGGAGCTGTCGGCCGCTGGCTTCGCGCGTTTGCGTTGCGTCGCGTGCAAGAAGGATCAGCTCATTTCGTTCAGAGGGCGCCGGCTACGCGCCGCGCGCGGCTCAATCCTTCAGCGGGTCATGCCCCCAGTTCATCAGCGAATACCGCCACGGCGTTTCCTCGACGTCTCCTTGCGGCCGCTGCGCGAGATGGCGGTGCACGTAGCCCACGACTTTTCGCATGTGCGCGATGTCGTCGTCGTCGAGCTCGACCTTCTTCTTGCGCTTGAGTTCGACGATGCGCCTCCCGGACCGGTGCCCAACCGACTCGCCGCCGTTCTTCTGCCCTACCCTCTTCGACTCGTCGCTCTCGAGCCACGTCTCGAGCTCCTTGGGGGCCATGTTGACCGCGTCGTCGAAGTCGCGGCGTACCTCATCGCGCTCTTTCGTCTTCATCATCGCCTCCTCGAACGGGGAAAAGTGCCTCACCGCGGTGTGCGGCGCGCGCGCCGGACTTGTCGCTCTCGACGATGAACATCGGCTCGTCCTCCGACGCGGTGAAGTGCTGCTTGGCGAGCTGGAAATCCGTCGTGCGCACATCGACGACCCTGCCTTCAGTCTCGCCTTACGGGGTGGTCCAATGGACTCGATCGCCGGGCTTGTGCTGCGCCATGGTTCGCCCCCCTCAGGCTCACTGCCTCCGGTGGCTCGCTAGGGGAGCAAGTGGCGTTCCCATCGGACGAGAAGTCCAAGAGCTCGTCACGCAGCACGAACGACCCAGCCGCGCCCGCTCATGGAAAATAGAGCGCTTCGAACACGCGCGAGACGGCATAGCCGGCTTGCTTGCCGCCCGCCGGCACGTAGATCCGAGGACCGTAGAGAAACGGGTCGATGCCGTGTCTCGGCGTGGGCATCGGCGCCGCACTGCGCCAGGTGTTCGTAGCCGGGGAGTACACGTCGACGCGGCGATAGACGTTTCCCGGCTCGGCGCCGAGGCCCGTTTGCGTCTCGCCGCCGATGACGAAGAACTCGCCAGCGCGGTAGACGGCGTGCCCCATGCCGCCGCGGCCGTAGTGCAAGGGCGCCAGCGATGATCCGGGCGCGTCAGAGTCCTCCCATGTGTCGGTCGCAGGATCGTAGACCTGAACGTTGGCAAAGCCGTTCGCCACCCAGTTACCGCCAACGCGGCCACCGAAGATCCAGAGCTTCGCTCCGTCTGTCCCGAAGGCCGGGTGATTCCGACCCTGCGGCATCGGCGCAAGGGCGGTCCAGACATCGGTGGCCGGATCGTAGACGGCCGTGTTGTTGACCGTCCAGGTGTTGACGATGCCGCCCGCGGCGTAGAGCTTGCCGCCGATGACCGCCGTGGCGAGAGATCCGCCGCCCCAGCTCAGGGGCGCGAGCTGGGTCCACGAGTTGGTGGGCGGGTCGTAGCGTTGTAGCCGTCCCTCCGCGCCACCTTGGAAGCCGCCGACCAAGTAGATCTGTCCGTCGATCACCTCCGCCGCATGATGGTCGCCAACGAACGGTCTCTGGGCGGCGGGCGACAGCCACTGACGTGTGTCAAGATGGAAGCGCAGCGTCGCGGGCGTCCCTTCACCCACTAGGTACATTATGCTGTCGACCACCGCGCATGAGACCTCGCCCACCGCCACCGGCACCTCGGGCATGACGTTCTCCCAGCGCGCGGGTTCGGTTCGGCGGCCCCGCAGTGTTCGAGCGGTGCGCTCGTGAGAGATCGACTGTGCGAAGCTCGCTCGTGTGATGCCGATGACGCCGGTCGCAGCGCCAATCTCGGAGGCGGCGAGGCCGCTCAGCAGGAGCGATGGAACGAGGAGCAGGCGAAAACGCATGGGAAGAGGAAATCGCGGGAGAACGGCGTGGCGCAGGGTGCAGACCGTGATGAGACGCAGCTCGACGCCCTCGTGTTTCGTCCTAGGCGCGAAACCGGACGCTGGCTAGTCGGCGAAAGTTGCCGGCGGTTGGTAATCGACGCCGCAGCCGCCCTCAGGACGGCGATGACGCGCCGGTTTCCGCACTGGACTGGAACAGCGCCTTCACCGACGGACGCAGGAGCGCTCCAAGAGGGAGAGGACGCCGAGGATCGTCCCGAATGGCATGAACGCGCACTCGACGCACGCGACCACGAAGCAAAACGTGTGGTTCTTCCAAGCGGACAGCCACCGCCCCGTAAGCAGCATGGCGACGGCCACGACCCAAATGAACCGGACCATCATTCCGCCCATTACGGCCAGGCGACCATCGCTTCACGGGCGGCATCGCGTTCGAGCCGCCCTCCAGCGTCCCCTCCGCGTCGATTGGTTGCCGGCCGAGGGCTACAACGTCTTCGCGTTCGACTACCGCGGCTATGGCAAGAGCGCGGGTCGGCCGACGCGTCAAGGCTTGCACGAGGACTTGATCGCGGCCTTGGAGTCCCTCAGCGCGAGGCCGAGCGCCGACGCCGAGTGCATCGTCGTGTTCGCTCAGAGCTAGGAGTCTGCGTCACGGGTGGCGGTTCGCCAGGTGCCGAGCATCGGACCGAGA
>JBBDIB010000037.1:0-22440 GCA_040880665.1 Planctomycetota bacterium
GGGGACCTTGGCACGACGCTGAGATCGGTTCGAGGATCGGTGCCTGGCGAACCGCGACCCGTGACGCAGGCTCCTAGCTCAGGTTCTTGGAGACGATTTCGAAGACGTCCTTCGAGAGCCCGGGTTTCTGGGCGATGCGCTCCAGCTCCGCCTTCATGGCCGTTTGGCGTTGCGCGTCGAAACGCTTCCAGGCATTGAAGGCCGAGACGAGGCGCGAAGCCACCTGTGCGTTGACGGAGTCGAGCTTCAGCAAGAAATCGCCCAGCAGGCGATAGCCCGCACCGTCGGCGCGGTGGAAGCGGACCTGGTTTCCGACCGCGAAGACACCGACCAACGAGCGGACGCGGTTGGGGTTCGTGATCTTGAAGTCCGGGTGGTCGATCAGCTCGCTCACGCGCTCGGGCGTGTCCTCCAGGATCGAAGTCGCCTGGATTCGGAACCACTTGTCGAGCACCAAGGGGTTGCCCTTCCAGCGCTCGTAGAAGGCGTTCAAGGCTTCCGAACGGCGCGGAACGGCGCGCTGGGCGAGGCAACCGAGGGCGGCCTCGACGTCGGTCATGTTGTTCGCGTTCGTGAACTGGCGGAAGGCCCGATCGTCCGCGGCCTCGGTTTCGCCCGCCGACAGGAGTCCGAGGCAAGCGTTCTTCAACGACCGCTGCGCCGTGTCGGCGGTCGCGAAGCGGTACTCGCGACCGTCGTCGAGGCGCTTGTAGAGCTGCGTCAGCTCCGCGTCGAAACGCCGACTGAGCTCGCGCAGCACGAAGCGCCGCGCCGTGTGGATCGCGTCGGGGTCGATGACCTCCATGCCGAGCCCCAACTGGCGTTCGGCCGGCAAGGACAACGCGAGCGCGCGCAGCGACCCGTCGAGCGTCTCGTCCAAGAGCGTACGTCCCCACGCCTCGGCGAAGTCGTCCGTCAGCGCGAGCTCCTCGCCGCGCTGCACGCGCGCGATTAGGTCGCGCAGCAGCTCGTCGGCGTAGGTCTGTCCCGCGTCCCAGCGGTTGAAGGCGTCCGTGTCGTGCCCCATGCGGAAGGCGAGGTCGGCGCGCGACGTTTCCAGCTCTAGTTCCACGGGCGCCGAAAAGCCCCGCAGCAGCGAGGGCACCGGCCGTTCCGCGACATCGACGAAGGTGAACGAGTGTTCCCGAGCGCGCAGCTCGAGCACCCGGGTCGTCCCGACCGGACCCGCTTCGTCCGCGAGGCGCAGTGGAAGCTCGTTCCCGTCCGCACCCAAGAGCGCCAGCGTGACGGGCAGGTGCATCGGGAGCGTCTCGGTCTCGTCGCCGCGCACGGGCACCTCTTGCCGGAAGGTGAGCGTGTACTCGCGGCGCGCTTCGTCCCAGTCCGCTTCGACCGCGAGACGCGGCGTGCCCGCTTGCGTGTACCAACGCTCGAACTGCGCGAGGTCCACGTCGTTCGCGTCGGCCATCGCGGCGCGAAAATCGTCGCACGTCACGGCGGAGCCATCGTGCCGCTCGAAGTAGAGGTCCATGCCCCGCCGGAAGCCGTCGCGTCCCAGCAGCGTCTGGTACATGCGGATGACCTCGGCGCCCTTCTCGTACACCGTCACGGTGTAGAAGTTGTTCATCTCGATATACGACTCCGGCCGGATCGGGTGCGCCATCGGCCCCGCCGCTTCGGCGAACTGAGTCGCGCGCAGGGCCCGGACGTCCGCGATGCGCTTGACCGGCGCCGAGGTCGCATCGGCGGTGAAACACTGATCGCGAAAGACCGTCAGTCCTTCCTTCAGCGTGAGCTGGAACCAATCGCGGCAGGTCACGCGATTGCCCGTCCAGTTGTGGAAGTACTCGTGCGCGACGACGCCTTCGATTCCTTCGTACTCGGCATCGGTCGCGGTGTCCGGACGCGCCAGGACGAACTTCGCGTTGAAGATGTTGAGCCCCTTGTTCTCCATCGCCCCCATGTTGAAGTCGCTGACCGCGACGATCATGTAGACGTCGAGGTCGTACTCGAGGCCGAACGTCTCTTCGTCCCATTGCATGGCTTTCGCCAGGGATTGGAGCGCGTGCTCGCAGCGATCGATGTTCTCGGGCTCGACCCAGATCTCCAACGCCACCTCGCGCCCGGAGCGCGTCGTGAACGAACCTGCGTGGCAGGCGAGATTGCCGGCGACGAGCGCGAACAGGTAGGAGGGCTTGGGAAACGGGTCCTCCCACCGAACGCTGCGGCGTCCGTCCGGCAGCAACTCGTCGGCGATGCGGTTGCCGTTCGACAGCATCACCGGCGTCGCTTGCGGGTCGCCCACGATCTCGACCGTGAAGCGCGCCATCACGTCGGGTCGATCGGGGAAGAACGTGATGCGGCGAAAGCCCTCGGCCTCGCACTGCGTGCAGAACGTGCCGTTCGTGCGATAGAGACCGCTGAGCTTCGTGTTGGCCTCGGGCCGGATCCTGACGCGCGTCGTCAACTCGAACGCGTCGGGGACGTCGGGCAGCGTCAGCGTCTCGGGCTCCAAGTGATAGTCGCCGGTCGAGCGCGGCGCGCCGTCGACCGCGACCTCCAGCAGCTCGAGTTCCTCGCCGTCCAAGACGAAGGGCTCGGCGTGCGCACCGTTCCGGCGCACGGCGAGTCGTGCGGCGACCTCGGTGGTTCCGTCGCCCAGTTCGAAACGGAGCTCGACGCGTTCGACGAGGAACGGCGGCGGAGAATAGTCCTTGCGGTACTTGGCGAGGGGCGCAGCGGGGGCGGTTTCGGTCACAAAGTGGTTCATCGCGTACTTGGCTTGTCAGGTGGGAAGCTCCCCACCTTAGCGACCGCCGGCAGCGCGATGTCGCCCTACATCTTCCTAGGCGGCGCGATCTCCGTCTGCAACGCGCGTGCCCGCGCTGTCGCCCGCCAGCGCCTCCTCACGGGCGCGCTCGCGCGTGCGCTCGAGCGCGACGTTCAGCATGTCGCACAGATCGCCCAGCTCGTCGTTCTTACGCAGGTGACAGGGCCCCTGCGCGACCCCCATCGCGACGTCCCGCAGGTACTTCTCGAAGCGATAGATCGGGCCCGCGATCCGGTGCGTCGCCAGCACGCCGATCAGGAGGATCGTCGGCAACAGCACGCCCACGGTGACGAGAATCCCCGTCTCGAGGATGCTGGGCAAGAGCCCCAAGAGCTCGAGGCCGCCCGACGGCAGTTCCGACGCCACACCGACGACGACTCGGTTCACGAGGAAGATCTGGAAGATCGACGCCAAGCAGGCGACCGAGAAGAAGACGGCGATCAGCCGAAGCTGCAGCCCCGACTTGATCAGTCGTCGTTTGCGGTTGTAGAGCGACATTGGAGGGTGGTTTCGGGCGGCGGGGGGGCGCCGCTCAGGGGGTGCTTTGGCCCGCGAGGAACAGGTCGATCTCCTTGCGGACGACGACGCCGACCTGGTCCGCTGCGCCAGTCAAGACGGAGAGCCGAATGCACAGGCTGCCCTGCGGGTCGAAGCGGAAGATGGGATCGTCGGAGCCGTCGCCGTCGAGGTCGCTGCCCCACGCGCCGCGCTCCTGCAGCAGGATCGGCGGGCACAACTCGATCTCCGTCGGCACGGGAGTTTCCGCCGCGGGCTCGTGCGCGCGCCACGAACGCTGGCGCAACGCTCCCAAATCGAAGTGATCGTCGAGATCGCCGTCGGCGTTCACGTCGAGATCGCGGTCCGCTTCGCGGATCGTCGCCACGGGCTCGAAGAAGATCGCGGACCAGGCGCCCGCGTCCTTGGACGCTCGTGCGCCAGGCTCGCGGAAGAGGAAGCTTGAACCATCGTTTCGTCGGAGCAGCCGCTCGCGCTCGCCCGAGTCGTCGTGCGTGCTCCCTTGCAGCGGCGCTTCGTCGAGCGCGCGGGCTCCGGGCGTGAATCGGCCTCGCGGGTGTGCCGCCTCGACGCTCGTCAGAACCGAATCGAGCCGCGTCAGCAAGTCGTCCGCGATCCGCTCGGCGTTCGTCCGGCGCCCGACGCCGTGGCGCGCTCGCGCCTCGAACTGCACGGCGAGGGTCAGGCCGAGCGTCAAGCAGGCCAGCAGCAAGCTCACGATCGAAACCTCGACCAACGTGAAGCCGGTGCGTCTAGTGCTCGCCCGCGAACCGCCGTGGTGAACAGGTTGCATGCTTAGAACCGAGTCGCGTAGAAAGCATGCGACAGCTCGCGCCGACCACCCGGGCCCTGCCAGCGAACTCGGACGACGAAGGGCAAGAGGTCGGCCGATGCCGACACGTCGGTGTTTTCGATCGCGCCGTCGCTATCGAGATCCTGCGGCATGCCCAGCGCGGCACCGATCTCGTCGTCCGTCAGCGTTTCATCGACGATCGCGCGCACGCTGCCGACCGCGGATTCGCCGTCCCACGGCATAAGGCCCGGCACGCGGAAGCTTTGTTGCCTGGCCTCGCCGTGCGCGAACCTGCTCGTCGTGGCCTCCGACCAGTTCGCCGCACCGATGCGAGCGCTCGCCGCAACCGACGAGACTTCGCGCACCTTGGCTGCGATGGCCTCGCCTGCCGCCGACTCTTCGTCCTGCGCGAGCCGGTAGGCGCCGAGCGCTTGACTCGTCGTCGTCAGCGCCAACAGCCCAAAGCTCAAGAGAGCCATGAGAATCGCCACCTCGACCAAGGTGACGCCACGCGGCGCACGGGTGCCGCGCTGGACGGGGTCTCTGTGGAACTGCATGGGGGGGGGAACTCCTTCGTTCGGGGCCACCCTCCCTGTCGGCACGCGCCAGCGCGAACAAGAGGTCTCGTCGTCGATTTCCGCGCTCGAAGCTTGCAGCCCGGCGGTCGCCGCGAAGCAAGTTCCAGCTTGCGAAGAAGCTTCCTCGTCCGCGCCGCGCGCCGCCCGTCAGGTGCTGTACTCGGAGTTGATGCGCACGTACTCGACGCTGAGGTCGGTCGTGAAGCGTCGCACGGACGCTGCGCCGGCTCCCAGGTCGAGGTCGACCCGCACCTCGTCGCGCCCGAAGCGTTCGGAGACGGCGGCGACGTCGTAGTCCGTCGGGAGTCCGCCAAAGAAGACGCGTACACCGGCGATCGCGAGCGACACGCGCTCGGCCTCGAGCGGAACCCCCGCGTTGGCCGCAGCGGCGAGAATGCGTCCCCAGTTGGGATCGCCGCCCGCGAGCGCGGTCTTGACCAGGGCGGAGCGCACGATCGCCTCGGCCACGCGACTGGCCGCGTCGTGATCTCGGGCTCCCAAGACGTGCAGCTCGAGCGTGCGCGTACGCCCCTCCCCGTCGTCGATGATGGCCCGCGCCAAGCGTTGCATCACCGCCGTTACGTCGTCGGTCAAACCCGGCAGTCGCTCGCTGTCGGCATCGATCACGTCGTCGCCCGAACCCGCCACCAAGAGCACGGCGTCGTTCGTGCTGGTGTCACCGTCGACCGAGATCTCGTGGAACGAGCGCTCGACGGCCTGCCGCAAGAGGTGCTCCAGCGCGCGCGGCTCGACCGCGACGTCGAGCGCCACGACGGACAGCATCGTCGCCATGTTGGGATGGATCATGCCCGAGCCCTTGGCGAACCCGCCGATCGTCACGCCGTCCGCGGTGCGAAGCGCGGCGGTCTTGCGCGTCGTGTCGGTCGTCAGGATCGCGTCGGCCAGCTCGGCGCAGCGCGGCGCGAGCGCTCCCGCGGCGGCGTCGATGCCGGCCAGCACGCGCTCGACGGGCAGCGGCACGCCGATGATGCCCGTCGAGAGCACCAGGGCCGGGCCGCCGACGCGCTCGACCGTACGCGCTTGCATCGCGACCGCGTCGCGCTCGCCGCGCTCGCCCGTCATCGCGTTGGCGTTGCCCGAGTTGATCACGATCGCGCGCACGCGCGCGTCCTGGGCCAGGGTCCGCCGACACACGCCGACGGGCGCCGCGGGCAGTGCGTTGCGCGTGAACACGCCCGCCGCGACGCGCGGTTCGTCGGCGACGACGAGCGCCAGATCGAGCCCGCCGCTGGGCTTGACGCCGGTGCGGACCGCCGCGCCGCGCCAACCGGGAACGGAGAGGAGATCTCCGTCCGCGAGCCACTCTGTCATTCGTCGTCCCAGGTCGAGGGGCTCATCGAATCGGCGGTCGCGCTCATCGTTCGGCGCGGACGGCCGTCGAGTTCCGACGGTCGATCGCCGCGCTCCGGCAGACTCGAAGAAGCCGTGTCGTGGAAGCCCACGCTCCGGAAGAAGCCCGGGCGGAAGGTGTAGCAGAACAGCTCGCGATCCGCGCCGACGACGCACGCGAGCGCGTAGCGCACGATGCGTCGACCGAGCCCGTGCCCGCGCCAATCCGGGTCCACGGCGACGCTGCGCAGCTCGGTACTGTTCTCGTCGATCGGATGCAGCGCCGCTGCCGCGACGACCGTGCCCGACGGCGTGCGCAGGACGAGGAAGCGGTCGAGGCGCTCCTCGATCTCTTCGAGGCTGAGCACGATCGTCTCGGGCGCGCCATGTTCCAAGAGCTGGGCGATGCGCGCGACGTCTTCGGGCCGCGCCATCTCGGGCGCAACTGTCAGGGCGGGTGTTTCGAGGGTTCTCATCGTGTCGTTGTTGCAGTGCGTGCCAAAGCACGCTGGAACCGGGTCGCGGCTTCGTCGATCTCTTCCTCGGTCACGTTCAAGGGCGGCAAGAACCGCACCACTTCCTTGCCGGCCGGCACGACCAGCAAGCGCTCGTCGAAGGCCGCAGCGACGACGTCGGCGACGTTCGGGACGACGGCGCCGATCATCAGGCCGCGCCCGCGCACCTCGGTCACCCCCGCGAGCTCGCCCAGGGCCGCCTGGAAGTGCTGACCGCGCTCATCGACCGCGGCGAGGAACGCGGGCCGATCGATCGTCGTCAAGACGCGCAGCGCGACCTTCGCCACCAGTGGACCGCCGCCGAAGGTCGTCCCGTGGCAGCCCGGGCGAACGGTGTTCGCGAGCTTCTCGCCCAAGAGGATAGCCCCCATCGGCAAACCACCGGCGAGGGGCTTCGCCAGCGTCAAGAGGTCGGGTTCGACGCCCAGGCCTTGGTAGGCAAAGAGCTTGCCCGTGCGCCCGAGTCCGCATTGCACCTCGTCGAAGAGGAGCAGCGCGCCGACCTCGTCGCAGCGAGCACGCACGGCGCGCACCCACTCCGTCGAGGGCACGCGGATGCCGGCTTCGCCCTGGATCGGCTCGAGCATCACGAGCGCGGTGCGGCGATCGATCGCTTCGAGCGCGCTCGCGTCGTTCCACTCGGCTCGACGAAAGCCCGGCGGCAAGGGCTCGAACGGCTGCTTGTAGTCGGGGCGATCGGTCGCGGCGAGCGACGCGAACGTGCGTCCGTGGAACGAGCCGCCGAAGTGCACAACCTCGCGCCGGTCGTCTCCCGCGGCGAGGCGCGCGAACTTGATCGCGCCCTCGTTGGCTTCCGAGCCGGAGTTCGCGAAGAACACCTGCGTCGCGAACGAGCGCGCAACCAGCGCTTCGGCGAGTTCGATCGCCGGCAGCGTGTGATAGAGGTTCGAGACATGGATCAAGCCGTCGGCGCCCTCGCGCAAGACCTCGGCGATCTCGGACGCGCCGTGGCCCAACGCGTTGACGGCGATACCGCTGGTCATGTCGAGGAAACGCTGCCCCTGGTCGTCTTCGAGCCAGGCGCCACGCCCGGCGACGAACAGCGTCTCGGGGCGACGGTAGGTCGGTGCGAGCGCCGCCGTCAGGCCGCGCTCGGGCTTCGTGGTCGTGTTCGAGGGTGTCATCACGCGACGATCTCCGTGGCTTGGTTCTGGCCCATTCCCGACAAGGATCCGATGCGCACGCGTCCCACGCCACCTTCGACGGCGGCAATGGCCGCGCGCAGCTTGGGTCGCATGCCGCCGTGGACGACCGTCGGGTCGGCGGCCAAGCTGCGCACTTCGGCGATGCGCAGGCGATCGGCGACGTGCGTCGCGTCGGCCCGCGTGCGCACGCCGGGGATGTCGCTGACGAAGTCGAGGCTGTTCGCGGCGAGCGCCGTCGCAACGGAGTGCGCCGCCGTGTCCGCGTTCACGTTGACGGGACGCCCGTCCGGACCCAGGGAGACGGGCGCCAGCACGACGACCAGGCCCGCGTCGAGCAGCCAGTTCAAGCG
This sequence comes from Planctomycetota bacterium, assembly GCA_040880665.1. GTDB lineage: Bacteria > Planctomycetota > UBA1135 > UBA1135 > JBBDIB01. Next base: position 8,060 of record JBBDIB010000037.1, read on the forward strand.
CTCGCTGTCGACCGCCTGCACGTTGCCCACGCGTCCGTAGAGCTTCTCGTCCAAGAGGTCGGCGCGCAGCAACCCGAGGTCGATCCCCGAGAGGCCCAACGCGGGCAGGCCCACGCTTGCGAACGTCGCGACGAGGCGCTTGTTGACCGAGCCAGAGAGGACTTGCATGGTCAACTCCATGCTGCGCTCGGAGGTCACGCGCAGCCCATCGATCTTGCGGAACGGCACTTTCAAACTGTCGTGCAGCGTCCCGATCTCGGCGCCACCACCGTGGACGACGACGAGGCGTTCGCCACGGTCGTGCATGGTCTTGACGTGTTGCGCCAAGTGCTCGAGGTACGCGGGGCGCTCGAGGTTCGCACCGCCAATCTTGAGGACGGTGGTCGAGCGTTCTGGATCTTGTGTCTTCATCTTGGTCGAACCGCGCTTCAGCGCAGAAGCCCGGTGTTCTCGGGGAAGCCGGCCATCAGGTTCAGGTTCTGCACGGCCTGCCCCGCTGCTCCTTTAAGCAGGTTGTCGATCGCGACCGTCACGACCGTGGCTTCGACACCGGGGACGGCGGTCACGGCGATCTCGGCGCGGTTCGTGTAGGCGACGCCGCGGATGCGGGCGCAGCGGCCTGCCGGGAGGACGCGCACGAACTCTTCACCGCGGTAGGCGTCTTCCAGCGTCGCGCGCACGAGGGCGGCGTCGCCCGTTCGAACGACGGCGGTCGCTTGGATGCCACGCTCGATCGGCACCAAGTGCGGGTTGAAGACGACCTGGTGCTCGGCCTGCTCGACGTCGTGCAGTCGGAGCGCCTGCTCGATCTCAGCGACGTGGCGGTGAACGCGACCGACCTTGTAGGGCTGCACGTCGTTCGCTGCAGAGCAGAAGTGTGTGGTCGCGGTCGGCGTACGGCCGGCGCCCGAAACGCCCGACTTCGCATCGATGACGACCAGATCGTCGAGGAAGCCCGCGGTCGCGAGCGGCGCGAGCGGCAGGATCGAAGCGGTCGCGTAGCAGCCGGGGTTCGCGACCAGGCGCGCGGCGCGGATCGCCTCGCGGCCGAGTTCGGGCAGGCCATAGGCCGCTTCGCGAGCCAGGTCGTGCGAGCGCGGAGTTCCGTAGACTTCGTCGTGGTTGCGAGCCTCGATCAAGCGGTGGTCGCCCGAGACGTCGATGACGCGCGAGCCCGTGGCGAGACATTGCTCCGCCAGCACTCCGGCGGTTCCGTGCGGAACCGCCAGCAGCACGATGTCGACGCTGCCGGCATCGACGTCATCGGGATGGCTCAACTCGACGCACGGCGCGCTGGGGTCGATCTCGTCGAGCGTCCGGCCACGCTCGGAGCGCGACGTCGCGAACGCGATTTCGACCTCGGGGTGCAACGTGAGCAAACGCGCCAGCTCGACCCCGGTCGTTCCGCTCGCGCCGTAGAGACCGACGGTCGCATGCGAGGTGTGGCGGCGGGTCGCGGCGCGCGGCGCGCCACTGGGCGAAGAGAGATGGTTCTGAATCACTGGATCAAAGCAGCAAGGGAGCGGTGGAGGCGCCGACTGGCGCGCTCACCCCTCATACTCAAAGCGCGTGCCGACCGACATGGGCCCCGCCGAGCACGATATCGCATCGAGCTGAGACATTTGCACCCCGTATCCCGGGACACAGGAGTCCCAAGAGCCCACACTAGGGACACCCGTGTCCCCCACCGAAACCAGTGCGCGCGACGATGTGGTGCGCCTCGCCGTGCTCGGCGACGCACCGGACCTCGGTGTGCTCGAGGTCGATCCAGGGTTTCGCATCGAGCGCTTCGAGCGCCTGGACGAGTTGCTCACGAGCGGTCGCAAGTTGCAGCCCCGCGTCGCCTTCGTCGAGCAGGAGGAGCGCGACGAGACCGCGATCGCCGAGACCATCAAGACGCTGCGCCGCGAACTGCCGCTAACCGACGTCGTCGTCCACGCCCCCCGCGGCCAGGCCAGCCACGTTCGCGCCGCGCTGCTGGCGGGTGCGCGCGACGTCTTCCTCGGCTCGGCCACCCAAGCCGAGATCAACCAACGCTTGCACGAGATCCTCGACGACCAAACCCTCTTGCCGCGCCTCCTGGAAGAGGATCGCCGCGGCGGCACCTGGCGCTTCGAAGGATTGATCAGCCGCAGCCAGAAGATGTGGAACATCTTCGAGACCTGCGTCCGCACGGCCGGCACCGACGCCTCCGTACTGATCCTGGGCGAGACCGGCACGGGCAAGGAGCTGATCGCGCGCGCGATCCACTCGCGCTCGGGTCGCAAGGGGCCTTTCGTCCCGCTCAACTGCGGCGCCGTCCCGGACACCCTGATCGACTCGGAACTCTTCGGCCACACCGCCGGCGCGTTCACGGGCGCCGGCAAGGCCAAGGACGGACTCTTCCGTCACGCCGACGGCGGCACGCTGTTCCTGGACGAGATCGGCAACGTCCCCCTCAGCGCGCAGAACCGACTCCTCAGAACACTGCAAGAGAGCACCGTCCGCCCCCTCGGCGGTCACGACGAGATCCCGATCGACGTGCGCGTGATCGCGGCCACCAGCGCGCCCCTCGAACTCGAGATCGAACAGCAGCGCTTCCGCGAAGACCTCTTCTATCGACTCGACGTCATCCGCCTGATCCTCCCTCCCCTCCGCGAGCGTCCCGAAGACATCATCTTCCTGCTCGGCCGCTTCACGCATCAACTCTCCGAGGACTACTACGTCCGCCGCCCCGAGATCGGCGAAGAGTTCCTCGAACGCGTCTGCGCCTACGAGTGGCCCGGCAACGTGCGCGAACTCGAAAACTTCGTCGAGCGCCTGGTCATCACACACCCCGGCGAACGGCTCATCCCCGAGCACTTCGACGAGATGATGCAAACCTACCGCGGCCGCCAAGACGAGGAAGCGCCCCCCACCACCGACCCCCAGCCCCTGACCGTCGACCTCTCCCAACCCCTATCCGAAACCCTGCGCGCCGCCTCCGACCAAATCGAACGCCGCTACGTCGAAGCCGCCCTCCGCTACACCCACGGCCGCATCGGCGAAGCCGCCACCCTCGCCGGCATCCACCGCCGAACCCTGCTCCGCAAGCTGAAGCAACACGACATCGACAAGTCGACCTTCCGTCCCCGCGACGCGCCGCGGCGAGAGTGACTCCGCGATACGGAGTCCGCGATACGGAGTCAGCCCGCGATACGGAGTCAGACCCCACTTCGTCGCCCGACCGCGAAGTAGTGCCGCACGAGGGTCCCCGCATCCAGGAGACCTCGAGCACCCACCGGCCTCCGGAGCAGCGCGAGACAGGCCCGCTCGCCTGAGCGGGATTCGAACTACGGTCGCTTGGCGAGCGCCTGGTTGCCAACGCGGTGCCAGCAACCGGGCGCGTCGATTCGGAGGCAAGGCGAAGGACGGACTCTTCCGTCACGCCGACGGCGGCACGCTGTTTCTGGACGGACGAAGTTGGGTCTGACTCCGTATTTTGATGCCCTCGCCCATCGGGCACTTTCTCGCGGTCGAGCGACGAAGTGGGGTCTGACTCCGTATCTCCGGTAGTGTGGCCCCGATGGAAGTCGCACGGCGATGAAGCGGAACGGGGCGGTGCTCGCAGCCCTCGCGCTGATGCTGGCCATAGCGGTGGTGCTGGTCGTCGTCTGGCTCGCGGGGACGTGGCGAAGCGCGAGGCTCGTGACGCCGGTGGACGGCCTCGCAGGAGTCGCGTTGGAATCGGCGCCGGCGGCGCACCTGCCCCGCAGACAGCGCGAGGAAGGCCCGTTGGCCTGAGCGGGCTTCAAACTACGGTCGCTTGGCGACCGGCCGGTTGCCGACGCGCCAGCGTGCGTCGCTTCTGGGTCCGCGTGCCATGCCAGGGAGACGGGCTGGACCGAGGTGGTTGCCGTACGTCGGGCACTTTCTCGCGGTCGAGCGACGAAGTGGGGTCTGACTCCGTATTGCGTATTGGACTGGCGGACTAGCAGCCCAGTTCGATCCACACCATGACGGCGGTGAACAGGGCCAAGAAGATTCCGCCGAGGATCAACTCGTACCTGTGCGGCATGCGAGGGGTTGTTTGGATGCGAGGGCCTGGCGACCTGCGAGGAGGTGACGTGGTGGAAAATCCGCAAAAAATGCATTCTGAGGCATCGCAATGCATCATTTTTCCGCACTGATGGCATGGAATCCACTCAACATCCCAATTGTCCCAATCGTCGTCATCCATTTCGTTGATCCTGGCTCATGGTCGAGGCTAGCATACCCCTTTTCGGCGAGTCGACGTGAGGCTTGGGTGAGGGACTTCCGAAGCTACGTGCCAGGCGGCTGCTGGTCACTTGTCTCCACGCTCGGCGATCGAAGCGATGTACATGCCCGGTGCTTTTGCACCTCATTGCCTTCACTCGTTCAGGCGCCAGATCTGGAAGTTGAGCACCAGCGCTACCGACACCCACGCCAAGTACGGCGCGAACAACCAGGCGGCCGGCGTGCTCACGCGCCGGAAGGCGAGCAGGGTCGCGAGGATCGCGACCCATAGGACGACGATCACGACGAGCGCCGGGAAGATCGCGTGCAGCCCGAAGAAGATCGGCGTCCACGCGGCGTTCAGCGCGAGCTGCACGAAGAAGAGCGCCAGCGGACCGCGTGCGGGATGCTGTGCACTCCCCGCTCGCTGCACCAACCATGCTGCCGTGCCCATGCAGACGTAGAGCGTCGCCCACACCACCGGGAAGACCCAACCAGCAGGGGTCCAGTCCGGCTTGGAGAGCGCGGCGTACCACTCGCCCGGCGGCGACACCGCGCCGGGCAAGGTGGCGGCGAAGGCGAGCAGGACCCAAGCGATCCAAGTGAGCAGACTGCGCATACCGGTAGAGTTTAGCGCCGCCGTGCCGCCTTGCTCCATACGGGCGGCCGCGGTACCGTCGCTCCGCTCCTTCACTCCTGTACCGAGGGCCTCATGCTGATGCACGCAACGCTTCCCTTCCTTGCACTGACCGTGAGCCAGGCGCTCGCGCTGTCCTTCATCGACGTGAATCACGCCGACGTGAATGACACCGACGACGCGCGAGTTGCCGCTGAGCCCGCCCGCTTCGCCGCGCCGGTGCGATTGATGGCCGGGGACGTTTTCCTCGGCGAGAAGCGGATGTATCCGTCGCCCGCCGTTCACGACTGGAACGGTGACGGGCGAAAGGACGTGCTGGTCGGCGATTTGCGCGGACACGTGACGATCGCGGAACGGGCCGCAGATGGCGCGCTCGCGACCGAAGCAGAGGCGAAGACGAGAGCGGGCGAGCTGCTCGACTTCGGCAACTGGTGATGCATCGGTATGGGTTCACAGTTCGTGGACCTCGACCGTGACGGACATGTCGACTATCTGACGGCGACCTTCGACGGTTCGCCGCACGTAGCGTTCGGTGGTGCAGGGGGCTTCGCCGAGCCGGAGCACTTGACGGACCGGCACGGCGAGCGCGTGATCCTCAGCTACTACTGGGATCACGACCTGAGGCAGCACGTCGTCGACGGTCGTGCGCTGGGCACGGACGAGTTCGAGCAGGAACGACTCATCTCGGCGCTCGCGTTCGACTGGGACGACGACGGTGATCGTGACCTGTTGCTCGGCAGCTACGAGAACGGGCATCTGTACCGACAGATGAACGAGGGAACGGACGCGAAGCCGCTCTATACGGGCAAGAACATCGCGGTGTCGGCCGGCGATGCAGCCTTCGCCTTGCCGAAGAAGATGACCGCGCCCGTGCTGGTCGACTGGGACGGGGATGGCGACCTGGACCTGGTGACGGGCAGCTTCGGCGGTGCCAACGGGGAAGCCGAGGGCGGCGGCGTCTATCTGTCGCTCAACGAAGGTTCCCGCGGCGATCAGCGCTTCGGAGCGTTGATCGCGTTGATCGAACCGAGCTCGACGATCGCGAACGAGCCGACGAGACCCGACAACGGTCTCTACCCGACCGTCACCGACTGGGACGGCGACGGAGACCTCGACCTGTTGGTCGGCGGCTACTCCGTTTGGCAGCCAAAGGGTCGCGAGCTGTCCGAGGAGGAACACGAGCGAGTCACCGAACTGCGCGCCGCGGTCGAAGTCGCCGTGACGAGTTTTGACGACGTTCAACGTCGCCGCAACATCGCGATCATCGCCGCGACCGAAGGCTTGGAAAGGAACACCGATCCTTACTTCGAGGCTTCCGCCGCAATCGTCGCGCGCTTTGCCAAAGAGTACGACGCCGCCGTGAAGAACCGGACCGAGCTCGAAGCACAGCTCGAAGCACTCGTGCCGGGACGCAAGCGCATGCCGTTCGTCTGGCTCTACGAACGCTCCTGATACGGAGTCAGACACCACTTCGTCGCCCGACGGCGAAGAAGTGCCGCACGTGCCGCACGAGGGCCCCAGGATCCAGGTCGCCGTTACCCGGCGCGGTCGATCGCGTCCTTCGCCACACGCGCGACCCACGCGGCGTACTCCGCGTCGCCCTCGAGGTGTTCGCGGTGCAGCTCGAGCCGGCGCTTGGTAGCGGCCCACTTCAGACCCACCGCGTGCCCGATGCGGGCGATGGTGAGGGCTGCGAGGTCGCGCAGCAGGCCGACGCGCATCACCTCGCTGCCGCTCCAGGTGACTCCACCGCGGCGGAGGACCCGATCGCCGCCGCGCTCCACTGCATCGGCGATCTCCAGCAACACCGTCCGTTGGCCGCACACGGGCATTCCGATCCGGTGTCCATCCGCGAGCAGCGCCTTGCGAGCGAGCCAGGTGCGGACCTGCGCCGGCGTCTTGCCGATCAGGTCGTCGATAGGGTCGATGGACGGCACCGATCGAAGGCGCGCCTCGACGAGGTCGATCACGGCCTCGACGGACCGGCCCGGCGGAGTTCCGAACGCGTGGAGATAAGCGCTGCGCCCAGACCTGCTCTCGTCCGCCAGATCGAGTGCCCGGCGCTCCACCCAGTCCGTCCGGAGCCACCGGGGTCGGCGATCGCCGAGGTACGCGCGCGCGCTGCCGAACTCGTACTCGGCCGCGGTTGCGACCATGCGAGCGCGGACCGGATTGGCGTCGATATAGCGGACGACCGCGCCGCGGTAGCTGTCGGTCTCGACGCGCTTCGAGAAGAAGCGACCGCGGATCAGCGGCCCGTCGCGCTTCTGCCGCCGGTTGAAGTGCCGAGCGTAGGCCGACTGCAGGCGCCGCATCGCCTCGGAGAGCTCGCCGATCGGGCTGCGCACGAGGAGATGGAAGTGCGTCGTCATCAAGCAGTACGCGTGGACCTCGAACCGCCCGGCGCGCACCTGCTTTGCGAGCAGCGCGAGAAAGGCCCGCTGATCTGAGCGGGATTCGAAATACGGTCGCTTGGCGATCGCCCGGTTGCCGACGTGGTGCCAGCAACCGGGCGCGTCGATCCGGGGTCGGCGGGCCATCGCCAGGGAGACGGGCCGGCAGCGAAATGGTTACCGGTCGTCGGGCACTTTCTCGCGGTCGAGCGACGAAGTGGTGTCTGACTCCGTATCGCGGACTCCGTATCGCGCTTTCTCCGGTCGTCGGGCACTTTCTCGCGGTCGAGCGACGAAAGGGGGTCAGACTCCGTATCGCGGAGCGACGAAAGGGGGTCAGACTCCGTATCGCGTCAGCGGACGGCGGAGCGGGGGATGGCGGCGGGGAGGCGGCAGAGGAATTCGGTGTTGAGGGCGGAGGAGAATTCCGAGAAGGAGGCGATGGAGATGACGTTGTTACGTTGGCGGCCGACCAGGACGACGACGTCGCCGGTGCTCACGCCGGGGATCTTCGTCACGTCGACCATGAAGAGGTTCATGTTGACCAGGCCGACGATGGGCGCCTTGTGACCGCGGACCAGGACGTGGCCCTTGTTCGACATCTCGCGTGGGTAGCCGTTGGCGTAGCCGAGCGGTAGGACGGCGATGCGCATGTGGCGCGCGGCTTGGTAGCTGGTGCCGTAGCCGACGAACGAGTCCTTTTCGATCGACTTGACGTGCAGGATCTCGGTCTTCCACGAGAGCACACGCGAGAGCGGGTTGTCGCGCGACTTGCCCGTGCGCTTGAGGTGCAGGTTGTAGACGTCGGGGCTGGGCCAGAGGCCGTAGGCCGAGACGCCGACGCGCACGAGGTCGAAGGCCGTGCGCTCCGGCAGGGCCAGCGCGGCGGCGGAACTGGCGACGTGGAAGAATTCTGGCTGCAGCCGACGCTTCGCCGCGAAGGCGCGCACCCGCTGGAACGCGCTCAACTGGCGATCGATGCGAAAGCGCGTCGCCAGTGACTCCGCGCCCGCAAGGTGCGTGCAGATGCCAACGAGGTGGAAGCGGTCGGCGTGCTTGCGAATGATGCGCGCCGCTTTGGGTAGCTCGGCCTCCGGCAAGCCGGTGCGGTTGCCGCCGGTCTCGACCTCGAGGTGGATGCGCGCCGGCCGCCCGACGTCGCGCGCGATCTCGGCCGCGTACTCGAGGCGCGACAGCTCGAAGACGAAGAACTCGACGTCGTTCTCGATCGCCCAGGGCAGGTCGGCGTTCGTGAGAATACCCATGACCATCACGCGCGCGCCGTCGAGCCCGGCGTCGATCGCTTCCTGCGCCTCGTGCCCCGAGGCCGCAGCGAAATGCGTCACGCCGGCGCGGCGCGCCATCGGGACGATTTCTTGAATCCCGTGCCCGTACGCGTTGGCCTTGACGACCAGCGAGATCGTCGGATGCGGGCCCACGCGTTCGCGCACGAAGGCCAAATTGTTGCGCAGGGCGGACTGGCTCAGCTCGATTCGCGAGGAGTGCCTGGCCATCGATCAGGCGAAGCCCAAAAGTGCTTGCCCCCAAGACCGTGCGGCGGCTTGGGTGACGGCTTCGACGACGTCGGCTGGAACGGCGAACGCATCGCCCTGCTCGTGCGGATCGAAGTGGAAGGCGTAGAGCCTGGATGCGAACTGGTCGAACGGCAACGACGACTCGCCGGGCTCCTCACCATGGCCGGCGACGGTCGGGCGCACACCGAAGCCCCAGTCCTGTCGGCCTTCGTTGTTCGGGTTGTAGAAGTAGACGCGCGTGGCGTCGCCCTCCTCGGTGTTCGGATCGAGCGCGATGCGTTGGATCGAGACGGCGTGTCGACCGAGCAAGCGTCCGTGCACGTCGGTCACCATAATGCCGACGGGGTTTGGATAGAGGAGCTCGTGACCTTCGTTGTGCTCGGGGTGGTGGGTCGCGAAGAAGCGCCGGACGAACGAACCGTGACGCAGGACCGATCCGGTTCCAAGCTCGAACGCCGACGCGAATCCGGTCGCGATCCAACGCCCGTACAGCGCCGGGTTGACCCAACGGTGACCGTCCTCCCCGCGCAGGCCCGCCATCGACATCATGTGGTTGTAGATGCGATCGAGGTGCGGAACGAGCACTTGGGAAACCGGGTCGAGGTGTAGATCGACGCCTTCCTTGGCGACGCCCAACCCCAAGAGGTCGGAACGGATCGGCGCGCCCTCGAACGACAGCTCGAGAAAGCCGTCGCGTGCCACGCTCGCCACCATCGAGAGCAACTCGCCCGGGGCGTGCTTGCTCCACAGACTGATGCCCCGCGCGCTCTGGCAGGTCGGGTTGTTGCCCTGCCCGACGCCCAGCGGTTGACCGAGCACGCCGAGACAACCGGCGAGGAGCACGGAGTTCGCGGTCAGACCCGAGGACTCGGAGTACGGCTCGAGCAGCGCCAGCCCGATGTCGGGACGAATCGAGAGGTCCGCGATCTTGCGCAAGCCGCCGGCGACCTCTTGCCGCGAGAGGAGCCCGCGATCGAGCGTGTTCGCGAGGCCGCGCATCGCGTAGCGCGTCGCGGGCGCGATGGCTTGAGCAACGAGCAGTCCGACCAGCTCTGCCGAGCGGCGCGACTCGGCCACGCCGCCCTCGTGCGCGGCGAGCGCCTCGCCGACGCGACCGGCGTCCTTCACCGCGATGCGGCGCAACAGCACCGCGTGGTACGGGCTGGCGAGACCTGTCGACTGCAGCAGCTCGCGGAAGCCGCGCGACTCTTCGATGAGCGCGTCGACGTCGAGCTTCAGCAACCGACGCCGGTAGTCGATCGGGTCCTTCGACTTACGGCTCAACGGCGTCGCCGGGCCCAGCGCCGCGACGAACCGATCGAGGCGCTCGTCGGTCTCCGCGGTGCGGCCCTGCAGCTCGACGGCGCGCTCGATCAAGGCCTCGATACCGCCGGTCTCGATCGGACGCTGCGCCGTCAGCAACGCGATCTCCTCGACGACGCGGCCCAGCAAACGCTCCGGCGGCACGACGTCGGCGATGCGCTCGAACAGGCGGCGCGCCCGCGCGTACAGCTTCTTGCGCTTACGCTGGTCCTCGGTCGCGGAGTCACCAAGAAACTCGAGACAGCGGACGCTGGTTTCACCCAGGAACTCCACGGCGTCGGCCGGAGTCATCGACTCGTTGGTCGCGTCCCCTTCGGCCAGCGCCACGAGACGCAGCAACGACAGGGCCTCGACCGTCGGGTAGACGCCCTCACCCTTGAGGCTGGCGCCGACCAAAGTCGGGATCAGGCGCGAAGGGTTCTCCCACGGCCCGCCATGGAACACGCCGGCTGCCTCGAAGCGTGGAGCACGTACGAGCAGCGCCTCCACGCCTTCGTCGAGGTCCATCAAGTCGGACGCGGTGGCGAACAACCGCTCTTGATGACGACTCTTCGCGAACGCCGGTGCGGCGTGAAGTTCGTCGAGGGCATGGTCGAGTTCGGCGGCGAGTCGCTCGCTGCGGCTCGTCGCGGATCCGGAATGAAGCATGGCGAGCCTTAGACGTAGTAGTCGACGTCTTCGAAGCGCTCGAGAACCGAGCGCAGCCGCTCGGGATCCTCGCCGAAGAAGTCGATCTTGCCGTAGTGGTTGCCGAAGCCGGTGCGCGCCGCAACCTTCTGATGCACGGGCTCGAACAAGCTGTGCTTGACGAAGTAGGGCTCGGCGGTGAGCTCCTCGGGGATCGAGAGCTCGGTCACGTAGGACTGGCGCGGATAGACCAACAGGTTGCCCGCGTGTCCGCGCTTGCCCTCCACCTCGTCGGGGAAGAACGCAGCCAACTCCTCCTCGGTGGTCGAGGGGTCGCTGCACAGGATCTGGCCCGCGAACGGGTCGAACCCGTAGGCGCGTTGGATCAGTTCGAAGATGTGCCCGCCCGGGATGCGATTGGCGACCTCGCCGAAGTTCAAGCGTCCCTTCGAGTCGATGAAGTACTCGGGGTGCAAGAGTCCGTGCTGGATGCCGAACGCGTCGATCAGCTCTTCCACGGCCGTCCGAATCATCGGGCGCATGGCCTCGAGCTTCGGCGTCGGGGGCAAGAGCTGCGAGAAGCCCAGGTGGATGTACTCGTTGATGTTGAGGAAGCGGATCTTCCCGTCGTGGACGAAGACCTCGCACGAGAACTCCTGCCCGTCGAGGTGACTCTCGACCATGCAGGGGAAGTCGGTGTCCGGGATCGTGTCGAGATCCTCGAGCCCACGGATCATGCGATGCCCCACGCTGCCGGCGGCCGACGTCGGCTTCATGTGGATCGGGAACGACACGTCGCCGTCCAGCACGCCAGCCGCCGTGTTCACGCGCTCGAAGAAGCGCCGGACGCCGACGCGCGAGTCGACCTCCTCGAACACGCCGACGCGAATGCCGCTCATCTGCGCCTTGCGCTTCATCATCGCCTTGTCGCGGAAGAGCCAGGCGCGGTTGAAGAGGCGCGGATCGTCGAAGAAGTTCGCGTTCAGCGCGCCCGACCACTCGACCGTCTCCTCGTAGAGCGGTACGGCCAAGCGCACTTCCATCGCCTTCAGGTCGCGCGCCAGGTGATGCGAGCGATCGTTGATGCGCTCGAAGTCCCAACTGAGCGCGCGAATGCCTTCGGCCTCCAAGCCGACTTCGTACCCGGGCGGGACGACGACGACGAAATCGTAACCGAGCCGCTGGGCGGCCTCGATGGACTCGATGCAGTAGCCGAGGAGGGCGATCGTCCCCCCGCGGTCCTGGGTCGCGTACTGGGGGTCGGTGGAAGGCTCGTGCAGCGCGTCGGTCGAAGTTGGCTTGTTGATGGAAGGATCTCCGTTCGTTCGAGGGGGCGAGTGGTCGACGCGGGCGGGCGGCCAGGAACCGAGCCTGCGTCGGACGCGTCGCAAGCGACGCGCGATGTCGAGCCGGGGCGCAAGGGCCGCGCGGGTCGCGCTGGGGTCGGGCCCGCAGCGGGCGGCGTCGGCTGCTGGCGCGGCCTCTGACCACCAGGCTCCAACTGACCTCCAGGTTCCAACGCAGCTCCGATCCATCGGTCCTGGAAGCTCCGGTCCCCGACGCGCCGGGCGCAACGCGTTGCGGGCGTCGGCTAGCCCCGAACCTAGGGCCTGCGCTCCCGAGGTGCAACCCGGAGCTTTTGCCAACTCCTTCCCGCGGCCACCGGCGATGGCCGTTCCGCCGGGTCGAAGCCCGGCGCACGCGCCGTCACGGTCGCTCAGAAGTTGAGCTGGCCGCGGAACGTAAAGATGTCGAGACCTTCGGCGTCTCGCGTCTCCGCACTGCCTCCGTTCGTATCGATCAGCCTCGTCCAGTTGAGCAGGAAGCGCACGTTACGCGTCGCGTACCAGACCAGGCCGAGCGTGAGCGCATCCTCCTCCCCCGCCGACAAGCCGCCGTCGTTCAGGTCGAGGTTCGCGAGTCGCGCCGCCAACTCCCACGCCCCACAGCGCGATTCCGGAGCGGCGACCAGGCGCTTGAACTCGCCCGCGCCGATTCTGTACGCGCTCGCGTGCGACTCGCCCGTCAGGCTGTACGTGCCCGCGACGTGCCAACTCGTGAAGTCGAAGTCTTCGCCGGCGCGATCGATCGAGGCCACGTTGTACTCGCCGCCGATCGAGAACGGCCCGTGGGCCAGCGTGAACTCGGCGCCGTACAACAACGTGCCGTCGACCGCGTCGATGACGCCGGTATCGAGCACGCGGAAGTTCGACATGTTCGTCGACTCGTCACGGATGCGTACGCTCTCGCTGCCATCCGACGGCTGCCGGAAGGCGCTGCGCAGTCCGAGGTGCAGGACGCGCCGATCCTCGAGGATCGGCGCGGTGACGAACCGCGCCGCGACTCCCCAACCGTCGTCGTCGTCGTTCGTGGGTGAGACGCTGTTCCCGAAGACGCTGGCCGCCGCGAACAGATGCTCGCTGTTGTGCTGGCCACGCACGCCGATCGCGCGGTCGACGAACGGGATGATCAAGAAGTTGTCGACGCCGCGCTCGGCGAACGGAAGGTCGTTGGAGCTCATCTCCACCGCGAGGCTGTAGGGCACCTTCTGGTGTCCAAGAGCCCAGAGCGGCGCCCCCGGGCGCTGCCAGCCCATCCAGAAGTCCTTGACGGCGGCCTCGTTGTTCGCGAAGTCCAACTCGGCCACCCACAGGAAGTCATGGGGCAGCGTGCCCTTCAACTCGAATCGTGCGCGCCGCACTTCCGTGCCGTCTTCGATCAACGCTTCGTCCAGCGCCGTATCGCGCAGGTGCCAGTTCGCGTCCGCTTGGAGCCGGCCGCCGATCCGAATGCTGGTCGAACCGTCCCGCGATGCGACCCGGAAGCCGCCGGGCCCCACCCGCACCGATGGGCCGCGCTCCGGGGGGACCGCCGCCAGCGCCGCAGCCTGTTCCGCCGTCAGCACGCCTTGTTCGAGCAGCAGCGAAACAAGCGTGGGGGGCTCGCCCTGCTGCGACGCGACGGGATCGTGGACGGGGTCCAGGCGCGGCGCGGCGGGGACGGGCAACGGGTGGTTCCCGCTGGCGCGACAGCCCATCAGGAGGAGCACGAACAGGGCGGCTGCGACAGGGAGCGGTCGGTGTTGGGGGATCACGCCGGGAAGTCTGTCCCACTGGCGGCGCTGAGCTACGAACGAGGTAGGGACATAAGGGGCATCCATTACGCAACCCGAACAAACGTGGCGCGAGCCGTGGCTGCGGCGCGGATGGGACGGCAGGCCGTCCAAATCGGCCTGATCCTCGAACTTCGCGGGCCCTAGGCTTGGGAATGGCCCATCCCTGGGAGTAGTTTCCCTGAACTGGGAGGATCACCCAAGGACACCATGGCTAAGAAAGCAAAGACAACCAGCACGCGAGTGCACCGCAGCCCCGCCGAACGGATCGAGGCGCTGCAACGACAGATCGAGAATCTGAAACAGCGCGAACAAGCGAAGGCGCTCAAGGACTCGCCTGCGGCTCAGCAGGCGATTCTCATCGTGCGGGCCCTCAACAAGGGCTTGAGCGTTGCGGAAGAGGAGCAGGACATTGCGCTCAAGCGCTCGTTGGCGGATGCGCACGAAAACGTCGCGGCGTACCTCGAGACCCAGGGCATGAAGGTGCCGAAGGCGCGCAAGCCCCGGGGCAGGAAGCCCAAGCGGTGAGCCGGTTGCGG